>JBDVXK010000011.1:0-34117 GCA_039964455.1 Halieaceae bacterium | reverse complement strand
TTCCTGGTTTTCCATCATGAGGTCGAACCACTTGCGCAGGATGTTGGCTCGGGCTTTTGCCGGCAGTTGTTTCCAATCTGTCATGGCAGCGTCTGCGGCGGCAATCGCCCTGGCAGTTTCTTCTGCGCCTACCTTGGCGACCTCCGCGACGACTTCGCCGTTGGCCGGGTTGAGTACCGCGAACGTGTCGCCGGAGTCGGCATCCACCCATTCGCCGTTAATGTAGGCTTTTGTTTGCAGGAGAGTGCTGTCGGAGAGTGCGAGACTCATAGAGTTGTCCTCAAGATTAGTAAATATGCAGTTTAGGCATTCCGCGCGGCGGTTAACATACCCGTATGTAGTTGGTCGCTGGAATTGAGTATTGGCGTTGAATCGCGCTGTGCGAACTTCCTTCGCGCTAACGTTTGCGGCTGCTCAATCCGTGTTTGCGGACCATCCCGCGAAGCTGATCGTAGGTCAGCCCCAGTGCTTTCGCGGTCAGGCGCTGATTATGCCCGTTTTCTGCCAAAGCTTCCTGCAACATTTGCTTTTCTATCAAACTTAGTCGCTCGCTAAAATCGAGTTCTTTGCCGTCGTTGCTGGTGGCCTCCGGTGCTGTTGGTCCCACGTTGATTACCGGAGCCACGACAAAGGGTGATTGAAAGGGATCCAGGTTGATGTCGGCGACCGCGTTGTGCGCGTCACCCCATCGGTGCAGAGAGCGTTCAACTGCATTTTTAAGCTCACGGATATTGCCTGGCCAGTAATGGCCCTGAAGTGTGCTGGTGGCCTCGGCAGTGAAGCCGGGGAACAACTCCCAGCCCAGTTCAGCGCTCATTTGTATTGCGAAGTGATCGGCCAGTTCGACAATGTCCTCTGGCCTTTGTCGCAGGGCAGGGAGGTGCACTACGTCGAAGCTGAGCCTGTCCAACAGGTCTTCCCGGAACTCTCCCTGTTCAGCCAGGGCTTTCAGGTCGGCGTTGGTAGCGCCAATGACTCTCACATCAACCTGCAGCGTCCGTTGTCCGCCCAGTCGTTCGAATTCGCCATATTCCACTACGCGCAACAGTTTCTCCTGCAAGCGCATGGACATTGTTGCCAGTTCATCGAGTAGCAGTGTGCCGCCATCTGCGCGCTCGAACCGCCCGCTATGGGCCCGCGTGGCGCCAGTGAATGCACCAGCCTCATGCCCGAACAGCTCAGATTCCAGCAGCGTCTCCGCAATCGCAGCGCAGTTCACCTTTTGCAGCGGGGCATCCCAGCGCGCAGAGAGAAAGTGTAGTCGTTCGGCGGCCAACTCTTTGCCGGTACCCCGTTCACCGAGTATCAGTACCGGCCGATTTATGGTGGCCAGGCGCGAAATTTGATCCAGAGCCAGCGCCAGCGCGGGTGAATTGCCAATAATGATGTCAGGGTGCCTTTTCATAGGTTAAATATACCAAATATTGTGGTATGAAATACCAACATATAGGTAAATAAAGCCAAATATTGCGAATAATTACGCTGTAAACGACAAAGTTATTACTAAAAAAGCATTTAAAACAATAGCTTACAGGTTCTGGCACGAAATCTGTAATACATATCCCCGTAACGCCATAACAGCAAACATTCACCGGGCAGGGTAATAGTACCGGGTAGGGAGTAAGGAAGAGTGACAACGAGAGACGAGCGTTGGTTGGTCTATGCAGCATTGGTGCTGGTCAGCAGTCTGATGGCCCTGTTACTGGGCATCGAGTCTGGTATCTGGACCCTTTTGCAGATGACTGCGGCGACAGAATTGATGTACTGGCTTGGCTCGCCATTTGGCGATGACCACACACAAAGAACTATTTAGACAACAAGACAGGTAAAGCGCTATGGGTATTTTTTCAAGAATGACGGACATAATTAACTCGAACATTAACTCTCTGCTGGATCAGGCGGAGGATCCCGAGAAAATGATCCGGCTTATTATCCAGGAAATGGAGGACACCCTGGTTGAGGTGAGAAGCTCTTCCGCCCGGGTGCTTGCCGACCGCAAAACGGCTGCGCGGCGGCTGGAGCAGGTCCGTGATGAAGCTGATGCCTGGGAGGGCAAGGCAAAGCTGGCAATTACCAAGGGCCGGGAAGATCTGGCTCGTGCGGCGCTGCAAGAGAAGCGCGCGATCGAAGAAGAGGTGACGGTTGTTGAGGCCGAACTGGCCGCAACCGATGAGCACATTGCCCAGCTCAACGACGAAGTTGCCCAGCTGCAGCAAAAGCTGACCGACGCCAAGGCGAAACAGAAAGCCATGCTGATGCGCAGTCAAACGGTAGAGTCGCGCATCAAGGTAAAGCGTCAAATGCATCGCGAGGCACTCGATGGTGCCTTCCAGCGCTTCGAGCACTTTGAGCGTCGCATGGACAATCTGGAGAGCCAGCTTGAGTCCATGGATGTGGGTCGCGACGTGCCGCCTGACCTGGCTGCCGAAATAGATGCGCTGCAGGAAGACGAGCGAATTAATGATGAGTTGGCTCGACTTAAAACTCAGCTGGGCACCTCGGAGCAGAACGAGCCGAGCAGCCAGTGAGCGACATTGGCTAACTCTTGACGATGATGGCAGCATGGCTGCGTGCCCGCTGCCCAAGGATTGATTGAATGGAATTCTGGAACTTTATGTTTGTCCCCACCATTTTGTTCATGGTGGTTGTTGCGCCGATTTGGATCAGCATGCATTACCGCAGCCTGAGTCGGTCGTCGCGTAGCCTGTCGGACGAAGACCGCGAATCTATTGAGCATATGTTGGTGACTGTCGACACGCTCGCAGATCGCATCGCCAACCTCGAATCGATACTGGATGCCGATCACCCACAGTGGCGGCAGCAAGTTAACCGCGAAGAGCGGGAAAAGGAGTAGTTATGGGTACCAAAGGACGAAGACGTAAACACGGTTACCGCAGCGGCAAGCGTCGTTTCAATTCCCGCAAAGCGTCGGGCTGGGGTATGAATCTCTACCGCAATACCCGCCAGGGCAAAATAGCCGGTGTTGCGGCTGGCTTGGCTGACCACTGGGATATTGCCCACTGGGTAGTTCGTCTGCTCTGGGTTGGCGCGTTTCTTTTCACCGGCACCCTGGCGCTTTGGGCGTATATAGGAGCGTGGATATTCCTGTCACCGCGCCCGGCACGCCGGACGGACGATTATGAAGACTACTTTGCCGAGGAAGAGTATGCCGAGCCTGAAGTAGAAATGGAGTACGATGAGCGCCAGCATGGTTACAGGCCGCGCAAGGTGTTCCGCTATACAGACAGTGCGTCGGTGCGTTTGCGCCGCGCCCGTGAGCGGCTGGATGCGGCATTGCATCGTGTAGAGGACATGGAGTCCTATGTGACTTCGCGGCAATACAATTTGAATAAGGAGTTTTCCCAGTTGTAATGTCTCTCTGTGGCCGCCCTGGTGGGGCGGCTTTTAGGGGTTTGCCTTTGTGCCCGAATTCGTTATCCTTTAGATATAAAATCTAATTATGCAAGGAGCACTTGCAGCGTGGTATTTCGGGTAGTAGTCCTTGGCTAGCATCAATGCAGCCGCCAGCACGACCCCACAGGATATAGGTACCTATGTCCCACCCCCCAACCCCCTGTTAGCACTGACCGAGGCCCATAGGGCCGTAGCGGAAGTCATTACTCTGTCGCTGAGTCGCAAGATGCTTGCCAAGGCGCCAAAGGGCGATGGCCACCCGGTTATGGTGCTGCCGGGCTTTCTTGGTGCCGATGGTTATAACGCCGCATTCCGGCGTTACCTGACTCGATTGGACTATGCGGTACATGGCTGGGGGCAGGGCAGAAACCTGGGACCCAAGGAGGGTGTACTCGAAGGGCTGGAAGCCAGAATCAACTATCTGTCAGAGCGCTACGATGGCCCCGTTTCGCTGGTTGGCCACAGCCTGGGTGGTATTTTTGCCCGGGAGCTTGCCAGGGAGTTCCCCGATCGTGTCAGGCAGGTGATATCCCTGGGCAGCCCATTCGGTGAGGGCAGAATGACAGCCTCTTATCCGGCGCGATTGTTCGCCGCACTGAATCCAAGTGAAGATCTGCCCATCGACGAAGACGAGCTGCATATTCCACCACCCGTGCCAACGACGGCCATTTACTCAAGGGGTGACGGAATTGTTAATTGGCGTACGACGCTGCAGGAAGAGGGGCACCAGCAATCCCAGAGTATCAGGGTGCGCGGCAGCCACTGCGGCATGACACTGAATCCCGCGATCTGGTTCCTGGTGGCAGAACGACTGGCCGTTCCCCATGGCGAATGGCGCCCCTTTGAACGCCGCAGCTGGCGTAATCTGTTATATCCGGCGACTTAGTTCTCCGTATTTAATCGCTCTTGGCCAGTTCGCGCGCGTGAAACGCGATGTGGCTGCCAATAAAGCTGGCGATGAAAAAGTAGCTATGGTCATAGCCTTCCTGTCTTCGTATCGTCGCCGTGTAGCCGCTCTCCTGGCAAGCCGACTCCAATAGATCTGTGCGCAACTGCTCCGCCAGAAAATCATCCGCTTCACCTTGATCCACCAGCATTGGTAGTTGCCGGGCCCCTGACCTGATCAGTTCGCAGCTGTCGTAGTTCTTCCAGCTCTCTACATCATTGCCAAGATAGTTGCTCAGTGCCTTGTCTCCCCAGGGGCATTGGGTTGGGGCGACGATAGGTGAGAACGCAGAGACCGACCTGTAAGTGTCCGGATTGCGCAGCGCAATTGTCAGTGCACCGTGCCCACCCATGGAGTGGCCAAAAATCGCTGACAGCTCCGGTCGAACCGGGAAATTAGCCGCAATAAGTGAGGGGATTTCCTTGGTGATGTAATCGTACATTTGATAATTTGCGCGCCATGGGTCTTCGGTGGCATTGACGTAAAAGCCGGCCCCAAGGCCGAAGTCCCAGCTGGCTTCGGGGTCGTCGGGTACGGTCTCGCCTCGCGGACTGGTGTCGGTGGCAACCACGGCGACGCCGTATTCGGCGGCATAGCGTTGCGCGCCGGCCTTTTGCACAAAGTTCTCATCTGTGCAGGTCAATCCCGATAGCCAGTACAGCACCGGTACTGCTTCGGTCTTTGCCTGGGGTGGCAGAAAAATCGAAAAGTTCATCTGGCAATCAAGGCTTTCTGATTGATGGCTGAACCGTTGTTGCTCGCCGTCAAAACAGTGGTTCTGCGCGATACGCTCAAGTGACATGGTGATCTCCAGTTGAAAACGTGGGTACTGTAGACGATGCAGCTGGGCTATGCACGTCTGCGCTAGTGGGCAAGGCGCAGGAATTGTTTTAGTCTGTTGTGCACCAGATAGCAGGGAAGGTCAGAGAGCGGGCAGGATGCACTTTGTGGGGAGTCTAAATATTATCGACGCACAACCCAGCCCGGGCCCGGTTCGCTGATGTTGCATCGAATTTGGCTGGGCTTTTTCCTGCTGGGCTTTATCAGTGCCCTCTACCAGTGGCTGGCACTGGGTGACTACGAAGTTTTCCAGCGTTTGGTCAGTGCCTTGTTCGACATGGCTACGCTTTCAGTTGAGCTTGCGATCGGTCTGATCGGGCTGATGGCACTCTGGCTGGGTATTGTTGCAATCGGAGAGGCCAGTGGTCTTATCGATAAGCTTGCCCGTTTGCTCTCGCCTTTGTTCACCCGCTTGATGCCAGACGTGCCTGCCAATCACCCCGCAATCTCGTCTATGACGTTGAATCTTTCAGCCAATATTCTGGGACTGGATAATGCGGCGACGCCTCTGGGCATAAAGGCGATGAAGGATCTGCAGACACTCAACCCCAGCCCTGATATCGCCAGCAATGCGCAGATACTGTTCCTGGTGCTTAATACTTCTTCGGTCACCTTGTTTCCTGTCACGATCTTGCTCTATAGGGCGCAAATGGGTGCACCAGATCCGGCGGCTGTTTTTGTACCGATTTTGATAGCGACGAGCTGCTCTACGCTGGTGGGTTTACTGGTGACCGCCTGGGTTCAGCGCATCAATTTTCGCGACACAATACTGCTGTCCTGCTTTGGTTTTGCGTTCGCCCTGCTGCTTTCTCTGGTGGCGTATCTGGGTACCTTGTCGGTTGAAGAATTGCAGCGACAGTCCAGCCTGGTCAGTAACCTGTTGATAACCAGTCTTGTCATTCTGTTTCTGGTGGTGGCACACAGGCGGGCGGTCAATGTCTATGAGACCTTTATTGAAGGCGCCAAGCAGGGCTTTGAAACAGCTATAGGCATCATTCCCTATCTGCTGGCCATGCTTGTTGCCATCGGCGTTTTTCGCGCCAGCGGTGCCCTGGATATTGTGCTCGATGGTGTCAGGGGAATTGTCTCCATGCTGGGGGCAGACAGCCGCTGGGTTGACGCCATGCCCACGGCGGTGATGAAACCCTTGTCCGGCTCTGGTGCCAGGGCGATGATGATAGATACCATGAACACCTTCGGCGTGGACTCATTTCAGGGTCGCCTTGCTGCTACCTTGCAGGGCTCCACCGAGACCACGTTTTATGTGCTGGCAGTGTATTTTGGTTCGGTAGGAATCAGGCATGCACGTCATGCTGTCGCCTGTGGGCTGGCCGCGGATCTTGCCGGAATCATCGCGGCGATTATAGTAGCCTACTGGTTTTATGGCTGAAGCAGCAGGCTGGTGAGAATCACCGCCAGTGCTATACTCCAGCTTCTTCTAGGGGCCCAATCTATCGATGAGTGAACCACCGCTGTTAGAGCATTCGTTGCTTGCCACCTTTATTTTGCCTGTTGCCAGGGCCCTGCGTCTGCGTGGCGTGGATGCGATGGAGGTGATGGACGAGGTGGGGATTGATCCGGCCGGGGTGGTGCGCCCCGATTGGCGCATACCGCACAAGCAGATGAATGATTTGATGCGCCGGGCGATAGAAACGACTGAAGATGAGGCCATTGGCCTCTTTGCTGCAGAACAACTTCAGCCACAGGTGTTACACGGTTTGGGCCTGGCCTGGCTCGCCAGTGATACGGTTTACGATGGTCTGCGCAGGCTTGTGCGCTTCGGCAAGCTGATCAGCACGGGTGCCAATCTCAGCCTTGAGGAAGAGGGCGATCAGGTTCATCTCAATATTGATCGCACCCTTGAGATTGAAAATTTTGTCTTCGCCGCCAGAGACTACTCGGTTGGGATGATTATCCGGATGTGCAGGCTTACCCTTGGTGAGTTTATAGCGCCGGTAAAAGTTGAAATAGAGCGCCCAACACCGGATGAACCTGAGCGCTGGGAATACATGCTGGCCTGTAAGGTTTCGTTCGAGGCTTCCACTACCCGAATCACCTGGTCGAAGGCCGACATAGAGGATCCACTTGTTACCGGAGATCCGGCGCTTGCCAGGGTCAACGATGAGCAAACCCAGATCTACCTGGACAGTTTCCTGGCGCAGAGTACATCTCGCGAGGTGGTGCTGCGCATCGTTGAAAGATTACCGGATGGCCCGCCTAACCAGCAGCAAATCGCCGAAGATATGAACGTCAGTAATCGGACATTACAGCGTAAGCTGAAGGACGAAGGCACAGGCTTTATGGATCTCTTGCAGGATACCCGCCTGCAGTTGGCCTGCAAATATTTGCGTCAGCCCAGCCGCTCGGTGGTCGAGACCGCCTACCTTCTCGGCTTTTCCGAGCCGAGCACATTCTCCAGGGCGTTCAAGCGCTGGACCGGCATTGCACCTGCAGACTACAGGCATACCGTAGAGGATCACTGATCCCTCGCCACGGCCTCATGAGGCAATATTGTCGTAATTGGTCATGCCGCTGGCGTTGACGGTCATGCCCCTTGCGCCGCTCTCGCGCTATTGTTGTCTCTCCATTAAGGAGGAGGACAGCATCATGAACAATCCGATTACCGTGATCACTGACAAAGTCATGGCGATGATTCGCTCAATGGTCTATCTGGCAATGCGAGTAGGTCACCGCCACGGCGCCACCGCAGATGAAATAGCCAGCTTTCTTAACGATTGGGCACCGCCAACCGAGGGCGCTTACCACGAAGGCGTGATAGAGCGGGTGCTCTATCAATTGCATGAAGAGGGGTTGGTCACACAAGCAGGTGCTCGCTGGTATCTGTCGGGTGCTGCTCGGTAGATATTTGCCATCATTCCACAGCCCGTGCGAGGTCTTAGGCCGGCGCGGGCTTTTCATTTCCCCCAATGTTGACCATAGCTGAGTGTATTCAGTCCCTGCAGTCTGGCAGCGCTGTACAGACAACTCTTTGTTGCTTGCATATATTTTCCCGCATTTGATCCAGCGCACTTACTAGTTCGTCTATTCCCTCTATAATCACACTCAGAATTGAGCTTTGAGGATATTTTGTTATGGGTAAGTTATTGGTCGTCGCCGATATCGAGGATACCTGTTACGCCACACCCAGGGGCCTGCAGTTGGCGGCAAAGCTGGGCTATGCGGTGGAGGTTGTGGCCTTTGCCTATGAACCATTGAAGCGACTCAAGCTTTCCAAGGACAGGGAAGCGAAAGTACGCAAGCAATTGCTGGCAGAACGCGAGAAGTCAGTGCAGGCGCGAATCGACAAATACAGCCGCAACGACCAGAAGGTTACCGTGAAGGTTGTCTGGCGCAAGGACATACACCCCTGGATCATTCAGCGTGCCGCCAATGGGTTTAACGGCGTGATCAAAACAGGCCACCGATCTGAGTCCGCGCTCTACACCTCTACGGATTGGCACTTACTGCGCGAATGTCCTGCCCCGGTGTTTATTGTTGCCGAGAAGAAGTGGAATCGGACCAAGTCGATTCTGGCGACAGTAGATCTGGGTACGCGTAATCGGCAGAAGCAAAAGCTCAATGATAAAGTTGTGGCGCAAGCAAAGCTGCTATCGGAGGCACTGGATGCGCCACTGAACATTATTTGTGCGATTGAGGTGCCAACACTGCTTGCAGATATGGATCTGGTCGATGAGGGCGAGTACGTCAAAGAGCAAAAGCTGGCAATGGCGCCACATTTGAAGCAGTTGGCAGATGCACACGACCTGCCCACCAGTGTCTTTCGGTGTAAAAAAGGGCCTGTAGCGAAGGTGATAGGCTCGGAAGCTGCCCGGGTGCGAGCTCAGTTGGTCATCATGGGAACCATTGGTAGGCGCGGCGTCAAAGCGCGTCTCATCGGTAATACGGCTGAAGCAGTATTGCGTCACCTGCGAACAGACATCCTCACGATTAAACCCTGACCCGGCTGGGTCAGGTTCCAGGCCGTAACAGGCGGCTTTCAGGTTTGCACTTTTCCCGATCGGTACTATCTTGTGGTGAGCACGTCGCGTTCTAGCGCGTGCTACACGTCCCCTGGCCGATGCTTCTGCCCCGAAGTATACGGCTATTTTGGCCCGCTATCATTTTGTGATATGCGGGCTTTTTTATATAAAAAACAACAATAAAAATACGTTATTTCATGTTGTTTCTAGATCAATTTTTGCGATTGTCGTAAATGGTCATGCTGCTGGCGCGGTCGGCCATGTAGGAAATTCCGGCCTCGCCGTATTCTCTCTCCCGTAGTCAAGGAGCGCACCTCGTAATGCGCCGGACATCAACGGTAGGAGAGCTGATATGCACGAATTGGTACTGAGAATTAACGATCCCGACAAGTGTTACGTTTTTGCGCGCAACGCGACTCGCAACGGACACCCAGAGCTGGCCTTGCAGGTTCACCGTCGAGCGGTAGATTTGCGTGCTGAAACTTATGAGGTCGCATCGGACGCAGAGTTTGCAGCTGTCCGGGCTATTTTCGCCTACGAAGAGGCGCTGGGTTTTGCCAAAGGTAAGCGTACCCGTGCTACTGGTACCTGGCAGATGGTTGCCCGCAGTGGCCTGATGGCGGCGGTTGCAAAGCGCCTGGAGTCGCGCGGCGGTGAAGATGTTACTGCAACGCTAAAGGAACTGGGTATGGAAGATTACAGCTTTCGCGCTGTCATTGACGCCTATCCCGAGGCATTCGAGTCACCAGAGATGCTTGCTGCCTGATCAGAAATCGGCAGAAATCTCTAGCAAAGATCCCTACCTTGGCCCGGCCCCATGCGATATCGGGGACCAACCGGGCTCTTTTTCAGGGGCTGGAGCAACTTGATGAAAACGACGTTTATTAGTGACAACCCGGTGGCAGCGCGAATCGGTCTGGAATTGGATGAATTTGAGCTCACCGCGCTGGTAGCGCTGGTAGAGCAGGGCAAGCAGAGGCTCAGGGGACGTGAGCAGTCATCCGATTTACATCAGGCTATCGATGTTGTCGCCGACCAGTTTTGCAGCTTGCTGGCACACCTGGAGTTGGCAGCAATGGAGGAGTAGTCCTCCCGAGAATCCCTACCTTGCCCGGCGTTCGCGTCGGGCTTTTTTTTGTCTGCGTTTTCTTCACTTTGCTGTCCAGGCGCAACTGTACTAAATTGTCCGGTCCGGAGGCGCCTGTGGCGCCTCTCTAAGTCGCGCCTCGCTAACCCCAAAAGGACACTAATGGCCAGCCCCTTAAAAACCCGTGTAGCCGATCTCGATGAAAGCCTCTTTATGCCTCGGGAGATAAGCTGGCTTTCTTTCAATGCAAGGGTTCTGCAGGAAGCCGAGGACCCAACGGTTCCCGTGATTCAGCGGCTGCGCTACCTGGGCATTTTTTCCAGCAATATGGATGAGTTCTTTCGGGTTCGGGTGGCTGAGGTCAGGCGTCTTATCTCAGTATCCAGTGGCGCTACACGGCAGCAGGCCAAGGACTTGCTAGCTTTCATCCAGAAGCGATTTGTAGAGCTGCAGAAACGTTTCGAAAAGGCCTACAACAAGGTGCTAGTCGATCTTCGTGCCCGACGTATCTATATGGTCAACGAGTCCCAGCTTGATTCAGGGCAGTTGGCATTTGTGCAAGCGTATTTCAGCCACACGGTGTTGCCAGAACTGGAGCCTATTCTGCTGCGAGATGGACAGTCCATAGCACCCCTGAATGATGAGTCTATCTATCTCGCTATCGACATTAAGTCGGGGGACAGCTTCAACTATGCGGTGGTAGAGGTGCCCACGGATCGTTTGCCGCGTTTTCTGGAAATTCCGCGTCGGAAAGGCAAGGGTGGCAAGGTCTTCATCGCGCTGGATAACGTGCTGCGCGCCTGCCTTGACCAAATGTTTCGCGGAGTGCTGACTATAGATAAAGCGGAGGCTTACTGTTTCAAGTTTTCCAGAGACGCCGAGTTGGAGATCGATACCGGTATTACCCAAAGCCTCATAGAAAAAATGGAGGCTAGCCTCAAGCAGCGTAAGAAAGCTGACGCTGTGCGCTTTGTTTACGATGCCGGAATGCCTGACAGACTGTTGGACTATCTGAGCCGGCGTTTTGGTTTTGGTAAGTACGACAGCATGATAGCCGGCGGCAGATACCACAACTCCAAGGACTTCATTGGGTTTCCCAATGTCGGGCCCAAGTATCTCGAGTTCAAGCCGCTGCCGCCTGTACGCATCAAGCGGTTGGATGAGCCGGGCAGTTTGTTTGACAGTATTCGCAAGCGTGATGTGTTTCTGTATTACCCCTATAACCCCTTTGATTACATTATCGACCTGCTGAAGACGGCAGCGCTGGACCCGCAGGTTACTAGCATCAAGATATGCCTGTACCGAGTCGCTAGAGACTCCCGTGTGGTAGATGCGCTGGTTAATGCGGTGCAAAACGGTAAGCGTGTGCTTGCAGTGGTGGAACTTGCAGCGCGTTTCGATGAGGCAGCCAATATCGATTGGGCCCAGCGGCTGACCGAGAATGGCATCGAGGTGATATTCGGGATTCCCGGCCTTAAGGTGCACAGCAAAATACTGCTGATTGAAAGGCAGGAGGAAAACGGCATTCGTTTCTACAGCCACATAGGGACGGGGAACTTTAACGAAAATACCGCGAAGCTTTACACCGACTTCACGCTGATTACGCGAGACAATAATATAGGTAAAGACGTTTTTAACGTATTCGATTTCCTTAAATACAATTACAAGCGACCCAACTACCGCACGCTGCTGGTGTCGCCGCACACCACTCGTCCCGCCATTATGGAAATGATTGAGAATGAAATCGTTAATGCCAGGGCGGGGTATCGGGCGTCAATGACGCTCAAGTGCAACAACCTGGTGGATAAGCAATTGGTGATGAAACTCTACGAGGCCAGCGATGCCGGTGTAGAGATCAAGCTTATTGTGCGCGGGATGTGCTCGCTGCTGCCTGGGGTCAAGGGCATCTCTGAAAACATACGCGGAATCAGTATAGTTGACCGATTCCTTGAGCACCCGCGGGCCTACGTTTTTTATAATCGCGGTAAGCCGCGCTACTTCATTGGATCGGCGGACTTGATGACGCGAAACCTGGACTACAGGGTGGAGGTGTTGTGTCCCATCAATGAGCCGGAAGCACAGAAAATGATCCAGGACATTCTGGATCAGCAGTGGAACGACAATGTTAAGGCCCGAGTCATCGACCAGAACCAGGTGAATGACCGTGTAACCCCGACAAAGAAAGTGGCCAAAATCCGATCCCAGGAAACTATTCACCGCTATCTGAGCGAGGGTAAATTGCCTCGTTATCCCAAGTCGCAAATGAACATGACGGCAAGGCGCAGACGCAAGTTGCGCAAGTGATGCTTTTTCGGTTTAACTGACCTTCTTTTCAGGCGGATCCGCCGCAGGAGTAATTTCTACGATGGCAGGCGCAAGTCTACTCGTACTACTTGATGACATAGCAGCGATACTCGACGACGTCTCGTTGATGACAAAGGTCGCGGCCAAGAAGACGGCAGGTGTTCTTGGTGATGATCTGGCTTTGAACGCCGAGCAGGTTAGTGGTGTTAAGGCAGATCGTGAATTGCCAGTGGTCTGGGCGGTAGCAAAGGGGTCATTCCGCAACAAGCTTATTCTTGTACCGTCGGCACTGGTGATCTCTGCCGTCGCTAGCTGGCTGATTACGCCACTATTGATGTTGGGCGGGCTTTTTCTGTGCTACGAGGGCTTCGAGAAGATCGCGCACAAGTTCCTGCACAGTGAGGCTGAGGATGAAGCGCACCACGAGAAACTGGTTGCGCACCTGAGTGACCCGTCGATTGACCCGGTGGCGGCAGAAAAAGAAAAGATCGCTGGCGCTATTCGCACCGATTTTATTTTGTCTGCCGAGATTATCGTTATTACCCTCGGCGTAGTGGCGGGTACCTCGGCTGTGACTCAGGTGTCAGTTGTATCCGGCATCGCAATACTGATGACGATTGGTGTTTATGGCCTGGTGGCCGGGATCGTGAAATTGGATGACGCCGGCATCTACCTTGTCGGCAAGCAGGGGCAGGGTAGATGGCTCGATCTGCAGCGATGGTTTGGGTTGCGCTTGCTAGATTTTGCGCCCTGGCTGATGAAGGCATTGGCAGTCATTGGAACCGCGGCAATGTTTATGGTTGGGGGCGGTATATTGGTGCACGGTCTGCACCCGGTTGCGGTTTTCTTCGGTCAGCTTACCGTCATGGCAGGGTCGATCCCGGCGGTGGGCTTTGTGCTGGCAGCAGTCGCTCCAACGCTATTGGGCGCCCTGTTTGGCATTGTAGCTGGTGGCGCCACGCTGGCTGTTTTGACTGGGATCGGCAAGTTACGCAAGCTCGCGACATAGCCCTAATTAATTTCTAGATTCTTGCTGTAAGTAATTGATTCTATTGTTATTTCAACAGAGATCCTAGAATCCCCCTGAAGAGTTTTTTGCCCAGGCTGCTGCCGGCCGCGCTGCCCAGGCTGCGAGCCATACTTTTGATGAATGCCTCGCCGCTACTCTGCCTACTGCGGCCGCTGCTGGTTTTTTTGCCTTTCGCTTTCTCGGCTCGCTCAGCCAGTTCCGCTTCCTCGGCTTTTTTCAATTTGGCAGCGGTTCGTTCAAGCAAGATCTCGTGAGCAGAGCGGGGGTCCTGGGTTTTGCCGTAGAGGCGCATATTGGGATCCCGGTCCAGTATTGCCTTTCTCTCAGCCAGCGTCGCTTTGCCCATGCGAGAGTGTGGCGGCCGCACCAGTACCCGTTCAACCGGTGACGGAACCCCCTTGTCCTGTAAGGTGGAAACCAGCGCTTCACCCACTCCCATCTCGGTGATGACAGTTACTGTGTCCAGGTCGGGATTGGTGCGAAACGACTGCGCGGCAACACGCACGGCTTTCTGCTCCTTGGGTGTGTAGGCGCGCAGCGCGTGCTGTATGCGGTTACCCAACTGGCTGAGCACGCTGTCTGGCACATCGGCCGGGCTTTGCGAAATAAAATAGACACCCACCCCCTTGGAGCGTATCAGCCGCACAACTTGTTCAATTTTTTCTTGTAGTGCCTTGGGTATGTCGCGAAATAGCAGGTGTGCCTCGTCGAAGAAAAACACCAGCACCGGTTTTTCAGGGTCACCCAGCTCTGGCAGGTTCTCGAACAGCTCTGATAGCAGCCACAGCAAAAAAGTGGAATAAACCCGGGGACTTTGTATCAGTGTATCTGCTGCCAGCACATTGATAACGCCACGTCCGTCGCGCTCAACCTGCATGAAGTCTTCCAGTTGCAGTGCCGGCTCACCAAAGAACTTTTTGCCACCTTCCCGCTCCAGCATCAAAAGCCGGCGCAATATGGCATTTACCGAAGCTTTGGATACGCCGAAGCCGGTACCCAGTTCTTTGGTGTTGTTGCCCAGGTATTCCAGTGTGGTGCGCAGGTCAGCCAGATCAACAAGCAGCATGCCTTCGTTGTCGGCGAACTCGAATACCAGGGTGACAACGCTTTCCTGCGTTTCGTTCAGGTCAAGCAACCTGGAGATCAGCTGTGGTCCCATTTCCGAAACGGTGGAACGAACCGGTGTTCCCTTCTTGCCAAACAGGTCCCAGAACGCGACCGGGTAGCCGCGCTGGCTGTAGTTCTCTATGCCGATGCTGTTTACCCGCTCATCGACCTTGGGGTGAGGCTTGCCACTCTGGCTGATACCCGAGATGTCACCTTTTACGTCGGCCATGAATACCGGCACGCCCATATCGGAAAAGCCTTCTGCCAGGCATTGCAGGGTGACCGTCTTGCCGGTACCGGTGGCGCCGGCGATCAAGCCATGACGATTGGCGTAGCGCGGGTTAAGGAAAACCTTGCCGCTGGAGCAGCCACCAATAAGAATACCGTCGCTCATGTTATGGTCTCAATGTGTTGTTGGTCGATAAGGTAACGTAGCCTAAGTGTTCCTGAGCCCGCAATCCAGTGCCGGATACGTTATCCCGTTTATCAGGCTTGCGCCCATAAACCCAGATGCTAACGTATAACCCATAACAGCAGGAGAGACTATGCGCTGGCAGGGCGGAAGACGCAGCAGTAATGTTGATGACAGGCGAGGGCAGGGCGCCGTATCCGGAAGCGCCGGCGCGGCGCCGGTGATATTGCGTTTTCTGCCGGCATTGATAAGAACCAAGACGGGTAGGACGATACTGATTGTGGGTGTAATTGCGATCTTTGGCAGCCGATTGCTTGGAATAGACCTGCTACCAATGTTGTTAGGGGGCGGCGGCGGTATTGTGCAGCAGCAAGCCGACTATCAACCTACCGCCGAAGAAGAACAACTGGTTCAATTTGTTTCAGTCGTGCTCGCCGATACCGAAGACACCTGGAATACGTTATTTGCTGAAAACGGTCGCCGTTACCAGGAGCCTACACTTGTGCTGTTCACCGACCGGGTAAATTCCGCCTGCGGTATGGCTGGTGCGGCAATGGGACCATTCTACTGCCCCGGCGACCAAAAACTGTATATCGACCTGTCATTCTTTGGTGACCTGGCGCAGCGCCATGGCGCTCCCGGGGATTTTGCCCAGGCGTATGTTGTGGCGCATGAAGTGGCGCATCACGTGCAAACGCTTCTGGGTATAAGCCAGCAGGTGCGTCAGGCTGGTCAGGGCAGGAGTAAAGCTGAAGTTAACGCGCTATCTGTGCGTCAGGAATTACAGGCAGATTGCTTTGCCGGCTTGTGGGGGCATGCTGCCAATACCAAGCGTGACCTACTTGACCCGGGTGACCTCGAGGAGGCCCTGACGGCGGCAACCGCAATAGGAGATGATCGTCTGCAGCGAGAGGCCGGCGGCAGGGTTGTGCCCGACAGCTTCACCCATGGAACCTCTGAGCAGCGAGTGCGCTGGTTCCGGGTTGGTTTTGAGCAGGGCTCGCTGGAGGCCTGCGATACCTTCAAGGGCGATCTGTAAAGAGATTCTCTAGTCGCCCTGGCCCAGGGCGCTTACTTACGCTTTGGTTTTGTCTTCGGGCGGGCTTTCGCTTTTGCCCTGGTCTTTGGCGTTGCCTTGGCCTTGGCTTTTGGTTTCACGGCCGATTTTTTGGTCGCCTTCGTACTGGCGCGTGTTTTTTTAGCGGCGGCTTTAGGCTTGCTCGGCGTTTTTGTCTTCTTGGTGGCAGCGCGCTTTGCCGGTGCCTTGGCTGCAGTTTTGCGCTTTGGTTTTGCTTTCGCTGCCGCCCTGGACTTGCGTGAGCGGTTGGCTCGCAGGCCCGCTACTTCCTCCAGTTCCTGCAGCGCTTCTTCCAGATAGTCGATTGAGCGCTGAATCTGTGGCAGCGACCGTCTGCAGGCCACGATGCCAAAGTCCAGCTGGTTGTGATAACTGACCAGTGTAATGTTCATGGCAAAGCCGTCGAATACAATGGACGCGGGATATATGCCGTCGAGTCGAGCGCCGTTCCAGTACAATTGCTCCCGCGGTCCTGGTACGTTGGATACCACGGTGCTGAATGCGGGGAACTTGTCTGCAAGGCCTAGTACAGACGTTGCCACGGCAGGTAATTGTGTCAATTGCATGAAAATGGAGGCTTCTCGTGGTGACAGCCCCTGCAGGAGTTCCTTGCCAGCCTGCATCGATTGCTGAATGGCGCGCAGGCGTTTCTCCGGGTCAGAGATGTTGGTTGCCAGGTCGGCGGTAATGAAGCCCACAGCGTTGGCCGATTCCAGATCGCCTTCTTCGCGCAGCGAAACTGGAGCCATCGCCTTCAGCGAGTGCCGGGGTAACTCGCGTCGGGATTCCAGGTAACGGCGTAATGCGCCGGAGCACATGGCCAGAACAATGTCATTCAGCGTCCCATCCAATGCCTTGCATACCGTTTTTACCCGATCAAAATCCCAGGATTGAGCGACAAAGCGCCGTGCGCCGCTGACCTTGGTGTTGATCGAAGTTTTAGGCACGTTGTGCCAGGGCACTGCGAGATTCCCGCTGCGGCCCACGAAGGCGCCGCTGAAGCGCCTGATGGCGCCCATCAGGTTGGCGCTTGAATCAAAGGTTTGTTTGACTGCATCAGCGACCGCGCGCAACTCACTTTCCCGGGGCGCTACCTGTCTGGGCCGGTTGCTGAACTTGCTGGCCTTATAGGCGTCGTAGGCCTCCTGTGACAGTGGGGCATAATTTATCCGCCCCGACTTGGTGGTAGAGCACATGCCGCGGGTAATGTGCATCGCGCCCACACCATCAATCGCTGCATGATGCATTTTGTTGTAAACAGCAAATTGTCGATTTTGCAGCCCCTCTATCAAGTGGATTTCCCAGAGCGGACGATTGCGGTCCAGTAACACCGAGTGCAGTCGCGAGGCGAGGGCGAAGAGTTCGCGATAGCGACCTGGGCTGGGTAGCGCGGAGTGTCGAATGTGGTAGTCCAGGTCCATGTTGTCGTCATGTTCCCAGAACATTCCCGAGGGCTTGTTGACGACATATTCACCGAAAGGCTTGCGAAAGCTGCTCGCGTTGGCCAGCACATCGGCCAGTCCCTCGAGAAATTTGTGCTCATTGACGCCATCGGGAAGCGTAAACAGATTAACGCCACCTACATGCATTGGTGTTTCCCGCTTCTCGGCGATTAGAAAACCGGCGTCTGCCAGGTCGATTCGGCGCATGTGCCTACCTCCGTCTATTGAGTCTTAAGTTATAGCTGCTCGATGCAGCTTTGGAAAGCGTCAAACAGGGGGGCTAGAGCGGCTCGCGATGCCAGAATAAGGCGACAGCCATGACTAGCATTGGAACCAGGCACAGCAGTAACAGGCTTTGCCAGTCGATAAGGCTCATCGCCCAACCCGCTAGCAGCGAGGCAATCGCCTGAATGGAAAACACCACGGAGTCATTCAGCCCCTGAGCCTTAAAGCGTTCCCCCTCACTATGCGTAGTGGGTAGCAATGCGGTGCCGGATACAAACAGGAAGTTCCAGCCTATCCCCAGCATTACCAGCTGTCCCCAGAAGCCAATCACGGTTACATCCAGCAGCCCGATAACAATCATTGCCGCGTAGCAAAGCAGGCCCGCAATCATCACACCTCGTATTTTTAGTAGGCTGAATAGCCAGGCGGTAAGTAATGACGGCAGGAACATTGCTGCTATATGGGACTGGATGACAAATTTGGTGTCTTCAAGAGTGTGGCCATGATGCAAGTGCATGCTGATCGGAGTCGCAGTCATGACAAAGGTCATCACCATGAAAGCGATAGCACCGGCGGCGATTGCCAGAATCAATGTTCGACTGTGCAGCATTTCGGCGACCGTTCGGGAAGCGACATGTTCGCTGGCAGGCAGAGAGATCGTCGCCGGGCGATAAAACGCCACCAGGGCGCCGGACAAAGCGAAGCAGGCGGCGCCCAACCAGAACGATCCCTGATATTCGACGGGCGAGAGGGATCTGCCCCAGACCGCCATCTCAGGCCCCAGAAAGGCCGCGATGATGCCCGAGCACATAATGATCGATGCTGCAGTAGAGGCTTTTGCAACGGGGACACTTTCCATTGCGGCAAAGCGGGCTTGCTGCAGTGCGGCATTGGTGGTCCCTATCATTGCTGCTGCCACGCAAAGCAAGGTGAAATTGTTTTGCACCAGCGCCTCGCCCGCGAGTAGGCAGGCGAGAAAGCCGATGCCAAAGAATAAAACAAAGGTAAGGCGCCGGCCGTATCGGGCCATGCAGCGGGTGACGGGTAACACTGCACAGGCAGTGCCTACGATCATCAATGCGATAGGCATTGTCGCCCAGCGCGGCGAGGGAGCCATGGTGGCACCAAGAATGCCGCCAATCAGCATCATAAGCGGTGGCACGCTGGTACCTACCCCGGCGATGAGTACAAGTAGCCAAACGGTTTTGAAGTCGCGGAACATCGGCCTAGCCTAGCGCATAAAGCAGATGGCAGGGCAGACTAAGTGAAATTGCATCTGTCGCCTTTTCAGTCAGATTGAAAACTCGACATATCGCGGTTGGCCAGGGCCATGGGCAGTATTGAGGCGTATCCAGAGGAGGAATACGCCATGACCACCGCCCAGGCAATTGAACACCGCGTTGTTAAGTCTTTACTGCAGCGCTATGCGCCGCCCACGCAATCCCCAACGCCGGTAGCTGACCGGGTTATCCGGTTGACTGCGACAGTCGCCGCTGTATTTTTTCTGGGGGCTTATTTGCAGGAGTTGCTATGGGTGACTGTCGCAGCCGCCACAATTACTGCGCTAGCTTTAAGTAAATAATAATTAAAACAATAGTTTAAGAGTATAACCTTGTGCATATTATAGAATAATATCGCCGCCCTGGCTTGACGAGGCAGTCGATTCAGACAAGTCTTGTGGTACCAAGTGTACCCAAGGCGGACGTCAGCTTTCATGTCGGAACAAGTCATTTTGTTAAGCCTGCCGCAGTTGGCTGTGGCACTGATTCCCGTTGCAATAACCCTGTTGATTCTATGGCGCTGGCAAATGGCGCCCGGAAATGCCCTGTATGCGCTGGGTCGAATGCTGATTCAGCTACTGCTGATTGGCTATGTACTGGCGTGGATTTTCGGAGCCACTTCCGGGGTGTTGGTGCTTCTGGTTTTGGCAGTAATGCTGGCCGCCTCTGGCTGGATCGCATTGCGCACGGTTCCCGAGCATCGCCTGAGTTTGCTGCTGGCATCACTGGCGGGGGTCACGCTGGGTGGGGGCTTTACGCTGGCTTTGATTACCCAGGGTGTATTGCGGCTGGACCCGTGGTACCTGCCGCGCTACACGATTCCTTTGGCCGGCATGGTGTTCGCCAACGCGATGACAGCGGTGAGCCTTGCGGCTGAGCGGCTGTTCGCAGAGCTTGCACACGGCGATAGTTGGGAAGAGGCGCGCAAGATGGCCTTTCAGGCCGCGATGATACCGGTAGTTAATGCACTGTTCGCTGTTGGCCTTGTCTCGCTGCCCGGAATGATGACCGGGCAGATACTGTCCGGTGTATCTCCACTTATCGCAGCGCGCTATCAAATCATGGTCATGTGCATGATCTTTGCCAGTGCCGGAATCTCTACAGCGATATTTCTCACACTGGCAAGGCGTAGTGTCAGGTGAAGACTCTTTTTGTCGTAAATTCGGCTACTGGCGGGGCCTCGAACATCAGGGATAGGCTGGCAGCCTTGCCGCCTGACAGCGGCCTCAGCAGTGTGTCGATCGAGTTCACGGAATATGCAGGGCATGCCACTGATATAGCCCGCCTGCAGTGCTCGTCAGTGGAGCTTATTGTTGCCGTTGGCGGAGATGGCACACTCAATGAAGTGGTTAACGGGTGTATGGCCGCCGCTGCCGACAATGTGGATATGGCGCTGCCAGTGCTGGGCGTGGTAGCCAGCGGCACCGCCAATGATTTCGTCAGGTCAACTGGGCTGAAGGGTACCCTTGAAGAGCTTGTCCAATTGGCAGGCAGTGCGTCCATTAAGCCGATTGATCTGGGTTGCGTAAATTTCCTGGACGAACGAGGGGGGCAGTCTAAGCGCTATTTTATCAATGTTGCGGATATGGGTATTGGTGCCAGTGTGGTTCGCCGCGTGAATGCTGGAGGCCGCCGCTTCGGCGCTAACATGGCGTATCTCTGGGCTATCCTGATGGCCTTTGTGCAGTATCGAAAGCCCCTGCTGCAAGTACGCTCGAATATGGGCCTCGATTGGCAGGGCAGGGCACTGGCCTGCATTGTTGGCAATGGACGTGCTTTTGGCTCTGGCCTGTATGCCGTGCCGCAGGCTGTGATAGACGATGGCCAGTTGCACAGCGTGATAATTGGCGACGTCTCCCTGCTGGATTTTGCCCGCAAGTTGCCACGTCTAAAGCGAGGGCAGCCTATTGAGCATCCCGAGGTTGTTTACCACGCGGCCAAATCACTGACCCTGTCTGTACTGGACGGGCGCTGTGCGATGGAAGTGGATGGCGAGTATCTGGATTGCAGCGATGTCACCGTAACCGTTTTACCGGCGGCCATTAAGCTGCTGCTGCCCTGATCCTGTCCACTGTTTTGATTTGAGACAATGTATCCGGTGATCGATTCAGGCCGCATGGCCTATAATTAAGACGATGATGGCTCTAATTAGAAAAATACTCGCACCCGTGATGCTGCTCTGGCTTTGCTCCTTCGCGGGATCGGCGCAGGCAGATGCCTGGGTAATCGATATTAAAGGCGCCATTGGTCCAGCTACTGCAGATCATATGATCCGGGGCCTGCAGCAGGCGGCTGAAGCTGAGGCGGAAATGGTTATCCTGCGCATCGACACGCCGGGTGGGTTGGATTCGGCGATGCGTGACATGATCAAGTCGGTGCTTGCTGCCGACCTGCCGGTGGTTGGCTATGTCTCCCCCAGTGGTGCCCGGGCGGCCAGTGCGGGCACCTACCTGCTTTACGCTACCCACATAGCGGCCATGGCGCCTGGAACCAATCTTGGTGCAGCGACACCGGTGCAGATTGGTGCGCCGTCTTTGCCGCAACTTCCAGCTAAGGATGAATCGGAAGCGGGTAACGCCAAGCCGGCAACTGCTATGGAACGCAAGATTGTTAACGATGCGGTGGCCTATATAGAAAGTCTGGCGCAGTTGCGCGGGCGCAATGCCCAGTGGGCAGAGAGCGCTGTGCGTGACGGTGCCAGCCTGTCATCAGAGGATGCACTGGCCAAGGGGGTAATAGACCTGCTCGCCAGTTCCCTGCCGGATTTGTTGCTACAGCTGGAAGGCAGGGAAATTGCGCTGGCTGACAGGGTGGTGACTTTGTCCACAGAGCAGCTCTCGCTGTACGAACATCCCACCGATTGGCGCAGCGAGTTTCTGGCCGCCATTACCGACCCGAGTATCGCCTACATACTGATGCTGGTTGGCATCTATGGTCTGATCATCGAGTTCTACAATCCCGGTATTGGTCTGCCCGGTGTGGTCGGTGCGGTTTGCCTGCTGCTGGCCATGTATGCCCTTCAGGTACTGCCGGTAAGTTATGTCGGGCTGGGACTGATACTGCTCGGCATAGCGCTAATGACGGCGGAGGCGTTTGCGCCCAGCTTCGGTGTGCTGGGTATAGGGGGTATTGTTGCTTTCGTGGTTGGTTCGATCATGTTGATGGATACCAATGTACCCGGTTACCAGATCGCCTTGCCTGTCATTCTGGCGGTGAGTGTTTTTTCTTTTGCGGTACTGGTAGGGGCACTGGGGCTTCTCATGAAGGCTCGCAGGCGGGCAGTGGTTACCGGGCTTGATCATCTACTGGGTGCGCAGGCGCAGGTAGAAGTCGTAATGGGTGGGATTGCCCGGGTGCGTATGGACGGTGAACTGTGGGAGGTGGCCTGTGAGGATTCACTTGCCGCAGAGGATAGTGTGATCATAGACAGTATTGATGGCGTGGTACTGTGTGTCTCAAAAGAGCAGGGAGATAAGTGATGGACTTTGAATATTTTGGTGGTGTGATTCTGTTGCTGGTCATCGGCCTGCTGGTGTCTACTTTCCGCGTCCTGCGTGAGTATGAGCGTGGCGTTATTTTCATGCTGGGCCGTTTTTATAAGGTGAAGGGGCCGGGTCTGGTCATCGTTATCCCTGTCTTGCAACAAATGGTTCGGGTTGATCTACGAACCGTGGTTATGGATGTTCCAACACAGGATGTGATTTCGCGTGACAATGTGTCGGTGCAGGTTAACGCTGTCTTGTACTTCCGAGTGATAGATCCCGAGCGAGCGATCATCCAGGTAGAAAACTTTCTGGAGGCCACCAGTCAGCTTTCACAGACCACTTTGCGATCGGTGCTGGGACAGCACGAATTGGACGATATGCTGGCTGAGCGAGAGACGCTCAATGCGGACATACAGGTGATACTCGATAAACAAACTGCGGCCTGGGGCATCAAGGTTGCGAATGTTGAAATCAAACACGTGGACCTCAATGAGAGCATGGTGCGGGCACTGGCCAAGCAGGCAGAGGCGGAGCGCGAGCGGCGTGCGAAAGTGATTCACGCCATGGGCGAGGCAGAAGCGTCTGAAAAGCTCGCCGAGGCCGCCCATGTGCTGGCCGGTCAGGATCAGGCGATTCAGCTGCGGTATCTGCAGACACTGGTGGAAATTGCCGGTGACAAGAGTTCCACCCTGGTGTTCCCGGTTCCCATCGACATACTCGATAAATTCAAGGGCGGTCAGTAGAGAGTCTATGGAGACCGGATTGTGAATTGGAAGTTTTTTGGCAAAGTACATAGCGCCGTCTATCGCTGGAGTGGCGGGCGAATTGGCGCGCGCATGGGCTGGATAGATGTTGCGCTAGTGGAGACTATCGGGCGCAAGAGTGGGCAGGCGAGGGTGGCCCCTATTGCCTGTTACCCCTATCGAGATTCTATTGTGCTGTCGGCGTCGAACAGTGGCAGGGATAGTCATCCGGCCTGGTACCTCAATATGCAGGCGAACCCGTCTGTGCAGGTTCAATTGGGGCGGGAGCACTTTGCCGCCATTGCCGAAGATGTTCCCGATGATGAGCGAGACGCCCTGTGGCAGCAGATTGTCGACAACAATCACCACCAGGGCGATTACCTGAGCAAGACGAATCGAAAGATTCCACTGGTCTGGTTGCGTCGCGATACCAGCCCTGGTTAGTTAGCGAAAGACCAGATAACCCAGCCCGCTGCCGGCGGCCATTAGCACAAAGCTGGCCAGGCAAGCCGCCTGCGCCGGTATCAGTTCACTGATGTTGTCTTGATTGCCCAACGTGCGCCAGGCTGCGAATGCGGCCGGGCCCGCGCCTATCATGCCCCATAGCATGCCGCGCGCTTCGGTGAAATATAGTGCGGACACCAGCAGCCAAAGATAGCCAGACGTTAGCAGCATAGCGAAAACCAGAGCCGATGTGTTTAGCCCCAGACGAACTACCAGGTTCTTTTTGCCCGCGGCGAGATCAGCGCGGTAGTCGGGGAACTGGTTAACCCATAGAAAAGCAGCTACTAGTATTCCCAATGCCATGGAGGCCTGTATAAGGGGTGCGGTTAGGTAGCCGGTCTGCACGAAGTAGGCACCGCAGACGATCACCGGGCCGTAGGCTGCTGCGACCGCAAGCTCCCCCAATCCGCGATAGCTGAGTCTTACCATGCCGCCATGGTAGTACCAGGCCAGTGCCATACCGATAATGCCGAATAGAAGTACTCTGGTGTCACGGAAGGCAACAATCGTGAGGCCGATAGCGATTGCCGCTAGGTAGAAGGCTGCTGCAATCCCCCAGGTTTGTTCACGGGTCAGGAGTTTATCCACCAAAACGCGTTTGCCACCCGAGAAGGGGCTACGTTCATGCTCGCTTATTGCCAGATCGGTGCCGCTGTCGAAATCGACGACGTCCCCGGAGGCATTCTTCGCGACTTCAACACAAAATATGCCGGCGATAGTCAGCAGTAACCAACCCCAGTGCAGACCCGCGTCTGCGCCGGCGAAGCACGCTGCCATAAACAGGCCTGCAAATGAGGCCAGTGATATTTTCGGATCAGCGAGGCGCCAGAAGCCCTGCCAGAACCTGTGCTTACTGCTTGTCGGCGTTGTCGTCATTGATTACTGAGTCATCGTCGCCGAACCAGGCCAGCATCTTGTCGGCTGTTTTGGCCCTCACATCATCGTTGATATAGGTGGCGACTGCGGCGATTGCCAGGGCCAATACCCCCAGGTCATCGGCGTAACCCACTACAGGTGTTAGATCCACAATCGCGTCCAGTGGCGCAATGAAGTAGCCCAGCGATGCCACGATTGTCGCCTTTGCCCAGGCGGGAGCCTTCTCTTCCTGTCCCGCGTAGTAAAGTAGCAAAGCCTTTTCTACCACTTCTTTACCTGCGGCGGTGGCAAAACGTTTCAATTTGTCCCAGAAGCCGCTTTCAGAGTACGCGTTCTGGTAGTCGTCCAGTTCTGACATCAGTATCTCCTGTTGCAGCCCTAGTGAAATAACCATGGCGCGAGCTCCGCCATGTTTTCGACAATGATTTGTTGTGCGCTTGGATCATCCTGAGTTTCTTTCGGGTCTATGTGCAGAAGCTTCAGTGCATAAGGCACGAGTTTGGCCCGAGTGTGTACCTCAAGCATGCCGTCGATCATACCGTAGTCGACCTCGACCACCTGTTGCTGCTCTGGCGTCAGCCTTGGATCTGGCACTACCCGTATTGTGGCCTTGGTGTTCCATTCCTTGTCACCCTCCATGCCATGCGGCGACTCATCCATGATTTCAGGTATATCCCGAAAACGGCTTAATACGAAGTCCCTGTACTCACTGTTCTTCTCACACCAGGCTCTCACGTGCCAGCGCAGGCCGGTATATACCAGTGTATGTGGCACGATGATGCGGCCTTCGCGATCGGGGTTGTTAATAGACACATAGTCAACCTCCAGTCGCTTACGTTGCCTGGCGGCTTGCATAATCGGCCTGAGAACCTCTGGCCTGACGTCGCGCACCGGAACCGATAGCACCTCTACATTGGCAACATTCAGCGACAGCGATTCGAAAACATTCATCAGCTCATTGTTGCGAGCCATCAGGTGCAGGTATTCATCAGCCAGACCGGCGGTGACCTGCGGTGCGAAGTGCTGTGTAGGTTTGTAGCCCTTCAGGTACTTGTCGTACTCAAGGTTGTCGGGTGCGATCTCCCGAATGTAGTTATTGATGTCTTTACTGGCTTGCTGCCTGCCAATGCCAAAGGTATCGCAGAGATGCCGAGTGGTAAGTCGTCCTTCCCAGAGCGCGATGGTCTCGATGAAGCGGTAGCGTAGCAGTAGTTCCCAGCGGAACGGCCATTTGGTGGCGGGTGTATCCATAAAGTGTTTCCCCGTTGTTGAGGCCATTCTACGCCTTGCTGTGTATCCATCAACTACATGTATAAAATTACTACCACCTGCCTCCCTGTCAGTGAGTATAATGCGCCGGCGGCCCGTTTCGCATTATTGATATGCCTGCTCAACATCGACGATATTTAGAGGTTTTGTGAGTCAAAACAGCCCAGTCTTCCTGACGGCTTTACTACTTTTGCTGTTGCTCGTTCCGGCACCCGTGCCCGCCGAGGCCCTTGCCGACGCCGAAGTTGTGCATCGATTCGGCTATAGAGCGGTTGAGGTTGACGATGTCGGCAGCTTCCCCACTGACATAGAGCGGGCCGCAGAGTCGATGCTTACTGTTTGGCAGCAGTGGATAGGCACTCACAGGATACGCCCGGTACAAGTCGAGCTGGTATTGCTGGGTACACCGGCTGCCTTCGAGGAGATGAAACAACAGCTGGCGCCCGAGCTGCCACTGGTCAATGGTTTCTATGCGACAGCGACCCACCAGGCGGTTGTGCAGTACGAATCGCGACAACCGGCGTTGAATCGAAGCACAGCGATACACGAGGTCGCCCATCTGATCACCTCCAGTCAGGTTGGCCCGGTAGACAGGTGGCTTTCAGAAGGTATCTCGGAGTACTTCGAAACACTGCGCACTGAGAGCGACGGTATTCGCATTAGCCCGAACCTGAGATACGAGGATGAGCTGCAGCCCAGGAACCTCGTGACCTTTTTGGCGCTAACCGATAAGGACTGGCAGAGCGACGGCAGTCCGGAGCATTATGCAACGGCGTGGTCGCTGGTCTATTTTCTTATGGACAGCCGGCGGGGCAGGGTGGCTCTGCGAGAGGTGTTGGTGCGAATGACCGGCCCCTTGCGCAGCTCGCTATCGATCCCGGAGTTTCTCGATCTAAGCTATCCGGGGGGGCTTGCTGCGCTGGAGCGCAATTGGCACCAGTGGCTAGTGGCAGGCGAGTTTGTCGATCACGCGCTCTACTAACGCGTCTTGTTAGTTGATAGTTGCTTCCGATATTTGAAGGAACACCGATAGGGTCAAAAAGAGACGGCGAGGAAGGCTAAAAGTGTGCTAAAAAGTGCTCGCGGCGACGGTACAGTTGATAAGCCGCTTTTCACATGCCAATGAAACTAATGATTAGAGAGGTCCAGCGGTGACAGAGCAAGAAATTATTGATCGCCTTAACGGCATTGCCCCAAAGTTTATTGGTCTTTTGGGGGGCAGGGTAGTGGCGGTAGATGTCGCGGCGAGGACCCTGGCTTTTGAATTCGATATTTCGACGGACTACTGTCACTCGGGAGACATTGTTCAAGGTGGATTCATTACCGCCATGTTGGACGCGGCAATGGCGCATTCAATATTTTCACAGGAAGCCGATATTATTAATGTGGCAAGTCTGGATGTGAACACCAGTTATCTGGAAGTTACGCGGGCAGGCAAGCTAAGGGCCGAAGCTCACATAATCAAGCTTTCCTACAAGACCGCGTTTCTTGAAAGTCAGCTCTATGACGAAAATGGCACGAAGACAGCAATCGCCAGTTCCGTTGCCAAGCTGGTACGCCCCAAGGCTTGAGTATAACTGGCGGCCGCGCCATTAGTTGGCCGCTTGCATATTCTTCCCAGCAGAATTGCTAGCGCTTCAATTGCTCAGTGGCGTCAAGGTATGAATGCCGTGAATGCTGCCGTCGCCGTTAAAAGACAGATACTCATCGCCGCGCCTAAAGATAACCCCGCAGCTTTCCTTGCCGATTCGTTGGGGTACCCCTTTGGAGATCGTAACGCAGCGCATGTCGTTGCTTACACGCCAGTTGCCAGTCACCTCACCGGCATCTGAGTCATTTTTCCAGCGACTGATAAACCTGCCATCTGAGTGCCATTGATTGACTGCGCGGGTTTTTGCATCATCCTGTACCCTGGCGTCGTCGCGCACATTGGCAAAGGCTTGCTGTATTTCTTCACCCGTTAGTTTTTCTCCCAGCACCCTAATGTCTGGCCCTGACGAGTTTGTATCCGCCTTCGCTGAATTCGGGTAAGCCAGCGTTAATATGAAAATCAACATTGTTAGAAGCAGACCTTTGTATGTTTCGTTTTGGACATGCAAGTGTTGCCGCAAATCGCAGCTGAAAGCAGTGGCTGCAGCGCTCATAGTTGATCTCATTGGGCTTGCCGAATGAATAATTTTGACGGAATTGTTTTTCCCCTGCAGAGGATGGTGCAGCTTTCAACGAGCTTGAAACCACATTTTTCCAACACGCGTTGTGAGCCGGTGTTGCCCTCCATGATCCTGGCTACGATTCTTTCGTCGTCAGGGAAGAAGTCAGCAGCCAGCAGCATTTGTAATGCCTGCGTGGCAATGCCCTTACCCCAGTACTCTTGTCCTACCCAGTACCCTATCTCGATACCGCCGGTCTCGTCAGGCCAGTAAGATACGCACGCCACTAGCTCATTGTTGGCCTCCACTGCATAGGGGTGGCGAACTGTATCTGATTCCGCTGAATGAACCCACGCCGTGGCATCTTCGGTGCTATACGGATGAGGGATGCTTGAAGTCCATTTCGACACCTCGTAGTTGCCGACTAACTCGGCAATCCTGGCTGCGTCTGCCACCTGAAATTTTCTTAGGTGCATAAAACGGTTAGTCGCCGCTGGTACCAACTGTGCCAGTGACCAGGTTGGATATCTTTTCAACGCTCTCCATCCTGTAGTCATATTCATCCTCAGACATATACATCGCCTGAGCCAGGGTCTCACCCTTATTGCTGCCGCGCTTTCCATCAACGGCATAGAGCAACACGCCGCCCTGGGGTACATAGCCTTTCCAGATCGCCTTTTCCACTTCTTCTTCCAGTTCGCGTAGGCTGTGGCCTACGACTACCTTGTAACGTTTTATCTGCTTCATGTTTTACCTCTTATCGCTGCATGGACAGATTCTTCTTTAGTTCGGTAAAAATGGCAAATCCGTGACGTCTTACATTAGCAGACCTCGGCGGGCTGCGTCTGTGCAGTACTAAGCGGGCATTTTTTTGGCACTGACATTTCGCGGCGGGGTTAAGCGATCTCCCAAAGAATGGGGTATTATTCCCAGTCAGAATTTTTTGGACAGGTAAAAGGAGTAAATACATGTCTATTTTTAAATCCCGGCGTATTTCAGCACTATCCGGGGCAGGGCTTGCTCTACTGGGCACTAGCCTGCTAAGTCTGGGCGCGCAGGCAGCCAAGCCTGTCATTCATGATGCCGAGCACTACGTGCTCGCTGCGCAGCACGGTGAGAAGTGGGCTGCGGAAGATGAAGAAGTCAGCAAGATGCTGGCGGGCCTGCGGGAGAAAAATGGCGGCAAAGCCCCCAATATCGTTTACATTTTGTTGGACGACCTCGGTTATGGCGAGATTGGTACTCCCGATCTGACACCAACGCGAGGCTATTCAACTCCGAATATCGACGCTGTAGCACGCAATGGCGTGACGTTTGGCCGCATGTACACCGAGCCTTCGTGTACGCCAACCCGAGTCTCCATGATGACCGGACGCTATCCTATTCGCACCGGCACAACGGAAGCCAAGGCGACGCTGGCAGGGGATGGTTTGCCGTCAGCTGAGGTCACCCTCGCCGAGATACTGCAAGAGGCAGGTTACTTTACCTCTCATGTGGGTAAATGGCATATGGGCGATATCAAGCAGGCCTACGCGAATAACCAGGGCTTTATGCACGCCGAATTCCCCATTCACCAGCAGGGGCAACTGGCAATCATGAGCGAGGATGCACAACTCGCCGACGTGATCCGTGGAGTTGACCCGGACACCCAGTTGCAAAGCTACACCATCGACAGCACCTTCGTTGCCAATCCCAGCCACATGGTGACCGGGGTTGAGTTGCGCGACGGCAAACTCTATGAGGTTGACCTGAAAACTGGCGAGAAGTGGTCTCAGGCTAAATATCGGGCTATGAACGAGCGTTATCAGGCTAACGCTATAGCTCAGTTGCAGAAGTTGTCGAAGGGCGACCAACCCTTCTTTCTGAATTACTGGCCGCTGTTTCCGCTGTCTTACGTACCCTCTGACATTCCTGTCGTTCGCACTATGAACGGCGGCACGGTTGCTGAAAGCATCGCCGAGGTGGACGTATGGATAGGCGAGATCATGGCAGAAATTGACCGTCTGGGAATTGCCGAAAACACCATTGTGATGGTGATGGGTGACAATGGTCCATTCATGCAGTACGCCGGCATAGGCGGTGTCTCGGACCGAGTCTACCGCGGTGGTAAAACCGATATCCTTGAAGGTGGCGTGCGTGTGAACGCCTACATGCAGTGGAAGGGCGTTATCGAGCCTGGTACTCATGCCAACGATATTGTGCATGTGTCGGACTTGTACACCACGTTTGCAAAGATAGGTGGTGGCCATGATGAGATCCCACGTGACCGGATAATCGATGGTATCGACCAGAGCGCCATGCTGTTGAAGGGTGATGGTAACGGTCGCCGTGACTACGTGCACATCTACGATGGCCCGCATCTTAAGGCGCTGGTGAAAAACAAGTACAAGATGCACTTGCCACCGCCAGGCGCTAATCCAATTGCCGCACCTATTTTCGACCTCTATCGTGATCCGCGCGAAGAGCGGCCTATGGACGCCATAAAGTATGGTCCTTGGGCCGGCGGGCAGTTCGCAGGGATGGCCAAGCGCCATTTAGCCAACAAGATGAAGTATCCTGATCGTCCCATGACCATGGGTATTCCCTACGAGGGCATCGAGGATTTACGGCCAGAGACCCAGAATATGTTGAAGATATTTCTCGCGGGTATGCCCAAGAAGAAGTAATTTCAGCATACGTCGAAAGAGCCGCGCTATTGTCGCGGCTTTTTTTTAGCTGGAAGTTGTGCAGCAAGTTTTGTTAATTAGCCTATTCTTGATTGATAACTTACAGAGGATGACCGATGGGACGTTTGGATGGAAAAGTAGCGCTTATCACGGGTGCGGGCACGGGTCTCGGAGCCCAAATAGCCAGAAGATTCAAGGAAGAGGGCGCACAGCTGATCATTAATGATATCAGTGACGATTCCGCACAGAAGATGGCGCAGGAAGTAGGGGGCATGGGGATTGCTGCCGACGTGGCCGACTCAGGTGCGATCAAGGCCATGTTCGAGCAGGTTCATTCCCAGATTGGTCGATTAGATATTCTGGTCAACAATGCCGGCTTTGGTTTCAAACCCGGAGACCAGGAGTCAATAGATCGGGTGAACGAAGTACCGCTAAAACAAATGGCGGAGAAGCAGGCCGGTGGGCCTATAGAGACACACATGGACCTTACGGTCGAAATGACCGATGAAGACTGGCATCGCATGATAGCGGTTCATCTCGACGGTACCTTCTATTGCTGCCGAGAGGCGCTCAAGATATTGAACCCACAGTTGTCTGGTGCCATTATCAATATGGGGTCAATCATGGGGACTACCGGCGGCACGGGCTCCAGTTATTGCGCAGCCAAGGCCGGCATTCTTGGTTTTACCCGATCCCTCGCACGTGAAGTCGTTTCCCGGGGTATTCGAGTTAACGCACTGGCCCCGGGCTTTATCGACACAGAGCTGACCCAGCCTTTTGCCGAAGCGCGGATGCTGATTGAGGCGCAGACCCCTATGGGTAAATTTGGAGACTGCGATGATATTGCATGGCCTGCGGTATACCTTGCCAGCGATGAAGCTAAATTCGTGACTGGGCAGGTACTTTCACCTAATGGTGGATTGGTGATGAGTCAGTAGGGGCAGGCCCGCCATGTATTAGCCATAAGTGCAAAGGTAAGCCGTATCTACATTAACTTTCAGTTGAAAACTCTTGTTCGCCGCAACTTCAAATGTTTGCCCAGCGTCGAATGTTTCCCACTGAGACTGATCTGGCAATAGTACGGTCAGTGCGCCACTTACAACGGTCATGGTTTCGTCCTGACTAGTGCTGAATTCATACTCGCCTGGTGCCATTACTCCTACCGTTGCTGGAAGCGTTTCTGTTTGGAAACCAATCGATTTCACCTTGCCGTCAAAATACTCGTTTACATCTAACATCATGTTTATCTCTGATAAAAAGGAGGCCTGCGATAGCCGAAAAAGATGCTGGCCGTCTAATGTCTGTTTGTACCTAAAAGCTGTGATTAAGTGGCGCTATGGTAAATGTTCTGCACATCCTCGAGGTAATCCAGCATATCGATCAGAGTCTCTAACACCTCACGATCCTCATCCCCAAGCGGGGTGGATAACTGCGGCACGAACTGTATTTCATCGACCTCGAATTCAGTTTCACCGTATTCGTCGATAATGGCCTGCCTGGCTTTGAAGTACTCTGTATGAGGGGTGAAAATGGTAACTTTGCCATCCTCGCTTTCGATGTCGCTGACATCGACATCAGCCATCATCAAAGCCTCGAGAACCGCCTCTTCGTCACTATGGGAAAAGACGAAAATAGCATTGTGATCGAACATGTGGCTAACGCTGCCGGCATTGCCCAGCTTGCACTTGGCCTTGTTGAAGCATAGGCGTACATCGCCGAAGGTTCGGTTTGGATTGTCGGTGAGGCAGTCCACGATAACCATAGAACCGTTGGGGCCAAAGCCCTCGTAGCGGGCCAGAGCGAAGTCTTCACCACCGGTGCCCTTCGCCTTATCGATTGCCTTATCGATCACATGGGTGGGTACCTGGTCCTTCTTGGCCCGGTCGATAATGCTGCGCAAAGACAGGTTGCCGGCCGGATCCAGGCCGCCAGATTTTGCCGAAACATAGATTTCCCGGGCGTATTTACTGTAAACCCGGGCCTTCTGGTCCGACGTTTTCGCCATGGACAATTTTCGGTTTTGGTAGGCTCTACCCATAATCTGTATCCGTGTTTAGCGCTGACTGGCAGAGCAATATATAGCTTTAGCTGCTTTGTATCCAGAGCCAGTCTCTTGGCGACTAACGGCACTAATCTGGTATCCCCAAGTATCAGGCGCAATCGACAAAAACGCATGCAGAGAAACTCGAATCACTTGCCCTCCTTAATTATTTGGTCAATTTCCAATTGGAATTCAGGATCAAATTCATTTCGATAGTTATCCCAAAACCATATTCCACCGGGATGGGCCAGCAATCTACCTGCAATGTTTCTTTGCGAACTCCAAGATTGTCGGCCACCTAACTGAGACTGCGAGTAGGTATTCCAAACCGCCCACAGGGCGTTCGTCATAATTAGTCTGAATCTCTCTCGCTCAATGTCAGATAGCGATGATACATCTCTCAATCCCTCAAAATAGATCGCGGTAACCTCAGGGTCAGCAAACAGATTGGTTCTGATCTCGTTGGCAGTTTGAGTGGTGGAGTCCATGCTCGCGGCCTGCAGAGCTCGCGTATTCTGGCGCAGCTGAGTGGCGAGGTAGATAAGAGTGGCAATCGTGGCAATCGCTCCGATTATTTCTCCAATAGCACCCCAGTCCTGAATTGTCATGCTCACTCCTTCGCCTAACAGCTACATATACAAAATCGGGCTATATAATACCCAGTCAGCATATGCATATTTTGTGGTTGCGGTAATGCCATGCAGATCAAACTTCTGTCGATTTAAGTGGCGCGTATATATTTAGCTAAGGGATCATTTGTTGGCAGAAATTGATTCGCCATGAAGGTCTGTGTTGAGTCGTTTTCTGCCGTATACGATACCACAGGGTTTCGTCTGCTTTGCGTCGTTAGCTACCGAAAACGATATGCCATGGCTAAAGTCCCTTCTAGATGAAAGCGGAGGTCAAAGATCCTGAGTCGTCCCTGTGGCGGGCAATGTCCGCTATCACCTCAAAGCGGTCATTTCACTCTGGACACTTCTACTTGCTATCGCAGCAAATTTTTCGACAAAACCCTTTATGCGTCCCCATTTCCACCAAACACCATTAGGAGCAGGAACATACACGACTCCCCAAAGTTAAATATTACCGCCAGAAAATAAAACCCAATGACATATTCGGGCAGAACACCAAAAATGTTGAATAGCAGAGCAGCCTGAATCGGCAGTTCCAACCCCATCCAAAAAATCGTGGCAACAATGGGGGCGCGCCGAAAAGAAATTGGATTAGATTTTCGAAAG
>JBDVXK010000010.1:0-338361 GCA_039964455.1 Halieaceae bacterium | reverse complement strand
TTCGGTTTAGGTAGCCCTCCCCTACAACCATAGAAAAATGCCTTTAGGCTCTGCAACTTACTAAGGCAATTGGAGCCTCTCCCTGCTCCTCATAATCGGCAGGTCGAAGACGGTCGGCCGCTGCCGTTCAAATCCTTCTGGGCCCACCATTTTCTATATATTTCATAGACTTATAACTGCTTAGAGCGCCCGACTATGGGTGCTGACTCTTGGACTAGAGTCGGTGGATGAATGGGTTTCTGGAAATGGTGCCAAGTTAAGCCAGAAGATCTTCGATATCGCGTTGGCTGAAGTTGAAGCGTCGATAGAGCCAGACGGCGTAGGAGATGATGTCTGGGGGCCGCCTAGTTGTGGGAATCGGTGGCGTTTGTATGTATTCATCTGCCGAGTTTATCAATTTCCAGCAGTTAAGTTGGCAATACCGTCAGTGCCTGTGACTCTCAGCCAGGAGACAGAGAATCTCGAAAGCGATGGTTGCGCCATTCAAAGCAGTTATACCACTGGGATCCAAAGGCGGGGAAACTTCGACGAGGTCGGCGCCGATATAGTTGAGCCCAGCCAGTTGACGCAACATGCGCTGGGCTTCACGCATGGTAATACCACCTGCTTCAGGTGTGCCGGTGCCCGGAGCATACACGGGATCCAGACCATCGATATCAAAAGTCAGGTACACGGGGTGATTGCCAACGATTCTGCGCGCTTCTTCTGCCACAGCCTTCCAGCCAAGATCATCGAACTCCTCAATGGTAATCAGTCGCATTCCCTGGTCACGAGAGTAGTTCAGCCCGTCAGCGTTATTCTGGCCACCTCGTATACCGATCTGCACCGTTTTTAGCGGATCAATCAGGCCCTCTTCGGTCGCGAGCCGAAACGGTGACCCATGGTGAAACTTTGAGCCCTGGTACTCCGCCCAGGTATCAGTGTGCGAGTCTACGTGGATGACGGCGAGCGGTTGCCGGTGTTTTTTCGCCAGCGCCTTGAGAATTGGATAAGTGACCGAATGGTCACCACCGATTCCCAATGGTGTCACATTAGCGACCGCGATGGCGTCGTAATATCTTTCGATATCCGCTACGACTTCAGCCTGGCTAAACATGTTGCCGAATTGGACGTCACCAATATCGGCAATACGCGCCACTTCAAAGGGTCGTACATCGGTCACCACGTTGATCGCGCGCATCATGCTTGATTCATTGCGCACTTCACGAGGCCCATGCCTCGCCCCGGCGCGGCAGGTCAAACCGCCATCATACGGTATTCCTATAATCCCGATATCCAGCTCGCTGAGCTCTTTGACCTGAGGTGCTCGCATAAAAGTGGGCACTTCAGTAAAACGCGTCATTTCCATCGGGTTATAATCTTCACCCAGGATATTGCGTGACTGATAAAAGCCAGCCAACTTTTTTTTGTCAGTCATAAAGCAACCCTATTCAAGCCATCTAAAAAATATCGGATCTTCATCTAGTCCCGGAAAATACGGCCAGCCTTACCGCACTGCACCAGTTCTGATTGTTCGCAGCAGCGGCATAAAAATGAGCAGGCAGACGATAAGAAATAGCGACGAAAAATACATTAACGGAACAAAGTTATTGTCGACCAGGATCTGCCCGGCGATGACTGGTCCCACGGCGACACCCAAAGACTGGGCAAAAGGGATCAGAACCACGTAACGCCCAGCAATATCCACCGCGGCTACCGCACCCATCTGATAGGGAAGCCAAAAGTTCCAGAACACAGCAAGTAGTGAAGCTGCCAGGACAAAGTTCCAGTAAGATGCCTGCGTTGCCAGAATCCAGTATGAAAGCAAAATACCCGCAGCTCCGGCCAACATAGGCAACAATCGCCCCAAGCGGTCAGCCAGTGCGGCCGCAAACAAGGCCCCGGCGAGTGAAATGACCCCACTAATACTCAGGGCCTCCCCAATTTCAGCCGGCTCAATGCCCCACGCGATACCCAGTCGCTCGATAAAACTCCAGACAAGCATTATTCCTGCAAAGAAAATGACCGTGCCAAGCAGGCCGAGAACAGGCAAGCCAAATCTGGGGAGGCCGCTAGTATCGGCAGCGTCAAGCCTACTCCCTTGCTCGGGAATCAACAGGGACAGCGGCAAAACAATCAAGGCAAGCAGCGCCAACGCAAAGTAAATGACATTGACACCGTAATCAGCAACATAAGTTGGCAGCAGTGCAAACAAGATAATCTGCAAAAAAACTTCCGCGCCTATGAGCAGGCCAAAGTTTCTATCCGCCTGTGCCGTATCGCCCAACAGTGTACAGCCAATTGCCAGTACAGTGCCCACCGCAAAACCAGCTAGACCGCGCAGGAATAGCAAGAAGGTGAAAGCCCCATCGGCGTAAATGGAAAGCAGGTTACATGTCACGAGCAACAGGCCAGCAGATAACATCATGGTGCGCCAGGACAATTGCCTGATCCAGGCAAGCGCGAGCAATATGGCTATCGCCTGGCCTGACAATTCACTCGAAGTTATCCAACCCAATTGACGATTATCGAAACCGTAGGAATCAGCCAGCGCGCCAACATAGATAGGCATGATCATGAAAACCTGTACCGCAATGGCAAAACAGCCAACTGCGGCGGCAATCGAAGGCGTATCGTTGACAGCGAAACCCCTTGATAACGTGCTCACCACTAACCGTTACTCAAAAATTCACTGATTGCGTCGGCTATGTTCACTAGGGCATTACCGAAGTCCAGGTCTCCGTTGGATGGTGCGCTGGTTGTCGAGAACTGCACCACCACCACTTGAGTTTCGGTATTGGCGTACATCATCTGGCCACCGACACCCAGGTGACAAAGAGCCCTGCCATTACTGGTTATCTGATTGTGGTATTGATAATTCCGACCCATGTAATAGCTGGTACCCCGGGAGGTATCAAGACACTCCTCTATCCACTCTAGAGGAATTACTTGTGTTCCATCATTGGCAATGCCCTTGTTGGCAAATATCTGCGCGTAACGGGCCAGGTCGCGCAGACGCAGGATTAAACCGGCACTGCAAAGCGCGCCACCTTTTGCATCTGTGCAATAGTAGGCATCTGCCTCGGCGCCTATATGCCGATAGATATTTTCTTGAAAAACCTCAGCGAAAGACCTTCCAGTGACCTTTTCTATAATAAAGCCGAGCATATCTGTGTTTGGACAAAGGTAGTTGGTTGCACCATTCATTTGAAATGCAGGATCTCGCTCCAGCTTGCTGATATAGTCAAAAACTCCATCTGCCTGGCCACCAGTGTCCGGATGCCAACCAGTGAGCATTTCGTACTCATAAATATCAGCATTGGGATCAGTAAAGTCCTCACTGAAATCAAGCGCCACATTCATATCCAGCAGGTCTTGTACTGGTACACCGGCAAATCCGCTGGCAAGGCGCGGAATATATGAATCAACCGTCTTTCTAGGATCAATCAGATCGTCGGCAACCAGACTGCCGATAACCGCGCAGACCGTGGTTTTAGTGACTGACTGGCACAGGTGGCGATCTTCAGGCGCCATGCGCCGGTAGTTTTCGTAAACGATGTCGTTGCCCTTGAGCACTATTAGACCGTCACAGTGACTCTCCTTCAGGTACTCCTCAAGAAGCATATCGCGATCGCGATAGTTCACCTGAATCGATGAAAGATCGCGCGGAGCGGCTTTGAACTCATGGAGCGCCCCTTGGCCACGAGAGATTTTCCGGGTAAAGGGCAGCACATCCACCGTATGACGGTAGCTCCAATTGCGGTTCGCTGGTTCGGACCAGTTGGAGATATCAATGCTTGACCCATCCATATTCAGCTCGATATGCGGCGCCTCCTCTATGGCGTCCATCACTTTTGCGTCACTCATATTATTTCCCCATCAGTATTCGGACGATGTCATCCCACACGGGTAACCACTTATCGGTGTCCTTAGTTGTATGTAGCGGTGTCACGATGAGCATATTGAAATAGGGCATTATCATAATGCCGCGATTCCAGGCGTAGGCATGACTGAATTCGAACATCCCGCCGAATCCTATACCCACAGACGCAGAGACAGGGTCGTAACATTTTTCCGGAATAAACGTATAAGAAATTCGATTCCCCATTTTTTCTACCAGAAACGGCGCATCGTACTTTTCAATTGACGCGTTCATCCCTGCAACTATTGTGTCAACATGACCGCCGATCTCGGCGTACACCTGATCGGTTAATACTTCTTCAAGTGTTACACGCAAGGCCTTCGCACATACCGTATTACCAGACAATAGTGTACCCAGGCGACCGAAGGCAGCTTCACCAAACAGGCCAGCCGCTTCGGTCTGGCGATGCAGTTCATGAGCTGTTTCTTCGGTCATACCAAAGACTCCGGTAGGCACCCCACTGGCGATGGCTTTACCGCAGGTCCAGAAATCGTACTTACCATGCAGATTTAGTTGTCCACAGGCCCCTGCAGGGCCTGCGGACAGCGTGTGAGTTTCATCATAAGCGAGCATGGTGCCGTATTTCTGGCAAAGTTGGTAAACCTTCCCGCTGTAATCGTCCCTGGGCCATGCCCAGCCAAAATTGCTCATGATGGGCTCCATCATTACGCAAGCCACCTGCCGGTCACTTAGCACATCTTCCAGTGAGTCAAGGTCGTTAAAGGTGAATACCCTGGTGCGATCTTTCACGTCAGGATATTGGTAAACATTCATCCCATGGAAACGGGAAACAACCCCTTTGGCCGGCATGAATACCTGCGTTTCGTCGACGTTTCCGTGATAGGTAAAATTAGGTACGGCTATAACATTACGTCCGGTTACCTGACGCGCTATGGCCAAAACCGCCCGATTGGAGTCGGATGCTGACAGGTTGGCCATCCAGTGTGACAAGCCGAATTTCTTGGCCATCAACTCACAACACACGACGGCATCTTCATTGGCAGACATGGTGTGGACGCCGTTTTCCAACATCGAAGCGGCTGCTGCCTTGATAGCTGGATTAATTCCTCCGTGACCGTACATGTCCGGAGTATCACCCAGGCAGAAATCGAGGTACTCGTTACCGTCTATATCCCAGAATTTGTTGCCGTAGGCCCGCTCGCAATAAATATTCTGCGGCATGTTATTCCAGTCTTTTTGGTGATTTCCGAGAACGCCGAATGGAGAGGATTTTCTAGCGCGCCGGGTCATTTCCTCACTTTTTTTTTGCCGGCTCAACCAGTCAGACAGCTCGGTTTCGGCTAGTTTTATGACTTTCGTGCGGGGAATAACCCCGGGAAGATTGCTTGGATACGCATCCTCAATTGTGGCATCTGGAGAATACTTGAGCGCGGTCTCCGTCATGATACTGCCACCGGTCGCGGCTGCGACTCTAGCGGGCATAGCAGACGGCACGACGGCCGGGCTCCCATTGCCGGCCAATGAGACTGCCGTGGCAGTCTCCAGGGAATCACGTCGATCTTCTTCCATTGGAAATCCTCAGAAATGGGCAGATGCGTTATTAATAGACTCAGCCAAAGCCCAGCTACTTTCTACCCGAACGTGGTCCTCCGTATGGGAGAAGAACCATGCTCGAAGGCGACGCGTACTCAAGCAATAACCTAACCTTCTTTATGCCCCATGATTATGGCGACCATGTTATCGAAAACAGCAAGGTATTTATCCAGATCCTCCTGGGTATGCTGGGGGCAGACCAGCACCATATTGAAAAACGGCATAATCAATAAACCGTGGTACCACATGTAGGCGTGGGCAAATTCAAACAACCCCCCAAAACCAATCTGTGCAATACCGGTCAGTGGATCATGCGCACGATCCTTGATGAAATGAAAACACAGTCGGTTGCCCATGATTTCAGACCTGAAGGGCGCGCCGTACTTGTCAAATACTGAAGACATGCCCTCATGCAGATAAGCGGCTTTTTGATGTATCTTTTCAAATACCGCCGGCGTCATCACCTCCTGCATAGTGACGCGCAGCGCCGTGGTAGACATGGTGTTGCCGGTCAGTGCATTACCCAGGAAACCCAGACCCGCACCGGCGAAAAACCCAGCTTCATGCTGCCATTTTTCCACTTCATCGGCGATTGCACGCGTCATGCCAAATACTGCCCCGGGTATACCGGACGATATCGCCTTACCACAAGACCACATGTCATACTCAAGGTCCATTACACCTGCCGCGCCATTCCAGTCATATCCCAGTGTGTGAGTCTCGTCATAACAAAGAAACGTCCCGTACTTTTCAGTTAAAGCCCGAACGCCTTCATGCCAGCCATCCTCGGGCCAGGCCCAGCCGAAATTGCTCATGATTGGCTCCATCATGACCACGGCAACGCTACCGTCCTTGAGGCAATCTTCCAGGGATTCGAGATCGTTCCAGGTAAATATCTTGGTTCCGTGGTCAACCTCAGCGTAATACTGTGGCATTTCGTGGTAACGGGAAATTACCCCTGGCTCGGGCATCATTTTCTGGGTTTCATCAATGGTGCCGTGGTAAGTGAAGTTTGGTATGGCAATGTTGGGACGACCAGTTACACAGCGCGCTATCGACAGCAGGTAGCGATTGGAATCGGACGCAGTCAGCGCATGCATCCATACCGGCAGCTTAAAGTGCTTCTCAAGCTCCGCGGCGGCTATGGCCTGGTCTGCGGTCCCCATCATCGGGTCGATACCCGTGGTCAGCAGGCTTTCGGCCGCTGCCTTGATGGCCGGGTTGCTAGCACCGTGACCGAACATGGATGGAGTATCACCAAACTGCAGGTCGATGTATTCGTTATCGTCTACATCCCACAATCTGCCGCCATCACAGTGTTTGCTGAACGGCAGCACCGGCGTTTCCCAATCTTTTTGGTAGCTGCCAAAAATACCCCACAGCATGTTCTTGCGACCCGCAGCCTGCAGCTTCTTCGAGGTGGGCATTTTCTCCAGCCAGAGATGCAGGTATTTTTCATACAGAGCCAGCAACTGCTCCTGTGGTATTACACCCTGCTTTTCCCCCGCGACAGGATAAAAGGACGCCAGGTCAGTAAAGTCTGCATCCGGTGCCCATTTCTGCACCTGGGAATAGTCGAAGGGCTTGCTGGGCACCATATCAGAGGCTTTGCGGAACACGCGCCCGCCGCGACTGGCAGTTGCGCTTTCGGTTATCGCCGGAATATCAAATGCGTTCATTGGCTTTTTCTCCTGATCGGGTAAATGGCCCATTAGTTCCAGCGGTAGGTGAAGGTGCCTCCGTAAGTGCGGCCTCGCCCTACACCGCGCGTGATGGCATCGTTGGAGAAAGTCGAGGAGTGGTAGTAGTACTCGTCGCCAATATTTTTTACCCAGGCCGCTACTTCCCAGTTATCGTTCAATGCACCCAGTGTCGCCCGCGCATTGACCAGCGTGTAGGAATCAACATCAAACCGCTCGTCCTTGGGGTTTACGTACTGCAGACCCGAGTGGTAGTCGTCGGTATAGCTGGCATCGGCGGCCAGGCGCACAAACAGGTTGTCACTGACATCCCACTGGTAACTAGCGCGTAGGTTCGCTGTGAGTTGGGGGGCTGAACCAAGTTCGGCGCCTTCGAAGTCGACTTTGCCAAGCCCGGGATCAAGTGGGTTAAAGCCCTCGTACTTGGTAACTTCGGTATCAAGGTAGGCCAGACCCAGGTTCAGTGTCAGGCGATCTGTGGGCAGCCAGCTTGCTTCAAACTCCGCACCAAATATTTCTGAGTCAGGCACGTTGACCAGAGCTGCCAGCGGTCCAAACACGGGATCGTTGATAACACTTATCACCTGCTTGTCGTCGTAATCATAGTAAAACGTCGCCGCGTTAAGCTGCATGGAACCGTCAAGCAACGTGGCCTTTATACCGACTTCATAGGCCAGCAACTCTTCCTCGTTATAGGGATCCAGTTGTAGAAATGACGAAGCTAGGGCTCCATTGTAGCCGCCAGACTTGAAACCGGTACCGATCGAGCCGTACACCAATACATCCTCGGTTAAGCTGTAATCCAGACCAACCTTAGCGGAGAAATTATCAACGCTGATGTCGTCGCTAAATAGATCGGATTCGCCGCCGTAGATTACCGCTGTGCCAGGCCCGTTGGCATCAGGGATAAATGATCCCTTGCTTGGGTCAACTGTGACACAGTCTCCGGTAGACAGCGGTGTACTGGAAAGGAAGAAATCGTCGCCGGAGCCGCCCAAATCAAAATCGATCAGGTCAAGACCACTAAACAAAAAAGCCAAACCGCCGTCTACATCTCGGCTACAGGCGTCAACATCACGGTCTTCATGGGTGAAGCGTGCGCCCAGGGTTAGCCCCCAGTTGTCGGTGAAATTCCACTCCAGATGTGCATAGGCAGCGATGGTTTCAGTCTCCTGTTCAAAGGTATTTTCTACCGTTCCAAACAGACCGTTCGAGCCTGAGGCCTCACCAACGAAGGCAAAATTAGTATCGTCAATTTCGTCGTAGGAGTAGTAAAGTCCCGCAATCCAGCTAAGGTCACTATCATTATCCGAAGTCAGTCGTAATTCCTGGCTATAACTAGTGATCTCCGTATCCGATACCTGCTCAAACAAGCTAAGACTAGTGCCATCCCAGTCGAAAGCATCATCGCGCTCAAATTTGTCATAGGCACTGATGGAGGTCAGCAACATACCGCCCAGCTCCCAGTTCAGCGTGACGGAACCGCCAAACAGGCTGTTGTTGTTTTCCGGATCAAAGCCCTCGTTCCAGTCACCCTTGTCCGGGTCTTCTGGTGAAGCCGGCGCCAAGCTGTCAGCTATGGGGATTCCCGCGTCACCCAAGCCTGCGGCCGCCAGTGGCAGCGCCAGCCAACCAGACTGTTGACTCAACTGCTCTGCCAGGAACGGATCAAAGGTGGTGCCCAACTGGCCGGAACGAGCTTGCCCGGCATTCTCTGAATCGTCGCTTGTATAATGCAGGTTGAAACGCAAAGATAAGGTCTCCGACGCATCCCAGTCGAGCAGCAGACGCATCGCCGCATTGTCAAACTCGCCCAGTTCATCATCGCGGGTGTGGCTGTCCATCCAACCCTCATTTGATTTCTTGTAAGTGCCACTGAGTCGCGCGCGCACCGAATCCGAAAGAGCGCCGCTGATGTAGCCCTCCGCTGTTACTGTTTCGTAAGTTTCATAACCCAGGGTAATGGCAGATTCAAAGTCTTCCGTCGGCTTTTGGTTGATAAAGTTGATAGCGCCGCCCGTGGCGTTGCGCCCGTAAAGATCGCCCTGCGGCCCCTTCAATACCTCAACCCTTTCGATGTCATACATCATGCCGCGCGTCATTACCGGATAAGGCAGAGCAACTTCATCGACATACACGCCCACGGTGGAGTTGGAGGCAACGCTGTAATCATCGAAGCCTACGCCGCGGATGGTGTACACCGGGACGCCCAGTCCACCCGCCTCGTTGTAGATCAGGCCGGGGGTATGTGCGGCAATATCTACCACGTTATTTATACCAAGGTCCTTCAGGGTTTCATTGGAAAAGGCGTTAATAGTAATGCCCACATCGGTGATGCTCTGCGCGCGTTTTTGAGCGGTAACTACCACTTCCTCAAGCGTGCCTTGAGCAATGGCGTTTTGGGTCATGGCTGAAATAGCGGCGAACACAGCACTGCTGACTATGGTCTTCCTGGCAATCATAGGACTCTCCAACTTGCATCTACCAATAATTAGATTAATATTTATTTTATCTGGTAACCAATCATCTTTATCGTCCGTCTTCCTGCTTTCATGCGACAATTTCTAGATGTGAGACTAGTATAGATACGGGTTTATTTGAATGTCAATCTAGTTTTTATCCTTATTTCTCCATATACACTCTACTTATCAAAGTTTTTATAGATATTTATCTACTTTTAGTTGAGCTTTAGTTACGATAGCCTTGCCTCCAAAATGAGATCACTTTGGCAATGCAGACAAGCGGAACAACAAATTAAGGGGTACAGCGGTGACACGGAGGACCATCACTAACGAAGATACAGACGGCACCATTGAGCAATTCTTCCGCAGGCCAACCCAGGCCCGGGGTATCGCCAAGTTTGAGATGATTCTAGACGCCGCTCACGCATTGATAGCAGAGCATCGCAGCCCTGATATCAGCCTGTACGATGTAGCCAAAGCGGCCGGAGTCGCCACTGGTTCCGTCTACCATTTTTTCCCAAGTATCGAGTCTGTATTTATCGCCCTGGTGGAGCGCTATGATGGGTTGTTCGCGAACCAGATACGGGACATAGATCCGCAAGACAGCAGCGCGGGTTGGCAGGACTTACTCGTGCAGCACACCGAGCGCTCTCGCGAGTTCATCAATTCTAGTCCTCCTGCCCTTATGCTTATTATTGGCCCGCTGCGGACCTGGCAATCCAGGTTAGTCGATACTGTAGGGGATGCCCAAATCTCCAAGGCGATGGTAGAGAGCTATCAGCGACATTTCATCCTGCCAGAGCAACCTCAGCCCGAATCGATACTCCACTACACGATTCGAATACTGGAAGCATTTTGGGAACTCTCATATCAGCAACACGGCTTTGTCACCGAAGAGGTAGCGACGGAAACCAATCGGGCGATGATCGCCTATCTCAGTCTGTACTGGCCGAAATACCTACCACCTGTGAAGCATCTGTCGGTTCCGGTCTCAGTATAGAAGTAACAACGACAGCTTAACTACGGCGGACCACCCGCATAAGGCAAACGATTTCAAACCACCGCATCGCTACTTGATTCGGCTCTGGTTCGGAGTTCGGTTTCTGGAATTCTGTGGGAATTCTTCGACTTACGGACAGCGTAACCAAAAACCGAACCCGACTAGGTTCGGCCTACGTTCGGTTTCGCCGACCCTCCCCTACAGCTAACTGAAAACTGCCTAGCTTTCCTCAACTTAGTAAGGCAATTAGAGCCTGTTCCTGCTCCTCATAATCGGCAGGTCGAAGACGGTCGGCCGCTGCCGTTCAAATCCTTCTGGGCCCACCATTTCCCTTTTAAATCATAGAGTTATAACTGCTTAGAGCGCCCGACTATGGGTGCTGACTCTTGGACTAGAGTCAGTGGCTGCTTGGATAGCCCGGGTGCGACCCTATTTACGCTGCAAAGGCCTTGGCACAGGCTGGGCGTGCCAACAAGCGATCGGCATAAGCGCTAAGGTTTGGATATGCTTCATCGGTGATCACACCAAGTCGCTTGGACATAATGCAAGCGTGACCCAGCATGGTGTCCGCAGCTGAGAAGTCTCCAATCAAGTAGTCCCGCCCCACCATTATTTCTTCCACCGGGCCCCAGGCCTTGGCTAGCAGGCGCTGGGCCTGTTCACGCACCGCAGCGTCCTGACGCTCCGGCGGCAATAGCAGTGTGTGAACAACAATGGTATTAACCGGCGGCATAACCATGCCTTCGCAATAGTGAAACCACTGCAGGTACTCGGGGAAGCGCGGGTCGTCGGCAGCCGGTTTAAGCCCACCGTTCTTGTGGCGCTCCAGAATATACTCGGCGATTGCACCGGATTCGAAAATACTGACGTCGCCATCCTCCAGCACAGGTACGCGGCCCAGCGGATGACGATTCCGATGCTCGTCAGATTTGAGGTCCTTGGGATGAAAATCCATTCGGTTCAGTTCGTATTCCAGGCCCAGCTCTTCCAGCAGCCACAGCGTGCGGCTGGCCCGTGAATTCGGTGCGAAATGCAGTTTCAACATGCGTATTCTCCTGTGTTCACATTTCTGTGTAATTTCATTTTTAGTATCTGTTATCGGCTGATGTCAGCCCAGAGCCTCTGCCAGAGAATGGACCTGCATTTTGTCGGGGGCAAGAGTCGGGTTGTCAGGCAAATGTTCAGAAACACGCTTCAACCAGCCCTTGATAACCGGGTCCGTCGCCGCGCTTAAAGTCTCCCGCAAGCCAAACATGTAGCTAAATACGAGTTGAGGAAAGACAGCAAAATCAAGCATGGTCGGCTGATCCAATCCGCCCATATAGGGACCGTCACCAATGTGTCCGACGAGTTCTGACAAAATGCGAACTTCCATGTCCTCATAGCTCTCGGTGAGATCCATATGTTGGGCCATGTGCTGAATGAAAGACGCCCTTCTCAGCCCCAGCGGCCAAATAAGGCGAACTGGCCAGGGTAGCGGCGTATCTGCGCTCACAAGCGCTGCCAGCCGCCATGCTCTGCCTACAAATTCTCTATTAAAGGGGCCATCGATGGCCATCCTGAACAGACTTGTCAGGTAGGTGTCGCTAATCCAGCGATCAATGTCATCGATTTTTTCTCTGTGCACCAAGGGATAGAGCGGCTTCTCTGGAAACAGCTCATCCAGCCAGCGCGCATGATCAGAGGACTCGCGTCGCCACTCGCCGTCCACTTCCAGTACGGGTACTTGTGTGCCATTGGTGTGTCCAATGGTGGCTTTGGTCTTGAGTGGGTTAACCGGAACGTGGGTGAAATCTATCCCCTTGTAGTAAAGGAAACACCCGGTTTTTCGCACATAGGGGCTGGTGGCATAGCCGTAGAGCTTGACTGATTTCATTTCTTCTCCAATTGAAGGATCTGGTGTGTCTAGTACTTCCATCACAATTTGAAGTCGCTCTTGCTTTTTCTCATTGGCTAAACGGACGCATTGGGCCGCCCCAAACTTCCTTGTAATCCGCCCGCTCTACTCTCCGGCTGCAACGTTGCTCAAGGAAGGGCATACAACCGGTTTCATTAAACACCAGCAGCACAGGTTTCCTTTGCTCTGGGCTGAGTTGATCAACCCAGTCCTGCAGGCGTTGCAGCACATACAGCGAATAGCTGCGTGCACTGCATGAGGTTTCTGTACCGCGCAATTTGAACTGTATAGATCCGAGTGTCGGGCGCTTTTCATCGGCAAATATAGGGGCGCCCTCCTCTACATGGTTCTCGCCCAACCATTGATTGTGCAAAGCAATGTTGGCCTCAAACTCAGGTAAGTAATCCACAGCCACCAGTTTCATCATCGCCTTGAGTGTCTCAGGCACTTCACCATCGGCAAAAAAACCTTCCGGATAATCGATGTATTCAGGCGCACAGATGCCAGGCTGGTTCATGCGCTCGGTAAAGCGCACTACCGCTTGCGCCTGATCCTTTAGTATGGCCGCTGGATAGGGGTCGCGCGCCAAGTGAGCATAGAGCATGATCTGCAGGCCATAGTCCCCCAAGGTGGGAGTTGCACCGACAAGGTAGGGGTGCTCCCCCAGGTGCGCGTTAAAAGCACCAAGGAAGTCCAGGAAACTTTTTTCGATAACCGGGCCTGTCACCTCGGTCACCCCAAGAGCAGCCGACCGCTTGCGCATAGCGCCCGTTTGACTGAGGGTCAGTTCCAGGCGCTGATCTGCGGGCATACCGGGAGCCATAAACAAACCAAATTGGTTCTCGATGAACGGCATGTTTGCCTCATCAAAAAACCAGCGATAGAACATTCCCGCCCGTAGCAAACCCTCCCCACCAAAGAGCTCGAACAAATGGGTAACTGCGCGGGCCACGGCACCTTCGGGACGCGAGGGTAGTTTTTCCAAGCCTCGCTGGTCGAGACAGTCCAGAATATCCGACGTGTCCTGTACGAACAGGCCATCGTCAGTCTCCAGCACAGGAATCATCAGCCGTTGAGTGGCGGGAATGACATCGCTCATGAAGCGGGGGTGGCCGAAAGCACGCTCTTCAAAGGGAATACCTTGCTTAATAAGGTAAGACCGCGCCTTTGCTGTAAAGGCCGAGTGCGGTGCGCCATAGAGGTAATACATAGTCTTTCCTAATGCATTGAATTAATCGCGGTGACGGAAAATCGGGGACAGACCATGGTTAATGTAGGCCAGGGGAGAATCGCAGGTGGTAAAGAAACGTGGTCTGTCCCCCTAGGCGAACACTCCATCTTGCGCGACGGTTTCGATGTTCAGCTGTCCCGCTAAGCCGGCGGTTCGGTGGACCGAGATTTCCTGCCATTCCTGTGACGAGGACATGCGCCATAAGTCTGCTCGCTCCGGGTACATCGCGATAGCGACTTCGTCCCACAATTCTTCGACCTGTCCAAGCGCAAGGAACGTCACGTCTCCAGCGAAGAAACCTTTGCCTCCAAACTTCGGCAACAGCTTGCTGACGGCATCCGCGTAAATCTGATAGGCCTCGTAGCCGGTCAAGTCAGTTTCGCGTCCGTCTTCATATTCAGCCTTCGCCTTAAACTTCAGCAGGTTGATCATGTAAATCGGGCCGTCGGGTCCTTCGGACGTCATCTCTTTGATGCGTTCAGCGCTTGTCGGCATGACTTCGTTCGTGACTTCCACTTTCAATCTCCCTTTTGATGGCGCGTGGTGCGAGTGATTCAGACCCCCGAAGCGCCTATCTTATACTGCGTCCAGTATGACGCGAATTGGGTTGTGAGATAATGTTGTCATTACCGTATTTCTAGTCCTTTTTCTCGAAATGAAGCCATGATCACAGGCAACCGTTACCAAACCTACATTGAGTTAATCGGATCTCTCACGTTTCTAGCTGTCTTGATTAAAGACTGGAGCCCGTTTCTCTAGAAAGGCGCGCATGCCCTCCTGGGAATCCGCAGTTCCGCGCGTGAGATGCACCGCTGCCCGCTCATCGAGAATGGACTGCTGCAGGTTCTTCGCTTCAAAGCCAACGATTGTGTCGAGCACCCCCTTCACCGCAAGACGCGGTTGTTTCGCAAGTTCTTCCCCCAGAGATTGAGCCCGCGCCTTAATCTTGGTGACCGGACAGGTCTCCATGACCAAACCTGTATGCAACGCTTCTGCTCCGGAAATCATTCGTCCGCGCAGGATCATATCAAGCGCAACGTCACGGCCAACCACCCTCGGCAGACGGGCGGAGCCAACCCACGCTGGTACCGTACCAAGATCCATCTCCGGTAGACCGATCTGCGCACCTTTATCCGCAGCAAGGCGAAAATGACACGCCAGCGGCAGTTCAAGCCCGCCCCCAAGACAGTACCCAAAGAGTGTCGCAATGCTGGGCTTGCCCAGGTTTTCAATAAGGTTGAGCACGCGCAGGCGCTGGTCCAGAACTGCATCCATTGACCCCTTGCGCTCAATACCTTGCTGGAACTGTTTCAGGTTCATACCGACTGAAAAGTGCTCTTCACCCTCTCCTGTAAAAACAAGCGCTCGAACGGAGTTGTCGGCACCCAGTTCCGGGATCAGACGCTCGAGCTCGTCCATATAGTCCAGGGTCATACGATTGTACGGCGCATCATTATTGGAAAGTGTGGCGACGTTGTTTTTTACGCTTAACAGAATTGCATTCATAACGATCTCCTATCCGGCATTACAACAAATCTAACGGTGCAGCTATCGGCTGAGGGCGACGCCCAGACCTGCAAATACCTGGGTCCATTTGCTGATCTCATCGAGATTGACGGCCTCTGGCCAGGTGTCCTGGGGATGATGAAACAAACCATTACCTCCTAACACTGAAATATAGCGACCGTCGCCGTCGAAGATATTGCGCGCTTCACCTAGAGGTCGCTGACCGATGGGTGTCTCGGCGGCCGCTTTTATATCAGCACGGTCGAGATGCTCTTGGGTAAGATCCTGCAGCGCCCTATCAGAATACTGCAGCCTTACCGAGGACCCATGGGCTGCCGCAAAATTGGCACCCAGGTGAACCCATAACCGCGCATCCTTGATAAGCGCATGGTTACGCTGCAGATATCTGTCCAGCCCCACATGGCCCAACTCGTGTCCAGTATTGGCGGTAAAAAAGACGTCTCGAGCAGGTTCTGCCTGTTTTATCGCACGCATCATCTCAAGGAAACAGGCGATCCCGCCTCCTCGTTCCGAAGCATTGCGCCACCAGCCACTTCTCGGGGTCATGATAACGAGGGGCGGCAAACTGGAGTCTCGCCCCTCGATCCGTGCTGCCACGTTCATCGCTTCGCTGGTAACCCGCTCGCAGTGAACAGTGAGCTTCACAGGGACACGATTTTGCGCGGCCCGTTGCAGGGCGTCCCAGCTATCGCTCGCCACTTGCAACACGGGTGGCCCGAAGGGACGGTTAAAATCTTCCGCATTGAGGGGGGCTACGCCGCCCGCAGGCAATTCGGGCGTCGTTACGGCAATGAAGGCTTTGTGCAATCCTTTTTCGCGAGCGGCATAGAGCTTGCGAACTTCCGGTGCACTGCCAAAAGGACGCACCTGCAATATACCAATCTCCGCGTCGCTTCCCAACGCGCCCACGCGTCCTGTAATCCCGTTGGCATCGGTATAAGTACAATCGTACGCTGGCACCCCTTCGAACGTTTGGTCACCGATTGTTAAACTGTTGTTCATCGGCTGGACGCGTTCAAACTCAAAACGTTCCAGCTCAGGCTTTACACCCAGCTCAGCTATCCTGTCAGCTAGCCATTGTCCACTTTGATTGTCTACCGTAGTACCGGTCCTATGAATCCCCTGCGCCGAATATTCTTCAATTATTTCAGCGACTCGCTGGCTTAACGTGTCTTTAAAAATGGTCTCCTGTTCTTGAGAGAACACGCTACGGGGGTTGAGCGCCAATGACGCTAAGGCGCCACTGGCTAACATGAAATTTCTTCTACGGATCATCGAAAGGTAACCCCTTTATATAGCCGCGGTACCTGCGCGCAAACCTTCCAAACGCTGCGCTATGAGCTGATCGGCATCACGCATAATGCAATCAATGTAACGACGAATTTTAAAAGCACTTTCATAAATAATTGCGCCTTAAAAAATTAACGATTAGGCCCGTTATAGGCCGGATCATGAGCATCCATGATGGACTTGGCCAGGGCTTTCAGATCGGTCTGGTAGCCGGGGTCGTAGGTGTAGGTATCGAGATCCACACCATAGATGGCATCGATCCAGATAAGTTCTATGAGCGCCTTGAGAACGTCACCGGCATGTCCCTTGTAGTCAGTGTACAAGGACGTTGCAGAGGACCCTTCAAGATTGCTCACATCCGGCAGATTGCCCGCTTCAAACAGCGCGAATAATTCATGGGACGCTTGACCATAAGGGATGGCGTAAATGGTGACACCCGGGTACTGCGCACGTAGATCGTCCACCGCGGGGAGTATGATGGTGTTGTAGAAGAGGTTCCAGAGGTCTCCGTATTCTGTGGCATCAGCGTAGTCGGTGGGGAAGTCGATCCATGGCATACCGATGAAGAAAGCGGTATCCGGGTTTTGCGCCAACGCGTAGTCGAACCAGAGTTGGTAGGCCTCGAGGATCAGGATCGGGTTCCCTTCGGGAGTCAGAACAAGTTCCCCTTCGGGCGTTAGCTCCAGGTTGCAACAGGTCATACCAAACAAATCGACATCACCTGCGTCCAGTACCGCCTGGATATTGGCGCGATGTTCCGCATCGTTCCACAGGGCCAGGGGCGTACCGCTGGCACCACCGGAGGTTTCCTTTTCCTGGCTGTGACCGACGATACCGGCTTGCTCGACGTGGAAAGGCAATCTGTCTATAAACGGCCTGAAGAAACTGTGGCCCATCAGCATCATCCTCTGACCGACGATCCCACTGGGCGGCGTCACAATAAACGAAGGATGGGGTGGGTTACCCGCCAGCACGCCGCTGACAAAGGCATCCACCGCGTCGTGGGCGGTGTCATCCACATCCCTCATGGTAGGCGCATCCGCCACGCCGTCCACCAACACCACCTGGTGCGGGGAATTCGCCTGGGCATCAACCGCCTGCTGCAAACCGTCGTAGAGCCACTCCACGTTGCCCTGCCCTGCGCCCGATGCCGCCGGTATGGCCGACTGGTTGCCGCCCGCCTCCGGGTCGAGCTTGCCGGCCACGACCAGCATGGGCACCTCGTCGAAGCCAGCGTTCACCGCGGCTTCCGGGTGGTAAGGCATACCCGGGTTCGCAAAGATGCCAATTTTGTCGACCAAGCCCTGCTGCTCAAATCCTGCGCCGTAAGGGAAGCCCGTGTCACCGATGAACTCGGAGAGTATCTGGTCGTATCGTGGCGTGACGATACCTGAATCCATGATCAGGCCGGTGAGGTTCACGCCCGATTGGTGGAAGGCCTGCCCGACCGACCACGCACCGAAGGAACCTGCATCGGTACCGTGAACGAAGATATCGGTAGTGGAGTAATTGGTCGCAACGTACTCGATGGCCGCCATCGCCGCCTGCAGGCCGTCAACGTCTCCTCCCACTGGATTGTTCGGGTACGGCGTACCCAGTCCTGAATAATTGTCGTGGTCGCAGTAGCCCACCACCAGCACGCGGTAACGATCGGAGATGCGGCGGGTAATTGTTCTATCCTGCTGCGCGTTGCCAGTCGCAGGGTGGTCCGGGTCTAGCTCCTGCAGTGTTGCAAAGCTCTCTTCGTGGTTAAAGGCATTGGCATCCAGGTCAATTTGCGTTCGGTAGACCTGGCCCGCATCGTAGTAACCGGCACCACCGCCGTGCAGGTAAACCCACAGGGGCGCATTCAGGTTGGCATTGTTATAGGGGCCCAGCACCTCGAAGGTGTGGATGCCCGAGAGCCCGCAGCTGTAGTCCGGGTTGTCGAAATACTCGAGTTCAATGAAAATATTCTGGTTCACCGGCAAAGTCTCGGAATCGGTGAGCTGGATATTATCCGTTGACCGGCTCACCGGGGCCCAACTGTAATCCACCTCGAAGATAGGCTCCAGGGTATGCACAGGCTCAACGTCCGGCCAGGCCGCGGGCAGGCTTACCACACAGGGGCTGCCGCCGTTCTGGCACAGCGAGGCGGCACTGTCCCCCTTCCAACCCAGAAAGAAGTATCCCGGCGCCGGGGTGACGGTGAAGGTATCGTTAAAGGCCTGTCCTGACACAGGGTAATCGCAGGTCTGTCCCGCGGCGCAGTCGAGGTTGCCGGAGTTTGAGGTAATGCTACCCCCCTCGGAGACCGTCAATACAATATTGCCGTCGGGGACCGGGTTGCCGCACTGAGCGCTTTCACCACTACAAGGGGTGGCTGCGTCGCCAGACATACTATCTGAGCTACCTGAGCACGCGGCCAGAACGCCAAGAAACAGGATCGCCAGAATTGCGAACGGGAATCTGGGGTATTCATCTTTAGATGAGTTTGGTTTGGCTGTATTTCGTGCCCGCATGAATTGACTCCCCCCGTCAAACGGGTCCGGTGTGCCGAAAGTTTTGTGAACAGCCGCCCGCTCGGCCTGTAACAAGTATTCCAGCGGGCGGTCTTCATTACCCATCACCACCTCCATCACACCCCGCACGGCGAGAGCCGGTTGTCCGGCCAACTCCTGGGCCAGTTTAATAGCCTGGTCCTTGAGCTCCTCCAGCGGCCACACCTCGTGCACCAGGCCGATATCCAGTGCCTCGGGGCCGGAAATTTTCTTGCCCCGCAGGATCATGTCCAGGGCGTGGTCGCGACCAACGCACTTGCTGAGCCGGGCACTGCCGCCCCAGGCAGGCACAGTGCCCAGATCCATTTCCGGCAGGCCGATCTGAGCACCCTCGGCGGCAGCCAGGCGGAAGTGACAGCCCAGGGGGAGTTCCAGACCACCGCCCAGGCAGAATCCGAACAGGGTCACCACCCACGGCTTGCCCATATTCTCGATGGCGGCAATCACCCGCAGGCGCTGGTCGAACAATGCGTCGGCGCCCCCTGCCCGTTCGATACCCTGCGGCGCCTGCTTGAGATTCATGCCGACAGAAAAGTTGTCCAGCCCCTCGCCGGTGAGGACGACGGCGCGCAGCGTATCGTCCGCGGCAATCTCGGTGACCAGTTGCTCAAGTCGGTCGATAAAATCCAGGGTCATGCGGTTATAGGGCGCATCGTTGATCGAAATGATGGCCACCGCGTCCCGGCGGGTGAACACGAGGGAGCTTTCCATAGTGTCCCCCTTTAACCTACTTTTGCAGTGCTTGCCCGCATTCCTTCTAGACGCTGCGCGATGAGCTGATCGGCATCACGCATAATGCGATCAATGAGTTCCTGGCAACTGGGAATGTCATTGATGAGTCCGGCAACCATGCCACAGGACCAGGCCCCTGAATCAACCTCACCCTGTTGCATCACACCCGGATACTTGCCGGCCACTTCGTCCGCAATATCTGCAAACCCGATCTCAGCACCCAGTTCGCGCTCTTTCTGCAGCAGGCGCTCGACGGCGGGATTGTTCAGTACCCGCTCTGTATTGCGCAGCGGACGCATTACCAGTCGCGTATCCAGCTCGGTGGCCTCAAGAATCGCCTGCTTCACATTGTCGTGTACCGGTGCCTCTTTCGTAGCAAGGAAGCGAGTACCCATATTCATACCCTCGGCCCCCATGGCAAGCGAGGCCACCAGAGAGCGCGCATCGGCCATGCCGCCAGAGGCGACAAAGGGAATTTCCAACTCGTCTGCCGCGCGGGGTAGAAGAATCATATTGGGGATATCGTCTTCACCGGGGTGGCCGCCGCACTCAAAACCATCTACCGAGGCTGCATCGCAACCAATAGACTGGGCTTTGAGCGCATGACGCACGGCGGTGCATTTATGGATGACCTTCACCCCGGCTTCTTTCAAAGCGGGCAGGTACTCAACGGGATTATTGCCTGCGGTTTCCACAACCTTGACCCCGCTTTCGATAATGACGCGAACCATTCCCGGATAGTCCGGTGCATTCAAGATGGGCAAGAACGTCAGATTGACCCCAAAAGGTTTGTCGGTCATGTCCTTGCAGCGTGCAATTTCGTCCGCGAGTTTTTCGGGGGTACCCTGTGTCAGCCCGGTGATAATGCCCAATCCGCCAGCGTTCGATACCGCTGCCGCCAATTCAGCATAGCCAACATAGTGCATCCCCCCCTGGATGATTGGATGTTCGATGCCAAACAGTTCAGTAATTCGGGTTTTCATATTTTTCCTTAGATTTGATTGTGGGTAGGCGGCTTAACCGGCCAGCCAGTTTGCGATGGCCTGGCCAATCTCCTCGCCCGAGTCCTCCTGGATGAAGTGAGTGCCTTTCACAGTCACTTCAGATACGTTGGGCCAACTTCTAACCAGGTCGCGAGCTGCGCCTCGTAACATGGCGCCTGGATCGGCATTGACGAAGAGCTTGGGTGTTGGGGAGGTGGCCAGGTATTGACCATAATCAGCAATGACTTTGGTAACATCTTCAGGCTCTCCGCCTACAGGGATTTGCCTGGGCCAGGTCAAGGTGGGTCGTCGATCTTCTCCAGCGTTCAAAAATGGCCGTCGGTACTCCGCCATTTCTTCGTCGTCCAGCTTACGCATAATGGACATGGGGAGAATGCCTTCAATGAACATGTTCTGTTCAAGAATCATTTGCTCGCCCGCCTCAGACTTAACGCCCTGTACAAATTGTCCGAACTCTTTGGAAAGAGCGTCATAATTTGGCGCGGCAGCAACAAGAGCTTCCATAAAGGCAATACCTTTCACTTTCTCAGGATTCTGCTGGGCCCAATGAAAGCCGAGCGCAGATCCCCAATCGTGAATAACCAATGTGACATTTTCTTCCACGCCCAACTCATCGAGTAAAGCGAACAGGTACGCTTTGTGTTCTACAAAGCTATAGCTATCCGGACCGCTGTTATCCAGCTTCTGGGAGTCGCCCATGCCAATCAGGTCTGGTGCAATCAATCGGCCTTTGCCTCTTAATGGCGGCATAACCTTACGCCACAGATAGGACGACGTCGGGTTGCCATGCAGGAAGACAATGGGGTCTCCTTCCCCCTCTTCGATATAGGCCATTTTCTTGCCGTTAATGGTTTTGTACTTCTTCAGGTTTCTAAATTCGGAACTCATAGGAATCTCCCCTATTTTCTGGATCTCGACCAGATGGGTGAAGACCACCCCCGTTCCTGCAGCGTCGCGGGCAGGTCATCGGGCAGGTCCTTATCAGCGCTGTTGGCAAGCAGAGTCGTCCAGTGGCAGGTGGGGTTTTCCAGCACACGTGCGTAATAAAACGCTGACTGGTCGACTGAGAAGTCGGGATCCTCGAACGTGATTTGCAGCTCGGTCGCACCTTCCTTGCCGGTGCGCTCGCAACTCTCAAGATTCACATCGGCAGTCGTCTTGGGACATTTACCTGAAGCACCCGGTAGCCGCCCGTTCGAACAGACCACATCCCGTACACTCTGGCGCTGTTCACCGTTCTCAACCCACCCTTTGACGATCTGAATTCGGTCAAGGGGCGGCCCGGCTGGATCCTGCACGGCCCACACCCAGAAGCGCGGAGCGTCGTTCACAAGGAGGTCAGACCCCATGGGTACACCGCGTTCATAAGCGAGTGCGACCGGGTTGTCCTGGGCGCCAACGTCCTCCGGCAGGTCACCGCCGAAAAAACGGATGCGCAGGCGAGATCCACTGGTGGCGAAAGTTTCGCGACGCTGCATCGCATCGAAAATATCGGCGCGCGTATTGGCCTCGGCCCACACACCCGCAAGGCCACCAGGTGATAATTTTATCACGGGCCCCATCACGGGGCTCTTTGCTCCCATCACCCGATCTACCGCAAAGCCGATGCCCTCGGCCGGTTTGAGCAGAGTCGGGATACCCGCCCGGGTATTGCCGGGATCGGACGTGTGCGTGTCTGTAGAGCCTATAACGCCGAGCTTATAAGGATTGATCCCCCTCTCCGCGCCAAGCGCGAGGCCATCGAGCAGCACATTGCGCAAGAAAGAGTTTTCACGCGCGCAGCGTCGATCGTCCTCCCCTTCACAGGGCGGAAATATATTGCCAACGTTGCAGTCCTCATCAGCCGCACCGACGCTGATCTGGCACTCGGAGTTACCCTTCTGTTGCGTCACCTCAAACAGGCGCTCGATGCGAGAGCGTCGTTCGAGATCGTCACTGGTATAGGCGGCGCCGTCTTCGTCGGTGCGAGAAAAGGTGAGGCCCCAGGAGAAGTTGGTGTTGTGTGGAATAGTGAGTACGTCGCAGGGCTCTTTGCAGGCCGCATCGAGCTGATCGAAGAAATCAGCCTGATTACGCACATCCATTGATGAGATGGCGTGGGGGATAACGTCGGTACCACGAAAAATGACGTTACGGTGCAACATGCCTATTTCGGTGAGTAGTGACGAAAACTCGTAGCCGATCAAAGCGGTGAACCGACCGGGTTCGTCGTGTGCGTTAGCAACCGCCTGCACTCGCTGCCAGGTCGCAAGGGCGTTGGCCTGGCACCGTTTGTCATCACCGCAGATGTCGGTTTGATGCGGTTGGGGTCTTACACCGGCCATTTCAAAGGCCTGCTTCAGCATCGTCGCTTGATCAAGGTCTCCCGAGCGAATGTCGCGGCACAGCTGCAGGTCAAACTCAGGTGAGTCAGGAAACGTGGTGCAAGGCTGCATTTCGAAGCTCTCTGCGTGGTCTGTAAGCGCCACGAAATCGAGAGGTACCGGCAATTGCGCTTCGGCGCCAGTCTGCAGTTCGACCTTCTCACCCTTGGCGAATCGGTAGGCCGAATTCGGTCCGAGTCGATTGCCCCCGGCATAGGCGTCTGCGGACCAACTCGTATGCACGTGCAGGTCTCCGAATAGCGCGGTTCGAAGTGGAAACCGCTCTACCTCGGCTGTTACGGCTTTCACACCGCCTGTTACCGCTTTCACCGGGGGTGTTGATATATGCGTTTCCGGCACCACGTCAGGGTCGGAGCAGCCGCTCAGCCATAGCACCAGGCAGATCAACCCAATCGTTCGTATGAAATTACGCATTGTTTTTCTCCTAACACCTCTAAGTCTCTTAAATATGCAAAAAAAGGCCGACCTTGCGGCCGGCCAAATCCGCATTCACACGAAATCAGAACCGGTAAGACCCTCTCACAGCCCAGGTGGTTGGAGCACCCAGTGCACAACGCTGAACCGAGGTATTGTTCACAGGATCAATCGCCCCCACCGGTGCCCCGAAACCCTGGTCAAAGATGCTCTGGCAAAAGTCCTCCTCGGTGAGGTTATTGCCATACAGGGTGACGTCCCAGTTTCCCGATGCCGAACGCAGTCCCAGGCGCGCATCAACGATCGAGTACGAATCCTGATGCGACTGGGGGTTGTTATTGGACGAGGTGCCGACATTCTGCTCATCGACCCAGCTCCAGCTACCGCCCACAAACCACTCCATGCCATTGGCAAAGGACTGGGTCCAATCCGCGCTAAGGGAAGTCTGCCACTCCGGTGAAAACGTCCGGCTCTCCCCCTTAAGGTCTTGTGGCTCACCACCCGGCAGGCCCGGGGCGCCCTCAAACTCCAGGTACTCGGAATCCAGGTAACCCACACCCGCGACAATACGCAGCGGGTCGATCGGTGCCCAGTTGATGTCTGCCTCAACACCCTGCTGACGCACTTCACCTGCATTGAGCACGATAAAACTCAGACCATCAAAGGCCCGGTCCTGGAAGTCATCGACGTCCATGCGAAACAGCGTGGCGTTGGCCGTCATGGTCCCGTCAAGCAGGGTACTCTTCACACCCAGCTCATAGTTCGTCGTTTCCTCGGGCGCGAAAATTCGCCGCTCCTCTCCAAGGGGAGTGCGCCCTCCACTCTGCGAGTTGAAACCGCCTGACTTGTAACCCGTAGACGCCGTGGCGAACAGCATGATGTCATCGGTGACATGCCAGTTGACGTTGCCAAACCAGGTGGTCTTCGAGTCGTCTCGCTCCATGCCCAGGACTTCCTCCTCCGCGGCAAACAGGAAGGTGGCAGGGTTATTAAGCACACTCGTATAATCCCCCTCCTTCTCATCATCGGTCCAGCGCAGGCCCACGGTAGTGTTCCAGGCGTCGTTGATGTTCCAGGTGGCCTGTCCAAAAACGGCGATACTCTCCAGCTCCTGCGTGAATGTGTTGGTGGTTGCATCCTCCTGCACACCGCTGAGGCAAAAAGCGCCAAAGGCGGGGCCAGCGACGGCGGCGATGGTCGGAACGCAAAAGGCTTCACCCGTGTCCCTTGCCAGGTCGATGTCATAGTCTTCCTCGTAGTAGTACAAACCGGCCATCCAGTCCACTGTCTCGCCGCCCGGTGACATCAGGTGAAATTCCTGCGATAGCGTTTTGTTGTCATAGTCGGTAGTGCCGGGCACCATCTCGGCGGCTAACATGACATCCGAATTCGTGTCGATGGCCTCCCACTCGCGAACAGCAGTTATCGAACGCAGCGTCAGGCCATTTGAAAATTCGTAGTTGATATCAACCGCCAGTCCCTGCTGCTCGTCTTCATACTCATGCTCCTGGCTGTGGTGAATTTTCCAGTCGTAGGAATCTTTCGTCACAGGCGAGGAGCCATACAGTGCCGTCGTCGCTGCCTCGAAGGCCGGGGTACTTGTGGAATTCAACACTTCAGGGCCAAGGTTCTCCGCATTGATTTCGGCATAGTCTGCGGTAACCAGCACCGACAACTGATCGCTCAAATCAAACAACAGTTTGCCGCGGATCATAAGATCATCCCTGGCACCAAACTCTTCCCCATCGTAGGTATTGTCGTAATAGCCATCGCGGTCGGCGTATTTAAAGGCGAGTCTGCCGGTGACGCTGTCACTGAGCGCACCGCTAAAGGAACCGCCGACTTCGTACAGATCATAGTCACCAAAACCCGCTTCAATCGTCCCCTCAGTTTCCTGCGAGGGATTTCGGGTTGTGATATTCATTGCACCGGCGACGGTATTCCTGCCGAACAGCGTGCCCTGGGGGCCGCGCAGCACCTCGAAGGAATTGATATCCATCAGCAGGCCAATCACAGAGCCGGGACGGGGATAATACACACCGTCGATAAACACACCGACGCTGGACTCAATCGCGTTATTTCCAGCTGCGCCCATGCCGCGTATTTGTATGCGATTATTGGCGGCTTGTGATGAACCAGCGATATTGAAATTAGGTGTAATCTTGGCAACGCCTGCAATCGTCTGGATGCCTTTCTCCTCCAGGAAGTCGCCGCTGAATGCGGTGATGGATAAAGGCACGTCCTGAATGCTCTGGGCACGCTTTTGGGCCGTGACGATCACTTCTTCTAAAACGCCCTGGCCCATGGCACCCGCGCCATAGGCAGCGAGAGCGACAGCGGATACGAGTGGTTTTATTTTAATCATGTGGTGCTCCTTTTAGCTCTTTGTTTTTTTAAATGATCAAACGGTATGTTCTTTCCTAGCCGCCGCCCCAAACCGAGGTCGACTGCGCACTGCGGCCAGCATATGCTTCAGAGTCCTGCACTAGCGGATTTATGATCATGAAGTCAGGCACAAGTAATGGATTCCTGGGCAACAGCGGATTCATGTTATTGAGCCAGTTGTTCAACGACGGTTCTAGCGTAAGCCCTAAATGCTGATCCAAACCCACCATGTAGTTAAATACCACCTGCGGAAATATGGCGAAATCGACCAGTGAGGGTTCTTTACGGCCGCCGAAGAAAGGCCCTCCCTGCAAATTCTCAATCAACTGCAAAGGAACACGCGCTTGCATTTCTGCCAGGGTTTCTGATGTGTCTACATCGCACATCATGTGCTTAATGAAAGGCGCCGTTTTCAACAGGTCAGGCCAGGCGTTGCGAATTTCATCGGGCACAGGCGTCTGGCTGCTGACAATTGCGGCCAGCCGCCATGCTGTATGTCGAAACTTCGCGCTCATCTCGCCTTCATAAGCGGATCGGAAGCCAGCCAAGATAAGACTATCTGAAACCCATGAATCCAGCGCCAAAATGCTTTCCCGCTCCTGCTCAGTGTTACCCAACAAGGGCTTTTCAGGAAATAACTCGTCTAACCATATCGCGAGCGGAGTGGAGTCGGTTCGCCACTCATCATTGATCTGCAAAACGGGAACCTGGGTCTGCCTGGTGAAGGCTATTTCTCTGGGGTCTGTGGGGTTAACGGGAATAAACTCAAAGGGCAGATTTTTGTAGTAAAGGCAGCAGCCTACTTTGCGGACATAGGGGCTGGTCGAATACCCGTACAGTTTGATATCAGTCACTTAATACCTCTACTAGATACTTGAACGAGACAACAACCAACTCACCTGCATTAAGCCGCCAATGGGAAGGTTGTCACTTTTTCTATGAATTCAGTTTCGTCCTGATTACATCTTTTGAAAATGTTGGTTTTACCGTAGTTCTTGTCATTTTTATCGGAATGAAGACATGGCCATAGCCCGCGAGCTTAGATTCACTATAGAATATTGATAATGGACGCCTTGTCAGACCTGTTACAAACGATTCAGCTATCAGCAAAGATCTACGTTTGCAGAGCCGTTGGTGGGCCTTGGAATATGCAGGTTCACTATCGCCCTCAGGGTATCTTTCATACTGTGATACAAGGCCAGTGCTATCTGCGAGAGAGCGGTAGCGATGACCTGATGCTATTGCAGGCGGGTGATGGTGTAGCCTTCCCCACGGGAGGCGCTCACTGGATCAGTGATAGTCCCGGCAGCCAGGATCTGGTTGCAGAGAATGTCGTCAAAGTGACTGGCGATGACGGTCTCTTATTACTGAAAACGGGCGAGGTAACAGTTTCTGCATCGGATAGCGCCCCCTGGGGGAACGATCCCCGGATGGCGCCATCAGCTGGTGGAGACTCACCGGGGGATGATCAGGTTACGATATTACTGAGCGGTGCGTTGTCTTATGACTCATCTATTGATCACCCCTTTCTCAAAAGTCTCCCCTGCTTTATTCAGACCAGCTCAAAGTCAAGTGGTGATCTGCACAGGCATGACGTCCTAACGAACCTCTTGATAGAGGAATCATTCGGGTCATACCCCGGAAAGCGACTCATGGTTGATCACCTCGCTGAGGCCCTTTTTGTTCAACTGCTCAGAGTGCACATGCGCAAGATGAAACAGTCCAATGGCTTCATGGCTGCACTCTCTGACCCTCACATAGGTGTGGCGCTAAATTTGATTCACACCGAGACGGATCAGAAATGGACGGTGGAATCTCTGTGCAAAGCCGCTGCCATGGGTCGCACATCTTTCACACAGAAATTTGAAAATATGGTCGGGTCCACGCCTAAATCCTATTTGACGAGTACGCGCTTGATGAAGGCAAAGTCCAAACTGCAAAACAGTAACGATTCAATGTTAAGTATCGCTGAAGGCGCCGGCTACGCCTCTGAAGCTGCTTTCGGAAAAGCGATAAAACAGCATTTCAACAGAACGCCTGGCGAGCTCCGAAAAATAGTGAGTGATAGTGAAACGTAGACCTCGTTAGCCGGTAACAGGATAGCTCGGCCCTGGTTCGGAGTTCGGTTTCGAAAAGCTGTTACGATTCTTCGGATTACTGAATTCCACCCCACAAACCGACCTAACCCAGGTTCGGCATACGTTCGGTCTCGACACCCTCCCCTCTGAACACCTTGGTTTTGTTCGGAACGTTCGCCCTTTCCACCCGACTCATAATCGGCAGGTCGAAGACGGTCGGCCGCTGCCGTTCAAATCCTTCTGGGCCCACCATTTTTTATATCTTTCATAGACTTATGAACCATTAGAGCGCCCGACTATGGGTGCTGACTCATAGACTGGAGTCGGTGGATGTGTGAGTGGCTGACAGTGATGCCGGGCTCCGCGAGTAGATCTTCGAAGTCGCGGTGGCCCAAGTTGAATTTGTAGTGGAGCCAGACAGCGTAACTTATGATATCTGGTGGGAATCGGTGGCGTCTATAAATAGTCATGGGCGAGTTTACCAATCTCGAGCAGTTAAGTTGGCAATACCCTCAATCAGCAAGGAAGCCAGTGAAAACCGCATGGCATGAGCTGTTGCGTGCTCCCGTTCAGCATTGAACGGTAATGAATGGCATGCTCAACACCGCGACCAGAATTTTCGGGTAAATAGGCGGGAACTTCGACAGATCAGCAAGCCCAGTCGATAGAATCAGCGAGGGTGTCTACTTTCAATAGGCCGTTAATACGCCCTATACTTAACTTAGCATGCGCAGTCTACGTAGCATTTTGCCTTGCATATTGCATTTCATATAGCGGCCGCCTCATAGCAGCCGACCAAACCTGCCTCACAGACCCGGGCACTGCACGCCTGACTCCTGAACACCGGCATTTTCAGTACACTACATTCCCCATCAAACTCTGGATCAAGTCAGGCCGACATTTTCGACATAAACTACTGATTTAAAAAGTTTAATCGATTGCAAAAATACAGCCCCTTCAATTTGATAGATGCAATACGCGGTTGATTTGCCTTTATCTCGCCAGTTTCATAATGCAAGCCATTCTAGTAGGCGTGGTTATTGCATGATCTTTGGCAACCATAAATATCCACTTATCGTAGTGCGAGCCTTCATACCCGTACACGAAACCATGAGAGCCGCGAGCCTAAACCACTCGCTCTCCCTGCACATTAGCAAAACTAGATCGAGGCGCAACGGAATATGTCCTGTCTATCCATTGAACATGGCTACCCTCTTAACAGGCCTGCCAAAGACGACAACGGTATTGATACCGAATGCCTAACAAAACGCGCGGCAGTTAGGCCAAACGATGCCATTAAGTTCTGAAAAATCAGGGGAAGGCCGTCACCTATCCACCCAACCCACTAACTATCGCGTCAAACTACTAAAAATATCTGCGCTATCCTTTTTTTCACTTTTCTTTTGTGGATACACATCAAACACTCACGGAGATCAGACTCGATATGCCGATTTCGAGTTAAAAGCCGCCTTTATCCTCAACTTCCCTGCCTTCATTTCATGGCCCCAGCCTAACGACAACACTAAACATGTTATTTGCTCTTTTAGTGATGACGCCGTGGCAGATTCAATAGAAACGCTTCTTGCCAGTACTCGCATGAAACAGCGTAAGGCAAAAATATCTTTTTTGAGAGATCCCGGTACGAATGTGCACTGTGACCTTGCTTTTGTTGGAAAAAAAGCAAAAGAACATATAGACGAAATTAGCACTCCCATAAATAGCCTACAGACTCTTGTTGTCAGTGATATTCCAAGCTATGCAGCCGCTGGTGGCATGATGGAACTCGCCCTGGACGGATCCAATATCAAGGTAATCATGAATCATGCCGTGATGAATGCCCGTGGCTTCAAAGTGGACTCAAGACTACGTCAACTCACCGAGCAGGTATCCACCTCCACTGCGCAGGAGGTCCCGTGATCGCTAGCTCTACCCAGTCGTCCATAGGCTCAAAAATACTAGCAGCCATCATGCTGACTACCAGCTTGGCAGTATCTGTCGGTTTGTTGGCTTTTGGAGTTCTGGAGTTTCTCGAACAGAGACAATCTTTGGTCAGGGTCGCCAAAAATATGGCTGGAGTTGCTGCGCAAACAACCCGAGGGTCGGTCGCTTTCCAGGACAAAAATTCGGCGGCCGAGATTCTCCAAACGTTCAGCACTGTACCTGACTTAGCATTGATAAGAATCATCACACCCAACGGTATGATTTTTTCAAGCTATGAGAGTGAAAAGGCCAATCATCAGAAAATATTGGCCTCACTAAAAAAACAACCGTCTAATACAAATATTGGGCCTTCCGAAATTTTTGACCTGACATTCGAAGGGGTTTTGGTTTCAACACCAATATACATTGGAGGAGACTACGTCGGCTCTGTACAGCTATTCAAAACTTTGGAGTTTATCTACAGATCCATGGGGAGATTGGCCCTAGATTCTCTTATCATTTTCATTATCGTGTTGATGCTCGCCTTCTGCATCGCAAAAAGACTCAAGAGAATGATTGCGCGTCCGCTTACAGAGCTAAGCGAAACGATGAACGTCATTACCGAGGAACGCAACTACTCACTCCGTACAAATATCGACTCCGACAACGAAATCGGCTTGGTTGCGCAATCTTTTAATAAAATGCTGGTAGCCATTCAAGATCATGATAGAACGCTTAAAGAGACCTTTACTGAGCTAACGCTCGCCCGCGAGGAAGCGGAGCAATCGACACGTGCAAAATCAGATTTCCTCGCGAATATGAGCCACGAAATACGCACTCCAATGAATGGTGTTATCGGTGCAGTGGAACTGCTTCAGCAACAAAACCTCACAACGCTAGGAAAAAACCTTGTACAAACTATAGGTACGTCTGCAGACCTGTTACTGAGGTTAATAGATGACATACTCGACGTTTCGAAGATTGATGCGGGCAAACTATCTATTGATTCGACCCCAAACAGCTTGAGATTACTAGTCAAGGAAATCGGCAATTTCTTCACCTTGGAAGCTGATAGAAAAGATCTGGACTTTCGAATTGATATTAGTGCCGATATACCCGACTCACTGGTATTTGACGAGATAAGATTGCGCCAGATTCTAATAAATATTCTCGGCAATGCATTCAAATATACCCTAGCTGGATCAGTCGAGATGAACGTGAAGGAAGTCGCAGGACATACCGGCAACAAGCTTGTCGAGTTCACAGTGGCTGACACAGGCATCGGCATCCCAGACGAGATGCAAGGCATTATTTTCGACGCGTTTATTCAAGGTGATCCCGAGAGAACAAAAAGGTTTGCCGGAGCAGGGCTTGGCCTTGCCATTGTCCATCGATTGGCCAAACTAATGGAGGGCGAGGTTGGCTTTAGCAGCACCGAGGGCCGCGGAACTATTTTCTGGTGCAAAATTCCACTAGTAATCGCAGAGCGCGAGTTGATTGATAAGCCATTTAGGTCTGCCGAAGTTGTAAACCAAGAACCGCTCAGGGCGGCGCCTATCGACGGAACACTAGACAACGATTCCGACTATCCGCAATTCGATATCAAGGTACTGCTTGCCGAAGATAGCCAGGTAAACCAATTTATTGTCTCCACTATGCTGTCCAACTATGGCGTGCATGTTACCACCGTATCCGACGGTTTTGACGCAGTTGAGACTGTCCGAACGGACAAGAGCTACGACTTGATTCTGATGGACATACAGATGCCAGGCATGGATGGCGTGCAGGCCACACGAAAAATAAATGCGCTGATAGACCGGGACTCCCACGCAAAGAAGATGCCGATAATCGCGCTAACTGCTTATGCACTAGAAGGCGATAAGCAAGAGTTTTTAAACGAGGGGATGGACGACTACTTGAGTAAGCCCCTTCGGGGTGATGACCTTCTGGCGATGTTAGAAAAGTGGCTGCCTAATAGGGTCAGTAATAATTGATAAATGATTAGAGGGTGAGAGGGTGAGAGGGTGAAGAAAAATATATATCTGGGCTTGGTTTCGTTATGTATTGCGAGGTTTTCATATGGGCAAACAGTACCCGCGGATCTTCTTGACCTAAGTATTGAGGAGCTATTTGCAGTTAAGGTCGACGCCACCGATTATAACGGTAAGAAGCTTCATCAGAAATGGAGTTTTTCATATAGTTTCCAGAAGTCGAGCTTTAAAGATTATTACGATGGAAGCTCAAAGGTTTCAATTCAAGATGTTCTGTGGACACCCGGTGAAGAGCCGCGTACAGAAAAGAATTATCCAGTGGTACCCACCAAAATTCATCAGGAAGTACATGCTCTGCGCATTGGTTATAACTTAAACGAGAATATATCGCTGAGCATTGTCGCTCCTTACATCAAGCAAAGTACTGACCATATAAGTATCGTTACCGGGTATGACCAGTTTGAGATTGAGTCCGACGGCATCGGTGACATCACCGTTATGGGCGCTCATACGTTTGGCCGCACAGTTTCGGGCAACTGGCGAACTGGAATGGGTATCAGTATTCCAACCGGTTCTATAGATGAGAAAGGGGATACGCCCAGAGCGCCAGGCGACCAACAGTTGCCATACACAATGCAGTTGGGCTCAGGAACCTATGATATACCGGCCTTCGTCTCATTCGGACAAAAGGCAACAAGTTACGATTGGGGCGTCGACTTAAGGGGTAAATTGCGCTTTGGAGAGAACGATAGAGGCTATACTCTGGGTAACAATTTTTCATTTTCTAGCTGGGCTCGATTAACCACTTTTGAATGGCTTCAACCGTCTGCTCAATTGTCTTATTGGTATAGCGATAAGATCAGCGGAATGGATGAAGACTTAGAGGTTCCCGGTCCCTTCCCTTATCCCGCACCGGTGGTCGATCCCGATCGATTTGGTGGACAACAGATTGATTTTAAATTCGGTGTTCGAATACCTGTTATAAAGAAGGGCCAGCATATCGAATTGATGTACAGCATACCGCTATACAGAGACTTGAATGGCCCGCAATCCGGAGAAGATTACACAATCGGCCTGTCTTTCAGTACCGCGTTGTAATCTAGCTAGTACTGACAAGTTAACTTATTTTTGCTCAAACAGTGGGAATCACAACGGAAAAATCCTGACATATCAAGCCGAAAGTGGGGGCTAATGACGCATTTCTGGTTACATCAGCCCTATTTGTGTAGCCCCAGCCCATGACCGCGAGTTAACTTGTCAGTACCCGCTCGGAGGGCTATTTCAGCTGGCGGTTGCTTCTGGAATTACTGTTTTGTACAAACAGCTTCGCCTTCTATTTACTGCTGAAATGTCGGTCTAGCTTATCCAACAGGTCAACGCCCTTTTTGGTCTTACCCACTGACGCAAACGCCCGGAACCGGACCTCACTGTCGAACTCAGCCAAAGCCTGAGTTGATAGCTCTTCCATCAGTTTGTTGATGCTCACTTTTCTATGCGCAGCCAATGACTTCAAACGATCATGTTTGTCATCTGGTAGCCGTACTGTCAGTGTACCCATCTCATTCACCTCTCAATATCTGCTGTGGCGTTAATATTCGCAAATCTTCAAATTTCAGCTCTGCCGCCTCAAGGTCTTTGACATTGTTAGTCACTATGGTCCGACAGTTTCCTGCCAGCGCCAACTCAATCAGGAAGTTGTCGTCTTCATCTTTCAGGTTTGGGCGCCAAAGATAATATATGGGCACCCAACTACACACACTATAAAAGGCATTCAGAAGATCCCGAATCTCCTTCGCACCAAGTGGACAAGCCTCTTTGACTCGTTTACGGGAACTGACATCCTCATATTCCTGAAATAGCGGATTGCTAATCAGCGGCAGATAACCGCCTGAGAGGCATCGCCTGATTACCTCACGACTAGCGCCTCGCTTCCCAATCAAGGCACTAATCATGGTAAATGGGGTAGGGCGGTTGCTTGAGACCAGGGCCCCAATTACTCAGATCTCGAAAAGTTAAGTTGTCAGAACCTGCTGGGCCTCAGTGATGAGACGCGGTTTAAAAAAACCAACGAGTCCAAGGACGATTGTCAGAATAGCCCCTAACCGTGGCAACCAATCTATGATCACTTCCATTTATCCAATATCCTGTGTTTGACGATCTGCGAAGTTTACTATATTTTCAGCCACCCGGCGGGCCGGCGCTGGATACGAGAACAGAAGGAAATAACACTATGAGCACTCAACAAGCCATACATTTTGGCAACAACGATCTTCCCTTCATCGATATCGGCGATGGCAGCAAATTGAAAGTACTGCAGGTGAAAAAGGGAGAAGGCCTGTGGATCATCGAGAATATTTTCCAGGCTGGCTACGAGGTGGAGAAGCACCGTCACACCGGCCCCGTCTGGGGCTACACCACCTCGGGCGCCTGGAAATATAAGGAGTACGACTACGTTAACCGTGCGGGCTCTTTCCTCTACGAGCCCTCAGGGTCAGAGCACACACTGCAATGCATCGAAGATGAAACCCGCGTATGGTTCCAGATGTATGGCTCGAACATCAATCTGGATGACCAGGGCAATATTACCTCGGTGGTAGACGGACTCATGACTCTGGAATTTTACTACGCCATGTGCGAGGCCGAGGGACTATCACGACCCAACGTGCTGGTGGAGTGAGCATGGGCATTGATGTTTACAGCCCCGAGGCCTATACCTCGGGCATTCCCCACGAGCAGTTCGCCTGGCTTCGCAACAACGCGCCTGTCTACTGGCACGAGCATCCTGCCGGCCATGGTTACTGGGTACTCAGCAGGCACGCGGATGTTATGCAGGTGTCTCGCGATTTCAAGACGTTTTCGGCCCAGCGCGGCTTTGTGATGGTCGATGATCTGCCACCCGAAACACTGGCGATGGCACAGGGCCAACTACTGGGTATGGACCCGCCCAACCACGGCCCCATACGCCGGGCCGTCATCACCCGGTTTACCTCGCGCATGCTTGCGGAACTGGAGCCCCGGGTACGAGCCATTACCCGCGATATTATGCAGGCGGCACTCAATGATGGAGAGGTCAATTTCGTGGATAGCCTCGCCGGCGACCTGCCCACAGCGGTGATCGGCTCGCTGTTGGATATACCCAGCGACATGTGGCCACAAATACGTAAGTGGTCCGACCTGATGACCTCTTCAGGTGACCCGGACCTTGGCGGCACCGAGGAAGAGCTGCAGCAGGCCAGCATCGACATGGGCAGCTATGGCTATCAACTGGCGGTGGAGCGCAAGGACAGGGGTGGCGACGACCTGATCTCGTTGCTTATCAATACCGAGGTCGACGGACACCTGGTGTCTGAAATGGAGTTCGCTTCACTGTTCATACAGATTACCGTAGCGGGCAACGAAACGACGCGAGGATTGATCAGCAGCGGCATGTACGAACTGATAAAACAGCCGGACCTGTACCGCCAGCTGGAAACATCACCAGAACAGTTACCGGTAGCCATTGAGGAAATGCTGCGCTGGACCTGCCCTTTACATTACTTCCGCCGAACCGCCACGGCAGACACGCAGATCAACGGACAAGCCATAGCGGAAGGCGATCGGGTGGTGATGATGTACAGTTCAGCCAACTTCGACGAGTCTGTATTTGAGCGCCCTATGGAATTCGATATCACCAGGCAGAGCAATCCCCACATGGCATTCGGCCACGGCATTCACCTGTGTCTGGGCGCCAATCTGGCCCGCATGGAAACCCGCGTCTTCTTCGAGGAATTCTTCCGCCACTTTGAGGGCATAGAGATGACCGGCGAGCCGACCTATATCCGCTCCAACATCATTCATGGTTTCAAGGACATGCCGGTGAGGCTGATCGCACGGCGATAAGCCTCAGCTTCGACGAAAGGTTGAGAAAAGGCCCGAGAGTTCCGGCACCGCAGTTAAGTTGGCGCCGGTCTCAGAGGTTATTGGGGTACCGACAATTTAACTTTCTGAGATCAGAGGAACTTAGCCTCGGGTCTCAAGCAACCGCCCTACTCCATTCAGCGAACGCACTCACCCTCAGATCACGATAGTGTTTGGCCCCGATCAGATGCCTTCCAAGATTGAAGAGGTTTGAAACGGCTGCATGGGCACCCAGAACCCGCTGTGCTTGCTTCACTGATTTGAACTTCCGCATCCCTCGTTCTCTCACCCTGTTCGCCTCGTGAGATTGCTCAGCCCGATTATTCTCATACTGTTGAGTACTGTGGATCGCCTCGGGAATCAGTTCCCGATGTGCAACGCCATAGCTGCGTAGTTTATCGGTGACTATCTTCCTCGGTTCACTGCCGTGTGATCTGAGTAAACGCCTAAAGAACCGCTTAGCCGCTGCTCCGTCACGTCTGGCCTGAAGGTAAACATCAACCACACCCCCATCCTGGTCTACGGCTCTCCAAAGATAATGCTGCTTGCCATTGATTTGAATGGTCCGGCACACCGGCGAAGACTTCGTCAATGTAGAATGTGTCACCATAGCCTCGGTGTTTCCCCTTCAAGCGACGGGTATAAATGGCTCCGAACTTGATACACCAAAGCCGGATCGCTTCGCGGCTGACGGTGATGCCTCGTTCTGCGAGTAGATCTTCGATATCGCGGTGACTGAGATTGAAGCGATAATAGAGCCAAACGGCATAGCTGATTATGTCGGGAGGGAATCTATGTCGCTTATAAGTGTTCATTCGCGGATTCTACCAATATCAGCGATTTAACTTGGCAGTACCCTAGCGACTTAACTTGTCAGTACCGTCTTCAGGTGATTGTCAGTGTCAGGTGTTCCAGCCGACGTACGAATATACTTGGTGCATAAACGCTTGGCTGGTGGGGGTCGAGCCTGAACCTGGTCGTTCCGGTGAGTAGCTCTTCCAGTGCAATGCGCACTTCCAGTCGTGCCAGTGGCGCACCAATACAGAAGTGAATGCCATAGCCAAACCCTAGGTGTCGCTTCAGGTGCGGTCGATCCAGTAGCAGTTGGTCAGGCTGGTCCCAGCAGGCGGGGTCCCGATTGGCGGCGGCCCAGCTTAAAAGCAGTAGATCCCCTTCCTGCAAGGAGGTGCCGCACAGGGTTGTGTGTTTGCGTACTACCCGGTAGTGGAACTTGAAAGGGGGGTCGAGGCGTACCACTTCCTCTATAAAGCTGGGTATAAGCTCGGGGTGTGACCGAAGGTGTTGTTGCAGTGTGTCATCCGCTGCCAGTCGATGTATGCAGGAACCGAGTAAACCCGCCGTTGATTCCCCGGCGGCGCCAAATAAAATCACCAGTATGCCCACCGCCTGTTCGACGCTGACCAGCCCCTCGTCTACGCCGCTAGCCAGGGTTGCGATCAGGGAGTCGCCACGAAGCTCTGGCTGGAGAGCACTGATGGCAGCAAAGTGCTCAAACAGGTAGGCACCCTGGGCCATGGCCTCATCCAGCAGATGTTGAACATCATCTTCTTCGAGTCGTCCGGCCAGCATATCGCCACCCATCATTGCCCAGCGCCTGATGGCATCCAGTGCGTCGTCTCCCAGATCCAGCAGGCGGATAACCACATACGCAGGCAAGGGCTCGGACAGGATAGCGCAGCAGTCACCCCCGCGGTTTTTCTGCAGTGTTGCCACTCGTTGGCGGGCAAATTCGCGCAGCTCAGGTTCCAATTCGGCAATGGCCGTGGCTTTGAGTGGTGGCATCATTAGGCGGCGATGCACCGAATGCTGAGGCTCGTCGGCGGTTGCAATGACCTGGCTGGCCGACCCCGAGACGGCAAGATTAAAAATGCGTGGCTGTTGGTCTTCTCCGCAAATGAGCATGGCTTCCAGGTTGGCAGAAAATTCATCATGTCGCTTGACAGCTTCTTCTACGGCAGCGCGGGTCCCGACCAGAAATGCTCGGGCAGTGCCCAGTTGGCATACCGGGGCATGCTCACGCATGCGCTCGTACAGTGGGTACGGATTTTCGATTGCCTCCAGAGAGAACAGTTCGCTGGGGTCTATAGCGCTCATGTAAACTGCCTGATGTTCTAGAGTGGGTGAATTATTTCACAGCTTGCCGGGGGTACTGACAAGTTAACTTATTTTTGCTCTAAAAGTGGAAATTCCAGGCGGCTAAATCAGAATAATGAGGCTCGAAGTGGCGCCTGAATGCGTATTTTTGTTTACTTGAGCCTCATTTGTGTAGTGTCAGCCCATGCCCTTAGGTTAACTTGTCAGTATCGGCAAAAGGCTTTACACAGTCGAGTAAGCATACAGTGTCGGCCACGTACAACAAGGTGGATCGCAGAAATTCGCAGCGTGACAATCGATGCTGACAAGTTAACTTGTCAGTACCACCGAATTTCATCTTCTGGCGGCCACTGTTTGGGTTTAAGAATGGTATAGGGTCCAATTTTTTTGACCACCTTAAAGTGCTTATCAATCCAGACAATAATAGGAGCCTGAGGAGCTGGGCCTGCCCACGCTGGCCTATCACGTGATATTACTACCGGCGCAGCAGCGCGGTCCAAATCTGCAATCACTCGCTGCTGCTCATTAAGACTAGCAAAGGCTATATCGTGGGCATGATGGAGCGTGCCGGCCAAGGACGCCCCGCTCCAAAAATACAAACTGTTGGATCGAAAGGTTGTAAATACCGTATCTTCAGGCTTTAGCTGCGCAACCAGTTTTCGATAAGAGCGGGCCTGCTGGGGTTCAATGGCCAGCGCTCCCGTGCCGGGTAAGCTAAGTAGCTCCGATTGGAGGTACTGTGCCCGTGCCTGTACCAAAGGAAATGACAAGGCGACTACTGCAAGCCCCACCGCCAGCGGTGCAACTACCTGTTCAATTTTTTGGCTGAAAATAGAACCAGCGATTCCAGATAAATTTTTTTTAAACAAATCAGCAGCTGTAACCAATGCGGCGACCAACACCGCTGAACTTCCAAAGTAGAGTTGGCTGCCTGGGATGGGGTAAGCCAACAACGTAGACCAAATGGAAAGTGCAGCCAACAAGTCTCGGGAAAATGACCGCGAAGATCCAACAGCCAATAGCCAGGCCCAGGGAGCGGCATAACCAATCATTCCCTGGGCCGTCGCAGGGGAGTTGGTCAGCAAGGCAAATCCAGCTGCCAGCACAAAATAGCACTTACCCCAAACCTCGATTTGTTTTGCCAAAGCGGAATCCGGTGAATAGCAGTACATGCCGGCAATAACAAGACTGAACCCGGCACTGGCTAGCTGGTAGGCCGAGTAGCTGCGGAAATAGTGATAAAACTCGCTCTGGCTGGCACTGTAACTAAGAAGGCTATCGATGATATCCATCGGATAGGCGCCGTTTACTGCTGCAAAAGTAAGGGCGGCGGTACTGACTGCTACAAAACCTACGGGCAGGCCCAGCCAGGAAGATCCATCGCTGTCACCGGACTCGATTGATACCGAGACAGATAAGGCCAGTGCGGCGCACCCGGTACTGACTAGCGCTGCAAAAGCCAAGCAATGAGGTTGATCTAACAACGGATACATCAGCGCAAAGGGAGATGCCGCAGACAATGTAAAAAGTAATGTCCTTAACAAGGGCAACTGGCACGCCCCGAACAACCGCGGAAGTAAAGCGACACCCACGGCGGCAAGGCAGAATACTCCAGCGTTAACTTTGATATGGAAAATGACAGCCAATAGAGAACCGAGTAAGAACCAACCGGAAAAAACCAGTTCTTTTCCCCGACCATGAGCCACCAGCGGAATGCAAAGAGTTAATGCTGCTATCAATGACTGCGGATGACCGGGCTCATTTACGATAGAGCTAGTGAACAAAAACAAAAGTGACAGGCAGGCAAGCGCCCAGCATGCTGATCGAGTCAGGCGAAAAACCACAGTAGCGCCGACCGTGCTTAGCAAAAGCCAATATCCTAAGGTGATATATCGCAATCCACTGTGGTTTAAAGGTATCGACAGCCAGTCATGCAACCAACGGATGCTAAACAGTTGTGCAGGGCCGTAAATCCATTTCACATCCGTATAGAAACCCGCACCTTCGAGGAACAGCTTACTGGCCATGAGGAGAATCCCTTCATCATCGTAAGCGCGAAAATTGGAGAACAGGAGATACCAACCCAGAGCCAGGCAAAGACCAAGTATCAGCAGAAGAAACACCAGCGGGAACAAGCCTGGTCGGGGACGTTCTATAAGAGATTTTACAGAATCTGCGATGGACTCCATCTTCAACGCTGTCATATCCCACCAAACGATGTCTAAGGCAGGGAGTATAGCAGCGAAGTGGATGGAAACTTACACGGCTCCTGGCTTTCTCAAAGCTCGCGACGCATGTGACAATAGACACAACCCGGATCGGTTTCTGGAATTTAGTTAGCATTCTTCGACTTACGAACAGCGCACTCAACAACTGAACCCAACTAAGTTCAGTATCGGCTCGGTTTCGGTAGCCCTCCCCTACAGCCATAGAAAAATGCCTTTAGATTCTTCAACTTAGTAAGGCAATTAGAGCCTGTTCCTGCTCCTCCTAATCGGCAGGTCGAAGACGGTCGGCCGCTGCCGTTCAAATCCTTCTGGGCCCACCATTTTCTATATTTTTCAGAGAGTTATAACTCGGTCGAGCGCCCGACTATGGGTACTGACTCATAGGCTGGAGTCGGTGGGTGTGCGAGTGGCTGACAGTGATGCCGGGCTCGGCGAATAGATCTTCGACACCACGGTGACTCAGATTGAAGCGATAGTAGAGCCAGATCGCATAGGAAATGATACAGGGGAAATCGATGGTGCTTGTAAGCCGATTCTAACAATTTCAGTGATTTAACTTGGCAGTACCGCAAAAATAGAAGCTCGCTAGCGGTCCACTTCTACCCAGCGCGCGGGAATGTTGTCCTCTACCAATTGGTTGATGCTGATACTGACGATATCGTGCTCTGCGCCTACTTCATCTGCAAAACGCGACTCCTTGCTGCTGCGCGCGATCACCATTGCCTCGAGATTCTGGCGCTTCAGCCACAACGCGGTTCGCAGGTTATCCTCCTCCCGCCCTGTACCTAATACAAATACAACGTTACTGCCGCTTAGGTCGACATCGCTGCGCAGGCGCTGCCAAACTTCCGGATGTGAAATGTCGCCTTCATACACTTCGCGGCGATAGCTGGAAGAAAAGGCCATCTGCTCTTCTGCCACCATCACTCTGCGATGAGCATCTTTTTCAATAATTACCACGGTTGCCAACTCAGCGATCGCACTGCGCTGTAACTCCTCGAGTATGGTCTGACCAAACCGGCCAAAGCCAGCGATCACTACCACGTCTTTCTCATGCGTCTCTTCGAAGTGGTGCAACAGCTTGCTGCGAACAAGCCCAGAGGCAGCCAGATTGTAGGTGTTGAAGGTTTCGCACGCCTGCGCAACGCGTGTATTTTCCATAGCACGCATAAAGCGCAGGCTGCCGCAGTGAATGATAACGCGTCGACCAATCCCCGGCACAAGCTGCAGTAGCGTGCTCGCGGCCTCGTAGCTGCGCAGGCTGTTGTCAGATAGCAGCAGAATCTTCTGCGCGCGCTCCACCCTTAGCTGCTGCAGGAAGAACTCGTGAGTGACATCGCCAACGACCACCGTGGCTCCCAGCGCCTGTCGTAACTCATCGATCGTTGCCGGATCCTGCTCATGCCTGGATACAACGACTACCGATACGGTCGGGTCATGGCGCCGCAGCACCCGCAGATAACTTAGCGATAGTTCGCCGGCGCCCACAATAACGATATGGTTGTCCAGCCGGCGAAGCTGCCAGCTCTGGGGTGCGAGCGCGCGCAGCAATGCCTCAATCAACGTAGAGGCCGCCAGAATAGGCGCGCCGAAGTAGCTTATCCAAAGCAGACTGCGACCGTACATCGGTCCGCCAAATGGCGTGCCAAGATCAACGCCACCCACCACAAACAGACTCAGGCTGTAGTAAGCCTGAACCAGCAGACCACCGGCAACAACCTCCGGTCGCTCCGAAACCGAAACACCCGACGCAAAGCCAATCATGGCGAATACGAAGAACGATACTGCCCCCATGGATCGCCAAGGGAAAGAGCGTTTCTGATACATGGGAGTACTCATGAACATCTGCCATAAATATATGGCAGCTACCGACTCGTCTGCCTGTTGCCCCGCAGTATAGAGGAAGTGTTTACAGGTCTATAGTCTCCGCGAGGCCGTCATTGCAGGTACTGATGCTGTAGTGGGGTATCGGCAAATCAACTTCTCGGAGTAGCCGGCCCCTGACAGCTTCGATCAAGCCACTGCCGCATTAAGGAACAGGTTACCCTCACCCTGCCCCACCTGGCACCACCGACCAGAGCGCCAGCTGAGACATTGCCTCTTTTCGCAGGAAGCGAATCCATAATTACAGTGCCCAATCAGCAAGCACGCTAGAAATCTCGTGGCACCGACTTTCGCGCGTACTCGTTCAGGAATGGAAAGATATGAATTGCACGAGCACCGGCGCGAAAATTTTTCAGGCCAATAGGCGCACATCTCGCGAATTTCTACTGCTTTTTTTGGCAGTATCAGTAAGGAAATCTAATCTCAACAGGCCGTATACTTTTCCTATACTTCAGCAGCTCAAAAACTTGGCGTGACGTCAGTGGCAAAAGACATCGCCGGATCGCGCATGGGTACCTGCAACGGACCTCCCAGTGCATCAAAATCAAACCTTGAAACATCAACGCTTCTGACACTGGGATTATCGTTGGTCTGATAATAGACTTTCAAATTCTGCAGGTCATAGGACACCGTGTATTGCGTTCCACCATATTTCAGAGTTTCCAATTCTGCAGGGTTTATCTTTTTATCTACCGCCTCCATGGGGAGCTGAAAATTTGAAAGGATGCGGATGGACTCATGTACGGTGTCTTCGCCACCGTCGGTCGGTCGCGACGTTTGCGTCCATGTCAGCGCCCTAATAAAACGTGACGGAGGTGTAAAGTCGCCCGGTAGGCCGATTAACCCACTGCCATATCCCATGGGCGCAATGTCGATACCATTAACATCTACCGACGGCCAATCTACCGAGCGCATGTTGACGTAATTTCGTGCGTTATTGACATGCCAATCGTAAGGCGGCGAATTCGTCATTACACCTAACGTCTTTTCATGCACGTTCAGCCGGCCATCCACGTATTCAACGATAATCTGACTGCCGCTTCTGTCTGTGATTGAAAAATGCACGGGGGCAGTCGCACCGAGTTCTGGAGTGACAACCGGAACAACCCGAATATTATTAACCGCCTCCCGAACCTCTGCCACCGTTGCGAACTGGCTCAACATAAAGCCGGTAAAGTCGACGGGAGAAAGCGAATTGGAAGCACTTTCAGGCTTGTAAGCTTGATATTCGGCAAAGCCCGGCAAGTAGAGCAGAGAAACATTCAAACCCTGGGAATTCACGCCATCGCCAAACAACATCTGACCTAATAAGGTCACCCCAGCAACATCGTATTTTGCTACCCACTTTGCTCCATCCTGCCCATCAGGCATTTTCATGGCAGAGAAGGCCGTGCCCGACGGGACGAATGTCATCGCCGGCGACAGATCAAAAGCGCCCCACTCCATCGTCCTTGAAGCGACAACCGTGCCGTCAGCACCTGTCAATGTGATGAAAGTACACGCCCCAGATGAGCCGGCCTGCAGGCCGACCACTGCAATAGTGGCTAGAGTACACAATTTTCTTGAGAAGATGCTTTTCATTATTATTCACTCACGCTCAGCTTTCTGTCTTTCTAATCCTGCGCCCGATTTACGCGCCAAACAAGAAAGCTGTTCATATTCTGCTACATTTTATCGACAAAACCTGCGCAACTCGTGCTACTTATAATTTGGCGAGGAGCTGGTCGATCATGCCACCTACACTGCATTGCCCGCAGAACAACTCGAGTCGGTCAGAGGCATTGCTCTGGGCGCAGATCTTCAATATCACGATGTCTGAGGTTGAATCGATATTAGAGCCAGACAGCATAGCTAAAGATGTAATGATCGAATGCTCTATGAGCTTGCATTCGAACTGGAACGGGCGAGACTAGGGAGGGAGCGTTGGGCGCCTTACTCCACCAAGTTCATACCAATCTGAACCGCCGGTATAATTAAAGCCGGTACTGACATAAACCGAATGGACATCTGATAGTCATGAAAGCGAATATTTTTCTGGCGGGAGCACTTTGCACTCTCGCACTCGGCTCGGCCGTCAAAACGGTTGTGGCTGGGGAAGAAAGCCCCAAACTGTCCGACCAGCGCATGGCCGACAGCCCGGAGGCGCTGATCAGGAGCCTTGGTGAGGTGTCTTTCCTTACCCCCCAGCAGATGGCGGCGAAGCGTGCGCAAGAACTAGATGGGCGGCTAGAGCCAATGAACATCGAGCAATCTCCCCAGATCCTGGGCACCCAAATCGACCCGCGCGCACCGATCAGAGCCCGCGACATCGCGGAGTATCTCGATCACCTTACAGGAATTTCGATCAAGTCGAAGGAAGATGGCAACCTGATATGGGGCCGAATACAGGGCACCAAGTACGAACGTGAAGCATCGGATTACGTCGAGGCCAAGCTTCGGGAATTTGGCTTTGAAGACGTCCGCAAAGACCTGATTCCGGCCCGGCGACCCCTCTGGCACCTCGAACACCTCGAACTGAGCGTGATCGCCGCACCCGGATTCGAAAGCGGTCATACCCATCGTTTCAACAACGCCCTCACAGCCTACCAATCCGCCACGACTCCAGCTGGCGGCATCGAGGCGGAGGTAATTTTCGTAGGCGAGGGAACCCCTGCGGAGCTGAGCGGACGTGACTTGGCCGGTAAGATCGTCCTGTTGCGATCCCGCGGCCTGCCGGGTGGACTGTTCCACAGCGCGCGCACCGCCTATTCCCGTATCGTGATCGGCGAGTACGGTATGCCGAAGGGCATCATCGTCTGGTCAGACGTACCCAACTCGTCGGTCGTCGCAACCCGTGTCGGGGCCATCGGCGGCGGAAATAATCTGGGTCTGGCCCTGCCGTGGACGGTCATCAACAACCAGGATGGCTACTACCTGCGCAAACTACTCGACCGCGCAACGCCGCAACAACCCGTGCGCATGCGCCTCGATGTACGGGGCGAGGAGCAGGGACCAGATAAGCGCTTTTCGTACAACGTTTACGGTGTACTGCCGGGGCAGTCCGGGAAGTATATTCTCCAGATCACGCATATCGATGGATTCTTATACGCGCAGCATTGCAACGGAGGCGGGGTCGCTATGCAGATGGCTATGGCCCGTCACTATGCCGCGCTGCCAGCAGAGCAAAGGCAGCACGGCCTGATTTTCCTGTTTGTCGGCGACCACGAGAATCCCGGCGTGGGGGCTACCGACAAGTTTGTCGAGACCAACCGCGAACTCATGGAGCGCGACCTTCTCGTCGTACTGCGCCCCGAAAAGCCGGGAATGGTTCAGGAGCTAGACGAGGGCTGGATTTCGAGCGTGCCCACCAACGTTATGACGCCGCAGATGCTGATGGTAACAAACCGCAGCCCCTTGCTAATCGACCTGTTTCGGCGCGCCGCCACCCTCTACAACATCGCCACGATGGAATACGTTTACCCCGACCCGGCCAGCGACGAGACCAACTTCCATCCACCCTACTTCGACGCGGGCGTGATCTCGGCCGGCTGGGCCACGGGCACACGCTATTACCATACGACAGGCGACTACGAGAATAATCTGGTGAGGCCAGAAGTTCTCGAGAAGCAGGGGCGCGCATATGCATACGTGATAGACGAACTCATGAAATACGATAAGCCGGATCTCGAACGCGGCGGAACTCCGTATACAGGTGAGAAATCAATCTACCAGTCGGACATTCTCAAGTTGCTGCTCGGCAATCATTGAGACGGGAATTGATCAAAGCAAATGCTTTAACTCGTCGATACCAGCCCTCTTTGGATTTCTCTCGTGCGACCACTATTTTGTGTGGCGTCCTACCACAGTAAATACGTGCATTTGGTACCGTGCCGGCTGATACCACGCAGGTTCACTATGGTCTGACGACGTACCGCTACTATTTGAATTTTGGTAGCCTTGCGAACAAAGTCGCCGATACCAAGATAAAGGTAGCAGCCAAAAATAACGACGCTGTATAACTACCGTACACGTCACGAACCGCACCGAAAATCACCGGACCAAGGCCAGTCGCGATCAAAAATGCCGAGTACTGTCTGCCGTATATCTGCCCATATGCATGTATTCCGAAGTATCTAGCAACCAGATAGCCAATCAAATCAACTTCGGCGCCTACTGAAAACCCTATAACAAATGCGGCCGGCACAGCGACTACTGAGCCTAGTGTCGCCAAAGCCAGAACGCCACAAATACAGGCCAGGAGAATAGCAATTGCCACTCGAGGAGCAAAGATGCGATCAACAGCAAAGCCTACCAAGAGTCGACCCAGGACAACGGCAATACCAATAACACCTGCAATCTTGGCCGCGCCACTTGTCGTGAATCCAACCTCGAGCAGAATCGGTACAAAATGAATCATCAACCCGCCAAGCCCCAGAGACAGGGAAAAAATCGCGGCCATAATTGTCCAATATGTACTACTTACCTTTGCGATCTTGAATTCTTTACTGGCCGCCTCCGTATCGATATTCACCGTTTTTTTAGCGCCATTGAGGCGCGACAAGACGGCAACGATGACCCCGCCCACCACGAAGGTGAATATGGCCATCACGAAGTAAGCACCTCGCCAGCCGAACGCGGCGATAGCCTTACTAATCAAGATAGGTCCAAACATGGCTGCTACACCTGCCCCCGACAGAGCAATACCAAGAGCTAATCCTCGTTGTTTATCGAAAACAGTATTGATCGCGCGCGTGTATGCCAATGGTGACGATGCACTACCCAGTATGGCCTGCAGCATTGCCAATATTACAAAGGTACCGATGGACTGAACAAACAGTCCTAATAGTACGTAGGCGACTGTCAGGCCCAATAAGGAAATCATGACGGGCGTTACCAGCCCGTAGCGATCTACGATTAAGCCGATGAAAGGCAATACTCCGGCGAGAGCCAGTGTCGATCCCAGAATGCCGAGAGAGGCTTGAGACCTCGTCCAGCCAAAGTCCGCGATCCACGCTTCGATAAATATTCCTTGCGTATAAAAAGGAAGTGCGGAGACACCCACACCGATCCCTGCCGCACACACCAACACTAAAAGCCAATGGCGAGAGAACTCACTGCCGGCATTTTGATCAACATGTTTTTGATGTTCTCGACTATTCACCCGCACTACCGCCTTATCACTTTGTTCGAAATTACGCCTATTTTTTCGACTTCTAGCTCAACAAGATCGCCGTCGTTCAAAAAGTGCAGGTGCTCTAAACCACAGCCAAAACCCACGGTGCCTGAGCCAATCACCTCCCCGGGATGAATAGTCTCACCCTTACTGATATGCGTGATCATATCTGAGAACTTCCAATAGATTGTGTTGCTATTGCTGTCGCACCACGTCTCTCCATTCACGCGAGCTTGCATGCGCAAATTGTAGGGATCTTCGATCTCATCCTTGGTGACAATAACTGGCCCGAGAATTACTGAATCGTCAAAATCTTTGCTTTTAGCTGGCCCAAGCATCCCTGGAGACTCGAGCATTTGCGCGTCTCGCGCCGAGAAATCATTATAAATTGTATATCCAAATATATGGTTGTCAGCGTTACCTTTACTAATGTCTCTACCCTTTTTACCAATGACACAGGCTATTTCTAGTTCAAAATCCATCACCTCAGAGTACTCGGGCCACACAATATCTTTGCCACTGGGTGCGACAGAAAACCGGTTCGCTTTGTAGTAGAGAGGCTGCTGGTACCAGATCTCGGGCACTGCAAATCGGCCACTGGCCCGCAATTCTTTTTCAGCTTTAACGGGGTCATCCATAGCCATGGCGTTCAACTTGATTGCACTTTCAAAAGAGTTTTTTAAGTGCTCTTCAAAACCCAAGCAGTCTCGTATTTGTGCAGGTACAGGGAGTGGCGCTAACCATTTCACCTGATCAACGGGTATTGTGACCGAACTTGATGCAAGCAATGCATACGCCCGATCAAGAGCAGGTTGCCCTGCCTCGATCAAGTGTTGCATTGAAGAGTAGGCCATATCCTGGGGCGCAGCGGCACTCAAGTTAACTACACCGGTTTCAGTCAAAGCGCCCAGATATTCAGAACCCTCCTGTTCGAACGTGAGTAATTTCATAAGAAGATTCCCAATACAGTTTGTAATTTGAGCCGATAAATGTCGAACGGGGTATTACTACATTGGCAACGTATATGAGTGAGATCCATGCTAATACCAGAGCTAAAACACGCTTTCATTTCTACATCTCGCTATTCACCAGAGGTATGCCAATCGGTGCAGGGTTGTCTTACATGGAAATAAACCATAGACTGTAAAAACTTAAATGACCGGCGGTCAGTATATAAATGACTGACAGTCAATTCAATGTCTAATTGGCGTTAACCGCAAAATAAACAGAACAATCAACGCGCTGTTCATTTAGCTAGTGATCGCTGCTCAAAATAAGATCAGGAGTAGAAAGGATGTCCGTTTATATAATTGCCAGATTCAAAATACATGATCGTAGTGAATACGATACATACTCAGCTGGTTTCACAGAGGTGTTCGAAAAGTTCGATGGCAAGATGTTGAGTGTGGACGAAGATCCCATGGTATTGGCGGGTGAGTGGGATGATACAAGGTCGGTAATTATTGAGTTCCCATCAAAAGAATCTGCTTTAGCTTGGATGACATCTGATGACTACCAAGCTATAGCGAAACACCGCGATGCCGGAAGTACAGCAAACTCCATCCTTGTGAAGGGCTTAGAGGTGTAAAAGCACAACTTATTTATGTGCAGCGTCTACCCAATCAATAATCATATCGGCGAATAATTCTGGTTGATCAGCCCAAGAAAGATGACCTGCTTCAGGTAGAACCTGTAACTTGCTTTGCGGCAGGGCTGCATCGAGATACTCGGCATTACTGACGTCAAAAAGAACATCAAGCTCGCCCCAGAAAACCAATGTCGGCACATCGACTTCCTTCAACCGACCAGCCAGCTCTGCGGCTTTGGAACGGAAGTCCTTGAACCAGTAAACCACCTCAGCGGCTCGCCCCGAGTAAGCCCGTTTATAATCATCTATTTGCTTAGCGTTGGCCCGATGACGGATCGCTCCAAGTTTGGACGAGAAAGCGATGAGTGGCCCGGCACCTAACAAGCCAGTTGTGAAACGCATGAAACCAAATTTGGCCAACATGCTAATCATAAATGCCAGTTTGAATGGGCCGGGCGCACCGAGGCCATGCCCAACCGCTAAACTTGTCACGCGATGTTTATGGTTGAGTACATAAGCGAGCGCTGCTGCCATTCCCACATCAGGCGCGACAAGATTAATATTATTCAGGTCAAGCTCATCAAAGATCGCAGCAAGGTGAGCGCCCTGAGCAGTGGGTGACATATCCTTTCGGTCACCTTCGGAAGCACCAAACCCCGGAAGGTCGATGGCAACTACCCGACATTTCTCTGTCAGCGCTTCCCAGGAACCTGTAAAACTCAGGATGCTTTCTGGAAACGGGCTGAGTAATACCACGAGCGGAGCATCGGCTGGCCCGGCTTCAGCAAGGCGAAGTTTGCGGCCCGCTATCGTCCGGGTTTCGGTTGGAATAGCGACATCCGGCGTCTCAAACGACACGGCCGCCTTACGGGCTGCTTTAACTTTTCTCCATTCGGGTGACACCAAGAGCAGCGCGGCTGCGTTGAGTTGATCGTAGAAATTGAGTTTCTTCATATGACTTCTCTTTCAAGGTAGTTGGAGCCTAGCTACCGTTGCACGTGCCATCGAGCAGTGGTTATTCGTGCTTGCCTGCAACCCAACCTTGCGAAGCAAGCTGTTCCGCTGCAAAGCTCTTGGGAGAACTTTCTAACGTGGTTGCCATTGTGTCGTTCCAACGATTCAGAAAACCAAACAGTGAAATTACGGCCACAACTTCGATCGCCTGCTTCTCACTAAAGTGTTCCAATAACTCACTCATGTGCTCAGCTTCTACGGCATTGGGTACCATGCCAGCATGCACTGCAACTCGCAGCGCCGCTTTCTCCTGATCCGAAAATAAGTCGCTGCTCTCAAACTCAAAAATCGCCTGTATTTTCTCTGAGCTAACATCGTTTTTTTCTGCTGCGTTAGCAGTATGTGCTTGGCAATAACGGCAACCCGCTGCGTTACTCACCGCGAAGGCAATCATTTGTTTAAGCCCACCGTTCAATTCACCGCTGTGCAGAACCGTTGCGCCAAGCCCCCCGAACGCCTGAGTTAATTCTGGCCAGTGCGCCATTGTGAGCATGGATGTTGGCAGAAAGCCCATCGCTGACTCTACCATTTGAAACATCGGTTCTAACTCGGGTAACTCAACGCGCGACTTGGGTGTGATGTGTGTCATTGGAATGCCTTATTTTTCTCTATTAGCCTATTTTGAGTAGTTGTTTGCCAAGATTTTTCCCGGTGTAAAGACGTTGTAAGGTGGCGGGGATATTTTCAAAGCCTTCCTGTACGTCGACCTGGTAAATCAACTGGCCTGATGAAACCCACGCCATTAACTCTTGAATGGCTTCCATCGCTCGTGGCATATAATCCAGAATAACGAAGCCCTCCATTCTTGCTCGGTTAATGGTCAGGTTCGATAGGTTTGAGGGGCCGGGCATGGGTTCGGTAGCGTTATAAGCAGAGATACTCCCGCATAAAACAATCCGAGAACGCATATTAACGTGATCCAGCGCCGCCTCGAGGATACCGCCGCCTACGTTATCGAAGAATACGTCCCACTTGTCGGGGCAGTGATGCGCAATTTGCGCATTAACATCCTCATTCTTATAGTCGATCACGGCGTCGAAGCCGGCGGTCTCCTTTAACCATTTACATTTATCTGGGCCACCAGCAATACCTACAACACGGCAACCCTTAATTTTGGCGATCTGACCAACAAACGAGCCAGTAGAACCTGCAGCACCAGAAACAAGAACTGTGTCACCGGCTTTAGGCTGGCCAATCTCCAGCAAGCCAAAATACGCCGTAAGTCCAGTTATACCGAGCACAGACAACATCATTTCAGGCGAGACACCTGGTGGCAATTTGACCAAACCCATTGGGCCCTCACCGGGAGCCGCAACTACATAATCCTGCCAATACCCGGTCGTTTGTACCAGATCGCCCACTTGATAATCCGCATGCCGCGAATCTATTACCTCTCCAACAGAAGCCGCCCGCATGGGATCTCCGATGGCCACTGGCGGTAGATACGCCTTGCGATCAACCATCCAGTTTCGCTGCGCGGGATCAAATGAAAGGTATAGATTCTTTACCAGAACCTCTTCATTTTTGGGTTCAGGAATCGGGGTTTCAACGTACTTAAAGTTGTGCGGACCAACCATTCCTGCAGGTCGTTCAGCCAACAACCATTGGCGATTAATTGTCACGATAATGCTCCCGCTGATTTATTCATATGTTCTTCTCCTCTCAAGGAATAGGCGCGACTATTCGTCATGGCTGAGTCAGGCCACATCAATACTCTGGCGTTGGACCGGAGCCTAAACGGTGTAGCGCGCACAATAATACTCAGACCTTATATTCAGATTGCGCCAAGAGTTTTGCTTATTCGTTTTCGAAACTTTTCGCCAAAGGGTGGACGTGCGCCAATGATAGGCAACACATCAATCATAGTTTGACTGTAGATCGCTCGTGCGTGACTCATACCTCTAAATCCTTCGGGACCGTGATAGGCGCCCATGCCAGACGCACCAACACCGCCAAATGGTAGATCCTCTTGCACGTAGTGAAGCGTAATGTCATTGATACAAACGCCACCACTTGGCACGTGACTCAGTATGTACTCCTGCTCCTTTTTATCTTTGCCAAAGTAGTACAAAGCCAGTGGGTTTCTGCGGGGTTCAACCTTATCTGGAACCTCAGTGATTTCACCATAAGTCATGATCGGGAGAACGGGACCAAAAATTTCCTCGTGCATGATCTGCATGCTTTCGTTTACGTTTTGGAGAATGTGTAAAGGCATGCGACGATTGTCTTTGGAAGCACGGGTCTTGTCAGCGCCTACAATCGTGAGCTTAGCGCCTTTGGCAACTGCGTCATCAATGTAGTTCTGCAACCTGGTGAACTGTTTCTCGTCGAAAACACCAGCGTAATCGGAATTTTCAGTTATGTTGGGGTACATTGATTGCACTTCGTGCGTTACACGTGCAATGAGCTGCTCTTCCAACTCCTTCGGCACGAGGACGTAGTCTGGCGATAGACACAGTTGACCGCCATTTAAAAGCTTACCGAATGCCAGACGTGTTCCCGCAAGATCAAGCTTTGCACTGCGGCCGATGATGACAGGTGACTTGCCGCCCAGTTCTAGCGTCACGGGTACCAGGTTTTTCGATGCCGCCTGCATCACCTGAGCACCAACACGCGTGGACCCAGTAAACAGCAGATGATCGAAAGGCAGCTCCGCGAATTTTTGACTGATATCTACGCCGCCAGTTACAACGGCCACCTCATCTTGTGAGAAATATTTGGGCACAACCTCAGCAAACAGTGCTGCTGTCTCAGGCACGTACTCTGAGGGTTTCAATAATGCGCGGTTACCGGCAGCCAGCGCGCTTGTCAGTGGTGAAACAGTCAGGCCGAAGGGTAGGTTCCAGGGAGAAATGATTCCAACGACGCCTTTAGGAAAGTACCTGACCTGGCTTTTTCCCCTAAGCAAATTCATCGGTTTATTGGTTTTTCTCTTTTCAGGTTTCATCCAATGCTTTAGATGTTCGATTGTATAGTCGATTGCTTCGACCTTTGACGCGTACTCCGAAAATAGGCTGAATTCATAGGATCTTGCGCCATTGAATTCGCGTTTGGTTGTTGTCGCAAACTCACTCTTGTTCTCAATAATCAATGCTTTGAGTCTTTTTAGGCGGTCAATTCGAGTTGAATAGGTAACCTCGCCTTCAGCACGAAAGGCGCTTCGCTGTCGGTCAACTAATGCTCTCAGGTTCTGAAGCTCTAGATCAGTGATGTTGTCGTGCTCTGCTATGCCCATAATGTCTCTCCTACGTCGCTCAGCGTTTGTTCTGTTTGGTAGTTTGCATAAGGATTGGCTTAGATTTAGTTAGGGATTGGATGCCACTTCCGCGCGTATGCCTTCTATGATTCGAACGGCATTCTTAACGAAGAGAGGCTCAGACGAAAAACCTGCAATAAGGCTCTTAACATCGTCAGGCAGCTCTTCGTTATTTAGTGATGGGCCCTGGTCAGCTCGCGTCGCACCAATCAGAAGAACGCCCATTGTTTTCACGACCTCTGTCGCTTGCGACTTAGTCAATTTGAGGGCAGTGGACGTGGGTTCCGCAACAACTTCCACCTGCCTTATGAACACTCGTTTAGACTCGATTAGCCTGGGTATCGCAACATTGTGCTCAATGACATGCTCAAGCCTGATCAGCAAGGGCAGGAACGTGCCATCCGCGATGGCAGTGCGATATAGCGCCTGGGCATATGCCTCGCTCGTTATGGAATCGGACAAATCACCGATGAAAACCTGGCTCCATCGAGTCAAGCTCTGCTCATAAAGGGTCAGGAAAAGCTCTTCCCTGGTTTTGAAGTAAAGATAGAGTGTGCCCTTGGCTACTCCAGTGTTCTTGGCGAGTTGAGCCATAGAAAAAGCCTCATACCCAACTTCACCGAAGTAGGTTTCGGCGGCCTCTAGTACGGCATTCCGGCGCAGCGCCTTTTGTTCTGCGCTTCTCGCCCTCTGATTAATCACAACGACTGAACTCATGAGTGTCTCCACACTGCTTTTTTGTTTGGTTGCCATGCCAGGGTTGTTTAATAGCCCGAACAATAACTGACCATCGGTCAAATATATATCTGACCGACGGTCATTTCAAGCCCTTTATTTCTGACTAACTGGTTTAAAAGCCAACATACACCGGAATAGGTTCTGGGAAGTTCTCGCGAACCGATAGCTCAAATTAACTTGCCATTAACCTGCGATTGCTTAGGTTCGCTATAAAGGCGTTTTGAGCAGAAGACTTTAAATTTTACCTGATTGAATTGATGCAGCTAATTTTCTCTCAAAGACCACTTCAGGTAGCAACCCCTTCACCACAATAGAATGTAATACGTATATTGACAAATGTATTACATTGTATTTATATTCCAACTAACGGAACACGTACCTAAGGCCCGGCCATGCAGGATAAAACCAAACCAAAGAGGCACAAACGTCAACAACCCAAAGATCGGGTATTGCAGGCACGGATCCCTGAGCAACTCGATGATGAGTTACGTAATCGCGCCGAAAAACTGGGCTTGTCAGTCTCTACCATTGTGCGCAATGTCCTGCTGAATACCTTCGACCTGGTAGAAGGCGTGGTCATCGACAGTTCACAGATTGCACGAGCATTAACGGGCAGGGATCCCGCCACTTCTAATCAAGACTTAGAAGTACCTGTGATTGGCTGGCAGGAGATAATACTTAACAAGAACGGCGTTTGTGAGGAGTGTAACGTCATTCTTCCCTTAGGCCAGCGCGCCGCTGTGGGTGTACCAACGGGTCCGCGCGCCACGCTGTTGTGTACGAATTGCCTTGCCGCGCTACCTTCTCCCACGGATGAAGTATCTACACCCCCTGCGCAAAAGAGTACGAAGAAACGTCCCTCTAAAAGCACATCCACCAGCAGCAAGAAAAAAGCCAACTAGAGGCCTGAAGAAATCCGTTAACGGCGAATGGCGCCATGTCGTTATACCCAATTAAGGAGATGCCACTGTGGAAACGGGAAAAGCGCTTAAGGGCAGCGCACAACTGGGCTTTGACGCCGCTCAAGAAGTGACGACTATCGTCGAGGGAATGTACCGCAACATAGCGGCCACGCCCTTCCCGCTTGGTGAAGCACCCGAGGGGCGCGCTCCAGGCATTGCAGGCCTCGTCCATGAGTCAATCCGGCGGATAATCGGAACAACAAGGATAACGTCTGACTGGGTATTAGGGCACATAGCGCCAACGCTAGACCGCACCCTGCCACCAGGGCCACACCGAGAGGCCCTGATTGCCGCGTTAAACGGCATCTGCGGGGATCACCTGGCGAACAGCGGCAACTCACTGGCGATCCCCATGCGACTGCGCGTCCTCCTGCCGCCTATCGAGCGGCCTGAGAAATCAGACGATATCAATAACCCGCAGTCAGCCGAAGACGCACCAGCCTTCGCCGACCTGTTTGAAACAGAAAGACGTTCCGTCGAGGTTTATCCACAACCAACAGCACTGGCAGAGCGCGACTTCTCTCCTACAGGTAGGCTTCTGATCCTGGCTCATGGTCTCAGCATGAATGACTGTGAGTGGACCTCAAAGCAACACAACCATGCCGAAGCACTAGCTGAAGACAGCGACTACACACCGGTCTACGCTCTCTACAATTCAGGCCGCAATATCTCAACCAATGCTCGCGAGCTCTGCGAACAATTATCGGGCTTGATTAACACCTGGCCGGTGCCAATTGAGTCGATCAGCTTCATTGGATTCAGTATGGGCGGGCTACTCACTCGCAGCGCTATGCACGTCGCAGAAAAGGACGGCCACGCTTGGCTAACCAAGGTCGATAAGGCAGTGTATGTGGGGACGCCACATCATGGCGCCGTTCTGGAGCGCGGTGGGTATTGGCTACAGAAAAGTCTGACCTTTAGTCCATACACCGCGCCCTTATCAGCACTGGGTCGAATTCGGAGCGCAGGCATCACCGACCTACGTCACGGAAACGTGCAGGATGAAGACTGGCAGCGTCATGATGAACACAAAGATAATACCGACCTTCGAATACCCACACCTTTGACCGATGGCATCAAGCACTATGCAATTGCAGCTACTCTCTCCAAGCGTTCGGGCGAAAAGATCGGCAGATTGCTTGGGGATGGCCTGGTACACCCATCCAGCGCAACGGGCAGGCATAAGAACCCAGACTTGAACCTTGTTTTTCCCAAAGAACATACAAAGATTTTTTACAATCTAGGGCATCTGGGAATGCTTCACGACCCACGCGTGATGAGCCAGCTAAAGGAATGGTTTCTTCCTCACGTTTCAGAACAATTTTGACAATTTGAAGCCTCGGGTTTGAAGTAATCAGGCTCTTGCGCCTCAACCGACAGCTTTGGTCCACTCACCGAACGCACTGATCCTGAGATTCCGATAATATTTCATGGCTTACTCCAGAGCGCGCACTTACTGGTGAAGAATCGGAGGCGACAAGTATCCTGAAAGAAAGGGCTTCGTCAGAGGTTAGGAGTTCGGTTTTTTATGATCACTGGCGCACAACCAAGTGCATTTCAATAGGTGAGCATTTCGCAAATATCTCAAGCTCAGTTATCAGAATCAATGAGGGCTATTTTTACAGGCATGCGAATGTTGTGTATCAGGGCTTAATGTTGTATCTAACGGGTTATGACATGCACTTACTTACACATGGACCCATTTCTTCGACCTGAGGAAGCGGAAAACATGCTGCGTATTGCCGAGTCCTTTGGCAGTTTCGGTACCTATGCCGAGGAGGCCACCAGCGATGGACTCGGTGAATCCTTACCCCAGCGGTTTGATGTTGGTCTCAATTATGTTGCTCATGGGCTTGATGGTGGCGGTAATCAGGATGATCCTGAAACCGCCCAGAGTCGAACCAATTACTTTCGGGAGACTTACGCTTACGGCAATGAAAAGCGTGTGGCCGGCGTTGAGCCATTTTTGGAACATCCAAAAATGCAGCTCGCTGCGAGGGAAATTTCTGGCTGTGAAGACATTGTTCCCGCAATCGTCTATGCGAATCTACTGATACCGGGGCAGGAGCTCGCAATTCATACGGACGTGCCTGAATTCCGTGGTGCCAATCGCAAGAATGCGCCGCAATGGCTGTTGGTGTGTATGCTGCACTCTGGCTTATTTGATCACTGGCGGGTCAGAATACTCACTTGCGTTTCCTGGTTTGGAGCGGCAAAGGGAGGCGCCTTTACGTTTTATCCCAATGGCGCAGATGGCGCTCGCGAAGCGGTCCCAGCCCAGCATAATTCAGCGATTTTAATTGACACCGATAAAGTGTTTCATGGCGTTGAACGAGTCGCCCAGCGAGTCCACAGATTGCCTGCCATCGAAGCTGGCACCCGCCTTCATCATCTTGGAGAAGACCACTGGGCGCTGCGCGCTGGCAACGAAGACCTTGCGGAATATTCTTGGTCGCAAATCCGCTACTCCATTTCTTGGAAAGGCTACTGCTTTGCTGATCATAAGGAACACTCGGCGTGGGAAACACATAGTGATGATCTGGAACTAGATCAGATTATCCGCATATTTGAGGATGACTTGCGCCAATCAGGCCTGTTGAAAGGAGAGCGACCTGAGCCTGATACTTTCGCACAATTGATGGTTGCAACGTATATCCGCTATCCCGCGGCGACTCTCTAGGCGCGATGCGCTATCGCAGGTTATTGCGACGCTAAATACTTCAGTCTCGTTCCCTTTTTTCACCTATCGCTGCCTGTAATTTTCCGAAATATGCGCAGCCTAATTCTGGCAAGTCCCTGAAGGCAAGCTACACTCTCTCTGTGGCAAAGTTTTACCGGTCACTGTGCAGGACAAGACACCTCAAGACGCAGGTACAGAAAACGGAGAGCTACGATGAAATACAGGGCAGTATTGGCAAGCGCAGCATTAGTTTTTTCCACGCAGACATTCGCTACCCCGGCTATGTCGGTGGTTACTATTAACGCCGAGGATCCAGTAGCATATATGGAGTGGGCGCAGAAAAACGGGGCCGCCATCGGCAAGGCAATCGAGGCCACTGCGGGAGGAGTGTGCCTGTCTATAGCGGGTTTCTATCGGCCCGGAGAAGTTTACTACTGGCATACGTTCAACGATCACGCGTCGGCGATGGGTGCCTCAATCTACAATGAGGGCGTACTTGAGCAGGCCAGCAAGTTACGGGTAAAGCGAACGATCTCGCGCTCGGACAGCCTGAGCCTGCATTTTTCCGAGGAGCTATTGCTTGATGTGGGCGATACCCATTCGAACTGGAATTTGGTTATCTCCACAGATGACGTTCAATCGTATGAAGAAAAGCTAACCCGTATCAACGACGAAGCAACCACGCGGGGCTTCGAAGATGTGTCGCTTTCTATTCATGGCTTCCTGACGGGAGAGGACGCTGGGAAACTGTTGATCATGGTGCGTGCACCCACCAAGGAAAGACTGGGCAACTTTCTTGACCAGCTCGATAGCGACTGGATGGCTCCTATGATGTCCGGCCTCTCAGGTATTCGAACGTATGAAAGAGCCCTTCTGACTAACTGCACGGTAACTTTCGTCGCTGAAAAGTAGCCTGGGCTAACCACTATCGATTTCCTGAGATTGCGGTAGTACTGGGCCCAAACCAGGCTTCGTTGTAACAATCCTGCAGCAGGTTGATAGCGCCGAGCATGCGGCAGGTCTCTTCTAGGAAAGCCTCGCGACGCTCAGCAAGCTGGGCATCATCGGCATTCAGCAACTGACGGTGGTCGGCCAGTTTAAGTGCTGTTGTATACAGGTCACTGGATACGGATGATTCCCCGCTTATCTGGCGGCGCAATAACATTTCACGGCCGCGCTGCAACAGGCTGGAGATAAAGGCTTTCCTGTCGGCCACAGGCTCCTCGCCCATTGCTGCCAGTGCGCTTGCCACAACATAGTAGGCCTCGGCCATCGAGCGCAAGATGGCATGTGCGAAACGCGGAGGAGACTGCCGTAACTGTTTTACAAGGGAGATATCTGTGCTGTGCCACTGGGGATAGCGCCGCGCTGTCTCTTGCAGCACCCTCTGGAATACCTCCTCCTTGGGCCGGAAAAAGAATTCGAATTTGAACAGGTCGCGAGCCTTTTCAACACGCTCGCGCAATTCGCCTTCACCGGTAACGCTGATATCACTGGAGCCAAGGGCCAGGGCAACTTCACCCAGGGCGGCAGCCAGGAAATAATGCGTGATAGTGTTGCGATAATAAGCGGCGGCGATTTGACACTCCTCCGGTATATAAAACACCGGCACACTGCCCTTGCTGAACTCCTTCACCAGCTTCGAGCTACGCATGGAGAGTAATGCAGCGGACACCTGCTTCAGACCTTCCAGGCTGAAGCCCCTGGCCAGGGGCAGATCGCGCTCACGGACCAACTGCGCGATTTCCCGGGACTGTCGGTAGATCTCTTCCTCGGTCAGCGCTCTGCCATCAGCGCCCAGCAGTACCATGGTAAGAACGTCCGCAGCCTTGATCGGTGTAACCTGTTCAATTCGCGTGCAGACCTCGAAGGCCACGAGAGTAGCAAGGGACGGCCCTTCATCTTCACCGCCCTCGTCTGCGCCATCCGCACTCGCACCATCTGTAAGTCCGGCAACATCCTCAATAGAAACGGGATCGGCAAAGCGCACATATATTTTGCCGTAGGGCTCCTTCATCCCGAAGATAAAATCGAGGAACCAGCGCAGGGATTCCTTGCGCTTTGGCAGGCCCTGTTGCAGCGCCACATAGTCATCAATTTCCGCGATGCGATCAAAAGCAATCGACACCGGCACGAACTTCACGTCCTTCATCTGCTCACGTTCACAGGCTTCCAGCACCCAGTTGAGAATACCCAGCTTGGGTGGCGACAGCTTGCCGGTTCGAGAACGTGCGCCCTCAATCGACCAGGTCAGCGGCAAGCGGTTGCGAATCAAATAGTCGATATAGTGCCGAAACACCAGTTTGTAGATAGGGTCGTTGTGAAACTCACGCCGCAGGAAGATCGAACCCACCTTGCGCGCCAGCGTACCAAAGCCCAGGAAGTTCATATTGATGCCAGCGAATACCAGCGGCAGCGGCTTAAAGCCGTTTTCATACAGGGACACCAGGAAGGCAAAGCTATCCATGTGCGACTTGTGCGACCACAGGAACAGTAGAAGGTGATCCTGCGACAGCTCGCGTAATTGTTCGAGCGCGTCGGTATTGATATCCAGCGCCGGCTCATAACTGCGTGTAAATATGAAACGGGCAAACTTCGATGCGGGGGACAGCCAGGACTCACTAGGTGTGGCGGCCATTTCAGCCAAGCACTTGCGGGCGTACTTGCGGGCCTGCTGCGCATCCTTGCCCGCGGCTTGCGCAACCTCCTCAAGTTGCTGCAGGAACGCCGGTTCGGCCAGTAGCGTGTACGCCTCGCTGGCGGGCTTCCTTTCATTTATTGTTGCCATGCTCAGCAGTATACCTGTCATTGGCGATCGTAAATGAAATTCAAGAACTTATGCCGGCTAAGGGTGCTGGCTGATAGGTTGAAGTATGGGATTTGTGGGTGACGAAGATGCCTATCTCGACGAGTAGATCTTCAATACCTTGATGACTGAGGTTGAAACGATAGTAAAGCCACGCGGCTTAGGGAATAATCCCAAGTCGGAATCGGTGACGGCTATACTTTCTTGTACGCCGATTATATAAATTTCAGCTCGTTAAATTTTCGAGACCAACTAGGAGATTGATCAATGGCAGACTTAAAGCTGGGCCTGGCTCAGGGTTACTGGGGAGCAGCGCCCAACCCCAATTTCGTAGAAATGGCCCAGGAAGCAGAAAAGCTGGGCTTTGATTCAGTATGGTCTGCCGAGGCGTGGGGCAACGATGCATTCACCCCACTGTGCTGGATTGGCGCTCAAACCGAAAAAATCAAGCTGGGCACGGCCATAGTGCAGCTTTCTGGCCGCACGCCTACATCCTGTGCCATGCACGCGTTAAGTCTGGATCTACTCTCCAATGGCCGCTTCATGCTCGGCCTCGGTGTTTCCGGGCCACAAGTTGTTGAGGGCTGGTACGGACAGCCTTTCCCCAAGCCGCTGGCCCGCACCCGCGAGTACGTTGATATAATCCGCCAAGTTTTTGCCCGGGAGGCCCCGGTTACTAACGACGGTCCGCACTACCCATTGCCCTACCCCGGTGATGATGGCATGGGCCTTGGCAAACCGCTAAAGCCCATTGTGCATCCACTCAGAAATCGAATCCCTATCTACCTTGGCGCAGAGGGTCCCAAGAACATTGCACTCTCTACGGAGATTGCCGATGGCTGGATACCCTTGTTTTACAACCCCTATGACGAGAGCGTGTACAGCGAATCGTTAACCAACATGAAGCCCGACTTTGATATTGCCCAAATGGTTCAAGTAAACATCACCGATGATGTTGAGGCTGGATTGATTCCTTTCAAATACCACATGGCCTTTTACGTTGGTGGCATGGGAGCCAAGAGCACAAACTTTCACAAGGACCTATTTGTACGTATGGGCTTTGAGGCGGAAGCGAACAAGATTCAGGAATTGTTCGCCGAAGGTAAGCGTGACGAGGCGGCTCAGGTCATTCCCGATGAGCTGGCCGATGCCATGACACTGACAGGACCCAAGGATCGGATCAAGGATCGCCTGCAAGCCTGGCGTGATTCCAAGGTGACCACGTTGCTCATCGCGACCACCGACAAAGACGAGCTTCGTACTATTTCAGAGATTGTGTAATGAGTATCAGTGATAACACCCCGATTCTGGTGGCTGCGGGCCAGTATGTGGAGCGCCAGCCCACCGAGTCCTCCCCCATGCATATTGCTGCCAGTGCCGCTCAGGCAGCGCTTGAGGCAGCGGGTGGCTCCGGGGTTGCCGAGGCCATTGATACCATAGCTGTCATCAAGATTTTTTCAGACTCAGCCAGCATCTGGGCCACAGATCAGGGCCGCAGTAATAATCCGCCTCAGTCTATTGCCAAGGTTATCGGCGCAAACCCGCAGCATCGAATCTACAGTGAAACCGGTGGTAACGAACCACAATCTTTACTGTTCGAATTTTTTGCCGATCTCGCTACCGGACGCAAGGAAATGGTTTTACTGGCGGGATCTGAAGCCATCAAGAACCAGCGCAACGCCAAGCGCAACGGTCTCACACTTGACTGGGAAGAAGAGTTTGAAGAACCGCTGGAAGACCGCGGTTTTGGCAAGTATGTTGCCAACGATCAGGAGCGCCATAACGGTATGGTCATGCCGCTGTTCTACTACATCCTGATAGAACAGGCCCGTCGCCTGAAGCTGGGCATGGACAAGGGGAGTTACCTGGCCGACACCGCACGCATGCTGGAAGAATTCAGTGCGGTGGCAAGTCGCAATCCTTACTCAATGTTTCCCACGGCAATGAGCGCCGAAGAAATTCTCGCCGCCGCCCCTCTAACCGATCTATATACAAAACGTATGATCGCCCAGGACAGCGTGAATCTTGGCGCCGCCCTCTTGATGACGACAGTTGGCAAGGCACGCGAGCTGGGTATCGCCGAGGACAATTGGGTTTATTTGCACGGCGGAGCCCAGGGTATGGAAGTCGACCTCACCATTAGGCCCGACCCAAGTACTTCAGAAATGGCCACCCGAGTGGTAGACCAGGCGCTGAATATGGCGGGAAAAACGGCTGAGGACATGAGCCTGATCGACATCTATAGCTGCTTCCCTTGCGCCGTCACTGCTATTAGCGACCACCTTGGCCTTCCGGCCGACGGAAGCCTGACACTGACCGGCGGCCTACCCTTCTTTGGTGGACCGGGTAACAATTACAGCGCCCATGGGCTGGCGGAAATGTGGTCTCAGATCAGGGCCAAACCAGAGGAATATGCCCTGATACATGCCAACGGTGGGGTTTTAAGTAAGCACGCAACTGGTATTTTTTCCTGCCAGCCCAGCACCGTTGATTGGGCTAGCGCCGATACGGTCATCGACCAGGATGAGTTACCGCGAATGGAGCAGGACCTGAATCCAACCGCCGGAAAAGTAATCTCCTACACGATCAACTATATGCAGGATCAACCCGTGCAAGGAATTGTGTTGTGTGAGACCGACCTGGGTAAACGCTTCGTCAGCTGCACCGCTGATAACGACCAGGAAACGGTACAGAAGATGCTCGCAAAAGAACCGGCCGGCCGGCTCATCAGCGTAACAGCTGACCCGGAGCAGGAATATCGCCTGAACTTTACCTTCGCCAATTAAAAGACGAACACTCAGCCTAGTACATCATAGCCCCGAAAAAATGCTGACCGATAGATGTGAGTTAGAAATGGCGCGTTTCACCGATATCAAACACCCACGCGTCAGTGTCACCCAGCGCCGAATCTGTCGCTGCAGCTTTAAAGCGTTGAGGTGGCTCTTCCAGAGGCTCATCGGACAGGTCGAAAGTGCCAAAGTGCATGGCAATCGCTCGCCTGGCCTGTAGATCTTGTGCTGCCTTTACAGCTTCCTCGGGGTTCATATGTGACTCGCGCATCATTGCCCGTGGTTCGTATGCACCAATGGGTACTGCCGCTAGGTCAAATGGTCCAAGCCGTTTGCCAATGTCTTCAAAGCCGGCGAAATAGCCGGTATCGCCAGAGAAATAAAACCGCTTTTCCTCGCCCGTGACCGCCCAGGACGACCAGAGAGCCTCGTGTGCATCTGTGAGACTGCGTTTGCTCCAATGCTGGGAGGGAAGGCAATGAATTGTAGCGCCCTCGTAGGTTACCGCTTGACCCCAGTCGAGCTCCTGCACATTACTAATACCTCTGCTGTGTAAGAGATCTGCATTCCCCAACGGCACAAAAAACGTCGTGTTTGCACTGCGCTTGGCGAGTGCAGACAGCGTGGGCAAATCCAGGTGATCGTAGTGATTGTGAGAGATCAATACAAAATCGATGGGTGGCAGGTCATCAATAGCAAGACCAGGCGCTACAAATCGGCTAGGGCCCACCACAGGCACGGGGCTGGGTCGATTAGACCAGACAGGATCGGTGAGGAACGTCACATGTTCCATCTGCATCAACAGTGTGGCGTGGCCTATCCAGGTTACCGTGGGGGCGCTGTGACGTGCGTTTTCACGCAGAAATGCGCCGTCATTGGCAACGCGCTCCGGGGCGCCCTCGCCGCTGCGAAAATAGGTGCCAAAGCGGCGCAGGAAAAATGGAATACGAACGCCCAGCGATCCATGGCTCATTTCGCCATAGAGATTGGTAAAACGACCATCCTCTCCACGAGGCGCGCCATTGATCGACATATTTGATTCTCCATGTAATACACCGATAGGCACCAGTGCGAGTGATACCAGTAAGATAATCATCGGGTAACGGCGCATAGGGCAGACTCGTTGGGTAGTTGAGAAGCATTATCGCAGAAATCTGTCGTAGCTGGCGCATAGGGTCGCCGAAACTCTCTACTTCGTTGGCGTCTTGTTAGCGGCATCAATTACTCGACTAGTCATGCCTCGTGTCAAAAACCAACATGTCTAACTCCTCCGGAGAGAGCGTTCTGCTTTGGCCGGGAGCAAGGTCAACATCCAGTTGCAGTGAGCCGACCGCGAAACGGTGTATGCGCAGTACCTTATTGCCTAGCTGACCAAACATGCGTTTAATCTGATGATAACGGCCCTCAATAAGACTAACTTCGGCCTCGTACTTACTGAGTATTTTGAGTTCGGCAGGCCGCGTCGTTATGCCCTCGTAATCGAAATAGAAACCACGCTGAAATGCACCTATACACTCGGCAGACAAGGGCTGCTCAACCTGTACTCGATAACGCTTTATCAATTTGGACTCAGGCAGTGAGAGCTGACGCGACCAGCGCCCGTCATTAGTTAGCAGTATCAGCCCCGTTGTATTGAAATCGAGTCTGCCCACAATATGCAGTTGATCCTTCCAGGATTGCTCCAGGAGTTCGATAACTGTACGGTGCTTGTCATCCTCTGTGGCGCTGACAACGCCTGTGGGCTTGTGCAACATCAGGTAACGGGCGGTATTTGCAAGCGTCTTCTTGCCATCAAATTTCACCTCGCTGAAACGTGTGATGACCTTACTAGCGTCAGTGGCTGGCTTCCCATCAACCTGTACTCGGCCCTGGGCCAGCAGCAAACGCACGTCACTGCGTTTTATATTAAGCTGCTCGCTAAGATGGCGATCCAGACGCGGCACTTGCTTACTCCGTCTTGTCCAATAAGAGTTTTTGCCACGATAACCCAGGCAGGCAAAGATGATACTGCTGTACGTTGACTGAATGATCAGGCACACCGGCGAAGATTTCACCCATGACGCTCATAGATATTCACTCGCCTATTTCAAGGATGCTGACTAATAGACTGGGGCGGTGGATGACTGAGCCACTGGCAAGCATGCCGCTTCTTGCACTAGAGGAATATTTTGGGCGTAAACATACCATGAAAGCCCTGAGGCAAGTGATGACTCAGTTTTATCACGGCCATCTCGCCGGTAAAATCCTCACTATCTATTAACACGACTTCTGTCCTATCTGTATTACCGTTATAGACGTAGCACATGACATAAAATTCTTCATCGCTTCTCGCATTAGGCTTAGCCACCATTAACGGTTCACCGGTAAAACGATAATCGCCAAAATTGTGAACTTCTACTTTGCCACTGAAACGGTCGATTTTTTGTATACCAGTGAAATACGTTTTCGGTCCACCATCGGGATAACAGGTAGTCAAAGCAAAACGATTTTCTTGTGTGGATAGCGTCCAGTCCCATTGCGGGAACTCACCTAACACGGCATCGTCGAGGCTTTCTATTTGCACGTCACCTTTAGGCAAATTGATAATAAACCGCTTGTAGTACCCCCCGCCTGCTTTAAAGTCCACATCAGGTGAAAAGATATCCAGATATTTCGCTTTGGAGGTTGGCGTACTGTAAGCGTCTTCTTGTGTTCGAATCATATCAAAATGCAGTTCATTACCTTTTTCATAGGCATTACCAAAGTGCAAACAAGTGGTTGGTGCAATTTCAATTTCATCCGCCAGCTGCATGGTGTTGACGTTAATAATAATAATTTTGTTGCACAGGCGATCATCAAACAACATGGCATCGGCAATAGAACCACCTAGTAGAATCGGCAAAGGGTTGGGGCTCATAGAGACTGAAGACTGAATGAAAATGGCGTAATTTTCTGTCAGAGCAAAATCATGCAGCATGGGCATATGATCAAGATTAAAAATCGCCTGGGCGACTAACTTCCCGCTAGGCGCTATTTTGTAAAAATCAAAACTCGGCTTCATCCCAAAGCGCATGCCAAAGTTATAGTAGTACCCTGTTTTTGGGTTCTTCTTGGCATGAGCACTGAACGTTTTCCCCAGGTCACCGTTGAAATCATATTCTCCTTCAGTATCCAACGTCTTGGGGTCCAGCGCCCAGGGTCGTCCGCCCTCGCCTAGCGCCAAAAATTTTTCGCCGTGCAACATCAGGCCGGTGTTGGCCGGTTGTGCGGGTAAGGCGAAGCGTCTTAAAAGACTGCCTTTTGGAGCGCCACCAAAGCCGCGATAAAGCAGTTTGCCTGCCGCCGTTTCATTGACGTACTTAGGCGTGCGAATAAACTTATTGGCAAAATGCACCTTGCCGTCAGTGAACGTAGTGCGGCCGATCATGCCGTCACCATCAAACCAATGACCGAACTCCTCACCGCCGAGTTTTAAGCGCCCTGGCCCGTTGCGAAAGAAGGTGCCGGTGAGATCAGTGGGTACGTTGCCTTCAATGTCCTCAACCCAATAACTAAATTCTGTTTCTTGCGCTTCAAAATTGCCTGCAATGGTAGGAAGAGCTACGGCAGTATTCATGTTGTGGTACCTGTCCTGATATTAGGTTCGATGTTATCTGGCGGAATCGGTAATAATCGTCAACCGATATTAACAGGGTATGGTGGGTTAATCGTAAAAATTCTGTGAATCGCTTCACTGCGATCATGATAAAACTGCACGCACTAAGGCCTGCGCTCTTGCAGGCATCCAAGCGGACGCCGAACCTTCAGCTACTTCTTGGCGTGCAGCACCACGGGCAAACTCGCATAGCCCTTTACGAAGGAGGAGGCTGTTCGCACAGGCTCACCTACCACTTCCACGCGATCAAAACGTTTCAGGATTTCTTCCCAGAGTACCTTCAGCTGCATTTCACCTACATGGTTACCCATGCACCGGTGTATACCGAAGCCGAACGACAGGTGACTGCGTACATTTTTCCTGTCGATAATATATTCATCGGGATTTTCAAAATGCGACTCGTCTCGGTTGCCAGAGACATACCACATGAGCACCTTGTCACCCTTTTTGATTTGTTTACCACCCAGCATCGTGTCCTGATTGGCGGTGCGACGCATGTATGCCAGTGGTGTTTGCCACCGTATGGTCTCGGCCACCATACCGGGCAGGAGCTCAGGGTTGGCTTTGAGTTTTTCGAACTGGTCCGGGTACAGGTTCTGACACAGTACACTGGCAGACATGGAATTTCGGGTTGTGTCGTTACCGCCCACGATGAGCAACAGAATATTTCCCAGGTACTCGAAGGGATCCATTTCCTGTGTGGCAGATCCGTGCGCCAACAATGAGATGAAGTCGCCCTTGGGCTCCTCATTCACACGCTCGTTCCAGAGTTCGGTGAATGCTGCCAGGCACTCCAGCAATTCCGTGCGTCGCTGCTCTTCGCTATCTATGACACCCAGGCCGGGAATGGCAAAAGTAACGTCTGACCACCGGGTGAGTTTGGCGCGATCGTCAAACGGAAAATCAAACAGGGTTGCCAGCATGCGGGTGGTTAGTTCGACCGAAACTTTTTCGACCCAGTTGAATTCTTCGCCGATTGGCAACGAGCCCAGCACATCAGCTGTACGCTCGCGAATCAGAGGTTCAAAATTGCGTAACTGCTGGCCGCGCACTGCGGGGTTGACCACCGCCCGCTGTTCATCATGCTTGGGCTGGTCCATTGCAATAAACGTAGAGAGTTTGAAGTCTTCCTGAAAATCACCCACGGTGATATTGGGCTCCGAAGAGAAAATATCGTGAGAGGTATCGACCGTCATGATGTCTTTATAGCGGGTGACCGACCAGTAGGGGCCAAACATGCTGTCACGACAGTAGTGCACGGGGTCTTCTTCGCGCAGACGTTTAAACCATGGCCACAGCGTGTCACTGGAAAACAGGTGTGGGTTCGCCAGGTTGAAATCGGCGAGGTCTACCTCATAAGGGTCTTTATCGATTACCGTTGCATCGTGATTTTCTATGCGGTCCTCGATAAGCTCCTGCTGGCTAGTGTTGTCTGCGGTCTCTGACATGATTCACTTCTCTACCTGGGGTCACGTTGAAGTAGTGTAAGAGAACAGGGCCGTCACCCCAAGGTCATATATGGCCAATAATTGATTACTTAAACTTAACCCCCCAGCAAAGCTGTCGACAGGCCAATCATAAGTTCCTCTGCCTCTTTTCTGGTGCTCTCCAGGTCGTCGGCGGCCGCGACGGTCATCGCAGCTTCGGTAAAGGCACCCATCAATACACATGCGTTGCTCCATGCGTTTATTGACCGCTGCGAACAGCGATTTTTTGTTGCCGAAATAGTGATAAATGGGGCGAAGCGTCAGCTGGCAATCAGCCGCGATGTCCTCGAGGGAGGTATTGTGATAACCCTGCTCACCGAACAGGCGCGTGGCGCTGTCGAGTAATGCACCGCTGGATTCCACCCGCCGCTGGGCCTTTCCAGAAAAGGCTGGTCACGGTCCAGGACTTGCCAGAAACGGATTGGCCCAATATCGCCGCATGTCGACCAAAGAAAGAAGAGGCGTCGAGATGTACATTGATGTCGTCGTATGCCGGTAGCGCGCCGACTTTAAAACCTGAATCACCGTAGCCTGAAAAGATTTTAGCCAGGTTATACTTAGTGGTGAGATATAACTCGGCGCCAGTTTTTGACAGAGGCAGGCCCCGCTACGCTCCTTATGGCCATCGGAAAATCGATAGTATGAAAATCACAATTTTGGGTTCCACCGGGAGCCTGGGTCAGGAATGTCTGCAACAATGCCTGGGTGCAGGTCATGATGTGACGGTTCTGGTACGTGACCCGGATAAGCTGCCAGAGAATGCCAAAGATCTGATTTCTATTATCGAAGGAGATGCGCTTTCATTTGATGATGTGATAGCCGCGATGCCACAAGGTACCGATGCGGTCTTATTTGCTATTGGCGTAGATGAGAAAACCTCACCCAAGGACTTGTGTACTGATGTCACTAGACACGTTCTCGAGGCAATGAGAAAGAACAATATACCCAGGCTGGTCTGGTGCGGCGGTGGCAGCAATCTGCTGGCGGACGATGTCATCACCGTTGGCGCGAGATTTGTACGCTGGTACGCAGAGAATTTTCTCAAGCTTCGACATACTGACAAGGAGCATCAGCTGACGCTTTTGAATCAGAACAAAGATCTATGCTGGATTGGAATTCGACCACTGCAAATGAAACATGGCACCAAAAGTGAAGAATACCGTTTGGGATTTAATGCTTTTAGTGGCCTGTCAAAGATTACCTTCGCCGACTGCGCTCACGCTATGGTAAACATGCTGTCGGACGATACATGGGTCGGTAAGGCTCCCATCATTCAGTACTAGCCCATTACGGTACAGCTGAAGCGGACCACTTCCAGGGATACAGTGAAGCCTAGTTCTGCAAGAAGGTCTTCGATATCAGGATTGTTGTGGTTGAAGCTATAGTGGAGCCAGACGATCCAAGAGATGGTACCTGAAGAAAAACCAATGACATCCGGGGGCTTCGGAAGTGAAGCCCCGCTCCCCCAAAAACACAGTAGTCTTTCTTCAACTTATCGGTCGATTTATGTTCTCCGGGCCTTGGCAGAAAATCGCATGCCGCCAGTTGCTACCAGTAAGATCAACAGCAGTAGTTGGGGGAGAGGAACCCCGGGTACTGGAACAGGTTGCGTCGGTGCAGGAGGCGCCGCTTCCGGCCCGGAAGCCACCAGCGTCGAGGCACTATTATTTGTGTTATCGCTATCGGGGTTGGTCGTTGAAACGGACGCCAGAATAGCAATGTTCCCGCTGTCTTCTGGCATTGTGTAACTAATATCAATCGTCAGGGTGTCGCCACTTTCGAGCGCTGTTGGCATTCCCGAAAGGGTAACAACTCCAGTAGCGGCGTCATAGCTTGCTGATACGCCGGATGGCAGAGTCGTGAAGTCTACATCGCTGGGGGCAGAGCCAGGTTCGCCCACACTCAGCAAGTAGCTTGCTCCTAATCCGCCATTAGGTCCGTTGTTACCAAAAGTTACCGTGCCAGATACCAAATCGCCACCGTCCGCTGTGGCTGGGAAACCACTCACGGTTGCGACAGCGTCTACTTCTCGCGCAGTCGGTGGGCTTGCGTCGCAGTCAGGCGTGGCTGGCGGATAGCTTAGGGTCACTCGATCGCTGGGGTTGACACTAATTTCAACATCCAGATCAGGCCTTACCAGTGAGGGAACTTGCGACCACACACCAGCGGATAGCACCCAGCCCGGCCATGCACTGCCCTCGCCGCTCCCATCTATCGCAGCATCCGGCCAGAGTAGCCGGCCCCCGGTCAATGGCTGGTCAGTTAAAGATTGCACGACTGTGCCATTGGCATCTATGAATTCTACTGTCGCCAAGCTTGCAGGAGTAAAGCCAAGCGCAGTAACTTCATATTCCACATAGGGTGCGTTTCTATCGCACACCGCACTAGCATCAATAGTGATGGATATCTCCGCCGTGGCCGCTGAGTCGTTGTTGTTCGCCAAATTTGAGTCCGGGTTTGTTGTGTCAATAGAGCCAGCTACCGTTATCTCTGCAACATCTGCCGGCAACGTGTAAGACAGTCCGACTTCCAGGGATGTACCAATTGGCAGATCTGTCGGCATCCCGGTGAACGTTACTGTGCCGGTAGTGTCGTCAAAACTCGCTACCACCCCCGCCGGTAGGGACGTAAATGTGACATCGTCGGGAAGGTTACCTGGCGCACCAATGGTCAACATATATGTCGTCCCCTCGGCAGCATTGGGCCCGTTATTACTGAAGGTTACTACTCCGCTAACAACCTCTCCCGAACCAGCTTGCACTGGGAAACCAGACAGGATGACTTGTGCGTCAACCTCGCGCGCCGGAGGAGGATTAGCATCGCAATCAGGCGTGGCTGGCGGATAGCTTAAAGTCACGCGATCGGTGGGATTAACGCTGATCTCAACATCGAGTTCAGGCCTTACCAGTGATGGAACTTGCGACCAAACGCCACCAGAAAAACTCCAGCCAGGCCATGCACTGCCCTCGCCGCTGCCATCTATCGCTGCACCGGGCCACAGCAGGCGGCCTCCAGTCAGTGGCTGGTTGGTAAGGGTCTGCACCGTTGCACCATTGGCGTCGATAAACTGCACAGTCGCGAGAGTGTTGGGTGTGAATCCAATGGCGGTCACATCGTATTCCACATAAGGGGCGTTCATGTCGCAGACTGACTGGGCGTCAATCGAAATTGACGCACCAGGCGTAAAGGCAACCTCGGTGCTGTCCGCTGCCATGTTATTCGAGGCATCACTTTCGGCTACGGAACTGTCTATCGCTGAAGATACCTGAATGCTTACACCTTCAGTCAGCGGGGCAACGTAGGTATAACTGAAATTGAATGCATCGCCATTCTTCAGTTCGTCGGGCATCCCGATAAAAGTAACTACCCCGGTGTTAGTGTCGATAGTAGCACTGGCGCCAACCGGTAGACCTGTAAACATGACGTTACTTGGCACTGTTCCGGCACTCCCAATCGTCAGGGAATAGTTGGTATTGAATGCTGTGGTTGGACCATTGTTGGCAAACGTAACCGTGCCTCCAGTGCCACCGCCTGGAAGTACCATCGCATCATTGGCGGTGATGGTGGTAGACAAATCTACCAAGGTACCCGGAGGCGCTTCTGCCACACAACCGGGGGTCGCTGGTGGGTAACTCACCAGTACTGTCTCTGAGGGATTCACGCTGAATCGCACCTGTACATTGGGTCTCACAGAGGATGGCACCTGTGACCAGGCGCCCGCCGAGAAAACCCATCCAGGCCAGGCTGTTCCATTGCCAGAGCCGTCGATCGCGGCCCCTGGCCACAGGATTTTACCGTCAACCAATGGTTGGTTTGTAAGGGTCTCGACTACGGTCCCACTGCCTACTTCCAAAAACTCTACTGTGGCCGAGGTATTGGGAGTAAAGCCGACGGCAGTAATGTCGTAGAGCAGGTACGGCACATCGTTCTGGCACGATGGCGTTGCGTTAACAACGATTGAGGCACTGTTGTAGCCAGTCGCTACAGTGGCGGCGTCAGTATCATTACTTGGGTTAGCATCGTTGTCGGTGGTAGTGATGACTGAACTTATAGGGTAGCTGACACCCTCGGCGATTCGAGTGGTAAATTCGAAATTTAGCGATAAGGTGTCGCCAGACAAGAAGGTATCGGGCAGGCCGCTGAAAGTGACCGATCCGTCGGCTGCGGTATAGTTAGCGGAGGCCCCCCCGGGGAGATTGGTAAATGTAACACTGGCGGGATATTCGCCGCCGCTGCCAATCTGCATCCCGTAGGTCACGCCATCAGCGTCACCGATGCCAACGCTTGAAAAGACCACCGCACCGGTTACATTACTTCCCGGTTCCACCAAGGCGGGCACGCCAGTTATTGATGACCGGACGTCTACATCACCGACGGCAGTCGATCCCATACTGATGTTGTTGGAAGGTACATCGTCTGTGTCCGCAGAGCTGATTTCCGAGGTTACATTCACAGGGCCCGAGGCAGGGGCTGTGTAGCTGAATGTTATGCCAGAGTAAGAAGCCCCGGCTGCCAGATTTTGATCTGCCAGCGATGGGGTAATTGTCACCACGCCATTGACGTTGTTATAGGTAGCTGTCCAGCCTGTCGGAAGATTGGCGGACGGTATCGTTACCGTTCCCAATCCAGGGTTCAGGCTGAGCATGTAGCTGACATTGGTAGCAGCAGTATTGCCAAAGTTCGAGAACGATACAGTACCCTGCACTGTATCCCCCGCGGTAACGGAATCAGGCACCACCACTGAGGTAGCCAGATCTATACTACTATCGATGATGGACAGCGATTCCGCCTCAGGCGTCGATAAAAAGTAAGTCCACAGATTGACTGCTTTTGCGTCTCCCCAGCCCGCGTTGGAGGAACAGTCGCTGTTGGCGTTACGACCTCCTTCCCAAAGGCGATAAGGGGTCAGCGAGTCAACGCCGGCAAGCGCCTCGGGTGGGTCGGCGGGGTTGGCGCCTGTACCACCGCACAGGTCACCATTGAGAATGCCAATCGCCTCTCCGCTGGTGGTGATATAGCCCCTGTCATCAAAAAACACAGTCCTGTCACCGGGGCTAACTCCGTTGAGTCGCTCAATGGTGGGACCACCGCCAACTTGACCGTTACTGTCAGAATCATCGTTGTTTTCAGCATCGATAATGGGGAAGTGCACTTCACCTGCGCGACCCGCCGCACTGAAGCTATAGGTACCTGCGGGGAACGCGTTCAGGTCGTTGTCGAGGCCATCCCAGATGGCTACGTGAGAACCTGCATACGCGATACCATTCAAGACACGGTTGGTCGTTTCTGCCGCATCGAAGTTTACGCCGTCCCTGCTAATGACAATTTCATAACTCACAGTACCAGTGGTATCGAATGTGAACTCGCCACCTACACCTTTGGCTGTGGTGGAGCCACTGATCACGCCGCTGAAAGATACATTAGAAATAGTAGGGGACGGCGGTGAAAGCGGAATACTAAGCTCATCCAATATTTTCTCTACCTCGGGCTCTATGAACGGATCCATCACATCACTATAGAAAATTGGATACTGGGCAGCCTGGGTGGTGACCTGAAGTGGAACGACGTTTATGTTGAAGCTGTCGCCACGTATGGTTTTATAGAGCGGCTGGTTGTCATCGAGAAAACCAAATGTGTTGGCGTAGAGCGCGTAGCCATTAGGATCAAGGCCGCGCAGATCCTGTCGATAGCGATATCCGTCTGTGGTTATATAGTAAAGCGAATGAAAGACGGGGCGACTGTTACCCCCGGTATAGCCCAGGAACGCATAGCTGAACACACGCCCGTTAATGTCTACTGTGGAGGTATCATCACTGCGGATCGTGATGTCCCATGCTTCCGCTGTCTGATTACTGGGACTGAGACCCAGGGTTCCATCCGGTCCGCCGCCGGTATTCGCCCTGCCAAATCTAACACCATAGATACCGGTTGTAGGAGCTTGGTAACCGCAGGCGGAATACCCGGCGCCAGTGTTCGTCATTAACGCCCGTGGCCCGGCAAGTTCGTTGGTGCGGTTATTGATATAACCTCTGCCTGAGCCAGAGTAGTGAAGGCCGGCCTCTAGAGAGCCGCCTGAACAGCTAAAGCTTGCGCTGGCGGGAATTGTTTCATCACCCGGCGTGCCAAAGCCCAGCGGCTGCGGATTGAATATCTGAATATCGCCGTTGTTGTTCCGATTGCTGGAGGCGACGGTGATGTACTCGCCCGCCTCCGCGTAGACATAATGAAAGCCTTCGCGTTTCACCCGGTTCAGGTACATTTGGCTGGACTGGAGGTCCAGCGCGGCCCGCGAACCGGCACTGTCATAATCGGCAGGATACAGCGTACGGCTGCCTTCAGAGAAAGCGGGATTACCGCAAACAACAAGAGCCACCGAAGCGACCTGAGCCAGCCGATTCACAGTGTGGCGGAAATTGGAAAACATGGTTTCTAGATTTACTTTGCCCCGTTCGACAGAGTGTAACCAAGTTGCGAGCAGAAAACCCTTGGCCTCCACAAAGTGTGACTTACCTCACACTTTTCGTCCCGTGCAGATTTTTTCTTTCAGCGTAACAGGCGCAAAAACCCGGCATCACTTGCATATTGCAAAAGTGGCGGGCGAATTAAAAGCTACCCTATATGGGACAGCACCAGCGAGATAGCGTTTGACTAGTATACTGGCTGAGAAATGAGCCCTACACGAATTCAATAAGGAGAATGAAAATTAGCATTCTGAACCTGGCGTTTTGGCAAAAGCATATCCGCGCACTGGGTATTATGTCCGTCGTAATTGGGCTAGGCGCCTGGGGAATGGAGCTTTCAGGTGTCGTCTATATTTGCCCCTACTGCAGGGTACAGCGCACAGTGATCGCGCTCCTGGGGTTTATTATGATATTGCCCATCGCAAGGCACTGGATTTTACAATACCTCGCATCTGTAATTGGTTTCCTCGGCGCGGTAGTCGCCGTCAATCAGAACTTCATGGGGTGGGTGAAGATATCTAAAGGAGAATTTTCTTTCAGCGAGCAGCTTTTTATTGATCCCTTTCTACTTTCCAGTGGCGCGCTATTTATAATCATAGGACAGCTGTGGCTGATACTCGGCACGAGAAATGTTGGTGACTGATCCAGAGCTGTAGTCTTACCCCTGAGCATTCTGAGCTCAGGTGCTGGCCAACACCTTTGTGGCTTCGTTCCAGCCCGTAATTGGGCCAAACAGCATAATTGTTCAGGTCTGAGAGAACTGTCCGCAGCTAGGATTGTACGAATACCAAAGATCACGAAACAGACCGCACACGGGGTCAGCTCACTTACAGCAGATTGACGTATAATCTGCACAATCAATACTCAATAATATCGATATACAAATATCTGAGGCCTACGCGATGCAATATCACCTCAATGGTTTTAAACCTGGCAACTATCAGATTCCAGATGCAGCCCGCGAGCCAGCCCCATTGCCTCCCATCACAGATCTACCAGCCGAGGTAGATGTATTAATAATCGGCTGTGGTCCAGCTGGCCTGACGATGGCAAGACAACTGGCAGAGTTTACGGACATAACGACCTGTATTGTCGACCAGGAGCCTGGTCCCCTTCTGTTTGGACGTGCAGACGGCATATCCTGTCGCACCATGGAAATTATGGAGGCTTTTAACAGCAGTGAAATGATTGTTAAAGAAAGCTACCAGCTAAAACAGAATGCTTTTTGGGAGCCAGATAACGAGCACCCTGAAAACATCAAGCGCACCCATAAAATCGCTGATGCAAGGCTGGGCCTCTCTGAATTTATACATGGCATTGTCAACCAGGCCAGGCTGCACGAGATACTGCTCGAAGGCATGGAGAAGTCTGTCTCACACCTTGTACCCCATTACAGTCGCCGTTTGGTTAAGGTGAATATTGACCCCAGCCTTACACAAGACCTCGACGCACATCCAATTACAGCAAACTTTGCGCGTAGCGATGACGCAGGAGTCAACAAGGCTGAGACCGTTCGAGCGAGATTTATTGTAGGCACCGATGGGGCAAGGAGCGCCGTACGCAAGAGCATGTCTATCACTTTAGAAGGTGACTCAGCGAATAAGGCCTGGGGAGTCATGGATGTTTTAGTGGTTACTGACTTTCCTGATATTAGAGTTAAGAGTTTTATTCAGTCGAAGGACGACGGAGCGGTAATGACAATCCCCCGTGAGGGCGGTTATCTAGTCAGGATGTATGTAGAGCTGGATTTACTCGACAAGGGTCAAAGAGCTGCAGACATCAAACTTACCGAGAAGGACATTATCGAAAAGATGCAGAAAATTTTTAGACCTTACACGGTCAATGTTAAGGAAGTTGCATGGTGGTCTATCTATGAGGTTGGTCAGCGAGTTGCCGACAGGTTCGACGACAGGCCCGCCGATGACGCTGAGAGCCTAATGCCTCGGGGATTTGTAGCTGGAGATGCCTGCCATACCCACAGCCCAAAAGGTGGTTGGGGTTTGAATACATCGCTTCCTGATACCTTTAACCTGGGCTGGAAACTCGCAGCGGTTTTACAAGGCAAGAGCGACCCAAAATTGCTTCAAACTTATTCTCCTGAGAGAAGGAAGGTTGCGCAGCAGCTTATTGAGGCAGACCGACAATTGTCGAAGCTGGTCGCCACAAGCCCGACAGCAAAGAGCGACAAGGAACAAGCAAAGACGAATACTACCGATATCGAGAAATTCATGGCCAGGCAAAACGGTTTTGTCGCAGGCACCGCTATCGAGTACTACCCTTCATATATTTGCACGGGCCAGGAGAATCAAAACCTGGCAAGCGGATTTAAAATTGGTCAACGCTTCCACTCAGCGGAAGCTGTTCGCGTTTCAGACGGCAGGTGCCAACAGCTAGGGCACTTGAACAAAGCAGACGGTCGCTGGCGTATTTTCGTGTTTGGCAGCAAGCAAAACCCAACAGACGACGCGTCTGATTCGGCGCGGCTCATTCAGTTCTTGGCAGAGAGCGAATCGTCTCCTGTTATCAAGTACACCCCAGAAAGTACTGATATAGATTCAGTAATCGATGTTTATGGCGTCTTTCAGCAGAACGATTTAGCCATCGAGAATATGCCCGGCTTCCTGTGGCCGGCCAAAGGTAAATATGGTCTGAACGACTACGAAAAGGTGTTCTATGCTGAAGAAGGAAACGATATCTACGAGCTACGGAGCATCGACCGCTCAAGCGGTTGCATGGTTGTAGTGAGACCAGATCAGCACATCGCCACTATATTGCCTCTCGATGCACATAGAAATTTATCTGAATTCTTTGATGAGTTTATGATCGCTCCGAAAGACTCACGTTTAAAGACCTGACAAGGGGAGTCGAGCAGTGCTGTTTTAAAGGCGCTGGTAAACTTGGCGCCTGCCAGCTATTTCCCAAGAAAAGAAGATCTAAATATGAATAGGATAGAGAAGCTAAAGAACGACGTGTACAGCTTTGAAGAGCTGGATACTCTGGAGAAGAACGCGACAAAATTGGCCGACAGAGAAACATTGGACCTGATTCAGTTAAGTCGCGTCTCCAAAACTGCCAAAGGAGAGAAACCCAAGCCTAAAGTGGACAAGGAAGGCAAACCTTTGACCAAACGGGCAAGACGGGATAACTCAAAGTAGCAGAGATAAGCTTTAAGGTAACAGCCTTCCTTTATGTGAGTCTTTGGGCGCTATACCTCAAGTCATCCAGTAACATCTTGGATGCCAGGGCGCCAAATATCATGGGGAATAGAATATACTGGTATTGAGTCCATACCAGAGCCAGCAAGGTATCCCAAAGACCGCCGGGCATATTCACAAAGCCATCAAAAACCTCAGAAAAACTGAAAATAATTGTAGCCGCTATAGGCTCGCCACAGCCTATGACAACAAGCAGATAACGGAACGGTGAACGCTTTTTATTCAGGTGAAAAAAGTAGAGTGTCATCGCCAGATTGACGAACGAAAACAGTTCCAACGCGTAGAATGTGCCATTGTGATTTACGGTACGAAGGTCAAGCACACCGAAGGTACCCAGGATCCAATAATACAAATGCAATGGCGATTCGCGCATGTATTCGGTTTGCGCAACCAGATCCTCGAGGGTATGAATATTCTCAAAAACGAAAGGCGAGAATAGGACCCAGGGAATCTCCCACTGAATATTGGTTATCGCATAGCAGATCATCCATACCACCAGCAGGTCATGCCAAAAATCGAATTGGCCTTGCCCTGCGTTACGCCGAATTACCCATACCAGAATCCAGACATTGAGCCAGATGCTTATGAAATACATAGAGAGCCTGCTGCTCATGACGAAATCGAGCACCCCCACATAAAAAAGAACCATCACCGAGATAGTGGCCGCCACCCATACGGACGTTGTGACCGCGAATATTTTACGCGCTGACATAGAAAATGAGCGCTCGGGGGCAAGTCCCGTAAAGTCCACAGCAGCTGGCGCATCAGTCATTACATTCTCCCTGAAATTTTTTTGTAGATTCAACCTTTGCAGACAAACTAACTACGATAGGCCTGTAGGATTCCCGTTAACCATTTTCTCTAACTGTCGATTAATGAACATTAGATAAAGTCATTAAGCAAAACCCGAACGCTACTAAATCGACCTGCAATCGCTCTCTTTTAAGACTACTTTCTAAATCTATTACAAAGCATTATCTGGATCACCGACTACCGCTAAAACCTTGAGTAAGCGATGACGGCTTAGAAACCGCGGCATTAATAACATCACGCGATTAACCCAGCCCGTCACGATGATTGCTTTTTTCCTTTTGTTAAGAGCGTGCAACGCCTCACCAACTACTTCGCTGGTAGTTTGAATCATCACTTTGGGGAGCGTATTACCATCGGACTTACCCCCACTTGCACTGAGAATAAATTCTGTCTGGGTGACGCCAGGGCACAACCCCATCACATAGACGCCACGTGTTCTATGCTCTTCCCAAAGACATTCTGAAAAAGACGCAATAAAGGCTTTACTTGCGCTATACATGGGCTGCGCAGGTGTCGGCAAAAAAGCAACAATGGAGCTGAGATTAATCAGTGCGTCGCCTCGCCTGGATTGACACAAAAAGGAATGTGCCAACATCATCAGAGATTCACAATTAACCGTCAGAATATTTTTCTGCGCGCCAAGCTCAGATTCATAGAAGGGTTCGAATACACTGAGGCCTGCATTGTTGACCAGCAAGCTGGTGTGCTCTCGCTCCAGCTCATCCATCACCAATCGCACACCTTCCAGTGTGCCCAAATCGGCAACAATGTAAGTATGTCCATCACCTTTCAGGTCAGCGACAAGATCTGTCAGCTGTTCTTCACGGCGTGCTATTCCCACTACACAATAACCCTGCTCAGCCAGCTGCACTGCAAACTCTCGACCGATGCCAGAGCTCGCCCCTGTCACTATCGCGCGTCTGTTCTCCAAACTCGTAATCCTCGCCTGACCCAAGCTGTTAATAAGGCCTGAAACGCTGCCCGGAGGACCGAGCGTTACTGGCAGCACCGGAATCGATCAAGTCCAACGCGTTAAGCGATAAAGACGCCCAATCATTTAAATTAAGCTGACACTTGTGTCCGATAAATGTAAAATGACATATCTTTGTGTTCGAAGTCAAGCAACGGCCTGGACTTCGCAGAAACGATCTATTCATAGCAGAAGGTAAAAGGTTGAAGGTGGTGAGTGCCAAGACAAAGAACACGGCCAGACGCAGGCCTGGTGCCGATGAGCAACGCAGAGTAATCACGCACTCCGCCGTCTCATTGTTTGGGGACAAGGGCACGAGCGCGACGTCTGTAGCCGACATCTGCAAGGCTGCCGGTGTTTCCCGTGATACCTACTATCGCTGCTTCTCCAACAAAGAGGCACTAATCGACGAGCTTTATGAGAGTTCGGTCAACGAGCATGTGCTCGCAGTGCTTAACCCGGAATTAATGGACTACGAAGACAAGGATTGGGTAGGTTCTGTATCAGATCAGACGGTTGACGCCATTCTTGAACAGTCGGAAATCGCCCAATTTCTGTATCTCGAATCAGCCGATCCCGGGTCCTACGCCCATCAACTGATCAACGAGGCCTACGACAGGTCGGCGCTTCGCATGCAGCAATGGGCTGTTAAAAGGTTCGGCCACGCCCCGGCGCCAGAATTTTTCAAGTCGCTACTATTTGCGACTCAATGGCTGGTACACAATGCGATATTGGCAGGCAAGAAACCGCAACAAGTTGCCATCGCCAAGCAGTCAGTCCAACAGCTTCTTTACGGCGCTTTCGCCAGCATCCAGCGCGGAGACATGCAGTAGTTTATCCATGTTGGATAACACCTGGCTCGATTGAATCAGTTACTACCTGCGCGGCGAACAAGCTGGGTTGTGATGTTGATGGCTCGCTCAAGCGCCTGCACACTAATTCGTTCATTAGTTCCATGAACCACTGCTGCATCTTCCGTGCTCAACGACATCGAGGCGTGAAAGCGATAGATATTTTTGGTCAGTTTTCCATAATGGCGCGTATCCGTTGTCGCCAGGAATAGCCCCGGAACCACAACCGCTTCAGGTTCTACTGCCAGTATAGAATCGCTTATAGCCTTGAACCCCATACCATTTTTGTCTGCTATCGGAAGATTCTCTCCAAGGCTCACCGAATCGGAGAATGCTATTGCGATCGTCGGGTCGTCGATCTTGTCTCTGACAATCTCTTTCAGTTCGTCGGGCGTAATATTGGGTAAAAGCCTGAAATTAACTGACGCACTCGCAGACTGTGGGACAACATTTTCTTTGATCCCACCACCAATCATGGTTATAGCTGTAGTTGTACGAACCATTCCCTGCAGATTCTCATCATCGCTCATTCCTCTGGCCATGAGACCGCCGAAAAGCCCTGGATTCGACATCATAAATGCTTCAATGCCGTCATGGTAAGGGGCGAGCGCACTAAACATATCAGTAGTAGGCGCCACCAGCTCCGGAGCAAAAGGCTCCTCATGTAACAACGTTACGGCCTTGGCCAACTTTGCAATCGCTGAATTCCTTGGCGGCTTGGAGGAGTGGCCACCCTCTCCTTTTGCAGTAAGCACCAGGGTTACATAACGCTTTTCTGCAGTGGAAATCATGGCCAGCACATGTCCGGCAGGCAGCACTGGAGAATCGTCGACCAGAAAGCCTCCCTCACCGACCATATACTCCAACTGTGTATTCTCAGACAGTAATCTCTCGGCTATGCGAATTGCGCCCTCCCTGCCTCCAATCTCCTCATCATGGACGATACTAAACAGCAAGGTTCTTTCGGGTTTGAAGCCCTCGTCTACAAGCGCCTCAATACTTTCAAGCAGGGATATTACTGCGCTTTTATCATCAACAGAACCGCGACCCCATACAAAGCCGTCAACAATTGCTCCTGAAAAAGGCGCCTGAAGCCAGTCAGATTGGGTATCCGCTTCTACAGGAACAACATCGTAGTGACCATCGAAAAGAACAGGTTTAAGCGTTGCATCCTTTCCTGGCCAACGGAAAAGTAGATTGTATTTATTTACTCGCTCAGCGGTCAGTTGCGAGAAGCTTTTGGGGTATCGCAACTCCAGAAACTCGAGGAATCCGTCGAATTCTTGATAACTTATGTCTTCCCTATTCTGGTGACTTATAGTTTTGTATCTGATCGCCTGACTTAGGCTTTCGACAGCCCTGTTATTCTGATCTGAATAACCAGCAGTGGACATCAGAAGACTGATAATTATCAGCAGTACTCGCTGCATTCCAATTTCCTCTTCAAAAAGCTCGGATGCTCATATAGGCGTTTATGGCTAGAGCTTACGACAGCCAATTGAGGTCACACCAAACCATCGCTAGAACGCCCGCACGAAATATGCCGGATCTCTATATCCGCGCAGCTGCGCGACATCGCTTACGATTCCCTCATTAGTCGTATATCAAGGCTACCAAAGAGCATAAAGATGACACCGGCGAGTATGGATTCACACTCGAGCAATCACTCTCCAAAGTAAACCTGGACTACCCTTCTGATACCCGCGCCGGTACACCGTCAAACTGCTTTGCATTCAAGACGATATAGGCCCCTACCAAAACATCAACCACGGCACAGAAAGCAGGGTACCAACTGAAAACGCCGGGATTCACGAAGAATACGTCATGGTAATAGTCATATAACCCATGGCTTAACCAGGCAATACCCAACACATAATAGGCAAACCGGAACTTAATCTTCCAGACCAGAAAGCCTGTAACAATGTAAGGCAAGCCTACAATAACTTCCGAGAGCATGACCTTGCCGTCCAGGGCGAGCAATCCGAACGCCATGTACCAAATCGGTAATGAGACCAGGAAAATTGGCCAGGCCCACGAATCAAACTTCTGCCGACGTACAAAATAAATTGTCGGCAGTGTAAATGCCAAACCAATAATAACTCCAATAGATTCAGGCGACACGACTCAACACCTCCCGCTTCAAACCAATACCAAGGACATTCTCCACTTTACCTTTCACCTTAAACGCTGCACTCATGAATTTGTGTTTGCCCATTACACCTTCCTTGAAAGATGGCCGACTCGCAATTCGTTGATACCAGGCCGCATAAGCAGGAAAGCATTCGCCAAACGGGTAATCGCATTCGCTTAAGCGCAAGGTTTTCATCGCCCAAATAACGTCTGCCATCGTAATGGAGTCGCCTGTCAGAAACTTCCGGCCATCACTAAAACGAGCTTCGTGCTTAGCAAACGCTTCATTTAACTTCACTAGATGCGACTCATAGACAGAATCAGGTATCGTCTGATTGTCGTAGCCTTCGTAGAATTCCACCAGCTTTTCGTCATCTGAGCTACCTTTGAGTAGCTCCCGCATCTGCTCTTCATCTTTCTTTGAAAGTCTCGCCAGCCCACGCAAACCCCAACGAAAGGTAACAAAGCGAATTGAACGATGCAGCTGCTTGCCAAGATCTGTCAACGCCGTCGCGTCATCCATGACGTCCTGGTTGTGAATGGGAACCAGTGGTTCACCACCAAATGCTTCATCCAGGTAACGAATTATGTCCATCGACTCAATATGAAGCGCTCCATCGTGAACCAGGGCCGGAACTACCAGATTAGGATGTATCTTCGAATAAGCCTCGGTCATATGCTCCAATTTAACGAGTGATACATGCCTGCTTACCCAAGCTCCCTCCTCGCCTAGAAGCGATGCAGGGTCCTCAGCATCAAACTTCACCTCCCTGCCACGCGAGAGACCCTTTTCGTGCAGCGCAAATCTCACACGCTGCGCGCAAGGCGCGCCCTCATAGTGAAATAAGTGCACACCTTGAAGTTTACTGACCATCTGGCTTTCTGGCTTGGCGATTACCGTCATTTTTATCTCTACCGCTTCTTTTTATGTATTATTTCGCATAATATTAAGCAGCGTCAACTATTTTATGCGGATCAGTACATTTATGCCCAGAGGCAGACCCAGAAAATATAGAGAAGATGAAGCCCTGGCTAGCGCCATGCAGGTATTTTGGAAAAAGGGTCTTGCCGCTGCGTCGCTAGACGATCTGTCGTTAGCTATGAATATGAACAGGCCCAGCATCTACAATGCTTTTGGCAATAAAGATGCGCTCTATCGAAAATCATTAGCGGCATTCCGAGCAGAGCTTGAGCGTACGCTAGAGAAAACGCTTGATGGCTCCGAGAAAGTGCAAGCAGAGTTGGAGAGCTTTTTCTATCAGGCGATCTCGGTGTACTGTGGTAATGATCCTGCACTCGGGTGCTTTATGGTTTGCACTGCGCCCAGTGAGGCAATCTCGCACCCGGAAGTTGGCAAAGATCTAAAAGAGCTTACAGAGAAAATCGATAAGTCCTTCGAAGGAAGATTGAGGCTCGCTCAAGGAAAAGGTGAGGTCTCATCAGATCTTGATATCGCCCTCACAGCCAAGCTGCTACAGGCGACCTTACAAACACTCGCAATCCGAGCAAGGGCTGGTGCCACAGCGGTTACCTTGCGCAGGCTGGCAAAGTATAGTGTTGTGACGCTGCTGGCAACGTGACTGGCCAGTTAGACGCTCTATGATATCGGGCTATTAATTAGAGGAGCTTTTCCCGTGACTGATTATTTCGAATGCACACCCGTAGGCCTGGAATTTCTTGAGCAGACCAAGAATGTATTCATCGCCGAGGAGACGGTTCGGGCCACCCCCGCACAGATCTTCGAGGTATTTGAGGACGCCCACGCCTGGACAGTTTGGGCCATGCCAATCCAGAACGTTGAGTGGACCTCACCCAAGCCATTCGGTGTCGGTACCACTCGAACCGTATCAATGATGGGCGGCATGGATGGCTACGAGGAGTTTATAGCCTGGGAGCCTGGCAAACGAATGGCCTTCACTTTTCTGGGCTGCAACAAGGATGCCACCGAAAGCTTTCTGGAGGACTACAGGGTGACCGACCTTGGTGACGGTACTTGCCGCGTGGAGTGGCATATGGCGATGGAGCCGCGAGGTTTCTCACGGCATATGATGTGGTTAACCCGGCCCGCTATGCGTTTCGCTAATCGCCGGATGTTCCGCAAGTTTCGCCAATATACCGAGGCATATGCTGCCGGTGAGCCACTACCGGGATCTTAAGGCGACCAATGCGCCATGGCATAAAAGCCACAAGATCAGAAATGCACCGATAAACGCCAAGCCAAAGCCCACGGCTCCCAATAGATTTGTCGCACCAAGCGGGTTATCGCCAAAACTCAAGGCTCGGCTTCCAGAGGCGTTGCCAAACCAGTAGAAGGCCGTATTGGCCCAACCGATATAGATGAAGCCGTAAACGGTCAGTTTATGCATGCCTTCACTCAAGGGTATAAATGGTAAAGCAAGCGCCACACCAATAATCAGCAAGCCATTCGTAAGGCCACCCGTATGCGCCCGCGCCCAGCCATCCGCAGTTCCGTAGTATGGCATCTCAATGATCTTGCCCGGAAAAAGCTCCAGCCCCCCGATCAAACCAAAGCCCAGCATAAAACCGGCAAGCATGCCCATCGCAATTACGAGAAAAGCATTGCCTATCATTAGCTTCTGATATCTTTCCATCATGTTCTTATCCTTATTCGGTATGACGACGATGTGCTTCCTGAAAGCAACATTTACATATTAGCGACTGAATGACAGACTTGCTGCAAGTTTTCGAATAAGAATCGCATGAGACGGCTACTGTCCTGCGTCGATTTTTTCAGATTTCACTCACAGTCGGGTACAGGGGCTGAACGATGACAACACATAAAACCGATTATCTGGTAACTGGCGCCGGCGCCATGGGTATGGCTTTTACCGACGTACTGATGACGGAATCGGATGCTACGGTTACTATTATCGATCGGCATCATCAACCCGGTGGTCATTGGAATCTGGCCTACCCCTTTGTTCGCCTGCATCAGCCCTCCAGCTTTTACGGTGTTAACTCCCGGCAGCTAGGTAGTAATCGCATTGATACGCGGGGCTTCAACAAGGGTCTGTATGAGCTTGCGAGCAAAGGTGAAATTTGTGCCTACTACGATGGCCTGATGAACGACTTTGTCAGCTCCGGTCGCGTTCGGTATTTACCTATGTGCGAGCATGATGGGAACGGGAAAGTTACATCACTGGTGTCAGGAATCAGCCACAGCATTGAGGCGGAAAAGCTTGTCGATGCCACCTTTATGAATGTTCAGGTGCCCGCGATGGCCGGACCATCCTTTGATGTAGCCGAGGGGGTAGCATGTGTACCGCCCAATAAACTTGTGGAGTCACGCGGCCAGTGGAAAAACTATGTAATCGTGGGTGCCGGTAAGACAAGTTTTGACGCTTGTTTATTCCTGCTTGAACATGGCGTTGATCCCGAGAAAATCTGCTGGATAAAGCCCCGTGAATCATGGCTATGGGACCGTGCCCGCGCACAAGCGGAAGATCTCTTCGAGACATCAATTCGTCCGTTTGCGATCGGACAGATCACCAGTATCGTGGCCTCCACATCTCTGGAGGATCTATTTGTGCGCGCCAATGCGGAAGGTATGATGCTGCGTATAGACGAAGGCGTAAAGCCAACGATGTTCCGCTGTGCCACAGTGACGAAGAGCGAAATTGAAGAGCTGCGCCGCATCAAAAATGTTGTTCGTATGGGGCGCGTGCAACGACTAGAGCAGGCACAGGTTATATTGGATGAAGGGTCATTCGGATACGATTCACAGACTCTGTTCGTTGATTGCACTGCCGACGGCTTGGCAAGGCGGCCTGCACAGCCGGTATTCTCCGGAGATGAAATTACGCTGCAAGCCGTTAGAACCTGCCAGCAGGTTTTCAGCGCTGCGCTAATCGCCCACATGGAGGTAAGCGAAGTAGATGAGGCCTATAAGAACATTATTTGCACGCCCGTCCCGCACCCGGATACCGACATGGATTATTTGCGCAATACACTAGCCGATCTTGTAAACGGCATGGCCTGGAGTCAGGATGAGTCTCTGCAGGCCTGGTTGAAGACAGCTCGTCTTGACGGATTCAGCTCATCGAGTTCAAGCACCGTCGAATCAGATACCGAATTCAAGAATGGTATGGAGAAGTATGGCCCTGTCGCCGCCGAAAAGCTGATGCGCTTCCTGGAAGAGGCCTAGGCAGGCTACCCCTACGCTGTTGCTGAAAACCTTCGATTACCACAGCGACTTTGCACTGCTTGAAGTAGCCGCCCTCTCCCGCAATTTTGTTACTTTGACTGTGCAGCCAGTTGGAAATGGTTTAACTTAACGCTAAGCGAGACGAACTGAGATCAACATGACATATACCTGCCAGTGCCCCTGTGGTTCAAACCAATTCGAAATACATGGAGAACCAATAACGCGGTTTTATTGCCACTGTACAATTTGTCAGGATAAGTACCAGGCACCATTCGTAAATGCGGCCTTGTTCCGGCTTGAAGACGTTGAAGTTTCCAAAGGCGACGCAATCACCTTTGGCAAGTATAAGCGCTTTGGCGCCATTGACCGCGGCATTTGCGATAACTGTAACAAGCCCGTAATGGCCAAGGTGGGTGAAGGCGAAAAAGGACTGGCCTTTGTTGCCACCCAGAATGTCAAAAATCCGGAGGGACTGCCTGCAACTCATATGCACGTTTTTTATGGTACGCGTGTTGAAGACAGTACTGACGATCTGCCAAAATATAAAAACTGGGTCACCAGCCAGTTCGCGTTTCTCAAGCTATTGAAGAAGGCCTGGGGTTCTTGAGGTCTATCCAGCGATCGCTATACATGATTGCATAGCGCAGCTCCTGGCTGTCAGGTAATTTGGATTCTCCCAATAGACGATTCATACCAACGCAAAGTTTGGAACCTTTCATTATTGCTAAGTCGCTGCCTTATTGAATACTCTTCAGTACTTCTTCTGAAATTAACATACCACCTTCACGCGTAGGATGAATAGAATCCCACTGCAACAGCACTTGTTTCTCCTGATCACTCTTTGTTACTACATCACATATATTATTCGGACAAAGACTATCCAATACCGAAATAAACCGATGACCCGTTTTAACGGTAATAGCCTCCAGTTTTCTGTCCACGCTGAGGATGTCTGGCTTCTTCGGAAGCAACAGAGTTTCGTTAGGTCTGCCACTTATGCGATACGATTTTGCTAAACGTTGTGGCAATGTAGGGTGCCAAACGGGAAAGCTCCCGATTACAGTTACTTTCTTGCCCGCAGTAGAAAGTGTCTTTAGTGTTTCTTCTAGCAGACGCCAGTAATCGTGCTGGTAATAGCCATAGCTGACACCTTCTGCCGGCTCGTACCAGTTCCAGTTGGCGTGTAAAAATACTTCTGCATCAGCTGTTTCCAGGATAACTGTTAGCGCAGATAGATTTATGGACTGGCAGTTAGGCACACCAAAGCCCTTCAAATCGATTATGGGCGGGCAGCGCGCCGTAGTAACTTGAGTCACTCGCCCAGCACCCTGCTTGGTCGCAAAACCGTCATACATAGAGGCTGCTAGCGAGTCGCCCCACAGTATAAGAGGCCGGGAATCCGTCGCAAAGCAGCTATCTTTAAGGTCGATGAAGCCCTGATCTGGGTGCAACAAGCAATCCCTGTCCCGCAGCAAACTTTTGTAAGCATATCTTTGGTAGTCTGCAAGAGAGTTATGCGCTGCTGACCATCGTTCCGGAAACCCATTGTGCGCTATAACAACCGCCGAGCCGACAACCAAGGACAGTGAACTTACTACCGCACCTGCAGCAATTGTACCCGGACGAAACAAGGATCGGTTTCGGAATGGCTTTTCCAAGAGTCGATAACTCAAAGTTGCGCCTAGGGCCGCAAAGCCCGCTGCCAGTAGATATTGCAAGACTGTAGGCGACTCTAGAGAAAGTATGCGCAGGAACGCAAACATTGGCTGGTGCCAGAGATAAAGAGAATAAGAGATCAGTCCAACGGCAACAATTGGACCAGACTTAAGTAAACGAGATGTAAGATCATTGCCACCGGAGAATGCCAATATCAGTAAAGTACCACTGACAGGAACCAGCGCTGCCCAGCCAGGCACATCACTCCGTTGGTCCATAAAGGCCGTAGCTGACAATATCATCAACAGTCCTAGCGACGGACAAACATACCTTAGACCCCGATAACGATGGAGAACACCAATAGTCCTTCCAAATATCGCCAAAACTGCACCCGCAAGTAGTTCCCATGCTCGCGTTAAAAGACTGTAAAAATTTGTGTCAGTATCTTGGGAATGCACTGCACCAAAAAAGGATAGCAAGAGTAACGCCAGGAGAATGATCCACAGCAGCTGCTTATTCCAGCGCCATAGAGTAAATAGGAGTACGGGGAATATAAGGTAGAACTGTTCTTCAACGCCCAGGCTCCAAGTATGGGACAGGGGGTCTGACTCACTGGGAAGAGAGAAATATCCGCTGCGAGACCAGTACAGTATGTTTGAGACAAACAGGCTTACAGCGCCAACACTCCAAGCAAATCTCTCCAGACTTACGGCATCCATCCAGAGCAATGCAGGAGGCACGCAGAGGATTAACACTAACATCAGCGCAGGCAATATCCGCCTGGCACGGCGCTCATAAAAGCTGCCGAAACTAAAACTGCCGCTCCCAAGTTCTTCTACTAAAATGCTGGCTATCAGGTAACCGGAAATTACAAAGAATACATCCACACCAACAAAGCCGCCCGGTAGAATTTTGGTATTACCAAAACTCAGACTCATGTGGAAGATAACCACAGGAAGGACCGCAATGGCGCGCAGTCCATCTACTTCGGGTCTGTACTTCATTGCACCGACAAACGGTTAGTCAAAGTTTTCCAAAGCTCAGCGCGACAGATACTGCTGATATTGTTCTCAATAACGGCTTAATCCAATTGCAATGCCACGACAAGGCTGTTGATCGCCTTGCGCAGATCATCACCAAACTTCTCTATGTTAACTTCGCCAGTTTCGACGCTGCGCGGCACTACCAACATGCGATCACCCGCGATATCAAATGGTAGCGACGTGGTCAGCTGCTCACCCTCTCGAATCGGTAACCATCGCGCCGCATCGATATCATCGGCACTATCCCTGAGCTCGTGTAGCATCTGAAACATTCCTGCCTCAAATAGCACATTAGGATTGTCGAAATATTTTAGCGGCTCGTCACTAATTTTCTCTGAAAGATAACAAATACCGAACTCAGCTGAGGCGATCGACGCACGTACCTGATCACTAATCGCGCCACTAGCGGACTCCTCCTCCCAGTAATCGAGTTCAAATAGTTCGCTATATTCTTCGCTGAGAATCTTGCGAATAGTCTCGATTACAGCGCCACCAGACTCTTCGCCGGAGCTTGCCAGAAAAACTCTACGCCGCTGAAAAGCGTCTGAAGCGTTAAGAAATCTGCTGTGCAAAAGAGCCAGAGCTTCCTTGGAGTCATCAAGTTGGGTTTTGTTTGTTTCGCGCAGCCAAATGATTCTCGCCAGCGACTTTGCGAAGGTAGTGGCAGTCAGTTTGGCTCTACTTGAAATGGTTATATATTCGTTGAATTCCAGACAAACTACCCCAAACATTCGCATCCCATACTCTAGAGGTAGGATAACCATAGTCCGCGCGACGCTGCCCCGATAATCAACATAGGGCGGAAGCTCCGGCAATCCAGGTAGTCCGGGCCATTGATCTACCAGACCCTCAGAGGAGGAGATATGATTTACCAGCTTGCCGCCATCAGCCGCTGTGATCCACAGTTCCTTACGTTGTAGAAGAGAATATGAAGTAAGGGTCACCGCAGCTCCGTCAGCACCCGCAATCTGGAAGTCAGTTTCGCTATCGTCCTTTGACCAGATTGTACTTAGGGCAGGCACATCACCCGCACCTATGCGGATACTATGACCACTCATGAGGGCACGAAAGAAGCAAATTCGCCACGACTCCTTGAACGCTTTTTCTAACAGAGCCGTTACATCTTCAAATATTGCTTGATCAACAAAATCAATTGATCGAGAGAAGTCTTCAAATCTACTCAGCCAGTCATCCGCCATTTATCTGCATCCTTGTTCGCATAAATATCTTATTCTGCCACCGCTCAAATCAATGCAGAGGCAAAGTAAAGCGTTGTATCAGTCGTATAGGAGCATTATTCAGAAGTCCTGAGACCTGACATTTACGCTCAATTTGGTCCCCTACCTTCTACATTTTCTGTAACTGTCGTCGATCTTTAACGAGATGGTAGAAGATCAGGGATAGTAGCATCCCAGATGTCAGTATCCCCACTCCCTGACCCACGATAATCACCCAATTTTCTTCAAAAATTCCATGAATAGTCCACAATACATAAGATGTGAACGATAATGAAAAATGTAGTATAGAAATATTCTCAATCGAGTTGTTACGGTGAATCTTCGCTATTTGGCTGGGTATTCCTATACCTTTTACAGAGAGCGTCGCTACGACTGTCAATACAGATACGATTTCTTCGATCATAGGACGATATCCTTTTTTCTTATAGTTATTATCGATGCATTACCCAGGTCCCAGCGAGGGTCCACCCCGCTATTCACTGGGGCAACGACCTTGAAGCCAATATTACGAAGCTTTCCGAGGCGCCAGCCTCTTGCCGTGGCGAGGGCAAAGTTTATACGATTATCGATCATATATTGCAGTCGTATTTTGTCGAGAGCCAAGCTGTAACCTCTAGACCGATAATCGGGATCAACGACCAGCCGCGAGTAAAAAGCGAAGGATTTACAGGGCACATCGATGGCGTTGAAGACATCTGGATAGGGAAGCTGGCTCTTATCATCGAGGATATTCAAGCGAGCACTTGCGACAATTCTTGGGCCATCAAGAATGACCCAGTGAACAGCAGAGGGGTCTCGATCAAGGCAATCCTGCCAATCTACCTTATTCGCGATAGAACTATCGGAAGAGTTCTGTGACCAGCAAAAATGACGCAAACGCACAATTTCCTGCAACCGATCTGGATCATGGCAAATTTCTATCATTAATTTTAGTCGAGACCTATGACAATAAGAGTGTCGCCTACACACAGAGGCCTATCCGCATCATTACGTCTTAATTGCCCGCGTTTCTTACTCTCCGGTCTGCTCTCTTTGGCTGGAGACATAACGAAATGGGTGTCAAAGTCTTCTTCGTCATTCCTTAGTTCCGACATTACCTTTCCATCATTAGGCAGGCAGCCAATGACCCTTGCATCTTCAAAGATTGTACGCAGCGATTCGAGATAGGTCTTCCCCAAAAGCGGATGTCCCTCCTCTAGCACCAGGCTACGTAAATAAGTTCCCTTCCTCATCGTCAGCAAGGTTACGATCAGACGATATACATAGCCTCTGCCGTAAACCAACTTAGTCAAAAATCTTGCCGTAGTCAGCAAACTTGGAACGATTGTGGTCGCCCCGGCTTCAACAAGTAGTCGCCGGTTCTTTTGTTGATTAATCTCAGCGACTATTTTTGGAAGGTAGACGGATTCCTCGGATTTAGAATTTTCTCGACTTAGCTTGTCAATCAACTGGACACGCAATATAACTTTGGCATCTCCTATGAATGCCTTTTGGTCAGACAGTGCGTCGATGCCCAAAGCTTCGTTGAGTACTAATACACAGTCAAAGCGCGTGCTTACCAGCAATTCAAGAAGATGTTCTTCTATCGCCTCACTTTCCTTTCCTGGGCTCAGTATCACCACGTCATGTTTGGCCGATGAGAGTCCAAGGTTCTCTCTTATGCCCTCTGCACGGGTTTGCTCACCAACGATAAGAATCTTCTGAGGAGTTGCCTCTCCTAGAAGCCTGAGGCAGCTTGGGTCTGGTGAGAGCTGGGCCATATCTGAATTATAACCTTCTGCTTCAATTGCCAAGAGGTCATCTGCGGCAATGACAACAGTATCCTCTCTGGAAAGCGTTTCACACATTTCCTTATTAGAAAGTAGTAAGTTGAATGATTGTTCTTTTGCATTACCGGATCTTACAGCTGGTATATCGTGTTTATCATCAGCCCTTTCTGCCCCCATGATATTCAAGCCCCGAAAGTGGGCGATATCCTGCAGCTCCGCCAAGGTGGGTATCACTTCATCAATGCCAAATTTTTTGCATAACTCATCAACCGACTGGCTATAGAATTCTGAATATTCATCGTGAGTAATAGCATCGAGAACAAAATCGGATAGGTAGGGAAAAAGGCAGGAAAGAGTTAGCAATCGGTCAGACAAGAACTGTGAGTCTACAGTTGCGTCACTTCCCGATGCGTCAAAGAATAATCTGTTTTTCTCACTGTCCAACTCACTCGCTATAAAGATGTCTGGATTTTTACGCCGTAACGCAAGTACCGTTAAAGCACTGCCTAGATTATTAGTTGCCAGTTTTCCGTCATCCGCTACTACGATCGCCAGAGAGGCGTCTTTTGCATTAGCTCTATCTAAAACGGCACTGTCTGCAGAATCTCCTCGACAGTAACTTACCAAATCCTTGTCAAAGTTGAAGTGAGTGAGAGGTTTTTGGCCTTCAATATCTGCTACCACAACGACTTGCTTTTTCGAAGGGGCATCTTCGCCTGTGAGAGTCCATATCAAGTACTTAACTTTTGCATTCCATCCGCAAATAAGCACATGATCTGTCAAATGTGAAAAGGCTGAATCGCCGCTTAATCGACTAAAGCGCTGTTCAAGTAATTTCGATACTCCTGAATAAGCAAGTGCAAAAGGAGCAACAAGGCCGACCATTGCAGCAATAGCAACGACAATCTTTGAGAAAATACTAACCGGGTATACGTCATTCTCATAACCCGTAGCCATAAACGTAAAAATCCAGAGAATACTGTCCTTGATATCCAGCTTTACGAAATTATTATGGACATTGGAGCGTGATGAAAGCGCCCCCTCGGCCCACGTCACGATGACTATAACGACAACCAGGAAGGTAACGAAGGCCGCGGCAATGCAAATAGCTGCAATCCAAGGACTGAATCGGTCTAACAAGATCGCTTTTATATGCGCTTCTTGACCCAGTCGATTATAGCTATCTTTGTGCATCCATCTGAGTACCAAAAGGAGTATTAAAATCACTGCGCCAAGTCGCAAAAGTACAGGTAAGAAAATCTTCTCAGGAGTCACATAATTCGACTCTGCCAATACTTTATTTGTCACCGGATGAAATGGAATAGGTTTTCTTGTACCAACATCTTCCAGATTTTTTAGCCGCCATTTGTAATCCGTTTCGAGTGTTTTCCAGGAACGAGTTAACGACTTGATTATTGTTTTTATTTCGTCGGGGGATGCATGGTCGGATGCTACAAGATAGGCTGTCAGTGAAAGCATCGGAGCTTTAAAATTCGTTAGCTCATCGGGCGAAGTGATCTTTTCATAGTATGGCTTTTCTTCCAAATTGGTGAGTTTATTCAGTGTATCCTCGGGTATAGCTAAATGGCGGTAGGCCCCATCCTCTGGCGGGATTCGCAGCATACCCGTGACGAAGAGTGCATCCAATGGCTGGACGCCATTTTCGCTAACCTTCATTTTTAATCGTTTTATTCCCTCGCCACTCGCCACGTGCTCGAAACTTTCCCAAGGTATTTTGGACTCCTCAAGCACATCTTTGGCATTGCTAAATGTGGCTGACCCTGCTGCTCCTATTCCAACGCTCTTCCCTACCAGGTCATCTAGCGTTCCAATACCACTATCCTGCGCCACGAGTACCTGAACATAGTTAGGGAAGAGAGGTAATACCGCACGGAAACCTGGTCCGAATTGCTTGCGTAAGTAGTCTACTCTCCATAGAAGTCGTGTAAATACGTTGCTTTTCCCGTAGTACTCTTTGTATGCGGCGTCGTCCTGTACTATGGCAAAACAAACTTGCTCTTGCGCCGATTCACGCAAGCAGGGATTTTCTGATTTACCCCTCTTAGCCAACTCTGCTAGATTGGCTTTGCTTCCCCCAGTTTTAATATGTAGTACGTCACGTTTTCTGTCTTCAACGTTCACCACGTCAATAAATTTGTTGTATGTCCCCCCCAGACTTCCCCCATAGATATTTATCGTCTCTATGCCGGCATCGTAGCCAAGCTCAGCAAGCACTTTACGCGTTGCGGGATGATAGGGAATAACCGGATTATCTGTTCGCTTGAAATCTGTTCTTGGGTCTCGCGCTGTCGACAGACCCTCCCACTTAATATCCTGCCAAGACTTTGCAACCGCTCTTATGAGTGTCTCGATTTTATCGCCATGGCTTTTGGCCGCCTTGTCCGAAGCGACGAGATACGCAGTTAGGGAGGGCATTTTTGCACTAAAATGTAACATCGGGTCTTCGGAGTCTTCCATGTTAAGAAGGTCCGGTGAATTAACACTAGTGTAATAAGGCGTCTTAATTAGCTGGACAATATATTTCTCAGGTATTGCCACATGGTAATAATCGCCAGATTCCTCAGGTACTCGCAGCTTACCGGTTACAAACAGTGCATCCAGCTTCGCCTCGGCGGGTACTTTATCTCGTTTAAAAAGGTCTAAGGCTTCCTTACTCGATTTCTCTACCTTGACGATATCCTGCTCGACATCCAGGTTAGCCAGGTTCAGTATTTTCATGGCATTGGTTTGGCTGCCAGAGCCCTCTTTACCGATACCGACCCGCTTACCCTTCAAGTCATCGAATTCTTCTATCCCACTATCGCGCCTCGCGAGAAGTTGAACATAGTTGGGGAAAAGTGGAAGCAAGGCGCTGTAGCCAATCGCTTTACGTACCCCCTCTTGCCCCCTATAGCCGTTATAAAGCGCATCTGCCTGTACTATTGCAAATTCCGCCTTCCCGTCATTTAGTGTCTCTACATTCTCTTTACTGCCTCCACTTTTCTTGTGAGATAACTTTATTTCCGGCACAGCCGCATCAAGTGCTGTAATAAACGAGTGATAGGTACAACCGTCACTACAGCCAAGTATTTCAAAAGTCTCATTTATCTTAACAGGCGGCTTCTTGGACTCTTCGGCAAGCGCTTGATGACATGTCAATACTAGTGCCACAAGCGAAAGAAGGCCTATCCTTGGCAAGCATTCCCTCATTCTTATTAACTCCCTAAGACGACACTCTTTATTATTATCTACAGTCTAGCTTGTTTTTCCCGGAGTAGGAGTTGATTTTCCGTGTATAACAACCAATTTTAGCCGGCCAAGAGTCAGTGGTCAGTCGAGTCCAATCTGCTTGACCATCGAACAGGTCATGGGAGAGACTAAACTATGCCCGCATTTGAGGACTCCACAAATCATCACGCTTACTTGTGCCGATTCTCCGGGGCAACATTGCTACTGGCTCTCTGCCTAGCTACATTTTCCTATATCACCGACCCGTACGGAATATTTTCGCATACAGGTGGAGACTCATCTTTTAGTAGATTAAAGATCACTAATAATATGAGACTTCACAAGCCTTATGCCCTGGAGCACATGCGCGCCGAGCATATAGTGATAGGCAGCTCCCGCGCGGCCAGCCTGCCTCCCACAAGAGAAGGGAGCACCGGCTACAACGCGGCACTACCGGGAATTTGGATGCGCGAACTGAGGCTCATGGTCGAACATGCCCAGGCCATCAATCCTCTTCGTTCAGCCTTGATTGCACTGGACTACTCTATGTTTCGCCAGGAGAATGCTGGTCAGACTAGAGACGGTTTCGCTGCCCAGCGCCTACGTAACTCCATGTATTCGAGGTCGGACACCTTCGCCAATTGGAAGCAGAGGGGTAGAGACCATTTTACCAGCCTGCTCTCGGTCGACTCCCTTATCGAATCGGTTCGTTCGTCTTTCGACGACATGTCTTCAAATACTGTCTATATGTCTGATGGAACATGGTTTTATTTACCCGAGAAAGATACTAAGTGGCTGTACTCTTTTGTTAATAAAAGGAGATCGAGAGAGTTTCTTGACGAATCCGGGATACTTAATTTTGAAGAGTTCGACAAGTTACTCAGCTTTTTGCAGGCCAATCAAATTGAGACAGTTTTTCTGATATCCCCATTTCACGGCAGTGTGATGACATCTGTAGAATCTGCAGGTAAGTGGGAGGACTATTTGACCTGGCAGCGAAGAGTTGTAGAAGCAGTCAGCGGCTACGATGCTCCTTTTCGAGTAGCGGGTATCGAGAGTAATCCCGGCATAATTCTGGAGCCTATTGGTATTGAGCGCCCATTCTTTACCGACGGGATGCACTTTTCGCAGGAGGCTGGCAAGTCGATTTCGGAGTGCATTATGACGAAAAAATGCACTGATCAAGTCGATGTACACTTTCTGGAACCACGGAATGTGCATAAATATCTCAATGATATAGATGCTTTGATGAGAGCTTATCCAGACAGCAATCCAGGAGATTTCGCTGCTCTACAACGATGGTTGCTAAGCCTGAAGGAATAAGAAATATCAAAGGCGAGAAACAGATAGTCCAAGAGCTCTTAGCCTTATAAAGCTGAAGGAGATACACATTTCTGCAAATCTGTGAGCCACGACCACCGTCGCTTCCAGTCTTTGGGGTCTCTATTTGGCTTCAGCGAGTCGCCTCAAGCACCATAAACAGATTGCCGGGCATATGGTTGTAGATGCCATAGCCTGCACTGATAAATAATTTCCCGTCAAACGCGATCGGCCCTGCAGCGCCACCAAATGAGCCCCCTAATGCCACATCTCCGGTTATCGAGGGATGCGGCGCTGTGGTTACATCCATTTCCCAAACTACTTTGCCATCTTCTATTGAATAAGCCCTGATGGCTCCATCCATCGCACCGCCAATCACCAAATCGCCAATGACGGTAACAACTTGTGAGATACCTGGATCACAACCTGCCCTTTCGCCACAATTGTCTTCATGCAATGTGGTCCAAAGTATCTCTCCGGAGTTGGCGTCTAACGCATTCATGCCGGGCTTGTCCGGGGTGGGGTAGGACCGGCCGTCACCCATGTCGCTGATCGGGACCAGCAAAGTTTCTCCTGAGGCCGCAATTCCAAAATGGATACCCCCTTGAATACCACCGCGTCCCACGCGGGTTTGCCACACGAGTTCACCCGATTTCGGCTTGATGGCATGGACGAATCCAGACTTCTGGCCCGCAATCACTAGTCGGCCATGCCTGGTGGTCTCAACAACGATAGTCGCGCCGCCAAAATCAAAGTCAGGGCCATTCTCGACAGGACAGTTTTCCGGAAAGTCGGTATCACAGGCAGCGTTCCATACGTCATTCTCAGTCGCCTGAAACACCCAGTTAATCTTGCCTGTTGTTAGATCCATAGCAATCATTGCGTCACTGGTAAGGCTCGCCGGCGAGGACATATTCTCACCCGTGCCAATAAACAGCTGATTGTTTTTACTATCAATAGAGGGGCTGTTCCAAACCACTGCCCCTGAGGGTCCGATAATATTGGTGCCAATCGGATTTTTGCCAGTGACCCTGGGTTCGTCCGGGATCGTGTAGGTTTTCCAGTTCAGCGCACCCGTCTGCCCATCAAGCGCAACAACAGAACCTCTGAACGTGCAGCACTCGTATTGAGGATTCGCTGCAAGGCTTACCTCTAAAGACGAAACGGGCACAAACACGGCGCCCTTGTACGGCGTAGGGGTACCGGTGATCGTTGCATTCGGGTGATCATCCGCGCGCATACGCCAGACCAACTCTCCACTGCGCGCATCAACCCCATACACATTGGCCAGAACGTCGCCGAAGTACAGAAGTGGTGCCTTCCCGGAGTCGTCCAGCACAATGCCCGTCCTCACCTCACCGGATGCCTGAAACGACCACACTTCACACCCTGTGTCCTGATCTAGTGCATGGACGATGCCGCTATGGGAACCAAGAAATATCAGACCTCCGGCCAGTAAGGGTTGCGAACGCATACGCGATGCTCCCGGCATAGCGAGCGTCCATTTGGGTTTAAGGGATGAGACATTCTCGCTGCTTATACCGCCGGCGCTAGCAGAAATGGTGCGCGTGTTAGCGGGTTGAATACCCCAGTTACTGCCAGAAGTGGCCGCCGACTCTTTATACGCGATCGTTTTAGGGCAACTGGGAATTGTGTGCCGCACCTGGCCAAGTTCTTCCCCGCTAAGATATTCCGCCAGCTCAATGCGCTCTTTGGCAGTAAACGAGGAGGCCTGCTCCTTCATTATGCCGTTTTCGATAATATTCAAGATGGCATCTACGGTGAGCAAGCCGACCATATCGCGGTGAGGCGCCTTGGCTACATTACCGTTATGGCATACGGCACAGGCTTTCTCATAATGGGCGCGCCCCGGTAGTGACTCACGCGCTGCACGGGCCGCATTTATAGCCTGCATACTATCCGGGTCAGTGGTGGGCGTGGGCGAATCGGCAGCGCTAGCCAGTGCTGCGAAGATTGTCAGGAGTAAGAAAAGAGCCGGCTTAAACATAGGAACCATCGATATCATCGCCGTATTGTTCAATCCAAGCCTGCAGCTCACCCATCTCGGCGTCATCGTACTCGTCTCGCATTGCGACTATTTTCCCGCCATCGATGGCGAAAACGGAGCGACCGGGTAACTGTACTGCGGGGCAGTTTTCTCGGGTATAGGTTATTCGCCAGGCTATGCTGATTTCCTCCCCACCGGGCACATCCTGTATGTCTGGCCCCTCCAGTAACTCAATCTCTCTGCCATCAAAACGCCGGTCTAACCCATCCAGAGACTTTTGAATACCTTTGAATATCGCCTCTCGGCCCTGAATACGACAGGCCATAGGCCCGCCCCTTACCTCGTACACTGCATCTTCGGGAAAATATGCGTTAAGCCTGGACCAATCATTATCAACATAGGTCTTCTCAAACTCTGCCGCATAATCCATGAACACCTTGATCGCCTCACTCATGGCCACTCTCCCACTTTGAATAGTGATTTAAAGATAGCAGATAGCGCGAGAACCGCCGCCAATATCGAAGCCCCAGCCAAAGCACAAGGAAAAGTAAAGAGAAAAGCTCAGAGAAAAGCTCAGAGAAAAGCCTATCACCAGAAAATTGGTAGCGACTGTGGCAGGATAACGGCAGCGCAGACTAGCCGGAGAAAAGCATGAACGAACTGATCTCAATCGAAAGGATAAAGCAGCTGAAAGCTCGCTACCTGCGAGGCCTGGACACCAATGACTGGACAGTTTTCGCCAGTACAATGACCGAGGATTGCACCGCACAATACAATGGCGGCAAGCTGAGCTTCAGCTCACGCGACGAGATAGTTGGCTTCATGCGCGAAAATCTTTCCGGTGACAAAGTACTAACCCTTCATCAGGGACATCAACCCGAGATTGAACTCATCGATGACGTCAATGCACGTGGCAGTTGGTATCTGCAGGACCTGGTCATCCACCTCGAAGCGGCTGTGCGGATCTATGGATCAGCAATCTATGAGGACAACTATCGACTGGAAGACGGGGAGTGGAAAATTTCTGCCACGGGCTACAAGCGCGTATTTGAAGCAATGGAACCACTGGGCGAAGGCCATAGTGTGACAGAGAATATGTTTTCCCTTAGCTAAGTATTGGGTCAAGGATATGGAACAACGGGTTTTCCTTGTCTGGATCAGTTCCAGCAATAATCATGGAAAGACGCAAAGAACGCCGGTGCAATAGCCGCACCATTGCCTCATCATCAGCAGGATTATTTGCAGTTATGGCTTTTCGCAACGCGTCGTCAGCGTCATTCAAATTGTCGAACGTAGACCCCGTCAAGGCTTCAATGTCAGCTTTGGTCGCCTGATCAAACCAGTCGCGATACCTAGCATGATTAAGCAGGAACTCGGGTATGGCATGCAGTAAATCACGCTCCCATGCCTCGAAAGCACTGGAGGTGGGCAGACGCTCGATATCCACCAGCAATTTTTTCAGGGCAGACTCTTCCAGGTCTCTTTTAACCGGCTGAGGCAGATGCTCGTCATAGGTCAGCGTCACTCCCTGAAGTTCTGCGATAGCCTCATAGGCACGTCGGGTGATACTCGCGTATTCCAACAAGCCTTCAATCCAGTTACCACCTACTGCTTTGGGGTCACCAAAGAACTTCGTGGCTATCCCTGCCAGCTGCAGAAATGCCACCGTGTGATAGGCCACAACCGGAAGATCCACTTCCTCACCAGTGACTTCTGCGTAGCGCTCATAGAGTGCGGGGATATCACCCATATTTTCATAGGGGTGTCTTCCGCGAAAGCATGCGAGGTCCCAATGAGTGTCGCCGATATTGGCAATTTCGAAATCAAGCAATGCCAGCACCTCAGTACCCGCAGACATAAACTGCCCAGCATCACCGGCTATAAAACTGGCTTTAGTACGATGCTGCGGCACATTCCGACGCAACCAATGCTGCAGAAACTCGAAGGTATTATCTATGTTGTTGGTATACACCCCTGCCTGATACATGCGCTCGGTAGCTCGAAGGGCGATATCCGTAGCGTTTTCCGGGGGGCGAGCCAATTGCTTGATATCAGCGAACGCGCTCACTGGCACTGCATGCACCTGCGCCAGATCGCCCATGTAGCTGAGCATCGCCTGCCAGCGCTCGTCGCTCATGGTTGACGGATTCTCAATCGCCGTATGCAACATGCCTGGCGCACGATCCTCAGTTTCGATCCAGTCCATTACAAAGGCCTTCGGGGAATCCATCCAGCCGTAAATATGAGGCACCTTGACGCCATTGGCTTCCAGAACCTGCATCACTTCCATTTCAAAGCGCAAGTCCTGCTCACCGGCGTTGGGGCGATTACCCCGGACCAGAACAGCCCGTGTTTCACCATTGGCTATAAAAGTGACTTTCCATTGTGGACGCCAGCGCTCGAGCCGCCTCGCGCCCTGCATCTCGCCGTCCAGATGACTGGCAATCCAGTCGCCGATTCCCGCTAGACTCTGTGCTTCAACGCTGTCCTGATCGACGTGCGCATTGCTGTCCGCTTGATCCACCATTGGGAAATACTCCTTCAAATTTTTTGCTTCGAATGCATGGGTCATTTTTGGTTTACTGAAAAATCTACTTTCGGCCTACCCAATCCTACAACTAGATTGGCCAGCAACTAGGTCATTCTTTCAATAAGGGAGCGAATGTCGTACTTGTCATCGCCATCTGTGCGCGGCGCATAATTGTCATAGGCACTGGCAATTTTCGCATGCCGCTCCTCCAGCCGCACCTTGTTGTAACTGTGCGAAACAACATAGAACTCTCCGGCTTTTAGTTGCCTCATTACAAGCTCGGCAAACTCATCAACATTCATTCCCTCGAAAAAATCGGGGCACATGTTTGTGTCCACCAGCCCCGGCATTATCAGCGCAACATCGATAAACTCAGGGACTTCCTCGGCCAGTAGTTCAGTCACGGCAAGTACCACATGCTTGGATGAAACGTAGGCATGGGATGAAGGTACACAGGGGTAAATACTATTCTCTGATCCCAGATTATAAATGGCGGCCGGGGTTCCCTGCTTCAGGAACAGTTGGCCAAACACCTGAACTCCGTTGAGTACTCCATAGACATTAACGTCGTAAACGCGCCTGAAGTCATCGAGGTCCATACCTATCAATGGCGTCGGCCTCTGGCTTACACCCGCGTTATTTACCAGAACATCTACTCGCCCGTAAGTACGCTGGGAAGAGTCTGCTAGGGCCTGAACGTCGGCTCGATTGCTTACGTCGCAGACGCAAGACACGACCTCTATATCCAAGGCAGAGAGCTGACTCGTTGCTGACTGCAATTTTTCCTGCGCAATATCAGAAATCACCAGCTTGGCGCCATCCAGACCAAACTGCTTAGCCAGAGCCAATCCAATGCCGTCAGCGCTGCCTGTGACAACAACGACCTTACCCTCGAAACTCTTCATCAATCACTTCCTGACGCTGTGGTACGTAATATGCCAATTTTACCGATGCTAACGCAGCACTGTTTATTCAGCCAAGCAGTCTTTCGCCCGTTCAGGGTCTGGAAATGCACCACTAATGCTGGCAAGAGCCCATCAACCGATATGGTCGAAAGTGGCACTTAGATTGGCTATACTCGGCGGCTACCCGGCTGTTTTACAGCAACAATAATCAGCAAAACCGCAAGCGAGGATAGGCATTCACATGCAAACCACAAGATCGAGCTGGCTGAAGAAGCCATGGCAAGCTACCGCGAGCGTGGTTGGAGCGCTCTTCCTGAGCACACCCGTTTTGGCCGCCAAGCCCATCGTCCACGATGGCGAGTACTACTTCCTTGAAGCGCAGTACAAGGATGCCTGGGCAAAAGAAGACAAGGAGATCGATGGTCGCCTGGCGGAGTTACGCAAGGCCAGCGGCGGCAAGCGCCCCAATATCGTGTTTGTGCTTATCGACGACGTGAGCTTCGGACAGATGGGCAAGCCGGCACTCAATGATGTGATGGGCGTACAAACACCCCGCATCAACCAGTTTGCCAGCCAGGGTATGTCCCTCAATCGCATGTACACAGAGCCTTCATGCACCCCCACCCGTGCTGCCACACTTACCGGCCGACACCCAGTCCGCACTGGAATCAAGGAAGTGAAGGTTGCCTTGGTTGGCGAAGGTTTGGGCAAGAGTGAAGTCACTATCGCTGAGGTATTATCCAAAGCCGGTTACAACACCGCCCACATCGGCAAATGGCACCAGGGTGATATAGAAGAAGCCTATCCACATAATCAGGGCTTCGACTACGCCGCCTTCCCGTTACACCAGCAAGTACAACTGGCGCTTATGTCGCCTGAAGCGGCCCGCGCCAACAACTTGCTGGGCTGGTACGGAGGCACCCAGTCGAACGGTCTGGTGGTTGACCAGAAGTTCAAGCCCACCGGGTTAGTCACCGGGGTTGAGGCACGTAAAGGCGGCAAGGCCCGGGAAGTCGATCTGAAGCCTGGCGAAACCTGGACTCAGGCTCACTACGAGCGCATGAACGAGCGCTACCAGCGTCAGACTCTGGAGCAACTTCGGGACATGGCGGGCAAGGATGAGCCCTTCTTCCTGCAGTACTGGCCCCTGTATCCGCTGAACTTTGTTTATCCTGAGCAAGCACAATCTCTGAACGGCGGCTTCATGGCCGACAAGCTCGAGGTTATCGATGGCTGGTTTGGTCAAATACTGGATGAAATGGACAAGCTTGGCGTTGCAGATAACACGCTGGTGGTTTTTATGGCGGATAACGGCCTGATGTACCACTACGAGGGCACCTCCGGTATGAGCCAACTGATCTACCGTGGCGGCAAAACTGATTTCACCGAGGGCGGCATACGTGTTGATGCCTACGCGCGCTGGCCTGGTGCCATCGAAGCTGGTAGCCGAGCAGCCGATATGGTGCATGCGTCAGACCTTTTCACCACGTTTGCCCGCGTTGCACAGGCGGAAGAATATATCCCAAGGGATAGGGTGATCGACGGGATTGACCAGACGCCGGTACTACTTAAGGGACAAAACCACGGACGCCGCGATTACGTTTACGTGTACCAGAACGAGCTGTTGCGCGCCGTCGTCAAGCAAGAGTGGAAGATGCATCTGCCTACTCCCGGCATGCCAGCCGCCGCTGCGGGGGTATACAATATCTACCGTGATCCACGCGAAGAGCATCCTTTGATTGGGCACTCACTGTGGTCCGGCGCCAGCTTCCAGGACATGGCCAAGCGTCACATGATGACCATCATGAAATACCCACACAACAAACTGGGTAAAGACAAGCCCTATGGAGGCATAGAGAACTTACGCCCAGAAAGTGTGGAGACCGTCGAGACATTCATGTCCTGGCATTAACCGCCCTTTAAGTTGACCAGAAGCCGCGCGTGAAAGCTCGCGGCTTTTTTGTTCCCAGGATAACCAAGATTGATGTGCCTGCGGTTAATCGCTGCCCTCGTAGCCGGCGCAAGCGTCGCTCCGTAGGAATAATGGCATCCTGGCGCAGCGCACCAATCGCCATGGCTGATTAAAGTTTACAGTTATTTTCGCGAGATTATAAAGATGAATCCACTGCACTTCGATAACATGGTCGCTGTCGATGGGGAGGTAGCCGCGATAGGAATGGAAAGCGATACGCTGGTGCGCGCGACCGGTAAACGCTATACCATGCCGTTTGTGCACGTGATCAAATTCAACGATCAGAATAAGGTGGCTCATGTGCGCGAATATAACGATACGCGTGAGATGGTAGCGGCCTTCTCTGGTAAACCCTTAGGCGAATAGCGACATTCATTGACCATATTTATGCGTAACCGGTTTTCTCCAGCGAAAAATATTCTTGCCTCAATTTTTTTTCTCACCGCCTGTAGTGCCACACCAGTAGAAAACACAGGTGCATCGCAACTATTGGCGATCAATATTATTGATAATGCAGCAGCGAGTGCGCCATCCAACATTCTCAAGGTAGCATCTTTAAACATCGCGCACGGCCGCGGTGACAGCCTGAATCAATTGCTGGTTTCATCAAACACAATACAGGAGAACCTTGATTCGATTGCGGACTTTCTGCAGAAGCATGACGTTCACGTTGCTGCGTTACAGGAAGTTGATGCGCCTTCCAGTTGGAGCGGGAAGTTCGACCATGCCGAACATATCGCCACGCAGGCCAACTACCGATGGTGGATTCAGGCCAGCCACGCATCACTGGGCATTGCCGACTACGGAACCGCTATTGTTTCTTCCATGCCTATTACGGCAGCTGGGCAGCTGGACTTCACACCGTCTCCACCTACTGCGGGAAAAGGCTTTACTGTAGCGGAGGTACAGTGGCAACGACCTGGAGTGAATGCGATAACAGTGGATGTTGTTTCGCTGCACATGGACTTCTCACGGAAGTCAGTGCGAGAGCGACAAGTCGAGGAACTGGATCAAACCCTCAAAAAAAGAACCAACCCGCTAATTCTAATGGGCGATTTTAACTCTGAGGTACTGGCTGAGGAGTTGGTCAATAGCGGTCCCGAGAATAAGCGACGGCTTCACACCTGGCCCGCCGACTCAGATCCGCATTACAGCTATAAGAAAAAGCGTCTGGACTGGATCATTATTTCGGGTGAGCTGGAGTTTGTCGACTACACTACTGCTAAAGAGACATTATCGGACCACCACGCAGTCGTTGCCAGCCTGCGATTGCGTGATTAAGGCTAAGAGGGTAGCGTGACCCACGTAAGAGATTTATCAATCCGGTTGAGTATTTTTCTTACACTCTTTATCTTGGGAGCCTGTGCCTCGGCTCCGATGCAACCACCCTGCCCCACTGACCGCCAAAACCTCCCCGATTGCCCTCCGCTGGGAGCTATTCAAGACCCGACACTGGACGAGCGTTTTCAAAAACGCACCAGGGCTGACGTAGCCGCCCTTAATATCGACCCAGTAAGATTGGGCATGTCAGCCGATGTCCCCGCAAACGATGCGATGGGAAAAATCATAGGCAGCAGTTATGAAGATTCCATACGTTCGCTAGCCACAAAGATCTGGCTAGTTGATAACGCGGAACATACGGTGGATGCCGTTTACTATATCTTCAAGCGTGATCTGGTGGGTTACGCATTCCTGGGTGCCTTGTGCGAGGCCGTGCAACGAGGCGTTGATGTCCGAATTATGGTCGACTCATTGGGCTCATTTCATAGAACCCATTCTGAGCTGAAAGCCTTGAAGACTTGCGCGATCGATGGCGGCTTTATGCGTAACGACGACGGCGCCATCACGGTTCAAAAGGCCCGAGTGCAGGCGCTGGTATTTGGCGCCGCCTCCACCAGTGTTGCCAACGTCAATCGTCGCTCTCATGACAAACTGCTTGTTACGGACGGCAGGTGGCCTGAGAAAGCCTGGGTCATGACGGGTGGCCGGAATATTTCGACAGCTTATTACGGGCTGCTGGACGACGGCAGCAGAGACCCTACCGCGTATAAAGATCTTGAGATTCTCCTGCGAGCAAAATCAGGGGTCAAGGAATCCGGATCAGTGGGCAAGATCAGCGAGAGTTATGTAAGCATTTTATTAGCTGTACCGGGCAACAAGGTACTGAAATCCAGCATGGCTCACAGTCGAGAAAGAACCAAGATGCGTGATCAGCTAACCGCACTGCGCGCGATGCCAGACTTTAAGCTAGCCTACGACAACATGCAGGCTTATCTTCAAGAGGATTTACACCCGGCGCGCACCCGAATCGCTCATGAATTGGGTAACATCATCAATACGAATGTAGTCAGCGACTACGATAGCAATCTCCAACAGAACCCAAATTCCATTATTTACATGACCCGTCAGATGTCAGAGATCGACCCTGATAACCGTACGGTTCGTGTCGTTTCACCGTATCTATTCGTACAAAAGTACGAACGGGAAGACGGCACTGTTTATGAAGACGGCGCTCAAAACCTCGCAAATTGGCTCAAGGAACACCCAGAGAATCGAATAGAAATTGTAACTAACTCAATCATGACCAGTGACAACTTCTTCGCCCAGGCCATCATTGATATGGATACTGCACCAAGCCTGCTGCTCGATAGGGAGACACAAGATCAATGGCATAAGAAACTTGAGGAGAGTGAGCTAAACCCGGAGCTAGTGCAAAGTCAGAAGTGGAAAGACTTAATCAATAATCCGCGAGTACGCATATATCAAACAGGCCGCAGCGACGCTGACCTACTCGGTGGTGATACTGCCTATGGGAAACTTCACGCCAAGTTTTTTCTGACTGACAGCTGGGGATTTGTAGGCACCACCAACCTGGACTATCGATCAAGACTCTACAATAACGAAATGGGATTCTTTTTCTCGGGCGAAGAGTTACGCCAATCGCTGGTCGATGAGTTTGAAATGCTTAAATCAAACTCGTATTTATGGGGAAGCCCTGAATGGTTGAAACTCCGGGCAGCTGTTAGGGAGCTCGGCGGGGTTAAGGGCCATACCTCATATAAGCAGCGCTCTGTCTATACAAGCTTGCGCGCCACAGGCCTTCACTGGCAGTTCTAGACCTGTAGATATTTTATTCACGACGGCGGTTGCCTATGGATTCAGATGGTTCGCCAGATGCTGATGAAAATTAACGATTGCTTTTTCATAGTGACCGAATGTCAGGTGCGTATTCGCCCCGGTGGTCACTGTCTCCTGTATCGCACGCGCGGCTTCCCTATCCTCGTCTTGTCCTGAATCATTTACGAATCGTGCATCCCGCTGAGCTTCTTCAAGGGAAATGGGATACTCCTCCGTCTGCCGATTAATCATCCGATAGATGACCCATTGGGTCAGGCCGGGTGCTAGAGGCTCGAGAATAACGAGATTTGTATGCTTGGATAGTACAGATACGCTGACATTGGGGAAAAGGTGGTAGACCGTCGTAACCGTACCATCGATGCGGCGATTTTGGGGCGCTATCTCCCTGAGCTTTTCAATGCGCCGAAAAGGAAAGATGATGCGCGAGTTCGCTCCGAATGTTTCTACCAGATTGGTATTATCTAACCCGTAGGGATAGAAAGAATTACGATGCAAGGCCTTGATGTGATAGCCCTCTTGGGCAGTTTCATTGAGTATCTTCCAGTTGGCTTCATCAGTAAATCCGTCTTCTTCGAAGAACTGTTGCTCGGGAGCAAAATAGTCAAGGCTGCTAGCCTTGAACTCATCACTGATAGACCCTTGCTGCGCTACATAAACAATGCCGCCCTTCTCGAATGCGTTCACCTCCACAAGGCCGTGTTGCTCGGTGTCCAGATCAGGAAAACCCGCCCTTCCTGGTACGCCTTTAAGCTTGCCGTCCAGGTTATAGGTCCAACCGTGATAAGGACAACTGAACGCCCGCTCATTACCAATACCGGTGGCCACCTGCATACCACGGTGACGACAGGCGTTTATAAAGGCGCGCACCTGCCCTGCCAAATCTCTAACGACTAACAGCGGTGTACCGGCCGCTTTCCTGCTCACATAGCTACCGGCCTGTGACACAGCGGCGGATGGGCAGAAAGGCACAGGCAGTCGTCGCAACAAATCGATTTCGGCATCAAATCGTTCCTGAGAGTGATAATGCTCTACTGGTTCCTGCCAGGTCTTATCGCCGAGATCTGTGGTGCCATTATCGATATGATCGAAGATTCGCTCGATGACCTGTTGTTCATCAAGCAACGGGGCTTCCGGGATGTCCGCGACCGGAAAAGTTGAAGTTGTCATATCTTAAACCTGCTTACACTATTGCAACCGAAAGTTTGAACAGCAGTCTACACCTTTATTTCTCTGAACAAAGCTATCTAAACCTAAAGGCTTAACTCGAGTGGACAGGCGGAATTCTTGAAGCTGTTATCTGAAAAGAGATTGTATCAGGTAGAAACTACAGCAGATATTTCTATCCGCCGTAGGAGTCTGCCGCTAGACTACTGACACTGTTTCGCCCCAGAGGCTAAAAATATGAAAACTCCCCGTTTTCCCTCTGCTTTAGCAGCGGGCGCCACGCTACTGGTGATGTCAGCTTTTACCTATGGCGAAGACAGCCATTTCAAACACCATACCGTCGGTGTTTTCCTGGGTGACAGTGATGAGCGAAGTGGTGGCGACCACTTTACCGTCGGTGTCGAATACGAATACAAGTTCAACCCGAAATTTGGTGCGGGCGTTGTATTTGAAACCACAGACGGTGCCCATGACGGCGATGGTGTCTCCGTGGGGCTAGCGGCACTCTACTACCACCCCTACGCGGGCTGGCGACTTGGTGCGGGTTTGGGCACGGAAAAAATACATGGATCCCACGGGGGCTATGAGAGCCTTTACAGGGTGGGAGTGGCCTATGATTTTCACGTCGGCAAATTTGGCATCGCCCCCGATGTTAGCCTGGACCGTGTCGATGGCGAGAATATACTCGTTTATGGTCTCGTTTTTTCCTACGGCTTCTGAGTTCGCGCAATTCCGACACCCGCCCATCGTTCATGCAAAGGCACGTTTGTGCTCCATGTATCTTGCAATAGCTGGACTAGCCCAAGACAGAACACAGCGGCCACGGATGTACGTGTGTTAGGCTAGTAGAAATTGGAATATCCACTATGGAGAAATACAATGACTAAAACTCTCACCGCTTTGATGGCTGTTTTCTTATTAGCGACACTGCAGGCTCCCGCTTTTGCTGATCCGGATGACAGGCAGGATCGTCGCCAGGAGCGAGGTCGCTCAGACGAACGTCAGGATAAGCGCGAATGTCGGCGCGATGAGGGCGTGGTTGGCCAGGACAAGCGCGAGTGTAAGCAGGAAGAAGTGCGGGATGGTGTTCGTGGCAATCAAGGTGAGCGGTTTGATCACGACGATGATGATGACTGAGCTGTAGCTGGTAGGCTACGAGTTACATACCCGCGATCCGTCGAAGGCTAAGACCGCGGGTACCACTTTACCTTCACGACGTATTCTCGCGGCTGAACGACCACACCAAGACCATACATTCGGAGAACTAAAAATGCTCCCTAGGAACCTATGCCGCGGCATCGTTGGCGTTGCATTGTTTTCTATTTGCCAACTTGCGCTGGCCGAGGTCGGAGAATCGCAGTCGCAGCCCGAAGGCGCTGCGGAAGCTGAATCTCCGTGGTTGCTAGCACCAACTGTCAGCGCCGATCCAAAGCTGGGTACCACTCTGGGTGCAGTTGTCGGTTACATTCACGCATTCGATCCCAAATCAACGCCATCGCTGATGACCAGCTTTGTGACCTATAGCGATACTGACTCCTATGTTGGTGGACTATTCGGCGATATGTATTTTAACGCCGACAAGCATCGCGTGATGGCCGGTTACATCAATGGCAAGATACGCAATGACTATGACGATTATCTGGGTACCGGCGCTAGCCTGAAAACCGAGGACAACGTGAACTCGCTGTTTCTGCGCTACCTTCATCAGATCAAAGGCGACTGGTATCTTGGGGGACAGTTCATAAGCTCGGACTACGCAATCGGCGCCGACGGATTCTTTGACTTTATACTGGAACAGGTAGGCCTTACAGGTTTTGACTCGAACGGGCTAGGCCTGGTTGTGGATTACGACAGCAGGGACAATGTGAGAAACCCGAAGTCTGGTAATCATTTCGTGACACACAATATCGCTTACCGTGAAAGTTTTGGCGGCGAAGAGTCGTTCGATGCACTGCAAATTAACTACAGTAATTACTGGGGCTTTGGTGACGGTCACGTTTTAGCCACTAACGCGCGAGGGCGCTGGACCGATGACGCACCACTTGGCGGTTTCTCCTCGTTAAATATGCGTGGTTATACTCGAGGCAACTATCTTGCTGAGCACTACAGTCACCTTAATTTGGACGCCAGATTCAGCATCTACAAACGCTGGGGTGCATCACTATTTGGCGGCGTTGGCTGCCTGTACGAAAGTTTTTCCAACTGCAATAGCGGCGATGCGCTCTATCCCATGCTGGGCGCTGGTATCATTTATGAGTTAAAGCCCAAGGCAGGAATTGTTATACGCCTGGAGTATGCCAAAGGCGAAAGCGACAACGAAGCCTATTACCTAAGCCTTGGGCACCCGTTTTAGACTTCAGAAGCAAGCTTCCAACCTACATGATTAACTGCTGAGCTATAATTCACCAAACAGAACACTACCGGAGCAAAAAATGCGTCTAACATATCTACTTCTACTCTCTATCTTTTCAGTCGCCGCTCCAGCGACATTTGCGGCACAGACCTACATATCGGCAGACAGTGCTTTGGATATCACAAGCGGAGAGTGGATAACAGATCCGGTGCTGATCGTTGAAAATGGTGTAATAGTCTCGATGAACGGTGACATAGGCAACGCAACCAGTGAGGACCATATTGTTGAACTGCAAGGTATGCGACTACTGCCAGGTCTATTTGACATGCACGTGCACATCACCTCAGATCCATCGCTTCAAGGTTATAATCGACTTCGTCCATCTGAACTGCGCTCCGTTTTAAAGGGCGCCAGTAATGCGCGAGATATGTTGCTAGCGGGCGTAACCACAATAAGAAATCTAGGGGCTGGCGGACATGGCGACGTGGCCCTGAGAGATGCTATCGAAGATGGTGATGTAATAGGGCCTAGAATTTTTGCTGCAGGACCCTCGCTAGGAGTGACCGGTGGACACTGCGACAACAACCTTTTACCCAAACGTTATGAGGACACAGCTGCTGGAGTAGCAGATGGCCCGTGGGAAGTTACGCGAAAGGTAAGAGAAAATATTAAATACGGTTCAGACGTTATAAAATTCTGCGCAACCGGCGGCGTTATGTCAAAGGGCACCAAGGTCGGTGTACAACAATATACACTTGAGGAAATGCAGGCGATTGTTACGGAGGCTCACCGTCGGGGCAGAACAGTGGCCGCACATGCTCATGGCACTGAGGGGATCAAAGCAGCTATCGAAGCGGGTGTAGACTCAGTAGAGCATGCCAGCTTTATTGACGATGAAGGCATTGCACTGGCAATAAAGAACGGCACCTACTTAAGCATGGATATATATGTCACAGAGTATATCTTGGGACGTGGAGCTAAACTTGGCATTCTGGAAGAGAGCCTAGCGAAAGAACGTACTGTAGGAGCACAGCAACGCAAGAACTTTCAGCGTGCCGTTGCAGCAGGAGCCAAGATGGTGCTGGGAACTGATGCCGGCATCTTTCCACATGATGAGAGTCCAAAGCAGCTTTCAAGAATGGTTCAGTTTGGAATGACGCCCCTTATGGCTGTGCAGGCAGCAACTATTAATGCTGCAGATCTATTGCAGCAGAAAGAGACACTTGGCTCACTGACCGTGGGTAAGTCGGCGGACATTATTGCAGTAGCAGGCAATCCGCTCGACAAAATCGAGCTCCTTGAAGATGTTAAATTCGTCATGAAAGACGGTGTAATTTATAAGCAAAAAGGAAATGACTAACTATCGTGAGCTAGATACTTAAACGCACAATTATCGCGGTTTCGCGATTAGAGTATAGAGACTCAGGTCATCCTTCCAGAACAGACCAACGACCACTATAAAAAAGCAATGTTGATCACTTGCGGTTCTGCCTGGAATAGGCGGCGCTTAGCTGAAATTGGGTAACGGGAAGCTCTTCTGATTAGCCAACACAGGACTTTCTGCCGCGGTATCAAATGCGGCAGCCGCCGCCTCAAAACGCGCTAGCGCTACTGGCTTATATTCGACATGCGTGAACACATAGAGCTCCTTGGCCAATAAAGCCTCAACAAGACGCTCAGCTACCGCACTGGTAGGCATGCCCTCCTCTATCACTTTTTTCATCGCGCCTTCAAAACCGGTGGTTTGCGCGCTGCTGCCCGCCGGCTCACTGACGTAGCGGCTGGGCATATTGCGTTCAGAGTCATGAATGCGCGTTTGGGCAAAGCCGGGGCACAGCACACAGGTATGTATACCCTCTGGCGTAAGCTCAAGCGCCCAGTTTTCCGTCATCGCAACTACCGCTGCCTTGGTTGCTGTGTAGGGGGTGGCAAGCGGAAGCGGACCGAATCCCGCCATGGAAGCGACATTAACTACCCAGCCACCTTCGCCATGCGATTTGATTAATGGCACCATCACTTGCGTGCCATAGACCACTCCCATCATGTTCACATCCACTACCCACTGCCAGGTACGCGGATGGGTGTCCTCGATTGTGCCGCCACTGCCGCCCACGCCGGCGTTGTTAACCACCATATGGACCTTTCCGAAGTGCTCGATCGCCAGGTCAGCTACCTGCTGCCACTGTTCAGCATCCGCCACGTCCAGAGTTGAAGCACATACCGGGACCCCGGCATCGGCCAGCTCGGCTTTTGCAATTGCCAATTGCTCTGTGTTGATATCGGCGATCACAATGTTCATCCCGCGCTTTCCAAGTGCATGGGCAATGGCCAGGCCAATTCCTTCTGCGCCACCACTGATAACCGCTGTTTTATTGGCAAACGGGTTCATCTAATGATCCTTAAGCAATGTCAATCGGGTACAGGACTATAGGCGTGCTTGCTCTACGCTACAAGCGACAACTGGCCGCTAGAGACAATAACTGGCGGGACGTTTCATCCGCGCGCAACCTACGCGGCAAGCAGAGATACCCATTCATCATAACTGTGATAATGATGAACACGTGCTAAGGTAAAGACACTCCGCTATTTATCCTAATAAAGGCACGCATCAAGATTCGGGAGCTTCAACATGACCAATAGCCAAATATTTCTCAGTTGCGCTCTGACAGTGAGCTTGTCTACGGCGACTGTTGCAGCAGAGAATTACTCTCCCTTCGTAGATCGCACGGGCCTGGAAACGGTGTACTGGGGTGACACCCATTTGCATACCGCCTATTCCACCGATGCAGGCATGATTGGTAACACCCTGTCACCGGATGAGGCCTACCGTTTCGCACGCGGTGAGGAAGTGACCTCCAGTACGGGAATCCCCGCCCGACTCGTCCGGCCACTGGACTTTCTGGTTGTCTCCGATCACGCAGAGAACCTTGGGTTGGCACCTATGATCGCGGAATCCAACCCGAGACTGCTAAGCAACCCCTGGGGTAAGGACATCCACGACCTGGTCAAAGCTGGCCAAGGCTACGAGGCGTTTAGCAAATGGGGCACTGAAGCAATGTTACCGCTCACAGACCCCATTAATGATCCGGAACTCACAAGCACCATATGGCACAGGTTGACTGACGCGGCAGACCGATTCAACAACCCTGGGTATTTCACTGCCTTTATCGGCTACGAGTGGACCTCTACGCCCAACGGTAACAACCTGCACCGAGTGGTGATTTTCAAGGACGACGCCAGCAAGGCCAATGAGATTATCCCGATGTCGCAGTATGAATCCACTGACCCTGAGGACCTGTGGCAGTGGATGGCGCAGTACGAGCAGGATACCGGCGGCGACATTCTCGCTATTCCCCACAACGGTAACCTTAGCAATGGCCTGATGTTTGACGACGTACGTTATAACGGCAAACCAATTGACGCCGATTATGCCAGGCGCCGTATGCAGTGGGAGCCACTCACAGAGGCCACCCAGATAAAGGGCGATAGCGAGGCACACCCAAGCCTGTCACCGGATGACGAATTCGCCGATTTCGGCACATGGGATAAAGCCAATATCGCGGGCACCCAGGCCAAGTCGGCCGATATGCTACCCAGAGAATACGCTCGCCCCGCTCTCAAACGCGGACTGGCCTATGAGCAAGACCTGGGGGTAAACCCGTTCAAATTCGGCATGATCGGCGCCTCGGACTCGCACACCGCACTGGCTACCACCCGCGACGACAACTACTTTGGGAAATTTGCTGGCAACGAACCTCGCGGGGATCGTTGGGATCACTATGTGATCAGGTCGATCAGCGGCGACGAAAGCCTGTCCACTTTTGCCTATGAAGAGGTAGCGTCCGGCCTGGCCGCAGTATGGGCCACCGAGAACACCCGGGAAGCCCTGTTTGGTGCCATGCAACGCAAAGAGGTCTACACCACCACCGGGCCACGCATGACTGTACGACTGTTTGGCGGCACCGATTACACCATCGAGGATCTCAACAGCCCTGATATGGCTCGTATTGGTTACCACAAAGGCGTACCAATGGGCGGAGACCTGCCGACCAGCATGACCAAAGATCCAGTATTCATGATTGCCGCCACACGTGATCCGGATGGCGCCAACCTGGACAGGGTCCAGGTTGTAAAGGGCTGGCTGGACAAGGCGGGTAAATTGCAGGAGAAGATCTACAACGTCGCCCTCTCCGATGGACGCTCCGAAACCAATAAAGGTCAGGTCAAACCCGTAGGCAGTACAGTGAATCTGGAAAGCAGCACCTACAGTAACAGCATTGGTGCCGCAGAATTGCGCGTCCTGTGGACAGACCCCGCCTTCGACCCGGATCTGCGTGCGGTTTACTATGTGCGAGTACTCGAGATTCCCACACCCGCCTGGCCAGCTTACGACCAGAAGCATTTCAGCGTCGAGATTCCTGACAGTGTTCCCAAGGTTGTACAGAACCGGGCCTACACCTCACCGATCTGGTATACACCGGCGTCACAGTGAGGCGATAGATTCTTGTGGACGTCTTGACGGTGTTATATGCGCAGGGCGCGAAAGTCTTCACCTAAGTGCAACTGAAGAGCGTTTTGACTCAGCTGGCACAAATTGAAGCCCAAAGCTTATGCCAGTATTGCAGTAGAGGCTCATTGCGCCCAAAGACCAGGTCTCTGCCGCCTGCTTCCATACCTTGCTGGCACTGTCTGGCGACGGGTAGATCCTCATTCTCAAACACATCGCCGCCAAAATTATAGGCCTGCAAAGCAGCATCCGGTTCTGTATCTTCCGTTCTTACTCCAACGTAGCACACTCTGGAGATGGCCGAATTGGCGCCTGGTTCAGCGCGGATCATTTGCGCACCCGAGGCGTTCACTATGATCATCACCCCTGGAAACAGGGTGTAGGTGCAAGAGCCCTCTATCGCCTCCGGCCAATCGGCCTCGTCGATGTCTTGCAAGCGCTTTATCGACTTCAAGGGAAATGCCCAACGGGTATGCCGTCCCATCGTGTCAAACACTGCGTGATGGGTAAGGATTTCCGCGACGCTATCGCGGTGCAGCGTAGCAAAATGATAGCTTTCAAGGCTTAGGTCAGTGACCAACTTCCAGTTAGCAGCTACCGTGTACCGCTTACGGCCAACCGGTGCATACCGCTCCAAACGCAGACCGGCGAGCTCATCGCCGATACCCTCCAGCGCAGTATCTACCGCAACCTGTGGAACGGCGGGCCGCAAGCCAATCACCACAATGCCATGCTTTTCTGAAACAGGGAGGCGCTGCAGATCAAGCGATTGTTTGTCACTGTCGAAACAATCATCTTGCGGCCGCCCCAAAAGCTCTCCCGAGTGCGAGTAAGTCCAGCCATGGAAAACGCAAACAAGGTTCCTCGACTGGCCACAATCTTCAGCGACTCGCGCGCCACGGTGCGAGCAGGCGTTAATAAACGCGTGAAGGTTACCGGACTCGGAACGGGTGAGCAGTACAGGCACATCCAGCACATCCAGTGCCAGATAACTTCCCGGCTCGGCGACCTCCCCCGAGAAGGCCACCGGCTGCGGCGTTTCATAAAATAGCGCAGAGCGTTCCTGCAAATGCCGCTCCGGACTTAAATATGCCTCTGCTAATGCTCGCATCTCTCCATCGACAGTGTCGGTCGTATTATTCTCTACGTTAATCAATAGGCGCCGATTGAGACTGGTGGCTATATCTCTTCTCATTATCCCTCCCCAAACTGATGCACTGTTTCAAAGCCGATAATATCAAAGACCTGAAGCAGAAAAATTAACGGGTTTATAGCGTTTATCCTACAATAATAGCTCTGATTCGAGGACGTATATCCTATGTTTGGCGATAACCCGAATGATCACCTACTTCGCTCAAGTTGGATCGATTTTTGTGATGAATTAAAAGACGCAGGGGAATTAATATTCCGTGATACCACACCTGCACATGACATCGACCGAGCGAAAGGGCTGCGCCTCTTAGCCCGTAATGTGGCACTGGCGTTGCAGTTTAAACTTGAAAACAACGACCCCGATTTTCCAGAACTGCTGCATTATTTCGATCCAATACGTAAGCAAGGTGGCGATAATACTGATGCTCTTTACGTGGGTGCACCCATTAATGGCCTGCATAGTTATCGGATAAGTGGCCAGCGGGGCGATGCTCGCTATTTCGCAGTAACCGTATTGGAGGATGGCAATACACCATGGGGAGGAGCTGTCGTGGGCTCACTGATCGACAAGCAGATAGACGTTCGCGACGATGGTAGCTTTGAGATTATTGTGAGTCCGGATGAGCATCCCGGCAACTGGTTAAAAACGACACCGGGAAGCTGGCGACTCACGATTCGACAATTCTTCGCCGATTGGGAGAATGAAGAGCCCATGACAGCCCGCATCGACAGACTGGGAGAATTTGAACACGATCCGGAATTAACGCCGAGGCAAGTCAGTCAAGGGCTAGGCGAAACCGCTGCCTGGGTACGGGACTCAACCTTGTACTGGGCCGACATGCTAGATAAATGGCGAGTCCAACCCAATAATTTCCTTTCCTATAGACAATTGGATGATAACGCCATAGATGCAACGCCTGGTGGCGAGCCACTGATTTGTTACTGGAAGCTACCGCCCGATGAAGCCCTTATGATTCGCGTGACCCCACCAGAGGCGAGCTACTGGGCGGTGGAATTCGGCAACTACTGGTGGGAAACCATGGACTATCGCTACCGGCTCTGCAGCACCAATTGTCATCACGCTGTACTTGAGGACAGCGGCGAACTTCTCCTGATTGTGTCGCATGATGACCCTGGCGTACCCAACTGGCTGGATCCCTCCGGTCATGTGGAGGGCTATATCACGCTGCGTTGGATGGGCGCCGAAAGTTCCCCCACCCCCCACTGCCAGCAGGTAAAGCGCGACGCGCTGCCCTCTTACCTGCCACAAGGCACTAAGACGATTGATCGCGAGGGTCGTAGAGCACAACTGGCGGCACGCCGCCTGGGTGTCATAAAGCGCTTTGGCTACTGAGCTCAGACCAACCTCTACAGGCAAAAGGATTACACCATGAGCGACTCTGAAGCCCCGTTATGGACAGCGCCACCTCACCCAGACTGGCTGGCGGCGATGAATCAGGAGGGTGAATGCCTAGACCTTCCTGCCGTTGTACCGCTGGACGCATCGTCTCTCATAGAGCATGCCTGCCACTCTACGGGTCTCGATGATTTCGGCGATGAACAATGGCGAGAACCATTTGCTGTTCTCCTCAAAGCACTCGAAGAAGAGGCCCAGTTGACGCTGATGGGTCGTCTGATGGCTCGCAGCGATATCCTGCTTTGGCTGCGCTCTCGTTTACAAGTTACCAAGCTCCTGCAAGCGAATCCTGAAATTCTCGACGAGAAGATCATAGCGCCCATGGTCATTGTCGGCTTGCCCAGGTCGGGCACTTCCATTCTGTTCGAGTTGCTGTCCCAGGATCCAGGGGTCGGTGTGCCACTTACCTGGGAGGCTATCCTGCCCTGCCCTCCTCCAGAGAGCGCCTCTTATTACACTGACCCGCGGATTCAAAAAGCTCACCAGCTGGTCACACAGTGGAACCGGGTGGCACCTGAATTCGCCAGTATGCACGAGATGGGAGGCAGCATCCCCGCCGAGTGCGGCCAACTGATGACAGGGACCTTTGTCAGCGATCATATCGCCTCGCTACATCAAACCCCGAGTTACAGCGCATGGTGCGCCGGGGCCGACTATCTGCCTGTGTATCAATATCACAAACGAATCCTGCAGGTATTGCAGTGGAAAAATCCTCGCCAGCGCTGGCTACTGAAGGCGCCGGAACATCAGGTGCATCTCGATACACTATTGCAGGTCTACCCAGACGCCCGCATTGTTCAGACGCATCGGGACCCCATCAAATGCATGGCGTCGGCTACAAGTCTTATCGGGACTTTGTATCGTATGCGCTCGGACCAGCCTTTCAATGCAGAGATGTTTGAAGACATAATCATGGGTGATGCCACTGCAAAAAGGCTGGAACATGTTATCGAACAACGCGATACAGGCGTGATCCCTGAGACAAATATTGCAGATTCGCGGTATCAAGATCTCATGGATAATCCAATAGCATGCATAGAGAATATTTATGACCATTTCGATATGACCCTGTCTAGCGTTGCCAGAAGCCGTATGGAAACTTATCTTGAGAAGAAGCCAAAAGGGAAACTCGGCCAGCACCAATACCAGGTGAGCAAACGCAGTAGTAGCGAACGTTCATTGTTCAAGCGCTATCAAGAACGATACGACATACCCGACGAGGATTAAGTGAACGTCACGCTTTGGCACGAAATCTTGCCTGCCGGGCTTTACCTGAGCTGGAGTCTGTAGACCCTCAAGTTATCTCAAGCTAGAGTAAAAAGCCTGCAGTTCTTCGATAAATTCATCCAGCAACCTTTCCGTAGTTTCCGCGTGGCCCAAATAGGGGTTCATCACCACCATGCGGATCACCAGCAGATGATCATCGTCGATTTCGCCCTGCCATTCGGATACCACACTGCTGATCATGGCCTGGTAACTATTAACATTAAGAGCAGTGCGTGAAATAGCAAAGTTGGGGCTGTCATCGAAACTGTCAATGATTGCACTCGTTGCAGCATTAACATCACGCAGGGCTGCACCGGGCAGGGCAAGGACAAAGCTGACAATATTGGTATCTGAGCCGGGGGTGAAATGTACATCATCAAATGCTGCTGCCAGCTTTGCGGCTAATTGGTTGCGCACAGCCAACGTCTGGTTGAGTATGGCGCCGTGACCACTTGCATCCAGCGGTAGCACTTTTGCACTAAGCCAGACTGCCCCGGCACCCGTCGCCGAACGAGACCCCTCAAGAGTTGTCGACCAACTGGGATGCTCAGCCTTTTCATCCTGCCTGAGATACGGCGCGCTAACCTGCGATACTGAATAACCGATTGGCTCCCTGACCAGAAACGCGCCACAGGCATAGGGCACAAAACCAAGTTTATGGGGGTCCAGCGTTACAGAGTCCGCACGCGACAAAGCAGAGAAAGCACTTACCGCTTTGTCTGCCAACAAGCTCTCACCATCACGGAAAGTAGAGCAGAAGTAACCACCGTAGGCTGCGTCTACATGATGCCAGATATGCAGGCCCTGCTGCTCACGGTACTCATCAAGCAGATCACTCACTTCATCTACCGGGTCTACGGTCCCCAACTCCGTGGTGCCAGCCACTGACACATTCATCATAATGGGGCGCTGCTCGCGCCGCGCACGCTCAATATTCTTACGCAAAGCGGAAACACTCACTCGGCCAAAACGATCGAGCTCAGTAGGCCAAATAGCTTTTTCGCTGATGCCGAACACATTAGCGCTCTTGGGCCATGAGTAATGCTTATTGCCTGGCACAAGAATTACCGGTTGCGGAAACTCGCGCTGCAAGGTGTCACGATAATAGCTGCCTATATCCCAGGGGCCCTGCACAACGTAGCTGCGCTCTGCCAGCATCGCGAGATCAATATCGTGTTCCTCCACATTGGTGTTAAAGCTGTCCCAGCCCTGGTGAGCAAGATCAAAAATATCACCCCGCGAAAGCCCTTTCTCCAGCTGGTAGGCAGCCATAGACAGCCAGTGATCCAGCCTATAGCGGGCACGCCAGAAAGCCTCGAAGTTGGCGACAGTGCCACCTGAGGTAAAGTGGCCTCGTGCGGCCACAGGATCAAAACCAATCATGCCGGCCAACTCATTGATGGCCTGCATTTCGAACATCATACCCGCCGTCGCCACCTCCTTGGAGGCCAGGTTGGGGTTGCAAAACAATACAGACACATTGCCTATCAATGCGGGAATGGAGACGTCAGATATCATATGCCCCAGGTAGCGATTGCTGAAGGTAGGCACCTCCTTTTGCAGAATGGAGAAAAAATTGGCAATTTCCGTCTCCATTGCCTTGAATTCGGCACTGTTTGGCGGAGGAATAGTTAGCTCACCATCCCGAGAAAAAGTGTCATGACGATGCTGTAGGGTGCGCTGCAGCAACTCCCCCCAGATTTGCTGGAAGAAGTCAGCGTTCTCACCCTTGGGGCCCAGAAAGAATGATTCGAGCATATGCCGTTGCCTTTGCGCCTACTTTGCGGTGTTCCAGAGTAACTCAAGTCAGTCCGTTTTCAAGCTTAGCCACTTATTCAGAGTGAGGGGAGCTGGTAGGGAATGGCACGGGTAATGTGCGGGGCGCAATCAGTCTGTCTCGATACGTAGAACAAGAAAGATTGCCGCCTGCTTTCGCTGTAACAATAAGGGGTGCATGCTTGAGACCTCCCCTGCTTGTGAAGCATTCAAACAAAGTGATAGTTTGTGGGCAGAGATTTGCGCGCGCAGCAAGGTGTATCATTGTCATGTAGGCTTTGCACTCTTAATCGTCAATCTACCGGAGTCAATCTAATGAAACAGTTTTTAACAGCAGCGGTCATTCTGACTGTTATATCACTACCAGTATTTGCAGCAGGCCCGGCTCTTGGTCCGGTTATTAATAACTATGGGCCAGTTTTTCCCTTGCCTGAGGATGGTTACAACCTGGCAAAGGATACCCAATACAAAGTCAGCATGGATGTCTCTAAAACCGGCGACTTTGTTGAAGACAAAAATCGGAGCATCGAATCAGCTGCACGCTTTCTCAATATGCATGCTCGCAGTGGTATCGATCCGAATAATATCGAATTTGCACTTATCGTACACGGAGCGGCTACGAAGGATCTGCTGTCAGATGAAGCCTACGAATCTCGCTATGAGGCGCCTAATCCAAATTCGGCTATGCTTGCTGAGCTGAGCAATGCAGGTGTCAAGATTTACCTCTGCTCCCAGTCTGCTGCATACAAAAAATTTGGCTATGGTGAATTCAACCCTGCTGTCACAGTCGCCGTCTCCGCGATGACAGCGCATGTGCGACTTCAGAAAGAGGGATATCAGTTGATACCTTTCTGAACCAATGTGCTATTCGAATCATCATCACGTGCAGTTTCTCCAGCACTGGATAACCAGTCAGAAGGACAGACCACAAATTCGCTACCGAATACTTTCGTTATATCGATGTTTTCGCTGCCGGATTAATCATATCTCCCAGGCGCTTTAGATACTCGTCGAACTCAGTTACGGTACTGGATATGCTAAACCCATCAACCTCAGGCTCGACAATATGACCGCTCAGCATTCTGAAGATGACGCGCTTGTCCATGAAGCCACTGTCAACAAGGTACGTTGGATTACGCTCAACAAGCCAAAGCAACGCAACCCACTGTCCAGCCAAATGCTGGAAGCACTGACTGCAGCAATCGCGAACGCGAGCAGCGACCCGCAAGTGCGAGCGATCGTAATCACTGCGGAGGGACCAGTATTTTCGGCCGGCCACGACTTGCGTGAAATGGGACAGCATGAGAACGAAGATATCAAGGGCCAGCAGGCGCGGATCAAGGCCGTTCTAGAACGTTGCGCCGCTATGATGCTGGGGATTGTTCATTCACCCAAGGCGGTAATCGCCTGTGTGCAAGGCCCAGCAACCGCTGCCGGCTGTCAGTTGGTCTCTGCCTGTGATCTAGCCATTGCCTCTGAGGACGCCACTTTCTGCACACCGGGCGTTAATATAGGCACCTTCTGCACAACGCCCCTGGTGGGTATCGGTCGCAACATTCATCGCAAGCACGCGATGGCGATGGCTCTAACGGGTGACGCCATCTCTGCAGACGAGGCAGTACGTATTGGCCTGATCAACGAGGCCGTTCCTGCCGAACAGCTTGTTGAACAGACACGCGAATTAGCAGAGCGTATTGCTTCCAAATCTGCCCAGGGCATCAGGCAAGGTAAAGCAGACTTCTACCGCCAGATTGATATGCCAATTGCGGAGGCTTTTACCCACGCCAATGAAGCCATGGTTCGAGCTATGACCTCACCCGATGCCCAAGAAGGTAAGGCCGCCTTCTTTGAGAAGCGAGAGCCGCATTGGGGCGATGCCTGATAACACATGCCGCTTAGCAACGATCAGGACATTGCAGAAGTCCTACAAACTATAGACACCATCGGCCTGTTGGGGGCCAGTCACAAACCAGAGCGCCCCAGTTACCAGGTAATGCAATTTCTCTTATCACACGGATTCAAGGTTTTGCCGGTCAATCCGGGCCTTAGCGGCACAGAAATACTGGGGCAACGGGTATACGCCTCGCTGGCAGAGATACCCTGCCCCATCGATATGGTCGACGTATTTCGAAATGCTTCCTACTTGCCCAAAATCGTTGACGAGCTTATTAGCCTTGGCGTAGAAAACCTTTGGACCCAGCTGAGCGTCATAGATATCGACGCCGCATTACATGCCGAAAATCATGGTATTCGTGTGGTGATGGACAGATGTCCGGCAATCGAAATACCACGATTACAAAGCGCTGGTCTCCTATGAGCGGGTAAAATTCAGGCTAATCTTCCCCGCAATAACCACCAAAGATTGATCTACAGCAAAGCGCCCGCCATAAAGCTGCTATAGCGTGAGACTTCTAATAATAGAAAGACCAGATTTCTGGGGCAGCCGTGGTGCCTTACAATGTTCAATGCGTTACCAACCGCATGCTGCAATCAACAATACAATGTCGCCATTCTAGCTACGCGATCTGCGCGTTCGGCCATTCAACTAGCAATCGCAGGATGCTGCGCGTTGCTGCTATCGGCTTGCAGCGATAGCAACCATAGTAGGCCTTCGATGTCTCAGGACAATGTTGCTCTACTGGAAATAATTCCCGCACAATCGAATGCTGTTCTTGCTGTAGATATCATGGCGCTGAGCAATCAGTCAGGTAACGGTCAATTAGGTAGTCTGCTTAATCCCGCTAATGATGCTGATCCGCTGCTTCAGAAGTTGGCGCTTGTGATAGAACAGGCGACTATGGGTCTCGACCCCGCCAAGGACTTCGATAATTTTCTTGCTGCCTATCACCTGACCACCGAACCGGAAGTGACTGTGCTTGCGAACGTGGGCAACAAGAGCGTCAGCGATCTATTCCCGGGTGAAAGCGAGAATACAATCGGTGATTATCGCGGGGTCGAATTATTGCTGTTTGACGATAGCAGGCGTGTCGCAGCATCGCTTCCTGGCGGAGCCCTATGCCTGGGCAGCGAGTCAACGGTAAGAACGGTGATCGATCATATTCGAGACAAGCTTGCAGCCAATGACTCGTCACTAGTCAGAGCATTGAGCGGCGAAATAGAAAAGTATCCCATTGCGTATGCCCTTGACCTGAATCCCGAAACGGAAAACAGCCCTGTCGCCCCCACACGACTAACAATTGAAAATTCGCACTTGTTAGCCGGCGGCTTCACCCTTGATGCATCCACACTGCAGGGTGTTGCCCGATTCACGCTGCCTGGAGCGCCGGCGTTTCTCAGCAAGTTTATCGACCAACTTGAAAACGGCGAGGCCACGATGCTTTCGGCGCCGGATGAGGAGACACTGGAAATTGCTCTATCGCTGGATATCGACAGGCACTTCAACCGTTTCCTTTTGAAGCAACTGAGCCACGGAATGGAAGCTGTCGACTACGCGCAGGGTACCGGCGTGGGAGCCGACCTGCCCTGGCTCACATTCAATGTTTCCGACAAGCCTGAGTCGATCTTCATCAACTATACCTTCGCGGATGAAAGACAGCGTGCCGCGTTCGAACAAGAAGTGCTACCTGCGGGCTTTGGTCTAGCCCCGCTAAAGATAGTAGCTGGCGAGACGCCGGCATACTATCTGGTACTGAATATTTATGGATCCTCGGGTGGGCTGGTAGAGGGTGCCAGAGCGGAGTGGTCTGTATTTGTTACCGATCCGACCTCCGGTAAGCCGCGTTTTCTGGTCATTGAGGCGGTAGCGGCAAGTCTCGCCGCCGATCCAGTAAATCTGCTCACGCCTCCGGAGATCGTGTCTCACGATCTTGATCAGGGAGAAATCAGGAGTCAGGTAATACGTAAGAATGAAGACGGCGATGAATTCGTATACTACCAGTCCGCATTCGTCCGACCGGAGGTCAACGAGGGTGGCAAATCGGTTCTATTATCTTCAGCGTTCGCCGCCGCCAATGACTACATCTTCTGGGGTAACGGGGTAGCTGATCGCGGCGTCTACAACGGTAGTGTCTATGCGAAGGCGGTTACTCTGGTTGATCCAATATCCTTCGAATACGATGATAACAGCCGCTGGATGCCTTACCTCTCCGAGGCCCCCAGACATGTTTTTAGTTATAGAAATGCCCTGGAAATCGTAATATCGCCATGGTTTAACCTGCAGGCATCCTACCTTGATGTGACAGAGTCACACCGCAATGCACTTATCGAGTTCAGTAATAATTTCTACCCAATGACTGCACAGGGTCAAGCCCTTGCCGCATTCAATGGAAAAGGTGACCTGACTCAGCCGCGCATGGAGGCAGCTGAAACGCCTTCGGTATATTTTCATTTTGACGTACTGGACCCGCAGGGCCTGGAGGCCAGCCTACCTGAAGCAGGGCATAAGCTGGCAGCAATCGCTCTCAAAGACGGCGGATCAGCAGGGTTTTATCTCAGCTTGCAAGTCTCAAGAGCAGAAGGCGACGCCTGCGGCTTAGCCGCCGATTGGATTACGTACGTCGAAAACCCCGCCACAGGATTGACCAAAACGCTTTATCTTGCTCGACACTCCAACAAGGCCTGCGTAGACGCCGATCTGTTATTCCGTCCTCCTGCCAGTATCAATGTTGAACGCCAAGGCTCACGCTACTATATCGTAGCCGACACATTGGTAAGTCAATTTTCTGCGAGTGTGGACCCAGGACTTGGTCGTGAATTGACCCCTGCAGCGGGATGGGTTGCCACCCTGGATGATCAATGCAGTCTCGGCGGCTATTGTGATCGATCATTTTACGATGGCGATTCGCTGATAGCGCCGCTACGAGAGATAGATAGCTCGGCAATCGATGTCAGCAACATGGCAACGCCATGGGATTCATTCATCACGGTGCAACCCGCTGCTGTAATCCTGCGCGATAAACCGAGGCTTCTGGTCACACTACCCTGGACAAACATCAAGCCGCTTGCACCGAAGGCATCGAATACCGGAGATGGAGCCTGATGAACACACCAGAAAAGCGACCTACACTCCCTGATGGAAAGCAGTTCAGACTTCTGATCGGATTACTTCTTATGTCACTCTGGTTAGCGCCTGCAACATACGCGGACGAAGGTAACACAGAGCGAGAGTCTACTGGTGGATCACAAAATTTTCTTCGCTTTCTTGATCGTCAGTACCTGCTCGATAATGGCCACGACCTACCTTCGAAATATGGCATTTCGCCGTTTGTGGTGAAGTCCAGCTCCGACCTGAAGGTTGACAGTCTGAAGTTTGCGTTTAGTCAGGGTGACCCACTTGTATCAAACCCGCTGGTCACCATGGATGAACTAGCCAACGACATACTTACGGGCGGCTTTATCATGGACGCCTGGGTGCTTCCATTCCTCAATCTCTATGCAAACATAGCCTATATAGACGGTGAAATGGATACCGCCGTAAATGTACCCGGCAGCTCACAGCCCATACCCATCGATTTCACCGGCACCAGCTACGGACTGGGAGGCAGCCTGGTGATGGGTTATAAAAAGTTCTTCGTGCTTCTCGATTACAACTACATGGAGATGGACACCACCGCCTACGAAGAAAAAATTCCGGTAAGAAATTTCACCACACGAGTCGGCTGGAATTTTGATTATGCCTGGCTTCCCGATATCGCCTGGGTTAGCTACATCGACACTGAATTCAGGGGCACCTTCGACCTGGTACAAAAAGTCGGGGAAGACGTGGATCCAGGCTCGGTGCCTCCGGGAACGGAGTCGGTCATCCTGCAATTTAAAGTAGCCCCGTATCACACCTACGCAGTCGGTGGCCAATGGGAGCTCAACGACCGCTTCCAGGTAATTTCGGAGGTGGGCTTCGACAAAGTCTCAAGCGTTATGATTGCACTTAATTACCGTTGGAATTAGGGGGTCACATGACCAGCGAAAACTACAAACTGAAGATCATATGACTTTCTTTGAAAAAGAACGTAAGGCCTATTTTCGCGATCTATTCCGCACAATCGACGTTCCTGAGGATCTAGCCACTATCACAGACGTAGATACAGAAAGGGAGGTGGCCCCCGAAGAAGCAGGCATGAGCCAGAATTCAGTATCGGCTATTTGGGAGGCCACCCAGGATCTCTATCGCAGTGGCGTTTACCCATTGCTGTCTCTGTGCCTTCGCCGTCGGGGAGAGGTCGTTCTTAATCGAAGCATAGGCTACTCCAGCGGAGACAAGGTCGCGTCTATAGACACACCGATCTGCCTGTATTCTGCCTCCAAGGCAATCAGTGCTGTTCTCGTGCACCTGCTGGAAGAGCAAGGAAACGTCAACCTGCTAAACCCGGTGAGTTACTACATCCCGGCGTTTGCAGCCAATGGTAAGAGCAATATCACCATTCATCAGTTACTCGCACATCGGGCCGGCGTACCAACACTGCCTGAAGATATTGGCCTGGAAGCACTGTGCGATCACGATCAAATCCTGAAGATCATCTGCGAAGCAAAGCCAACAGATCATCAGGCACGGATACAGGCGTACCACGCGGTTACCGGCGGCTTTATTGTGAATGAACTTATCAAGGTCACTACCGGTCTCAACGCCCAGCAATACCTCAACAAACATATTCGTAAACCCATGGGAATGCGTTACTTCCGTTATGGGCTCACCAAGCGCGAAAGAGCCCACGTGGCCGTCAATGCCACCACAGGGCCCGATATTAAGTTGGTGAATAATGTACTCACCGGTGTATTGGGAGCTCACCCTGAGTTGGCAACAGAAATGACCAACGACTCTCGTTTTTACGAGGCACTGATCCCATCGGTTAACCTGTTTGCCACCGCAGAGGAAGTCAGCCGCTTCTACCAGATGCTGTTAAATCATGGCCGCTGGCAAAACAGGCAAATACTTAACCCATTGACGGTACAGCGCGCCGTGCGACCTCTTGGCAAGTCGCAGATCGACAAAACGCTAATGCTACCCATGCGCTACAGTGCCGGCTTTATGCTCGGCGGCACTCCTTTCGGTATATTTGGGACAGACTCCCAATATGCTTATGGGCACCTGGGTTACGCCAATATTTTCTGTTGGGCTGACCCATTGAGAGATATTTCAGTCAGCCTGATGAACACCGGGAAGCTGGCTATAGGCCCTCACCTGAAAGCTTTGCCTGCCCTGATGGGCGCACTATCGATCGAGTGCAAGGCGGATGTTGATATGGAAAAATATGTACCTGTTTATCGCTAGCGGGTATACATTACGCTTAATAATATTCAGCATATCCTTTCGTCAATAGCTAATAAAAACAGGGCAACTCATGACAACAGTCAGCGGCAAATCAGTAATAATCACCGGCGGTGCAGGCGAGATCGCGCGCGAAGTGGCGAGCCAGTTTTTGGCCGGCGGTGCACAGGTTCTCCTTGTAGATTTGAATGAGTCTGCACTCCAGGAGGCGGTAAAATCCATGGGAGGCGAACGAGTCGACTACTGTGTAGCCGATGTTACCTCGGAGGAGGATACCAAGGCCTATGTGCAAAAAGCGCTCGATGTATTCGGAAAAATTGACGTGCTGCTGGCTAATGCTGCCATCGAAGGCGAAATTGCACCCATTGCTGATTATCCTACAGATGCATTCAAACGACTGATTGATATTAATGTGGTGGGGCCATTTCTGGGGATCAAGCATGTCTTTCCTAAAATGGCAGCCTCTGGTGGTGGCAGCATTGTGATCACTTCATCTGTTGCCGGGGTATCGGGTGCTGCTGGAATGTCAGCCTATAACACCAGCAAACACGCAGTTATCGGGTTGATGCGATCTATGTGCAAAGAGGGCGGCCCGGTTAATATACGTGTCAATACGGTGAACCCCTCACCCATTGAAGGCCGCATGATGCAATCATTGGAAAACAGCAGCATGCCTGACTCACCGGAAGTCGTGCGTGATGGAATGATCGCGGGTATCCCTATGGGTCGCTATGGCGTACCCGCCGACGTCGCAAATCTGATGCTTTTTCTCGCCAGCGAGGAGAGTCGATTCTTAAACGGCGGCGTATACATGGTCGACGGCGGCATGACCGCGTGAAGTCCCTCCGCCAATTGAAACACATGAAACCTGGCTAGCTGTTACTCGCCTTCACCAGCAGCTTGCCCAGGTTTCCACCATTAAACATAAATTGCAGCGCTTCCGGATATCGCTCGATACCTTCCAGTATCTCCTCTGGTAGAACCACACTGCCATCGGCCAGCCAACGCGATAATTCAGCAGCGGCCGGAGCAAAGCTGTCGGGAAAGTGAAAGTAGGCGAAGCCAACCATAGTCGACTGACGCTCGGCCAGCCGCAGGTACATGGACGGCCCGGTAATATTGTCCATATCGTCGTACTGCGAAACCGCGCCGCAGATAACAACACGCGCATGCATCGCCAGATTATCCAGTACCGCATCCAATATTGAGCCACCTACGTTGTCGTAGAAAATATTGACCCCGTCGGGCGCGAGCTCACGCAGCCTGGCGTTAACGTCTTCGTTCTTATAATCAATAGCGGCATCAAAGCCTAATTCATTCAAGAGGTAATCTGTCTTGCGTTTACCGCCCGCAATACCGATCACCCGCGCACCATCGAGCCTGGCGATCTGGCCGGCGATTGCGCCAACCGCGCCAGCAGCTGCAGAAACAACGAATACATCGCCCTCCTTCGGCTTGGCAACATCACGGACGCCAATCCAGGCTGTTATCCCAGTAGATTCGCTCAACGCACCCAGATAAGCCGACAAGGGGGCCAGCGACTCATCCACTGGCTCGATCATATCGGCCGAGACGGTTGCGATGGTCTGCGCCCCCAGACCGCCACGTACCGGCTGCCCCACTTCCAAACCGTCAACAGTCGATTCCAGAACATGCCCAACACCGCCTGCGAGGATCGTATCGCCCAGCCCGACCTGATTGTGGAAGCCCTCGCCTTTAAGCATGGTGCGTGTACCGGCATCTACCGAAACATAGTCCACGGACACTCTAACCATCCCTTCTGCCAACGGTTCCAACTGCTGTGTCTCAATAGAAAAACAGTCTGGCGTTGCCTCGCCCTGTGGATGCCGAAGAAGCACCACCCGTGTATTGGTATTTGTCATCGCTGTTTCTTTTCCCGTCTTTTAAGCGTTTTGTAAGACTCCATCAGATTCAACCGAAGGGCAACTACATCTTGTCTCACATATTCATGTGGATTCATTGGCCTGGCAGTACTTACTAGAGGATTTCTCTAGCGAGGACAGACCAGCTTGGGTTAACGTACAAGCCTGAGAAGTGGAGAAATAAAAATGTCGGAGATGAACAGGCGCGACTTGATTCGAGCCTTTTCTGTCATCACTTTCGCAATGTGCGAGTCGGTTGCGACACCCATGGCATCTGCAGGGCCGCAGCGGCGGCAAGGGCCCTTTGACGAACTCATCGAGTACGATGGCCTTGGTCTTGCCGAACTGATTAAGCGAAGGCAGATTTCGGCTGAAGAGCTTCTAGGTATTGTGCAGAGACGTATAGCGGCCGCTAACCCCCTGCTCAATTTCATGACGAACACATGTTACGAGAAGGCGACTCAACATGTTGCCGATATAGACCCTTTATCTACCTTTGCCGGCGTACCCATTCTCATAAAGGATATGATAGACGTGGCCGGTGTTCCGCGCACAGATGGATCACGACTGTTCCGTTCGAGAGTGACTGAACGGAATGTTCGCTATATCGACGGAATAGAAGGGGCTGGGTTGAACATCATCGGCATGACCAACGTGCCAGAGCTTGCCAGTTTGATAATTACTGACAACGATCTCTTTGGCCCAACGCGTAATCCCTGGAACCTGGATTACTCGCCATTTGCATCCAGCGGTGGCTCTGCCTGTGCGGTAGCAGCGGGCGTTGTTCCAATCGCCCACGGAACCGACGGCGCCGGCAGCAATCGCCTGCCACCCAACACAACCGGCCTGCTAGGCATGAAGCCCAGTCGCTATCGCATGCTGCCTGGAGAAAGCAATGGCGAGCACGACCTTGCCAAGACCAATCATGTCATTACACGCACTGTCAGGGACAGCGCCGCTGTATTAAACGCGACAGAGGATAAGTCGGGGGAGAAATTCCCGCCTATCGGCCTCGTCAAAAGACCGCTGCAAGAAGCGCTACGCATCGCCTATGTCGACGAGATGCCCAGCGACCTTCCTGTTGCAAGCGACGTAAAAGAAGCTCACGAAAGTACTAAGGCGCTGCTGGAGTCGCTGGGTCATACACTTTTCCCAATAGATTATCCCGTAGATTTCATGCAGCTGAAGGACTCCTATCTGGGATTCTTCGCCGCCAAGCTCTCCGGACTGGCAGCCTACGTGGAACAGGTATCGGGTAAGGGTGTTTCCGAGTCAGGTTTATTAACCCACCTGTTGGCAACAAATATCGAAAGCAGCGAGGGCTATCCTGAAGAAAAGGTTACACAGGCCTTAGCTTACCTGAACAGTTTGCCAGAGGCCTTTGCCAGGATTTTCACACGCTGTGACCTGATAGTGACACCGGTCTCTCCGGTGTCCGGAGTCAAGCTGGATGAAATAGGCCCCGATCGCGCCTGGAACGCCGAGCTTGCATCATTCACTATGGAGCGCCTTAAATTTACCAGTCCGGCTAATTTTGCCGGCATTCCAGCGATGTCTGTTCCGCTCAACTGGAATCAGGAAAACATGCCGGTGGGTAGCCAGTTTCTGGCAGCAGCGGGCGAGGATCGGACGCTATACGAACTGGCTTACCAGCTTGAGGAAGCGAGACCATGGAAAGACAGATGGGCTCCGCATTCCTTGATGTATGCCGACGCATTTGGTCAATCGTAATCATCACCACCGCTATAGAGCGATTTTCTCGTCTTTACTTTATTCACCATTTAAAAGAGGTCGCTAATGCCTACTTCATTTCGCGTCACACTAATATTGGTTGCGGCAATTGCCGCAGGGCAGAGCTACGCAGATGAAGCGGAAAAGGAGAACAAGCAGGCGCTGGCAACTTCGCCAGCGATGCTAGTGGATATGCTATCCGATGTCGCCTTCTTACCCCCCAAGGAATATGAGGCCCGTATCGAAGCGGCTCGGAACCAGCATGCCTACCCTATAGGACTGCAACCACTACCACAGTATTTTAGCGAGGAAACCGATCCTCGCAGCGATATAACCGCGCAAGAGTTGCAGGAGTATGGCGACGTCCTTACCAGGATTTCAATCCGCTCAAGGGACGATGGCGAGATTCTATGGGGGCGAATTCAAGGAACAAAGTACGAACGTGAAGCCCATCAGTGGATTTTTGAAACACTGCAGTCGTTCGGGATAAAAGATGTATTCCATGACCCATTTCCCTCCCAGTTTCCACAATGGCGCCCAACAGTGTGTGATCTCACCATCACCAAGGCTCCGGGTTTCGAAACAGGCAATACCTTTAGCCTCGGCTCTCCCATGACAGCCTTCGTCTCCGCCAGTACACAGGCAGGTGGCGTAGAAGCGGAGGTTATCTATGTGGGTGACGGCACAGCAGCGGAGCTGCAAGGCAGGGATCTCCAGGGCAGGATCGTGCTGCTCAGGGGCCGCACTCAACCCAGTGCCCTACTGAACAGTGCTCGTACTGCATTCTCCCGCCTGGCGACAGGCACCTATGGCATGCCGGCAGGCGTCGTGGTCTGGTGGGATGTACCCAATACACGCCAGGTTGCTGGCAGAGTGGGCGCGCCTGGCGGCGGCGATGGAATTGGCAAGGCTCTTCCCTGGACAACGATTGGGAATGACATGGGGCTTTACCTGCGCAAACTACTCGATAGAGCAACGGCCGACCAGCCGGTTACCGCTCGCCTGAATATACAGGGCCACATGGAGTCCGGGGCGCAGCGAATGAGCGGCAATACCTATGCCATCCTGCCGGGAAGCTCGGGCGACTATATCGTTGTTCCTACTCACGTGGACGGCTACTTTTATGGGATACACGATAACGGCTCTTCAGTAGCACTGAACCTCGCACTGGCGCGCCACTACAGCCAGATTCCGGAGGAGAAGCGCAAGCACGGTATCATTTTTCTGTTCCAGGGCGATCACGAGGTGCCAGGGGTAGGCGGAACCGTGCCCTTTATCGACAAGCACAGGCCCTTAATGACGGATCACCTGCTACTTGTTTTGCGGCCAGAGCATCTAGGGATGGTGCGGCCAATGGATGAAGGTATTTTACAGTCCCGCTCGAACATCACTGACCCCTTAATGCTGTTGGTCACCAACCGGAATCCGCAGTTGATCGACCTCTTCAAGCAAGCAGCTAATCTCTACGGGATACCAATGGGTGACCTGGTCTATGTCGATCCGGCAGCAGATGAGGCGGCTTTTCATCCGCCCTACAACGAACTGGATGCAATCTCTTCCGGCTGGATACAAACGGGGAAGTTTTACCATTCCACAGCCGACGTAGACTGGGGTGGCGTAGATTTTAAACAGATGGAGAAGCTGGCACGTGCGCACGCATTTTTAATCGACGAGTTGGGCCAACTGAGCAAAGCAGATCTTAAAAAGGGAGGTCATCCTGTCCCTTCGAAGTCAATTTATCAATCAGATCTACTGAAAATTAAAATGGGAGACAACTGATACTGGAGAGCGGCGCCGCAAATTGGAAAAATCCAGACATATCAGCATTGCAAGACTGCTGCTAACAAAAACCCCGCCGGGCTTGAGCAAAACCTAACGGGTGAAGTCCGGCACCGAAATGAGCCTGTCTCCGACGAACGATCCCATGTAGACCCGACCGCCCTGTGGAACTGCCACTGTCGCCGCACCCATGGGTGGCCCACGATGGGCAAAGACCATCTCCGTTGCCATAGTCTCGGGATCAACCGCGATTATCTCAAAACCAGCCGCGCATGCAGAATCCTGTTGCTCAAAACAGGTGAGCATATTTGCGATGGTGTCGTTATGGGTTGTCACCCACAATCGACCGTCAGAACCCCATGCACTGTTATCGGCATTAGGCACAGCTGCAGTGGCCACCACTTCGCCGGTGTCCACATCCACTTTCCACAGCTCCTGAGTAAAGTACATATTAGCGAACACATGACGCTCATCAGGAGAGATTTCGATGCCATTGGGCTGGTTCGCTTCAGTGCCAGGCAGTACCCGCAGTCCTTTGGCCTGGTTCCACCGCCACAGGTCGCCAGTGTTCACACCAACAAAGCTCAGCAGTTGCTCTACTGTTCCCGCATTATGAAACATACGGGTATAGATCAGGTCACCGTTAGACAAGCCCACCACATCATTCATGAATGTCTCTGGCGCAGGCTGCATACAGCCGCGCCAGGCCAGAGCGCTATCGTGGCCATGGCCCAGAACTTCGAACATCTCGATACTTTCGCGGCCGCCATGATTGACCACCAGGTAACGCCAGCGTCCATCGGCCAACTGATGCAGGTGTGTGCCGTGCGGACTAAACCTATCAATGTCCGGAGGCCCGCAGTCACCGTCACCCCAATTCTCGCTGGAAGCGGCCAAAGGGCCGCTTGTAGGCGGAAACAGCGGCGTTACCAAATCAGTCTCTGTATCAAATAGCGACAAGCTACCTGTACCGCTATGCATTCCCCCAAAATGAGCGAGCAAAAGGTGGCGGTCACCATCAAGTGCCGCGATATCCTCTGGTGTCTGCATACCACACACCGGTCGGATATCGCCAACAGACTCGCAACCAACGATATGAATATCTTCATCTGCGCAGGCGGTCAGCATCACAAGAAAAGCTATCGGTAAAAATCTATTCATCGCAAAGTCCATATTTTTTCAAGTCTGATCTGGTGCCCTCCGAAAATAGCATAGATAGGCTACCGACCACCGAGTCTGAATATCACTGCGCTCTGCGCTTTTAGGTAAACGATGTATTACTCATGTAAAGTCAGCAGGCGAGATAGGATAACACCGGTTTGACGAGGAGATAGATATGGCACTCACAAAGTTAAGCAGATCAGTCGAAGGTTATGTGGTGCTGGTGACCGGAGCAGCCTCGGGGATGGGTGAAGCGACGGCGAAACTCTTTGCAGACCAGGGAGCCAAGGTTGCGGCCATCGACATCAACAGGAATGGCTTGGATCGCGTCGTAAAAGAAATAGAAGCTGCCGACTGCCCTGTGCGAGGCTGGAGCCTTGATCTGTCAGACAGCGAGGCAATACAGAAGGTCGTGGATGAAGCTGCAGCTCACTTCGGCGGCCTGGATATGCTGGTGAACAATGCCGGCATATCAATATTTTCAGCCATCGATGGCGATGACTACACACAGGCATGGAGCAAATCCTTAGACGTGCTACTCACCGCGCACACCCGCACTATTCGTGCCGCCCTGCCCTACCTACGCCAGTCCAAAAATCCTCGCATTGTGAACATAGCTTCTACAGAAGGACTGGGGGCAACAAAATTTGCCAGCGCCTATACGGCCGCCAAGCACGGAGTGATTGGATTAACACGCGCTCTAGCGGTCGAGCTTGGCGAAGAAGGTATAACGGTAAATTGTGTCTGCCCCGGGCCTATACGTACCGGTATGACCGACTCGATACCCGAAGAGCAGAAGCTCACCTATGCCCGTCGGCGCGTAGCACTAAAGCGCTACGCTGAGCCTGAGGAGGTTGCCCACGGCACACTCAATTTCTGCCTGCCTTCCGCGAGCTTTATGACGGGCACCGCACTCCCGGTTGATGGTGGACTAACCATAAAGAATGCCTGAGACCTGCCATCAACTAAGCGCCAACATCGAATACCGCTAGAACGCATAACACCACTTTACAAACCAATGAACAGCGGCGAGCCGCTAAGTTGTTCATTGCTCCTCTATAGCTCCAGCGACGTCTCACCGGTAGATAGCAGCATTCCTGCTATTTCATCGCTGCAATTTTATAAAATATGGTTTTACATAATCAAACATAATTGAAAAACAATGCGAACAAATTGAGCTTGTAACGTGGTCGTTAAGGACAGTGGCTTCAGGGAGAGTCAACCATGATCAATTACGAGTGCACCTTAGTACCATTGGCTAGAAGCGCCAAACTGATTCCCCTGCTGTTTATACCGCTATTTTTTCTTGCCGGGTGCACGATCAGTTATCCCGTGTGGCTTGGTGATGAAGGTGTCGCGCAAATGTGTGAAACCAGCGGGCCCAATACATTCACAAGCCTCTAAACGCAACCTCCCTACAATTTCTCTTAGGAAAACCGGAGCAGCAATATGAAAGTTTTGATAGTGGACGACGAACCACTTGTAGGCCAGGAAATAGCGGATTATCTCACTCTTCATGACTATGAGTGCCTACATTGCTGCGACTGCAAGCAGGCCCTTGAGAGCCTGCAGAAGAATCCGGACGTAGGCGTTGTTGTCACTGATCTTCGAATGCCCGGGCGTAACGGTTTCGAACTGATAGATGCCGCCAGGGAGCAAGCTCAATTCGATAAACACAGCATTGAGTTCATCGTGATCACAGGTCATGGCGGTGCAAATGAAGCGATTGACGCCTTAAGAACCGGAGTCTGTGAATTCTTGCCCAAGCCATTAAAGCAATCAGACCTGCTGGCAGCGATAAGAAAGGCAGAATCAAATATTTCCGAGCGCGAGGCTCAGCAGAAAGTAAAGAAAACATTACGCCTACGCGTTCTAAAGGATGGCCAAAGAATCGATCAACTGATGGGCAGCCTTGACAGTGCTTATGCAGAATTGACTTATTGCCTCGCTACAGCGTCTGAGCATAAGGACCCTGAAACTGGTCGGCATATCTTTCGAATGGGCGAATATGCTGCGCTCATGGGGTCACTCATGGGATGGTCCGAAACCGAAATCGCAATGATCAGGCTGGCAGCGCCGCTGCATGATGTGGGTAAGATCGGAACACCTGATTCAGTTCTGCTTAAGCCAGATAAGCTTACTGACTTCGAAGTAAAAATCATGCAGCAGCACTCTATCGTAGGCTATAACATCCTTTCCTGCGCAACCAGTCCGGTGCTGAAAATGGCTGCTACGATTGCTCTTAATCACCACGAGCGCTGGGATGGATCGGGCTATCCCAAGGGCCTCACGGGCTACAAAATACCTATGGAAGCCAGCATCACCTCACTAGCAGACGTTTATGACGCGCTGCGTTCCGAAAGGCCATATAAGTCAGAAATTGATCACGACACTGTCTGCAGAATACTACTGGAAGGCGATGGGCGGACCGAGCCACAGCATTGGCCTAAAGAAATCATGCGCTTGTTTGATGCACATCATTATAAGTTCAACGAAATATATGAATCGTTGCGTGACAGTGTGTCTAATGGGAACTAGCGCGCTTTTCAGCTACTTCAGAGGTCGCTGTTTATGAATTCTTTACTAGCCAACATCAAGACTTACCATTTTCGGATAGGCGATGAATTCGAGGGCAGTCTTCGTGTCCTGTTATCGAAGCTATTGTTTGCCACGTTTATAGGCTTGGCGGCATACGCATTAGATCTTGGACGACAGAACCCACTCTATGGTGTGTCCATCCACTTTTGGGACTTCTTTATAATTCTTGCGGCTTTATTCCTAGGGCCCATCAGTAGCGTATGTACTGCGCTGACTTTAGGGCTACTGCTAATTCTAGGTTCTAATAACATCGACTTTATCGGCCCGTATCATCTAGCGATACTGATCGGTGAAGGGCTATTTGTTGGCACCCTGTATCGTCATAAGCGCCCGGTTCGTGCCTTTGACGGCGCGGTGCTTTACTGGCTCCTGATCGGTGTACCGATCTATTCATTCCTGTTTCTACCCATACTGGAAGTCAGCGCCACGGCTTATATTCTGGATGTTCTTCGTTACCTGGGGAGTGCGATTTGTTCGGCGCTACTGGTTCAACTGCTCTGTCTATCCCCGAGAATTTCTGGCTATATCGATCTATTCGATTATCGAGCGAATAGTGAGAGGGAGTGGCCAGCGACAATAATCTTTAATATGTACCTGGTCAGCCTGATTGTTATTCCGGTTTTCATCTGGCTGCAATATACCGTGATTGTTGCTGACAACGAACTTGAGAAGTATCTGAGAAATGAAATGGTAGATACAGTCAGCCGAGCCAATAGCTCAATACAGCGTGATGTAGACCAGTCTTTCCACTTTACCGACTTTTTGCAGAAACAGTATGCCGAAGGCGGAGTTCGTCTCTTTCATAGCATGGCGGACATAATCATACCGGATCGTCCAGAGATAGCTGCGATAATCGTAAGGGACAAGGAGGGTGAAGTTCTAACACACTTTGGGACACCTGCGCTGTTGGAAACCATGCAGGGTGATCTCTATTTCGACGCATACGGCAAGTTATCTGAAGGCCGTTCGATTGCTTTCATTGGTGAGTCACTTGCCGTGCTGCGGGTAACACATGCTGAGGCAGAACTGGAAACCAGATCGCTTCTGGACTTATCCAGGTTTACTATTCTCAGTAGTTTTCCGGCGACTCAGGATCGGTCAATACGATTGAGCTATACGCCTGGTATGCCTGAAGCTCTCGAATCGATTCCTTTACAGGCCCGTACAGTAGAAAATTCGTCACAGTTTTGGGAGAACCCCATCGAGGGTGGAATTTCGGAACTATCTCATCTCGGCAGTCGACTAAGTACCACTCTCAATTACTCGGAGCCGCTGGCTAGAAGTAGAAACCATGATGTTATCTATACCGTCGCACTTTTGGACCTTGTGAATGCAACCATACGGGTTCAGTTGTTAACCTGCGTTGCTGGATTAATTTATGTTCTGGCGGCCTTGGTAATACTCAGACTGACAACTCTTAAGGCTATAACTCGTTTGAGGTCTGTATCACGCGCAGCGAATGAATGGGCAACCAGTAAATCAACATCTCTAAATCTAACTCAACAATCGAGTGTCAGGGAATTCAACGTACTGACCGAGTCTATCGAAAATCTGATGCAAGGCTTTGTTAAAGAGAATGAGAAATTATCTGTAGTTGAGCGGGAATTACGTGCCTATTCTCACAAGCTGAACTCCATTTTCGATTCAGTTAATGGACCACTTTTTGTATTCAATCGACGTGGGGACTTACTGAAGGCGAATAAGTCAGCTAACGACCTCTGTGGTGGGCTCTCCGAGGGTGATAAATCTGTTGATATCGTCAAACGTATGTCGCCTGAGTGGGAACCAGACCAGCCCAAGATTGCGTTTAATAGTGCCTTGCAGGGAATCTGCACAGAGGGCAAAGAGGTCTTCGTAAGGGATTCTGAGGGCTCGCGAGTTGCATTACAAATGTCGTGGACACCCTTCAAAAATGGCGACGATATCGACGGCGTGATCCTGTCGGCGGTCGACATCACCGAGAGTATCGATTCATACAATCAACTGATACATGCTTCCAAGCTTGCCACGCTGGGCGAAATGGCAACAGGGATTGCTCACGAATTAAATCAACCTCTTAATATTATTAGAATGGCGGTAGAGAATCTGGAATTGGCAAAAATGCGGAACGTGCTGAACGACACTATGCTGCAGGAAAAAATCGACCGCGTCACCTCCCAGATTGATCGCGCTGCTGAAATTGTAAATCACATCCGATCTTTCGGTAGAAAGTCACTCGATGAGAAAGTACCCGTAGACCTTATTCCCTGCGCCGCCAATACTGTCCGTCTGATGCAGGACCAGCTTTCACTGGATGGAATAATGATTCAGTTCGACCCTGGCAAAGAGGGATGTGTCACATTAGGCGACCAGGTTCAAGTAGAGCAAATTCTGATTAACCTGATCAGTAATGCCCGCGATGCAATTACCGAAAACAGTATCAGTAATGGACTCGTGCTTTTGAAGATCAGCCAGCAACAGTCAGAGATTCAAATCAGAGTGGAGGATAACGGAGGGGGAATTCCCCTAAAGGTGCTAGATCAGCTATTTGAGCCATTCTTTACCACCAAGCCTGCAGGCTCAGGCACAGGACTGGGTTTATCCGTCACAGAAAATATTGTTACAGGTATGGGCGGTTCGATTCGGGCTTTGAACGAAAATGACGGGGCAGTATTCGTCGTTACCTTACCCCGCTGCCCCAACGCTCAGCTATCGGATATACGAATCGCATCCTGATGCACAGTTCTCACAGAGTCGCTGAACATGTATCCGGCATTGCGAATCGTTTTAATCGGTTGATAACTATCAGGCTTGCTAAACTTTTGCCTGACTCGGCTAATCAGTCCGTCAACGGTTCGCTCGTCATACGGACCGGATTCACCATGCAGGTGGTTTAGCAATGAACGTCGGCTTAATATTCTGTCAGAGTTTTCCACCAGTGCCAGCAACAATCTGTATTCAGCGGTCGTCAGTTCGACCTCGCTGTCACTTCTGTAAAACAGGCGATGATTATCGACATCCAGCTTCCAGTCTCCAAAGTATTTAAACTCGTGTTTATTGGATCTACAGAGGTTCTTGGAATAACCGATCCGGCCTGTTCGTACCAGGAGGCGCCTTATCTTGGCGCGTAACTCCCTGATACTTATCGGCTTCTTCAAGTAGTCGTCAGCTCCGAGCTCTAAGGCTGCCACGACATCCGATTCCTCCGTGTGACCAGAGATGACTATAATGGCTACTTCTGACTCTTCTCGAACCATTCGGATCACATCGAGGCCACTACCGTCTGGTAGTCCGATATCTATGATCAGAAGCTGGTATTCATGACGCTCAACCATTTTTTCAAATTGCTTTCTGGTGCGCGCTATTGTCGCAAGCAAACCTTCGCCGCTGAGGCACTCCTTCAGTTCCGCCGCTGCCAAAGCGTCGTCCTCGAGGATCAATATATCGGTGCTAGGTGTCTCCAAGAACATCGCCTCTTTGAAGTCCTGTCGCGGTTCTACATAAATTCGTTACACTTCCAGTGGAATCCTCTGAGCGAGGTTAGTCAAGGCTCATTGGCCTGGCCTGTGACTTCGCTCACAGATTTTTATACAGAGGAACAAGAATGAAGATTCTTCTCGTAGACGACGAGCCCCTCCTACTTATTGAGACAGCCGAAATGCTGGAAGGTTTCGGACATTCAGTGACCAGTGCTGGAAGCGCCGAGCAAGCGCTGACGGAACTATCAGTGTCAGATGATTATGAGGTTCTTCTTAGCGACATGAGAATGCCGGGAATGTCGGGGCTTGATCTTATTCGATACGCAAGGATACATTTTTTTGCAGATCGCGAATCAATGCGCTTTATACTTATGTCCGGGCACCTCGACATGAAGGACACAGCAGAGCGCCTCTACGCGGAGAAAATCAGTTTCATCCCAAAACCTATCAGCGCCAAACAGCTACTGAATGAAATCGAGCAATGAGCAACGGCTTCCTAATCAGCCTGATGTTATCAAGCTGATTTATTCAAACTGACCGGAATAGCACTGTGGCGCGCCATGCCGGAGTATTTTTCCGGATAATCCAGGTTATGGATAAGCCTGTTAGTATTTGCGCCAATTTCGCGCACCTTATCGTCATCGGTGCCATCAGGCGCGCCACCCCAGCAATGGGACATGGAAACAACGCCGCGTTTCACATCGGGGCTGCCCTTTACCACTGCGGAAATCTCTCCCCTTTCGGAGTTGATTGAAATGACCTCGCCATCCTCAATATTCAGCTGCACAAGATCATCGGGATTGATATACGCCGGATTGGTTGTTCCCTTGGATGCCAGAAAGCTCAACTCAGGACCAGTAGAGTTAAAGACATTTTTCATTCTTCGGCTAATCAGGAGGAATGGATAATCGCTTTCAAGCTCTACGCTGCGATCGGCGTCCCTCGCTGCGCCTTCGATTTCTTCAGCGAAGCCTTCGGGAACAAGATCCATCAGACCTTTGGATGCCGGATCTGCCGGCTGCACAATAACGTCAGGCAGGTCGTAGACGTGGCCGCCATCGTGACTGTAAATCTCCTCTAAGGGCACGCGCGAGCCCGTGGTCATCTTTTCGAGTATCTCGTATTTGCTTGGCTTATCATTCATATCAATAGGATGCTGCTGGTCAATGCTGAGCTCCAGCCCCATGCGCTTACCCAACTCCCAGAACAGTTCCCACTCTTCAATGACGTCACCCTCAGCTTCGACAACGGTTTTGGCGTAGTGGCTATAGGGTTGTTCATACCAGATGTCTGTGAGTACAGTCAGGTCATCGCGTTCAAGACAAAGCTTGGAGCCCATTACATAGTCAGCCAGCTCGCAGGTGGCTGACATTTTGTAGTCCAGACACACCAGCAGGTCGAGATTCTTCAGCGCCTTGTAAGCCTTCTTCTGATCAGGCCAGGCCAATACCGGATTGCCACCGATAACAATCAGGGCTTTGATCTGTCCCTCGCCTTCCATCAAAATTTCGTCGGCACAGATAGAGGTAGGCATTTCCTTTATCGGCCCATTGGCAGTGAGTACCGTTACCTCGCCGATATCATCCGACACTCTGCTGCGCACACCGGTAAGCCACTCGGGCTGTGGCGGAACAGCCTGCGCCACGCGCGGAACCAATGGAGACAGAACACCGGCGTTAGGAAAGACCTCCCCCTCGCGATAGTGACGGCCGCAGATCGCATTGATAGCTTGCGTCAGGTGCTGAATCAGGTTGGGATACGGGCCCATCTCGGGGCCAGTGCCTGTTGTGGCTGTACCTTTGGGGCCGGCGGCGAATATATGTGCAGCCTCCAGAATATCCGCTTTGTCCAAAGCAGTGCGCTCAGCAACATACTCTGGAGTGAAGCGACTAAGGCTTGCCTTAAACTGATCGAGGTTTTCGATATTCTCGGCGCAGAACTCGGCATCATGCAGGTTCTCGTTCAGAATGATATGAATTAGCCCGGCCAGCAGTACCGCGTCCTGCCCGGGTTTGATCTGTAAGTGCAGGTCAGAGCGGGAGGCCAACTCGGAACGGCGTGGATCAACGCAAATTACTTTCAGTCCACGCTTCTTGCCTTCACGCAATGCAGCGGCGGGGCTAAAAGCAGGCACGCCGCCGGGAATGGAGAAATGCGATACCAATGTATTGGTGCCAATAATCAGCGCCACATTCGCATCTCGCCAGGTGTGCTGTCCTGCACCCCAAAAACCCATGCGAGCCTGGCCAATGCCAACCTTGGCGGGTTGATCGATGGTTATGCTGGTGTAGTAAGAGGGCGAGTCCAACGCCACATGCCAGGCTTTAGCCACCGGGTGGGTGGCAGAATTCTGAAACGAGACAGTACCGTTATAGCTGGCGATAGCGCGCGGTCCATGTTCTTCCATAATCGCTTTTAACTTGTCAGCGATCTCGTCCAGAGCCTCGGCGCTACCCATTCCGGTATGGCTACCATCCGGATTCTTCTTCAGGGTATTGAGAATGCGCTCCGGATAATACAACTGTTCGGGCATTTGCCGACCCTTGAGGCAGGTATAACCACCAAAAACCTCGTTATCAGTGTCGGGCTTCAACGCGGTGAGTTTATTGTCCTCTACGGTCGCCACCATAGGGCAGTTGGCGTGGCAGAAACGGCAGTAGGTTTTTATTTCTTTGCTTGCCATAAGAGTCTCTTTATAAGCGTTACATGATCAGACTTCGCTAAATTGCCGATACTTTAGCATAAAGCATATCGATTTCGTGAGACCGCGGGCGACCCGAAACAGCCTGCAAGGCAGTAACGCTATGCGACCCATTCAAGATTCTTGATGGCGTTACCGAGGGAGTCTGCAGGACCGCTAGCGTCTAGCTCAAGGACAGCGGCTTTTTAATAACCGCAGTTCCATAAGCAATACCCCCGGGCGAGTCAATCTGCGTCAACTTGTCTATAGTCGACGGCTACAAGCATTACTTTGGACGCTCAATATGCCAGACGCCGTTATCGCAGACACACAGGAAGGAATAACAACGGTCACGCTCAACCGTCCCGATAAGCGTAACGCCATAGATGGTGCGATCATCGAGGGTCTAATAGCGGCCCAAGAAGCCATTGCAGTGGACCAAAGCGTCCGTGTCGTAGTGCTTGCAGGGGCCGGAGACACCTTCTGTGCGGGACTGGACATGGCGAACATGGGCGACATGGTTTCTGGTGACCTTACCGCCGACAGCGCGGCAGATGCTTACAACGCACTAAGTCCTGCTGGTGCCAATAAGGTACAGCAGTTGGGCTGGGGTTGGCAGGAATTGCCTGTACCTGTGATCGCCGCAGTCCAGGGCGCCGCATTGGGCGGCGGTCTAAACTTGGCACTGGGCGCTGACATCCGAGTGGTCGCTCCAAATACAAAACTCGGCTTTGTGGAAATAAGTTTTGGACTGCTTCCCGACATGTCAGCCAGCCAATCGCTGCGACACCTTGTCGGCCTGGAAAGAGCCAAGGAGCTTATTCTCACCGGTAGGCGCTTTACAGGCGAGCAGGCGTTCGCCTACGGGCTGGCTAGCACCGTGGCGGACAACCCACTGGAAGAAGCACAGAAACTCGCGCAGATGATTGGCGGCCGCAATCCGGATGCCGTTCGAGCAGGAAAGAGACTGATCAACGACTCTGTATTTTGCTCGACTTACGATGGTTTGGTGGCCGAATCGAACTGCTCCCGGAGTCTGCTGGGGACGGACAACCAAATCGAAGCCGTGATGAGCACACTGGAGCGCCGGCCCGCCCGGTTCACCGACAGCAAGGCATAGCCGACTCAGCGCAAGGTCAGAGTCACTCCTCTACCGGCGCGTTCGCGGGATCGTAAACGCCCGGCGTGCCATCATACCCATCCGCCAAGCATGGCTGGCTGCCACAGACATCAATTACCACGCCGGTTCGCCAGAACGTGGCCTTCTGTTCCCATGCACCAGGCTGCCCCAATGGCAAGCCGTGCGTGTCGTAACCCAGATTGCGTGGTAGGTTTTCCGGCCGTTGTAGGGGAGTGCCATCGTGTCCCGCAATGGGGAAAGGCCCAGTGTCCCAATGCATTACCGCATTGCCTTCATAGGGATAGGACGTGATTGGCTCTATTCCGATATAGGGCTCCACCGCAATATGTCTGCCTTCCACAATCGAGGGATTGTGACGGCGAGTGCCCAGCGATCGTTGCATCAGTTCGGACGCGGTCTCGGTAAGGATTTGATCACCGATCCCGAATTGAATGAGTACTCGGCTAAGCTTGCTACCAGGAAACGGGTCGCGAGTAATGTGATTGGCGTAGCCATTGCTGTCAGCGCGATCCCAGACGATTTGGACAAGAGACAGGCCCAATGCCTGATCAAGGGAGTCTGTGTATGAAGGCTCGTAGGCGACGGCAAATGTACTCCAGACATTCGAGCGACGCACAACGTTTGCCCAATTCATACCAGCAAGGTCCAGCACTGAGTAGTCAAAATGGGGACTTAAGGCGCTTAATGCCCCACCGTAGGCAGAGCCCATGGAAATTCCGTTGTACTGCACGGTATCCCTTCTGAACAAGGGATTGCCGTTGTCGTCTTGAAATGCGGGCAAGGTCTGAAAACCGCCTGCATTGACCATAGCCTCTGATAGAAAGATTTTGTTCAGGAAGGCCTGGTGCAACCGATCAGGTAACTCGGGGAACAGGCTGAGATCTCTCAGCTGCAAAAAGGCATTGATTTGGTCAGCTGACGACATCCCCCACCAATCCATGGCACAGAACATGGCGTTGGTTAGTTCTGCACCAAAGCCCACGCCCAAGGCGGTATAGCGATCTCCAAACAGCCCGTGCCCAACCACAACCGCCTGCGTTTCGGTGTCACCGTCGGCAGCGTCCACCAGGGCCACCTGGGGTATCACGCAAATAAAGGGAACCTCGACAGTACCGTCGCCACCAAACTGAGCTGGCAGCGCGTCAGGGTCATCACTCTCATAATTTATTCTAGAGCCTGGTGCGGCCTCGGCATTGTCCATAAAGTTAGGCACAGTAATCGTGCCTTCAATGACGCGGCCTATATCCCGGTCATCCTCAACCGAGTTATCGACCACGGACTCGATAGTAACGGCTGGCGCACTTCCAGAAAGGCTGGCCAGACCGGTATCACGCATATGGAGTGCTCGATAACTGGTATTCTCGACAGATGCCGTTGTGAAATCCCACGCGAGGTAAAGCTCGTCACGGGCTATACCGTGGCCGCTCAGGCTCTCAAAAATCGATTCAAAATGTTCCCTGCGTGATTCAATTTCCGTAATGTCAGAGGGTATCGCCTCTTGATAGACCTTAAATGCGTCGCTGGGCTCAATGGGGTTACCCTCTGTGTCTACCAGATTCTGTAACACCACTATGTAGCGTTCGCCATTTTGCAGGGTCTTGCCTACCCGAATCATCAGCGCCCGCTTCTCCTCAGGCTCGGGTACCTGATCTATCTCTGCCCAAATCAGCTGTCGCTCCCCGGTTCTTGCGTGAATGAGCTGGATAGGCGCATCAGGGTCAAGTGAAGCACCAAGGTCGAAGATAGTCGCCGCGCCAGATGCTTCCAAATCAAGGCCTTCCACGCGCGTGAGCATGGTTGTTCCTATGGAAAAGCCGTCACTGCGATTTTGTTCGGTGGCGTCAATTACGGCGCCCTGCTCATTAACCGGCATGGCCCTTCCATCGAAGTTGACCCGCAGTCCCGTCTCGGTTATCGAATCTTCCCGAGTAAAGTAGTCATTGGGAAATGGAAACAGGCAGTGATCGCCCTGGGTAATATCGCAATATTCAGCCTCGCTAACATCAATGGTTGCTGGATCGACACTGTATTCAGGTTCCGGCGGGACCACCGGTTGCCCGCGGTTGCTATCGCTGTCTGAGCAGGCCACTAAAAGTGCGAAACTGATAAAAGCCGCGATAGTTCTGATAATCATCATTGATAAACCTGAATGTAAGAGATAGAAATACGCGGAAGAGGCGCCTGGGGATCACCTTATCCGTTGAGGAGAGGGAAAAACGCTGGTATCAGACCTGCGAAAGTTGCAGCTACTGGTGCGGCATAAGAAAGCCAGCCCCAGGTGGGGCATGGCAGATATTTGCTAAATCCTTAAAAGATCGAGCCCCAAATGCGGTTCTTGGGACTCGTATGACAAGCTACCGCGTCAGGATTTTGCCAAGGTCTCTTCATTCGCTGCGTACCAAATGAACAGGCCGAAGGCGATTTTGTTCAGAACGTCCGCGAGGTTGTAAACGATGTTGAGCGTGCCAACGTCTGTACCGCCAGCGAGGTAGCCAAAGAAATACCCAATTGGATATATGGCCCAACCGACCGTGACAGTCCACTTCATCAGAGTAAACGATTTCTGAACCGCGGCCGGGGCCTGCGATGCCGCGACCTTACTGGCCTCGCCAAAGAATATCTCATACAGAATGAACGCCCAGCCGACCATACCGATTGCAAAGCCGATGGTGGAGTTCAGGTAACCCGCTTCGCCCATGTAACCTGGAATCAGCATGACCAGGGTACCAATCAACAGGCGCCAGAAAATGCCTCCAGAGACCTTGGCAATAGCAGCCAAAATCAGATAGAACTCAATCATTAATAACGGCACGGTCAGCAACCAATCGATATATCTGAAATCGGTGGGCGTGTCACCCGTTGCCACCCAGACTTCACGCATGTAGAAATAGTGAAAGGCTGCTATGAATGTAACGAGTGCTGAAACGGTGAGGGACGTCGCCCACTTCCCGCCTATGCGCAGGGACTCCATTAAGAAGAAGATCGTCGACGCCGCAAGCGCCATCGAAATCAACCAAAATGAATACCCTACGAAATCGCCCGATTGAAGCATTGTTGTGCTATCGGCTGCTGCTGATGTTGCGCTGCCTAAGGCGAGTGCCACGGCAAACGATACAAACCCTATTTTTCTTTTTTTCATGGTTACGCTCTCCACAGATAAAGTTGATTGACTCGCCTCCGTGTTGAGCTCTCTATAAAATACCCCGACAATTCTGACGGCGCTCGTTTTGTTCGCGTTTATATTGAACAAAATATGGACAAACGGTTGTTTTTGCTGTGATTCAGAAGTTCGATATTCTTTCGATACCTCTGATCCCCCTAGTAACAACCATCAAAAATCTGGCTTGGAGCCACACTATTACCTTTGCTCCCTACGCAGACGGAGGAGCCAGGAGCTATGATTTTTCTCTGCATCATAAAATACGGCCATGGTGAAGAAGAACATCAGCAGCACTAAAATGTGAGCGGCCACGCTGACGCCGAAGTAGGTAATGCTGCCGATGTAGGCCGCAAACACTCCACTCCACATGAAGGCGAGAATCGTCATAATAAACAGCCGGCTTGGCGGATCCGGGATATGTCGTAGCGGATTCTTGCTTGAATCAAACACGTACGTGTAGGCATCATAGACCCATAATGCTGCTTTTTTCATGTGACCATCCTTATAATTAACGTTGTTACTTAAAGAGACTACGAGCCCGAAAGCTGGTTGGATGAAAAAAAATGTGCACCCTATCCAATCTCACCACATGAATCTGTACTTCTGCGCCGAATCGACCTTGAATCCCTGCCCCGATAGGCGATAATGCGCATCAAATTTGGCAACCGAAGCCGATATCCCGTGGACCACACACGGATCGCCAATGTGTCGACCAAATCGTCCAGAGCTCGCCTGCTGGCAACCCACAACTCTTAAACACGCCAGGAAGCGCAGCTGCGGTAATAATTCCCGCATTCATATTCAATGACCCAAGCCCTCCCTCACGTATCGCTGGACAGCTCCAGGCTGATTCGCTTTCTTACCGATTTGTCTGTGTCAGAGGCGCAGGTGTCGCACCAGCAGTTCAGCGACAAGCTCGGGCAACTTATCAACTTCGCCGACGCTATTGCGCTGTCTGAGGCACACACACAAGCCCCTGAGCTCGAAGACGAGGGCATTGGGGAGTTTCGCGACGGCATTACCACAGAATTCCTGCGCGCTCGCAGCAGTATCGTGCAAGCTGCCATGCGCAGCTTTTTCCCCAGCTCGGGCCCTACCCGCATACGCTGGCCTGCGATAGAGGCTGAGCCCACGACCGATTCAGCCTCTGCCGCCGTCGTGCTCCTCAAATTCTATAGAGCCCAGCAAGTCGACATCTATGGCAAGGTTCGCGGTCTGCACCAGCGCACCCGTGATGCTGTAGCCCAACTCTCTCCAAAGCTGTCACGCATCGCAGCGCTGGATGCAGCATTGTCAGACGCTCTCGGCTCACATTCGCAGCGTTACTTTAATGCCGTACCGAAACTACTGGAGCGAAGAGTGGAGTATCTGCATGGCCAGTTTCTTGCGGCCCGAGACCACCAACAATCCGAGGGTGCTGCCTGGGCAGAAATCTGCGAGCAGCTGCGCCGGGAAGTTCAGGGCCTGCTACTGGCCGAAGTTGAAGTAAGGCTCCTGCCCGCACTGGGTCTGGTCGAAGCACTTAACCAAGATATTCACGATGTACCCGATAAAGAGATACCCGATGAAAACTAACCTACTTTTTACCGTTGCCTTTCTGCTCGGGGCCACCGCCATTCTCTGGATGGGCACTGATTTTATCGGCTCAGATCTTCTTGCGCTGTCGGTAACGGTGGTAATCGGTTTCGTATACCTGCTTGGCATCGTGGAGCTATGGCAGTTTCGTCAAGCCACCGCCACGCTTCAAGACGCACTAGATACGTTGCCAGCCGAACAAAAGAACCAGGCAAGTGCCCTGCAAGACTGGCTCACTTCCCTGCACCCTTCCCTGCGCAACGCCGTGAAGCTTCGAATCGAAGGTGAGCGTGTGGGGCTTCCAGCCCCGATCTTCACCCCCTATCTGGTCGGCTTGCTGATAATGCTGGGCCTACTGGGTACCTTTGTAGGAATGGTCGACACTCTGCAAGGCGCTGTTGTGGCTCTGCAGGGGAGCACCGAGCTGGAGGCAATCCGAAACGGATTGGCCGCGCCCATTCAGGGTCTGGGACTTGCCTTCGGGACTTCGGTGGCCGGCGTTGCTGCCTCGGCCATGCTGGGCCTGAATTCCACACTAAGCCGTCGCGAGCGTATGTTGGTAACACGCAGCCTGGACAGCAGCATCGACAAAGTCTTTCGCGAACATTCCCTGCCGTACCAGCAACAGCAAACCTTCGTAGCTATACAGAGCCAGGCCCAGGCGCTGCCAAATGTGGTGGAGAAACTTGGTCAAATGGCGGATGAGCTGGAGCGTATGGGCAATACGCTCAGCGCGCAGCTCCTTAACAATCAAAGCCAGTTTCACGAGACCGCCCAACAGCATTATCAGAGCCTGGCCGAGTCGGTAGGCGACTCTTTACGAGAGAGTCTCGGCGAAAGTGGCCGCCTCGCGGGCGAGAGCATCAAGCCTGTTATCACCGAGACTATGGCGCAGGTAAGCAGTGACACAAAAGAAACCCACACACTAATGAACAACACCACCAGGGCCCAGCTGGATACCATTACCAACGTGTTAAAAGAAAACGCCTCCGAAATTTCCTCATCCCTAGCGTCTTCTCTCAGCGGGTTTTCGTCCAGGTATGAACAGACCAGCTCAGACATGTTGGAAACTTTTGAAGCGGCCTCGGGTCAATGGCTGGAGCGACAGGGCGAAGCTCAGGAGGCGTCCTTTGCCTCGTCTACCGCGGCATTACAGGAGCTGTCCACTACCCTGACCGCCCAATGGCAAATGGCCGGCGAGAAGACCCTGTCTCTGCAGGAGTCTGTCCACAAGCAGCTGGCAGACTCAGCGCGGGAGCTGTCAGAAAATGCTCACGCATCTTCCACTGGCCTGGTTGAAGAAATCACCAAGCTACTAAGCGTAAGTGAAAGCCTTGTTGAAGCGCGTGCCGCCAACGAAAGCGCCTGGCTGGGTCAGCAGGAAACGCAATTGCAAAACCTGACTAACACCCTCGGGGAGCAGCTTATCGCGCTGCGGGCAGAGGAAGAACAGCGCGGGCAAGCGGCACAGGCCAGACTCGAGCAACTGGAGGCAACCGCAGCTGAGCATATCAAAGCGCTGGGAACAGAGTTGGAGCAGCCCATGACGCGACTCATTGAAACAGCATCGGAGACACCGCGCGCTGCGGCTGAAGTAATCGGTAGCCTGCGTGAAGAGTTATCCAACAGTATGCAGCGTGACAACGATTTACTCGAGGACAGGCAACGGATTATGCAGGACCTGACACAGGTATCGGATTCCCTGCAACAGGCCTCCGCGGGCCAACGTGAGGCCATCGATGTGCTGGTAAATTCGTCCAGCACAATGCTGCAGGATGTCAGCCGTCAATTCACGGACCACTTGTCTGTGGAGACCACTAAAATGACCGAGCTCACCGCCACGGTGGCAGCTGGCGCCGTTGATATGGCAAGCCTGGGCGATTCCTTTGGCCTCGCCATCGAGCTCTTTAATGCCTCCAACCAAAGTCTGATTGAGAATCTGTCCCGTATCGAAGAGACCATGGACAAATCCACTTCCCGCAGTGATGACCAGATGAGCTATTACGTTGCGCAGGCGCGCGAAATCATAGATCAGAGCATGATGTCGCAACGCGAAATCATCGACGAGCTACGCGGACTAGGAGGGAGCGGCAAGCTCTTCCCGGCTGAGGCCAGCTGATGGAAGAGCTACAACAAGATATCGCCCACGATACGCCCGTATGGGCCATATTTGGCGATCTAATGTCCGGGCTGGTGGGCGTCTTTGTTCTGATACTTGTCTGGGTGATGGGTTATCAGCTTGAGCTGACCCAATCGCTCAACAACGAGGTGTCCATGCGCGAGGCTGAGCAGAAGCGGCGCATCGCACTCGAGGATGCACTGGCCGGTCCGCTGGCTAGCGGCCGCGTTACGCTATCGAATGGCCGCATCGGTATTAGCGGCAGTGTGCTATTTGCCTTGAACTCTTCAGAACTGCAGCCAGAGGGCCGGGAGTTGCTGCGCAGCCTGATAGCACCGGTACAAGTCTATCTCAGCGAACGAGACGAGCTGCTAATGGTGAGCGGCTTCACCGATGACCTGCCCATTCAGGCAGGGAACAACCAGTTTGAGGACAACTGGGAGCTCTCCGCGCAGCGAGCACTCAACGTCACTCGAGCGTTAATAGACGACGGCATGCCACCGAAGCTGGTATTTGCCGCTGCGTTTGGAGCGCAACAACCCGTGGTCGCCAACACAGACAATGCCAGCCGTTCAAAAAATCGGCGTGTCGAAATGGCGCCTGTGCCCCGAGCCAGCAGCGATGACTGACGAGCTACAATCCCTTGAGCTGGACCTGGCTGCAATGCGCGAGGATCAGTCAGCGACCCACAACCCGGCGCGGTTTCGATACATTGAGTCTCTGGTGCTGCGCGCCGATGGCAAAGGCGCGGCAGTAACAGCAATCCTGGCTGATAAGGCAAACCAGGCGCTGCTCGACTACCAACAGGCACTGGAGCAGATACCAGGCAAACAGCCACTGAGCGAAGAGCAACAGTCACCGCATGATGTAAAAACGCTCGCTGCACTGACTGCACAACTAAACGAACAGGCATCACTTCATGGGGATAATCCAGACGGCTCAGCACTGGACGACTTGTTGAGGGCACAAGAATCAGAAGCGGTTAACACTGTGCGAGAAGGGGTGTCGTCAGCGGGTCGCTCAACTGCGCACAATAATGAAGAGCTGAAGTCAGCGAGACGATTCAGGGCAACACAGGTTAAACAGAACGCCGACAAGCTGGTGACGCAGGCAGTGGCGGAAATACCTGAGGACAGCGGGCCACTGAATTCACAGCGACTGGCGGCCCGCTCGCTGGCCGCCATGCGAGATTTGTCACCGCACTACCTGAGCCGTTTTGTAACCTACATGGATACACTGTTCTGGCTTGAGCAGGCTGATAAAGAAAAGCGCTAACTCAAACGAGGTACTCCAATAGCAATCTCACCAGGCTACTACGGTGGCTGGAAGCAGGCCAGACCGCGTAGATACTGAGCGTAGGTAGCGACCATTCCGGCAATACCCTGACCAGGCGACCAGATTTCAAATCAGCTTCCACCGCGCTCACTGGCAGTTTCTGCACGCCTAGTCCGGCCAGCAGCGCGGACCGAGCGCCGGCGACTGAATTAACCTGTATGCGTGACTGTTCGGGTCGCACTGTTACCTCTGTCGACCCACGCTGCAGAACAAATTCGTCCGCTATCATATCGAGCTGAACGAAGTTACAACGGCCAAGGTCGTCCGGTACCTGCGGTACTTCGATTTGCTCCAGATAGGCAGGTGCCGCAACCAGGCAACGCTCGAAACCGCCAATCCTGCGGCTTCTCAGCGTACTGTCTGGCAGAGACCCCAGCCGAATCGCCATATCAAACCCTTCCGCTACCAGATTTACCCGCTCATCGCTGGTATGCACCGTCACTGCAACACTGGGGTAGCGGCTGGCAAACTGCCAGATAGCGCTTTCCTGAGGGCTATCTACCAGAAAGGCAGGGACTGTTAGCCTCAGTGCGCCGGAAGGGTCGGTGCTGATCTCGGCGATTGCATCAAGACCCTCTTCTGCCGCCTCAACCATGCGCCTCGCCGCTTCCAGTAGTCTTTGTCCTTCACTGGTTAGCGACAGTGCACGTGTGGATCGCCTGAATAGCGACACACCGTGCCGGGTTTCCAATACTTTCACATGGTGGCTGACAACGGAGGTAGACAGCTGCAGCGTCCGGGCAGCAGCACTAAAGCTACCCGCCTCGGCCACCTTAGCGAAGATTGCCATTGCGCGAAGGTCATCAATCATCGGCCACACCTTTCCATATGATGAGATAGTATTTCTTATTTATCCCATCTAGTAAAACTTTATCCGCTTACTTAAGCTCGCCTCTACGCTCTATGAGAAGACCCGACCATGAACCAGTTTGAAAGAATCAAAGCCATGTTCTACCCGCTGTGCTTTGTCGGCCTGCTTCAGGCTGTATCAACGACAGCAAGCGATGTTGAAGCGCCAACCCCGACACAACGCCTGCAAGCCCAGAACGCCGAGTTCGAAAAGGAGCTCATTCAGGTCGCTCCAAACGTCTACACCGGTGTGGGGTACGCGGGATCCAACGCCTCAATGATTGTAGGCTCAGACGGTGTCATCATCATTGATACCTTACCTGGGCTGGCAGCTGCCGAATCGCTGAGAGCAGATTTTCTCAAAGTAAGCGACAAACCGGTGAAGGCCATTATTTATACACACGGTCATATGGATCATGTCGGCGGTGCAAAGGTATTTGCAGATGATGACGCTCCTGATATCTACGCACGCAGCAACAGCCACGTAGACAGGATTGATGCTGGACCGCGCAACTCATTCAGTGCAAAGCGCGCGGCAAGACAATTCGGCCGCACACTGAAACCGGGCGTCGAACGAATCAATCTAGGAGTGGGCCCCGCCGTCCAACCCATGGGCGGCTTTGGACAGGGGACGCTCGCTCCCACCATTTCCTTCGCCAGCGAACGACAGCGGTTGACCATCGCAGGTATACAGGTCGAACTGGTTGCCGCCCCGGGTGAAACAGACGACCAACTATACGTGTGGCTACCCGAGTCAAAGGTGTTGTTCAGCGGCGATAACTTCTATCGATCTTTCCCGAACATTTACGCCCTTCGGGGGACCCCATACAGAGATATCATCCCCTGGGCGAATAGCCTCGAAAAAATGGCCGGGGAGAAAGCGGACGCTCTTGTTCCCGGTCATACTCGCCCGGTTAAAGGCGCTGATGAGATACAGCAGACACTCACGGATTATCGAGATGCCATACGTTTTGTCCACGACAAGACCGTCGAGGGTATGAATAAAGGCCTGGTGCCCGATGAACTCGTTGACTACGTCAAATTGCCAGAGAGCCTGGCTTCACGCCACTATCTGACAGAATTCTATGGCCGTGTGGATACTGCTGTACGTGCAGTATTTTCCGGCTATGTTGGCTGGTTTGACGGGAACCCCACCAATCTTTCAAACCTGTCTCCGAAAGGCGAGGCGTCACGCATGGCGGCGCTTGCTGGCGGAGAAGAGGCATTGCTAAATGCGCTTTTGGATGCACAACGAGAAGCGGATCATGTTTGGGCCTTACGTCTGGCAGACCATCTCATTGCAATGGGTAGTCATCGTGAGCGTGCTATCGAGGCAAAAATCGAATCACTGAGGGTGCTGGCAGAAGAGACGCTGAATGCTCCGACTCGCAACTATTATCTTTCGGTAGCAAATGAGCTGGGCACCTCAGTTGAAGCTGACTAGAGCAGTCAACCTCAACTGACATTTGCGAGAGCCAAGGCCGGTATACCTTACATCTGTGCAGCCTTCTGTTTGATCAGGAATGCCTCAACTGCGGCTTTGGACTCGGGTCGCAAATTGCTGATCCCTTCATAAGGAACACCAAAGGCGGGCTTTTCATCAGGGTACTTGGCCTTGCGCATCATGTGCCGCTGCATAATGCGAACAAACTCTGCTCCACCCCAAGCACCTACTTCGGTCGCGACGGGATACTCCTCACGGGTATCGCGCTGCAGGTCATAAAACTTCGCAACAATCGCGTTCTCGCCCTTGGCCGGAACCTTAAGCTGCAAGTGCTCCTTTACGACAGCCTTTAAGGATTTACCTGAGTAAATCATTACGCTGTCACGACGCCCGTTTGTTTCACCCTCCAGAACCAATGCACTTTGATCTACCCCATCAATCAAACGATCACGGGGAATATACTGGTCTGCACCGGCAAGTCGCGACAGTGTTGTATATAAATCAGAGACATGAAAAATATCGGCAACGATCGCATCTTCTTCAATCATGCCAGGCACTATGAGCTGGCGCTCCAGCTATTGGTGACAAGTATTTCATCGACGGGCTTGCGCTTGAGCTTGGTTAACTGCTTAACAGGTTTTCCCAGTGGCATGATGGCAGCCACAGCCCAGCTGGAGGGAATGTCCAAAAGCTCTTTAACGCCCTCTTCCTCAGACACTCCCCAGGTGGTCATGGTACCGCCATAGCCTTCATTCCTTGCCGCCAGTAGGATATTCCAGGCCAACGGGTAAATGGAGCCGCCACTCACCAGGCCCACGCGGGCAAGATCCTTATCCATACTGGCAATGAGCGCCAAATCTACGGTGATAACCAGAAGCGTGGGCGCATTTTCGACATGCGCCACCAGCCATTCTGGTGGGGTTTCCTGAGCTACCTGTTCATCTGTCACCACTGAGGTGTTGATAGTATTCAGCGGGCTCTCACCAGCCTGCATTTGAAGCAGATAACGTGTGGCTGCGGGTAACGACAGTTGAGCGAGTTGCCTTTTTATACTTGCCTCAGTCACATTGATAATGCGCCACCCCTGTCGGTTGCCACCACTAGGCGCAAAGCGGGCATTATCAATTATCCGATGAAGCACCTCACCGGGCACCGGCTCGCCGGTGAACTCCCTGCAGGCGAAGGTAGTTCGCATAACGTCATACACTTCCATAAGCAGCTACTTTCCTTAAAGGTAATGGTTTTATTCCAGAAGGATGGACTTGCTATCGCGCGGCCTGAGCAAGCAGCTGATCACGCAAATCAATAATTGGCGACTGATCAGATTTTAGCGTGCCTCCCATAGGCCGATCGAGATCGGCGATCAACACAAGCACAAGGGAGAAAGACAAGGCCAGGGCCGTACTCGCGATGGGGTTTCGAGCACCCTTGGAACCGGAAAAATAGCCAATGCCAAGCATCGCGAGAATCAAAAGTGCGGCCAGAACGGTCCACAGGATCCTTGGGACGCGATTCTTCAAACCGGCCGCCATTCTCTGGTCATTAACATCGGAAACTTCGTTCAGCGACTGAATCAGAAGGCTGTGCAAAACCGTGAGTGGTTGCGTATCTACCAACGATTTTACCTCACGCCAGATTTTGTCTTCTATCTCCTGGCTCTTCCTGATCATTTCAGGCCCATCTTCAAGGCCCTTTACTTCAGCACGTACCGACACATAGTCAACCAGGGCATCTGCTATCACACGACCCTCGGGCGCAGCAATAAGGCTCGCTCTCGAGTGGGCGGTACTGATCGCATTGGCATCCGCCATGATCAGGTTTCTACGTTCCTGATAATGGCCTGCGGCCATGCTGAATGAAAAAGCCATTATGAAAGCGAGCAGGGCAAGGTGCGCACCGGTCATCGAGCTCAATTGCGCTTCGCTCTCCCCCAATGCAGCATGGCGATTGGTGCGCCAGGCGCCCAGATGAAACCCCAGCTCAATAGCCGCAAGAACTACGATCATGGTTAATAGCAACACCAGTAGCAATGGCGTTGTATCGAGGGATATATGCATCATAGGAAAACCTTCATCACCGGACATGTATTGCCTTCGGGCGCCTTAATATTACGGCACCTCAGAAACAAATACGTTCTCTAAAATTTCTCAATGCGCACGCGTAGCCGAAGGAACAATATCGTGGATTCTGCGCATTTCATCGCCACGATAATAGCCCGGGTTGTCCAGAAAATGTACCAGCATATCAAGACTATCTACACCCCAAAAAAGCTCGCCCTCAGCGACTATCGTCGGGACACCAAACACCCCATCAGCCAGCGCATCTGAACCGTTTTTCTGTAGCTCCTGTTTTACAGACGAAGATGCAATCTTTTCCCTCGCGGCACTTTCACCACCCTCGATTGCTAGGGCGTCTACAATTGCCGCAAAACCGGCGGGGTCGTCCGGGCGATGACCGTCCACCCAAATACAGGTGAAGACAGTGCTTATCGCTTCGGGTGTATTACCGGCAGCAATCGTTAACCGCAGGGCAGCCAGTGGATTAAACGGATGGGCATCGGGCATCCGGAACGGAATATCGTACTGTTTTGCCAGGTAAACGACCTGCCTGTAGGTGTGGATACGCTTTGCCTCAATCTCTGCGGGCCCCTTTTGCCCCCAGTGATTTAATAAGCCTGCAAATAGCACAGGTCTGTGGCATAGCTCCAGGCGACCTGATAACTCTGAGTTTTCAGCATTTAACCTGTGCCAAAGGAGATACGCATAAGGCGAAATATAGTCAAAATAAAAGGCCGCCTGCTTCGGATGATTCACTGGTCCACAACTCCTGATGATACTTTGAAGATTACGCCGCTACGCCTGTTGGCGCCGTCGCTTCAGGCTCAAGACGGTATCACGGAGGAGGCAGTGTAGTCACACGCAATCAGGAATAGCGATAATGCTAGCTTTCCTTACTTAAGCGTAGGCCGAATCCTGCATAGTTATTGGCTTGATAGTACATGGCATCAATTCTTCGCTGGATGTCCTACACTTTACTAACTCGAATTCACTTACTAATCAGGCGTTACACAAGGAAAGAAATGATCATTGTCGCTGCAAAGCTGGTTTTCGCTTCCCGGGAAGACAGGGAAAAGGCTGTTGAGCTGTCTATCCCCATCCAACAGGCAACAAGGGATCAGGAGCCGGGCTGTCACGTGTACTGCTTCGCGCCGGACCCATGCGACCCGCTCGCGATACAGGTGTACGAGCTGTGGGAAGACAGTAGCTCACTGGCTGCTCACTTCGAACACGAGAACTATGACGCCATGGTACAAATGTTCGCGGATGTCGGATTCGTGGAGAGCATAAATCGTGCCTACCTCACAGAAAGAAATGAACCGGTTTACGGGCCAAATTTCGAAAGGAAATCGTCATTCTTTGACTAGCAGAGTTAGATGCTCTGAAGACATGGCTACGGATTAATCGAGTAGATTAAAAGATAGTGCACGGAGGGCAGCCATATGCCTAAAAACAGATTTCGTCCCTATTCCCCAAATGCAGATTTTCTAGAACTGTTACCCGATGGTTACAGCGGTAATCGAGTTAATGGACTTGATGAAAATAAGGTGCGCAGGCCATCGATGGTCTGGTGGACGCCTGATATGTCCACGGCAGAATTCGGGCCAGCACAGCAATGGTTTTACGAACACGAAGAACCCGACGAAGAAATGCTGGAGCTACGCAGCTATCGCAGAACATTGGTCGAAGCACCACTGCCAGATGTTGCAGCACTGAAGGTGGATCAATCCCCTGAGGAATGGACTGCGAAACTTGATAACTTTGTTCAATCGGGTGACGTGGAGATGACGGGTGTGGCTAGACTGCGTCCGGAGTGGGTTTTCGAGCACGAGACCACTCATCTGAGCAATGTAATAATGCTTGGGGTACAACATGATTACGAGGAATTACGCCATGTGCCGGAGTTGCGCGGCGGCAAGGATGTAACCCGACAATACGGCCGTGCAGCGGCGGCAGCGAACAAGGTAGCCTCATGGCTACGGGAACAGGGCTGGGAAGCCGATGCCATTACCGGGCCCATGACCGGAAAGATACTGATGATACCTCCAGCCCTTGAATGTGGCTTTGGCGAGCTTGGCAAGCACGGCTCCATAATCAATCCGGAATTCGGCTCGGCGTTTCGTCTGGGTGCCGTGTTAACCAACGCCCCGTTTTCAATCACACCTAAACGTGAGTTCGGTATAGATGATTTCTGCTCCAGATGCCGTGTCTGCGAGAATGCCTGTCCACCCGAGGCAATCACCCCTGAAAAACAGACGGTGAGGGGTATTGAGAAATGGTATGTCGATTTCGACGCCTGCATTCCCTTCTTTGCCGAAACATCCGGCTGCGCAATCTGTATCGCGGTCTGCCCCTGGTCAATGCCCGAGGTAGGAGAGAACCTGGTGGCTAAACTCGCACGACGCGCCGAGCGCCTACAGGGCGACTCATCAAAAAGCGGAAGTGGTTAAAGTCACAAAACGATTTTCATAAAAACCTCTGCATTCTTCCACCGCCATAGGCATTCGACACAGGCTATCAGTTATCAATATACTCTGACTCAAAGTCAGCAGGAAGATCGCTTCTCTCACTAATGCATTTATCTATTAAATACGGCTTCGCCTTCTTGTGTGTACCGAAATGCGCTTCCAGCTCAATCGAGTCTGTACTTGATCCATTTTCTGAAGTTAGATTTGGAGGTAACCCGCATCTCAAGCACATGAACGCCAAAGAACTGAATACGGTTATTCTCAGCCACATTCAGTCAAAGATTCCAGATACTAAAGTCGAAATATTCTGCGTTATGCGAAACCCAACAGATTGGGTCTTTAGTTGGTACCGATTCCGAAAGCGAGACGTATTAAAAAATCCCAATCATCCAGGAGCAGCTAATTACACCGGGAACATAACATTCAATGAATTTGTTTCAGCTTATCTCAACAAGGATAATAGGCCATCATTCGCCGACATCACTACGCAGAGAAATTTTTTCCTGATGCCCGATACCTCTCTAGGAGTCGACTACGTTTTTTCGATGGACAGGCTCGATATGGTGGAGGAATTTATCAGCAAAAAAATTGGCAGGGAGATTAAGTTGCCAGTAAGAAATGTTTCAGCAGAGTCAAGCTACACGCTAGATAAGAATTTGGAGGAGCGTTTATATGATTTTCTGCGACTTGATTATGACATTTTTAAACAGGTTTCAATTAGCGGCGTCTTAAGAAAAGATGAAAGAAACTAAGGTGAGATATGGGCAATGCTAAGGCATGGCACTGTCTGGCTATGGCGCATCACACTACTTCTGGTTATTACTGTCACGATTTTAGTAGTCTGGTTTACTCGAGATGTTGATGGACCCATCCCGACCAATACAGATATAAGCAATGTAAATCCGTTTATTGGCGAATCACAAGAGCCGCTGCCCATGGCTAGCGCACAGTTCGCCAACCACCCCTTTCTGGCTCCCGCCGGCCACAACAGCATGCACAACGATAGTTATCAGAGTGATACTTATAGCTGGGCTGGCCCACTGGGCATCAATCCGCAAGTCGAGTCAGCGCTGTTTCATCCCTTGGTAGGCAATTGCGTCTCCTCTGTTCTGGACAACGAAGGCAGACTTATCTCAACCTGCGTTACACCTTTCGGAGTGACGTTGGTGGCACGTGATCCCGAGTCGCTGGCCATACTTGCCAGAAAAAAAATTACCCGCTGGCTTCCCATAGGCAGCAAATTTGGCGGCGGCGTTTACTTTCACCTGGATCATGAATATCGCGTTTTACTAGCAAGTAACGAACCCGCTATCGAGATCTGGGAGTTAACCCAGGCCCAGGACTTGAAGTGGAGTAAGCGAACCAGCGTTCCTTTGTCTAACGCACTGGACGCTGTTCGCGATGAGGATCACCGCATCATCGATGTGCTACCCGACTGGCAGGGAAATTACTGGTTTATCACACGTACAGGACTGGTAGGCGTGGCCGATCGATCTGGGCATGACATTCAAGTGATCAGCTTGGAAAATGAAGGGATCGACAATGCCATGGCCGTTAGTGCTCGCGGTGTATTCATCGCATCAAATCACGCCATGTACCGTTTCAATCTTGATCAGAACGGAAGGCTCACTATTGGCTGGAGGGAAGCCTACGACAGAGGCACTGCACCCAAACCAGGCACTATGGGTTTTGGGACGGGGACCACACCAACGCTACTGGGAGACGAATTTGTTGCGATCACTGATAACGCCGACACGCGCATCAATGTAAATGTGTTCAAACAGTCTCCCGGGGCCGACAAACCCGCCCTGTATTGCAAACAACCGGTGTTCGAATCCGGCAAAGGTACAAGCGAAAATTCACTGGTAGCACTAGCAGACGGTTTTGTTGTAGAAAACAACTTCGGCTATCAGGGGCCCTACAAGCAGATCACCGCAGAGCCGGGTTTGGCGCGATTGAGAATCGACAGGCAGACACAACGTTGCGAGCTAGTTTGGGAGAACAACGATATCAGCGCGCCCTCGTCTGTGCCCAAGGCATCACTCGCCAGTGGCCTGATTTACGTAATCACTCGCGACAAAAGTAATCCAGAGGACATGCATGCCTGGTATTTCACCGCCATCAGCGCCCACACCGGAGAGCTAGCTTACAAGGTATTGATGGGGGTAGGAGAGAAGTTCAACAACCATTACGGCAGCATTTCAATTACACCCAATGGCTCGGCCTATGTCGGCACCATGGGAGGGGTGGTCAGGGTCTGGGACATGAAATAGAGGCGCGCAGGCATCATAGAAGAATTGCCTTCAGCTCCCACCGTACTGCCAATCTCAATCTTGAGCCACGCTGCCTTCCTTACCGCGCTTATGATTTATCAATAAATCAGGTTAGACTGAGTCATCTTCGAGCTTGCCAAGTGCCCCAGTTCCATTATGAATATCGCTACCCGACTCCTGCTCACATTCTGGCTACTGGCACAATCCGCCCTGACGCTGGCCGAAGGCGCCGAAGAAGATTCATTAGCTACGGCAGACCTCGCAGAGCTTGACCGTAAACTGAACAACCCGCTAACAAGCATCTGGTCGCTCACCTTTCAGAATAATTCATCAGCAAGATCTGGCGATGACGTCAAAGGTAACGAATACGCCAACAATATGTTTTTCCAGCCATTCATGCCTTTTGAAGTTGGCGACGAGAAGCAGACCATGTTCACGCTACGCCCGGTGTTCCCGATGGTGACTGAGCCGGTATTTGATGACTCGACTTTCGAGTCTTCCGAGCACAAAACGGGCCTGGGCGACATTCAACTGCTAGCTCTGGCTGGCCCCAATCGAGCAGATGGTCCGGTATGGGGCGTGGGCGCCACAGTGATATTTCCTACCGCCTCGGAAGATGAATTAGGCCAGGGTAAATACCAGGCCGGACCGGCGGCCATGTGGTTTAACATTGGCAAGCCCTGGGTTTATGGCGTGCTGGCGCAACACTGGGAATCCGTTGACGGTGATAGCGATCGCAACGACACCAGTCGAACAGACATCCAATATACGATTCGCTATTCATTGCCGAATGCCATGTCGATCGGCATGGGTCCCACGATCACTTACGACTGGGAAGCAGACTCCGACAATGCCCTGACATTTCCCATCGGTCTGGGAGTTACCAAAACCCTGCGCTGGGGAAAAACGCCAGTAAAGCTGAGAGCCGAACTCCACTACTCTGTCATCAAACCCGATGACTACGGTACCGAATGGAATCTTCGGCTTCAGATTACACCGGTTATCAATAATCCGTTTAAGTAACAGCGGCGCAAAGACCCACAGTAGCTAGGCAAAAATAAACGCATTCAGTTTATTGCCATCCAGATCGCGAAAATACCCCGCGTAGAACCCCTCGATACGTTGGCCCGGAGCGCCCTCGTCAGTCGCCCCGAGCTCTATCATGGTCATTGGTACCCAGTGTCACATATCCAAGCATTGTGATTTTCCTTCTTCATAGAGTCAGTTTTCCAGAGTATAGATCAGCCCCCAGCATGTGCCATTAACGTACAAGTTTGATCAGGCAGCTACCAAAGTAATTCGAGCACTGGTTGGTACCTTTAATATGGAGTAGCCTATGCGGGAATAAGAAAGATCAACATCTGCTTCATCCGCTGAAGTAATGGAGAAGAATAATGATTGGCAATACACACCCTCTCGCACCCGAGCACCTCCCGCGCTTCATTGGTGGCGAGGATGGCGCAGACCCGCTTTTTACCGTAGTGGTCTGGCTATTGGTTATTCTATTGCTGACCGTCGGCAACTTTTATTTGAAACTACACGCGCTGCCAGAAAGGATGGCGCATCGCCAGAACAATACACAGCTACAGTTTATTGCTGTGCTGGCACTACTGGCTTTATTTACCCACAACAATGTTTTTTGGGTAGCCGCGCTGTTGCTGTCTGTAGTCAGATTGCCCGACGTAGTAACACCGATCAATTCGATTGCAGAGTCGCTAGCCAAGATTTCTGGCGCGCAGCAGTCCTCACCCCCTGACAACGAACCTGACGCTCAAATAGCGCCAGTCGACAGGGAGCAATAGTAATGCTGGAATTTTTACTCTGCTCGCTGATTACGATACTCCCTGACTTCCTCGGCAGGCGCTATTTACAAGGCAAGCGCTGGGGCCACGAGATAACGTTTTTTAGCATGTGGTACGAATTGCGCTGGGGGATCACCGCCTGCGTATTGTTAACCGTGGCCTTGATAACGCTAATTTTTTACTACCACCCATCTACCAGCAACGCCTCTCCGTTTTTTCGGACTGTGACCATGCTTCCTGAGGGCGGCGGCAGAGTCGACGAAGTATTTGTAGAGAATGGTCAGCTGGTGGCGGCCGGCGACCCTCTGTTCGCACTCGAAGAGAGTAGCCAACTGGCTGCTATGGAAGTCGCGAAAAGCAAAATCATGGAGCTGGATGCAGGTATAAAACTGGCAGAGGCCGAGAGAGCGGCAATGAGGGGCCTTGTCGCACAGGCACAGGGCTCGCTGGACCAAGCCGAAAACGAGCTGCGACTGAAGGTAGAATTACAAGAGCGCGATTCGGGTTTGGTCAGCCCGAGAGAGATACAACGTCTGCAAAATAGTGTTGAATCCCGCCAGGGAGCGCTGTCGGCCGCAAATGCCAACTTACAGGCGGTGCAGGCGCAACTCGATTCTGTACTACCCGCACAACGGGCCAGCGCCGTGGATACTCTGGAACAAACACAGGTGGAAGTTCGTAAAACAACCATCTACGCAGGTATCGCGGGCCGAGTTGCACAGTTTTTGTTGCAGCCTGGCGATTACGTCAACCCGATACTGCGGCCGGCAGGGTTGTTGATTCCTGTTGGAGGCGTGGAGTCTGGCCTTGTCGAAGTGCAGGCTGGCTTCAACCAACTGGCAGCCCCCATTGTGAAACCTGGCACGCTGGCGGAAATCACTTGTATGTCAAAACCATTCACTGTGATTCCCATGGTGGTGGTACGAGTATTAGACGTAATTCCAGCGGGTCAGCTGCGGCCCGCGGACAACCTGCTGGATATTCAGGTAAGGGCAAAGCCCGGTACGTTAACTGTCGCCATGGAGCCTCTATACGAAGGCGGACTTGAGGGCGTATTCCCTGGTACCAAGTGTCTGGCCAATGCTTATACCTTTAATCACGATGCGCTTGCAGCGGGCAACCTCGGTCTGGGGGAATACCTGTTCCTTCACATGGTAGACGCCGTGGGCATAGTGCACGCGGTTATCTTGCGTATACAGGCGCTGGTGTTGCCGGTAAAAACTCTGGTGTTCGGCGGGCATTAGCCAATAAGAGCCTGACCACCATCTAGCCCAATAGACTGTCCATTGACATAAGCACTGTCCGGTCCGCAAAGCTGAGCGACGAAGCGGCCAATATCCTGCTCGCACTCGCCAACACGACGCTGTGGAATCGTGGCTACGAATGCCGCGGCCTCTTCGGGGTTAGTTTCCATCCACCATTCAAGTCCCGGTGATTTTGCGTGCGGCAGAATCACGTTGGTTCTAATGTTATCCGGCCCCCACTCACAGGCGGCCGCGCGCGTTAAAGAGCGAATCGCTTCTTTAGTGGCTGCGTAACAGCCATAGCCGCTCATATCCCAGCGTTTGCCAGCTGCACTGGCAAGATTAACAATACAGCCATCACCCTTTAGGTGTGGATAACAAAGCTTCATTAATCTGAAGGTGGCAAGTGGCCCAGACTCCCAGCCTGCGTTAAAGGCAGCGTCGTCTACCTGCTGCAGCGTGCCAAGAGGCACTTCCTGAGCGTTATTCACCAGAATATTGATGCCGCCAAAGTGTTCGACTACCCGGTTCACGCATTTACTCAATGAATCGTTATCTTTGACGTCACAGACGATGGCAAGAGCCCTACCCCCTCTTTCCTCGATTTGGGCACAGGTGTTCTCCAGTTTTTCCATGGTGCGACCCGTGACAGCAATACTGGCGCCCTGTGCTGCCAATGCCAGTGCGATACCCTGGCCAACCCCCTGCCCCGCGCCTGTTACCAGGGCTGTTTTTCCGGATAAGTACATGGTCTGTGTCCTCGTGTTGATTTGCGATCGGTTTGTCAGCAAGTGCAATGCCTCGAAAGGCAGTTGCACCTACGTGTGCAAGTTGACGTGATCGACTAAGCTATAGATCAAATTTTTTGAAAGCAATAGTCTAAAGGAACAGGTATGAAAAGATTTGAGGGCAAGGTTGCATGGATTACCGGCGCATCCTCAGGGATTGGTAAGGCACTGGCGATCGCCTTCGCCAACGAAGGCGCCCGCATTATTCTGTCTGGGCGGCGGGTCGACGCACTGCAGGCCGTGGCTGACGAACTACCTACGGATTCCATGCTGCACCCGTTTGAAGTTACTGACTTTGCTACGCTGGATTCCAGAGTAAATCAGGCATGGGACTGGGCCGGGCGCGTCGATATTCTGGTTAACAATGCAGGGATAAGCCAGCGCAGCCTGGCCATGGACACAGATCCGGACGTATATACTCACCTGCTCAATGTGGACCTGATGTCGCCTATCTGGCTGACACAATTACAGCTTAGCCGCATGGCTGACGCCGGGGGAGGTCATATTGTTGCGATCAGCTCGATCGCCGGAAGGATTGGGGCGCCGCTTAGAACAGCCTACTCCGCGGCCAAGCACGGCTTGATTGGCTACATGGATGCGCTGCGCTCTGAAGTGGAAGCGCTGCATAATATTCAGGTAACAAATGTACTGCCAGGCTCGGTAGCGACTGATATTGCGCGTAACTCTGTGACTTCCGATGGCAGCCAGCAAGGCCGTTCAGACGCCAACATCGATAACGGTGACGACCCCATGGATTGCGCCAATGCGATTCTCGACGCCGTGGAAAACAAGGTTCCCGAGTTGATCTATGCCAAGGGTATGGAAAGAGACCTGGCGGCCATGCGACACCAGGAACCCGAAAAATTCTTCGCTCTGGCGGCGCAACTGGGTAAACAGCTGGCCACCGATGGCGTACCCGAGTAGCGTGGGAAATGGGCCTAAACGCAACGTACTTTTGAGGGTCTGCGTCCTAAGCCGCCTGCGCGGCTAACAGTCCCTCGAAGTCATCCATTCCCAACATCGCTATCTGATTCATTTCGGCGTCGAGAATCTCGTACATGTCGCCGTCAGTACCTCGGATGCTGAACAGTATGATCACATCCTGATCTCTTCCGCCCTCCTGGTGAGGCTCATGGTCAGCCTGACTGACCGTGTATCGACCGGCGGGTCTCACCTCTTTCACTGTACCGTCTGGTTCGTAAAGTATGTGCTCTCCCTCCAACACCAGCATATGGTTTAGGGCGAGATGGCGATGCAGGGCAATCTTTTCGTTAGCGGCAAATTTGAAGATGGCATCGACCACCTTCTGTTCCCTGTCCACGTCCAGTATGTGATAGCTGAAATGATCAAATCCCTCGAGCTGATTCCAGCTTATATCCTGATTTTTGAAAGTGTAGCTGTTCATTTTTTTCTCCTGATAGTTGTGCTTATAAATTAATTGCATGGCCCGCAAAAGCGACTACATCTCCTCGCCCCAAAGCGTGGTGATTGGCTCCTCCCCTAACATTTGTGCCGGAGTGTAGCCTCCCTGGTGATGTCGCGGCCCTGGATAGCGGGCAACCTGCCAACCGATCATCTCCTTGTTACCGCCATAGTCGGGGTCGGCCATAAATCCCATAATCGTCATTACCCTGACCAATTCGAAGAAACTGGCGGCAGTGACACCACCCGCTGGCCATGGCTTTGCCGAACCCGACTCAAGTGAGGCAAGCGTGCTGTCCTGCTGCTCCGGCGAAAGCTCCGCAAACGGTCTACCGTGTACCTCTGAGCAAAGCAGATCAAGGGCCGACAGCCCAAACCTGAAATCGGGCGCCGAGGCAGAGTCCTCGTTCGCCAACGCCTTGTCGATAAAATTCACGCAGTTGGCTTCTTTGGCACCGCCTTGATGATCTGTGGGAATAATTCGGGCGGTGATCGCCTCAACCGTAGGCCATTGCGTCGCGGTCAAGAGAACGGCCGAGCTGTTTTCCATGGCTGCAAGTGCCAGGGGTCGCGGCATGTTAAGTGCCGTGTAGAGTCCCCCCGCGAAAACGGCTGTGCCGCGCAGCGCCGCTCGCCTGGTGACTTCCGTACTATTGTGTTCGCTCATAGTGATTGCCTCGCTGACTCACGAATGAAGTAATCAGAAACCCGATAGGCATTAGCCAGGATCGTCAGGGTCGGATTGTAGCCACCGTTGGTCGGCATAACGCTGCCATCCGCCACCCAGAAATTGGGAACCTCATGGCTGCGGCACCACTTGTCCAGAACAGATTTCTCCGGATCATTACCCATGCGGCAGGTACCATGGTTGTGCTCCGCGCCAGTGACCGGCGTATCCAGTTTTATGTCCAGACCAACAATAGAGGGCGACATCACTTTACTGGCTCCTGCCGCTCGCGCTACTTCCGCCAATTGTTTCTCGTACCAGATACTCATGGCGATATCATTGGGGTGATTGGTTTTAGTGATTCGCGGTAGAGGCAAACCAAATCGATCCTTCAGGGTAGGGTCCAGCTCCACCCGATTCGATTCCATGGGAAGCTCCTCACAGATACCAGCAAAGTGAACGGTTCGACTGAAGTTTCGCATGTGCTCCTTCAGGCCAGCGCCCCAGGTCTGCCCCTCGCCGGCAAGTGCAAGGCTGTGCATGATGGGTTGATGCGAAAAGATATTGGCCTCAATAACCACGCCGCCACGAATGAACCCTCGCCTGGCATCGCTGGGATGCAGATCATCGAAAGCAACGTGGCCCTCAAATCCGGTATAACCACGCATGTCCTCATCAAACACCGCGACTGCACTGGGGAAATGATGAAACTGAAGATTCTTGCCCACCAGCCCTGAACTGTTCCCTAGCCCCTCGGAAGATCCGCTTTGCAGCATCAAGTGCGGCGTACCTATTGTTCCGGCCGCACAAATTACATGCTTGGCCAATACCTCGTGGGCGTCACCCCTGGCATCCAGATAACGGGCGCCGGTAACACGGCCATTTTTTTGTGGTAGCTCGAAAACCATGGCATCCGCACGCAAATCCAGCTTACCCGTGCTCGCGGCGCGGGGCAGAGAGATCGCATAGGTCGTAGCCTTGGCATGAATCGGGCAACCATAGGCCCTGCAGGAGCCACCGCGCATACACTCAGGTCGACCACCATGCGCTTTCGAGTTGATCGCCAGTGGAATAGGGAATGGTTTGTAACCCATAGCGCGCGCACCATTGGCGATTCTGGTACTGGCCGTTCGATAAGGGTGTGGCGGATTGGGGTAACCTTTTTGCCGGGGGCCCTCGGTAATATGCGCCCCGGCACTGCCCGAGATACCGAAATCCCACTCAGCTTTTTCATAGAACGGCGCCATATCCTCATAGCTGATTGGCCAGTCAGCCAGGGAGGCACCAGCCACGGCGCCCTCGGTAGAAAGTACTCGAAATTCGTCCGGGCGAAAGCGCCACGACATACCATCCCAATGCGTAATGGTGCCGCCTACACAATGAGAAATTCGACTGAAACTCCCCTGGGTGGTTTCGCCAGTACTGGCGTCATAGAAAGACTCCTGCTGATTGGCGGAAAACACCAGGTCTCGCACACCGTTGCGCAGTTCATCATCATCGAACTCGCTGGTTGGGAGATAGGGCCCGCGCTCCAATGCAACCACGGAAAAGCCGGCCGCGGTGAGCTGATCAATCACCACACCTCCGCCAGCACCGGTCCCTATGACGCAGACATCGAAGATTTTCTTTTTCATCCTTGTAACCCTCGCTTTATTTGAAGGTAAGAATGGGAGAGGTGCCGAATAAAAGCCTGATGTGTAGTTTATGTCTTTCTTAGGTCTGGCTTATGCGATCATAAATGGGCGAAATACCTATTTAAAACAATGACATAAATAAATTCAGGTCTTGCCTGAAAAAGGTATGATAGCCTGCTGTAACAAGACTAATGTGGCCAGAAAAAGGGAATGGACGCCTGTGGGCGAGACAACACAGATCCGCGTAGGGGAAGCTAAGGTCAGCTTCAATTTACTCTCGATCGAGGGACCCGCGGGCAAGTTCGCCATGGAGCCAAAGGTGATGAACCTGCTCCAGGCCCTGATCGATAACGCGGGAGAGGTCGTCAGCCGACAGGACCTTCTCGATCAGGTATGGGCTGAGAATTTCGGCGGGGACGAGAGCCTCTCCAGAGCGGTATCACTGCTGCGCCGAGCCTTTGGCGAAGTGCGGGGTGGTAATCAGTATATAGAGACTGTTCCAAAGCGCGGGTACAGACTGGTTGCCGAGGTAGGCATGGAGGCTGGTCAATCACAGCAGCAGGACAATGCCAGCGATGCTGCAAAAAAGGATCCTGAGAGAGAAGAGCCAGAACCATCGGTCGGCAAGGGCTGGCTAGCCGCGCTCCTTATGTTGATTTTAGCCATCGGCTTGGGCGGCTACCTGTATAAGCCTGCACCACCGGCAGTAACAGAGGCAACCGCACCAAGGCCTGTCACTGCAGGCAGATCAGTTGCCATCATCCCCTTTACCGACCTGAGCAACGCCGGTGATCAGCAGTATCTCGCCGACGGCCTGGCGGAAGAGGTGCTCAACGCCTTAGTCAAACTACCCGACCTGCGAGTCAGTGGTCGAACGTCCTCATTTCAGCAGCGCGGCCAGGATATCGACCCGTTGGCAGTTGGCTCAGCCCTGTCGGTCACCCATATCGTCACAGGTTCTGTGCGCAAACAAAACGACCGCATACGAATTACTGCCAGGCTGGTAAAGACAGACAGCGGCGCCACTATCTGGTCGGAAAACTACGATGACGATCTCACAGACGTTTTTGATCTGCAGGAGGACATAGCCCGAGAGATCGCCAGAAATCTGGGCATTGTGCTCGACCTGTCCGGTCCCAAACGGGTGGTTGCAAGGCTCACGGAGAGCCAGGAAGCCTACGACCTGTTCTTACAGGGGCGAACACTAACGCGAAAGTTTGGCCATCATAACCGCGTCAATGCCGTCGCCCTGCTTGAACGGGCAGTACTGCTTGACCCCGATTTCGCCGTCGCCTGGGCCTGGCTAGGGCAAGCCTATATTTATCTGACGCTGACAGCTGAAAAGTCGATGATTCCCAACTTCATAGGCTCTGCCAGGGAAGCGGTGGACCGGGCCCTGTCCATCGACCCGGATTTGGCTATCGCCCACTATGCCGAGACGATTCTGCTGGACTACGATCTTAACTTTGCTGCCTCCGTGGATGCCCTCGAAGTGGCTTATGAACTGAGCCCCAGTCAGCCATTGTTGGCGATACGACGCGGACACTATCGATCCCTCGTCGGGCAAAACAAAGTAGGCGCGCAGATGATGCAGGAGGGACTGCGCTGGGACCCCACGGACGCTGTAGGCCTGATGAACCTGGGGGTCGCGCAACACGCGCTCGGTCAAGGTGAGGCAGCACGCATATCCGTGAAACGCAGCAAAGATCTGGGCTTTGAGCCTGCTGCGATACAATTATGCCTGCTGAAGGGCACACTTGACTCACCTGCTGAAGGATTGGCCTGCTGGGAACAGCTTTCAGACACCATACGATCGCGCTATCCCGCAGAATTCAGAACACCTGAGTCCTGGACTCTGTTGGGTAGGGCCATGTTCTACAGAGATACCGCCGCAAGAGAAAAAATTGGGGATGCCCTGGATAAGTTCTTGCGCAAGCCCGATTCCTATACCAACAGTTACCTGATATTGAGTTACATATTTATCGGTCGGCCTGAGCGCTTCATGGAACTGTTCCAGCAACGCCCCTACCCCATAAACGCTGGCTCGCTGCACTCAATCTGGAGCGTGGAAGCAGAATCACAAGCATTCCGGCAACACACGGGGTTCAGCGAGTTCGCGCGAAACATCGGCCTGATTGAGGTTTGGGATAAATACGGCTGGCCAGACCTTTGCGAAGCGAAAGCCGTTGAAGGTCAGAAGAATAGAGAGGTTGTGTGTCGGTAGCATGACCGGGTTGAAATAGCTCAAAACCCTGCCAACGTTGCAAACATAAAATTTCTATCCACTAGCTTGCAGACAGCCCTGCGCCCAAATTTCAGGACGAAGATATACCCGACTCTTCAGGCAGAGCCATATAGTCAGAAACTACCTGCCAACGTTCATCCGAGCGAACCTCCTCGGTTATCACATCGGTGAGATAGATAATCAGCTTGTCACTTATGGTGCGATTAAAGCTCTCAAACATCGCATCTTTGTCATCAACCGCCGCAGCACAATACTGAATCCTTAGCTCTCTCGCTGGGCTAATTGCCATCGCCGTCAAATTCGCCATCACCTGTTCTTTCTCACCAGATTGGCAGCGCAGGTAGTCGTGAAATCCGGGGATCACCCACATCGCCACCAGCATGGGCTCATCCGATATCGCCGCGAGCTCCGAGTTTGATTCTGTACCTTTACCGAGCTTGTGAAGCGTGTACGCGCGAAAGGCATGGTAGGCATTCCTGTCGCCACCAACGGCCAAATATTGCCCGGTCATACGGTAGGCACTTTCGTAGTCACCGCCCCAAATTCGGGCGGCTATAGCGGCCTCGTGGTAATAGCCAAGGGTTGGACTCTTTGAGATAGCCACGTCATACCAGTTGTAGGCCTCTTCATATTGACCGACGTTGGCAAGGGTCATGGCAAAGTTAAAAGCAGCGCGTCCATCGAGGTCGTTCATCTGCACAGACTTGCGGGCGTTGTCCTCCCAGGTGGCCCACTCGGCACGATCAAACGCCACCCTCGCCAGGGTTTCATACGCATTAGAGATACCCGGGTCCAGTGCTACCGCCCGCTTGGCATAATCCAGCGCCCGATCATAAAGCACATCCATTTCATCAGCCGGACTGATGCTGCCCTTTAACCAATAAACAAATCCAAGCTCAGCCCAGCCAATAGCAAACAGCGGATCAATCTCGACAGCCCTTTCCAGCTTGGCAATGCCCTTCTCTATCCAGCCATCCGGGGCTAGTGTTGAGCGTGCGCTTTCGCGCTCCAATTGATAGCGGTGTTGGAGAAACAAAGTATAGGCTTCAACACTTTGACTGGGGGGGCGCTCGATCTCTGCTACCTCGTCTGGCAGTAAAGAGGTCTCCATTGCCCGAGCTACCTGCAACGCAACCTCAGCTTCGATATTGAAGATGTCATCAAGCTGGAACTCATAGGACTCAGCCCACAAGTAGACCTCATCGCTAGCCCTGATCAATTCGGCATTGATTTTCACTCGGTTATCGGCAAAACGCACACTGCCCATTAGCAGAGTTTCGACACCCAGTTCTTGCCCTATTTCGTTTAGTGGTTTTCGAGAATCGGCATAGCGAAGCACACTACTGCGCGAGGTAACCTGCATGGCCTTGATCTTTACCAATTGGTTCAGAATCGCTTCATGAATTCCGTTGGCAAAATATGCTTTGTCCGGATCGGGACTCTTATTGGTCAATGGCAATACGGCGATACTGTTTTGAGTCGCCTTGGCCGCGGCGGTGGTGTCTTTTGTCTGCTCAGATATCGATGGGCCCGATGGCTGCTTGAGGTCACCAAATTCCAGCAAGGCAAAACCGGCTGCCAGGCTTAGCAGCACCGCAATTACGGGAACCGGCCGCAATAACGTGGTGGGAACCCACGATGGGCGGGTGGATACATCCTCGTGTGGGACAGGAATCGAGGTAGTGCCCTTTTCAGCGGAATCGGGGGCCAACTCGGTAACAGGCATGGTAAGCCGGTAGCCTGTCTTCGGTACCGTCTGTATATACTTGCGCCCGGCTTCACCGCCACCCAGGGCCGCGCGCAGTAGAGAGATGCTGCGACTTAGCGCCTCATCGCCAGAGTAGGTGTCCTTCCAGGCCCTCTCCAGTAACTCAGCCCGAGTCACCACGTCGCCGGCGCGCTCGGCAAGTAATTGCAATACCTGCATGCATTTGGGCTCAAGCCGTTTGTCACCGTCAGGGCCACTGATAGTGTTACGAGGTGGGAAAACGGTGTAATTTTCCAGCTGAAAGCCGGAGCTCAAGGGCATTTTCTACATAATTCCAGCTAAATAATGAACCAAGCATAGCAAAGCTATGGCGGCTAACCTATTGAAATATTTAGAGTTAGCTTGCCTTAAGAAAAAAATCACTAAAATTTAGGAAAATAAACAGGTTCTTTATCCTGTTTTTTACCATTCTACACATGTCGCCAGGATGCGCTCGAGCGGCAAGGACGTCCTCGTGTGGCAAGGAAGCCACATTTTACCTCCAGCTCGTGCCGTCTTACCCACTTACTTCCCTTCAGGTTTACCCACTCCAGCCGCAGCCCATTTAACGAAACGCCATCGGCACACGGGTTTCCTTTCATTATTGACTCGGTGGCGATCAAGTTAAACCGTTCTAGACAGTGCTTACAATTAACTGTCACGGATAGTTCGTCGCCCAACGGAAACAACACCGCGCCGCAAACCAATCACCGGTGCCAGCAAAAACAAGTCGCCGTTTCGGCCCAGCAGCTGACTGGTCACGCCGGTACCGGCCGCAAGCTCCGCATGCGCGGACAGATGATGTGGCTCTCCATGCACTGGAACCGCAGCTTTGGGTTTCACCCATTGATACATATCCCGCAGCTCGTCCCTGGCTGGGTGACCGGAAGTATGGATAAGCGGCCCGCCCACCTCCTGTTCTACAACGCACACTTCACGCGCCAAAAGCGCATTGCGCACTCGCTCTATCGCCAGCTCATTGCCCGGAATTTCTCGAGAACTAAATAATACTGTGTCGCCTGCAGCCAGCTCCATTTGAGGGTGGGCTCCCATGGCCAAGCGAGTCAGCGCAGCACGGGCATCGCCCTGGCTGCCAGTTGCAATGACCATCACTTCGTCTGGCGGTAGGTAGCCAACATGGGCTGGGTCGATAAATGTCAGTGCAGGGTCCCAATAACCGGCCTGCAGGGCAGCGCGATAATTATTAAGCAGTGACCTGCCAAATAGCGATACATAACGGCCGTCATCTACGGCGGCCCGCGCCAGAGTCTGCAATCGGGCTATGTTACTGCCGAAGCATGTCGCCACAACCCGACCCTTGGCTCGGCGGATGACATCTCGAATTCCGGGTAATAATTCGCCCTCACTCGGGGATCTGCCCTCTACCGTCGCGCAGGTTGAATCGCAGACCAAAGCGTCAATATCCAGTTCGGCCAGCTGACGAAAACTGGACTCCTCGTAGGGCGGCCCAACCTGTGGGTCTGCATCCCACTTCCAGTCTCCAGTATGCAGCACCCGGCCGACCGGTGTTTCCAGCAAAAGGCATTGGGCTTCGGGCGTAGAGTGGGTCACTCCAATCCAACGTAAATCGAATGGGCCAAGGCTATGGGATGCAGCCGGCTCAATAACATGTAGCGGGACCACATCCAGCAACCCGACCTCAGCAAGCTTGCGCCTTAGAACAGCCGCGGTAAACGGAGTGCAGTAAACCGGGCACTGCAGCTCTGGCCAGAGGAAGGGGACGGCGCCCACATGATCCTCATGAGCGTGAGTAATAACCATACCTACCAGGGCACCGCGACGAGAGCTGATGAAGTCGGGATCGGGAGCGATGACTGCCTCCGAGCCGGGGGTCCTGTCAAAACCTATTCCGCAATCCACTATCAGCCACTGTCCGTCATGCCCGTAGACGTTCAGGTTAATGCCTATCTCACCGCAACCACCCAGGGGAACAAACCATAGGTCTTTAGCGCCTGGTGATAGCGCTTCTGCCGGGTTTGTAGCTGTAAGAATTTGAGACACCGGACGATGATACGCCGCTTGCCCCACTTCAGCGATCCTTAAGGGATGGACAAAACCTGGTCCGACCAGAACTGTAGCGACTTGAGGCACGTATTCTCTTGCTAACACGCAGGGGGCAAAATGCCGGAAGGACCAGAAATACGTCGAGCAGCCGATGCTATCGCGGGTGTGCTCGTTGGCCGGACAGTAGACACGGTGCGCTTTGGTATTCCTCGACTGAGGCAATACGCCAAAAAATTGCGAGGGCATCGCGTCAGCAGCATCGAAACACGCGGCAAGGCCCTTCTCACTCATTTCGAGCACGGCTTCACCATTTACAGCCATAACCAGCTCTACGGGCAGTGGAGAGTTGTAACAGGACACAAACTCCCTGCTAGCAATCGTTCTCTTCGAATACTGCTGCAAACCGCCGACAACAGCGCCATCCTCTACAGTGCTTCAGATATAAGCGTCTGGCCAACAGAGGAAATCGAGCAGCACCCCTTCCTACAGCGAATCGGGCCCGACATCATGGACCCGACGCTGAGTTGGCGAGACATTTCGGCCAGGCTTCAGCAACCGGAATTCAGGAAGCGAGAACTGTGTGCCCTATACCTCGATCAGGCCTTCTTGGCTGGGAATGGAAATTACCTTCGTTCCGAGGTCCTGCACGATGCCGGCATCCACCCACGCTGCAAACCAAAAGACCTGGGACGTGGACAGCTGGGCAAGCTTGCACGCAGCACACTGTTACTCAGCCGCAGAAGCTACGAAACAAAGGGCATCACTCTCGCACCACGCCTATCCGGGAGGCTCAGTAAAGCAAAGTTGAAGCGTGAGAAGAGGCGCTTCTACGTATTTGGACGCACTGACCGGCCTTGCTATCACTGCGGTACCCTGATTGAACGCAGCGAAGCAAATACTCGACGGCTGTATCACTGCCCCCAGTGCCAAGTTGCCCCACAGTAGCACTATGCAAAAGCCCGGCATCCCTCCAATGACAATGGCAGGCCAGGTCATTGATACCTTGCCAGAATGCCCCGGCGTTTACCGCTTTCTTGATGCGGATGGCCAGGCACTCTATATCGGCAAGAGCATCAACCTCCGTACACGGGTGAAAACGCACCTTGCCAATGCCAAAAAATCATCACGTCAAATGAGAATGGTCGCCGGCTCAGCAAGAATTGATGTGCGCCCCACTGCCGGGGAGGTCGGTGCGCTTCTGTTGGAGAATGAGGCGATTAAACAACAGCTACCGATCTTCAATAAAAGGCAGCGCAACATGCGGCGTATGTGGTCTTTTACCCTACGTGACAACGGTGCCGGTTTCGCGGTGCCGTCTTTACAGGCTTACGCTGTGGAGAGGCCCGACATACTGGCGACATACGGCGCCTATGCAAACCGCTCTCATGCAAGGAAATCTCTGCAATCACTCGCCCGTCGCGAAAGGTTATGCCCGCAAATTCTGGGCCTGGAAGCAGGCAAGGGACCCTGCTTCCAGTTTCAAATTGGCCGTTGCGATGGAGCGTGCAATGGTCTGGAAGGCACAAAAGCGCACAACCACAGGCTACTGGCAGCGCTCAACAATCAGCGTCTGAGTGCATGGCCCGTAACCCGCCCGATCCTGCTGCACGAGACTGCCGATAACCCTGCGCTGCAGCCAGAAAAAGAGTGGCACCTGCTACATAACTGGACGTATATGGGCACCTTTAACAGCCTAGAGGGAGCACGCACGGCGAAGGTAGCTCCCGCCTTTATGTTTGACAAGGACACTTATCATATTTTGAAACGAACCCTGAGACGCCGACAGCTGCCACTACTTTGCGCTGAGACACTCAAGCCTGTTGAGTGGCCGGAACTGTCACAAGCGCAATGAGTGTATCGGTTGTTTGGCTAAAGCGTGACTTGCGCCTGGCAGACCACCAGCCACTTTGTCGTGCACTGAGTAGCGGCCTCCCGGTGCTCATTTTCTACTCCTTTGAACCCATGTTACTGAAAGATCCCCGCTACTCCGAGCGGCACTGGAGATTCGTTAGCCAATCCCTGCAGGATATGAATCGCCGACTCCGAGAGAAGGGGCTGCGCGTACTGGTCTTTCAAAGTGAGCTGCTTTCACTGCTAGCGCTACTGCATGCGGAAAACCCGATAGCTACTGTCTACAGCCACGAGGAAACAGGTGTCGACCTGACATTCCAGAGGGATACTGAGGTTAAGAAGTGGCTGGGCGATCAGGGTATCCCATGGCACGAAACCCCCACCAATGGGATAGAGCGAGGACGTCGCGATCGAAGCGGCTGGAATGCGCGATGGCGAGACGTGATGTCAGCACCACAGGAAATACCCATTTGGCAGGCAATGTCGGCTCCACCACCGATTCCCGGTGGCGCACTGGACAACGCGCTTCTGCGAACCCCTCCACAAAGCTGGCTTCAATCACACTCGAACTTTCAGCCGGGTGGCCCGGAGGCCGCCCAACAGTGCCTTGACAGCTTCATTGAGGAGCGCGGCATTCACTATGAACGAGACATTTCCAAGCCCGGCCAAAGCCGCGAGCACTGCTCTCGCCTTTCCCCACATCTGGCGTGGGGGAATCTATCCATACGGCAGGTTTACCAAGCACTGGTGGCACGCAGGAATGACCTTGGTTGGGGGCGCCCCATGGCGGCCTTTGAATCGCGGCTGCACTGGCATTGTCACTTTATACAGAAGTTTGAAATGGGGTGCCGAATGGAGTTTGAGGACATTAACCGCGGCTACCACTGCGTGGAACGGCCCCGGGATCTGGAAGCGCAGATTGCATGGCGAGAGGGCCGGACCGGCTATCCACTGGTCGATGCAGCAATGCGCTGCCTGAATGCTACGGGCTACGTCAACTTCCGTTGTCGCGCAATGTTAGTGAGCTTCTTCTGCCATCTGCTCTGGCAAGGATGGCACGACGCATCGGAACATCTTGCCAGTCTTTTTCTCGACTTCGAGCCCGGCATACATTACCCGCAACTTCAAATGCAGGCGGGCGTCACCGGCATCAATACGGTAAGGATCTACAACCCGGTTAAACAGTCGATGGAGCACGACCCACGTGGTCATTTCATTCGCGAGTGGATACCGGAATTACGCGACACACCAGAGCACCTGATACACCAACCCTGGCTCGCTAATCCAATGGAGCGCTTATTGCACGCGCAGTCATACCCGGAGCCAATCATCGATTTCTCGACCAACTATCGCGACGCGAGGGATAAGCTTTGGTCCTTGCAGAAAAGTGAAACGGTTAACGACGAGGGCAATCGGATATTGTCGCGGCATGTCGAACGCCGAGCGGTCAGCAAACGCTCTCGCCATTCTTAGCGCCGACAATAGTCGCCCCCCAAATCACTCCATGCTCTGCGGGCCGACGCGGCTGCACTGAGCAGATAATTATGGGCAGGCAACACGTCTGTGTGCCAAACTGCGCGATGCTAAAGTTTAAAATTCTTGGAAAACCAGAGGACAAAACATGGAAGCAAAGATTGAGCTGCATTTACTCGGAATAATTAAGGCGCAACTCGGTGAGTCAGTAAATGTGGGCGGCGGGCCCAAGGGCGCACGCGTTGTTATAGATGTGCCTTCAGTCGAATTTACTGGAGATCGTCTTAACGCAGTATTGGCTACTAATGATGCCGCCGATTGGGCGACCTTTAGTGACGACGGCAAGATTGCAGCGCTGGATGTAAGGCTGACATTGAAAACCGACGACGGTGCCTTCATTTATATTGAATATGCAGGACGCATGGATGTCGAAAAAGGACTCCTAGCCACGGCGCCTACCTTCCAGACCGGTTCGGACAAGTACAACTGGCTGAATGGCATACAAGCCGTTGCGGCCGGAGCAGTCGATATGGAATCTGGATTGCTGACGTATACCGTTTACGAGGCGCGGCCAGTGCCTGCCTGATTTTTTGACGTAAACATCACGTGCATCTGGAAAAATTTAAGAAAGCTCTGCTGGCCAGGCGCAACGAGATAGAGCAGTTGAGCTCCGATAGTAGGGATGCAGCGGACACCGTTGCCCTTGACCAGTCGAAGGTCGGCCGCCTGTCCAGAATGGACGCCCTGCAAGCCCAGCAAATGGCTCAGGAAACTGCGCGTCGAAGACAGCAGCAACTACAGAAGATCGAGAGCGCCCTGCGCCGTATAGAGGCTGATGATTATGGCTATTGCTATAAATGCGGTGAAGCAATTGAAGACGCACGGCTAACTTTCGACCCAGCCAGCACCCGTTGCGTCAATTGCGTGGAAGACTAAGCCCGCTTTCGCTTTCGTTTACGACCCACCCCCGCCACCTGCTCCAATTCACACAAGGAGTCCTCCATATACTCAATGAGTTTCTGCACGTGGGGCACGGATTTGCGGCAGGCCACAATACCGAAGTCCAGATTCTTGTAGTTACTGACTACGGTGAAGTTCACCGCGCTGCCATCAAAGGGAATCGATACAGGATAGATGCCATCAAGGCGCGCACCATTCCAGTAACGCCGCTCCCTGGGCCCCGGAACGTTAGAAACAACTGTGCTAAAGCCGGGGAAGCGACTGCCCTGACCAGTGACCTGGGTTAACAGCATGGGCGCCTGAGTCAGCGCTGTATAGATCTGAATTTCCTTGCTGCTCATGCTACTCAGCATTGCTTTCGCAGCATCCATAGACTCTTTTATTCTGCGAAGACGCTTTTCAGGATCCTTGATGTTAGTGGCAAGATCGGCAACAACCATACCCACGGCGTTCGCCGAATCTGCATCGCCGGCTGCCCTCACTGAAACCGGCGCCATCGCTTTCATCGACAATTTCGGCACCCCACCCTGCTCTTGCAACTGTCGGCGAAGCGAGCCAGCACAAATCGCCAGAACAATATCATTGATCTTGCAACCCAGCGCCTTACCGACTGCATTGACCCGGTCAAACTCCCAGGACTGCGCAACAAAGCGACGCGAGCCAGTCAGCTGGCGGCGGAAAGCATTATCGGGAATCTGATGAAATGGCACGGCCATCTTGCTCTGCCTGTTCATCCAAACGGCAGCTGTCTCGCGTATTGCACGCCCGACGTTAACCGTGCTGCTCAACTGTTCGCGAAGCACATCTGATACCGCAAGTATGCTTTGTTCAGAGGGCGGGCTCTCGCGCCCGACACTATCCAGGCTACGCCTATAGGCTTGGTGTGCCTCGGCGGATAAGGGCGACTCACGCAATCGAGTGCGAGCATTGGTAGAGTACATACTGCTCATTAACCGCAAGGCCCCTACCCCGTCGATGGCGCAGTGATGGGCTTTCAGGTACGTCGCGAACTGTCGGCCCTTTAAGCCTTCGATCAGGTGCATTTCCCAGAGAGGACGCGAGCGATCTAACAACTGCCCATGCAGGCGGGAAACAAGGGAAAATAGCTCCCGGTAGCGCCCAGGCTTGGGCAGAGAGGAGTGCCTGATGTGGTAGTCCATATCAAGTTCGTCGTCTTCCATCCAACGGATAGGCCCCGCCACCCCCAGTGGCCCCATCTTAAGTCGTTCTCCGAAGGGTCGACGCAATTCTCCATCGTGTCGCAGAAGCTCACTGAGTTGACCAAGGAAACGCGTATCTTCTACGTCTTTAGGTAAAGTAAACAAATTGACGCCACCCACATGCATGGGCACACGTCGCGACTCCATGATCAGGAAAAAAGCATCTGTTATTGGCATCAAGCGCATAGAACCTTCCGAATTCTCAACCCCGAGCAGGGCTTAAAAAATGTGACCGCTTTTCAGTATGGACCATTACTGAAATTGGGCAAGAATTTGCACTACTCTCCGGGCCCGGTAACCTCCAAGTCCCAGATCAAGCCCGACGGTCGTTCAGCCCCAAATCCTATATACTGATCTGAGCCGAATTATCCGAGGATAGAAAATGCTCAAAACGCATCTGGATAACGTAACCGGAATCGCAGTGCTTGAACCTGATAACAGTTTGAGTGAATCGGATTTTAAGTCCGCCGCGAGTATCATTGATCCTTACATTGAGGAGCATGGTGTTCTGCGGGGGTTGATCATAGCAACCAAAGAGTTTCCTGGGTGGGAGTCTTTCGCTGCTTTTCTCTCACATCTGTCTTTCGTAAAGAATCATCACAAGAAAATTACCCGTATTGCCATCGTTACCGATTCTCCTATCGGCAACCTCGCCGATAGCATCGTCGATCACTTCGTTGCGGCAGAGGTAGTCTCTTTTGGCTATAGCCAGAAAAATAAAGCGCAAGAGTGGATTCTCGCAACTACGGATGGATAAAAACAAGCTTATCTACTGCGACCAGGAGAGACATCTGCAAGCTCTCTCAGCAGAAGGTCACCACATCAAATCATCTGGTATCTCGTAGTCTTTATACCAGTCTTGCTCTTCTTCTGTGAGCGTTACGTCTGAATCCTGCTGCAGTAAGATAATACGACCCTGGTCTCGCTCCGCAATTTTGTCCGCAACGGGTCTGGGCAAAATTTCATACTGATCCCCCTGCTTAACTATCGACAAAACCCCGGCCGACAGTTGCTTCTGTTCAAGCGATGTAACGTAAAGACTCTTCACATTCTTACCATCGGTAAAGTTGAAGCCTATATCACCTTCACCCTTTGCAAGCTTGTTGCTGTCAATCAGTTGCTTGATTTGAGCATTAATCGCCTTACGCTCCGCCTTACTGTTCAGCGCCTGGTTAAGTTCCCGATCTCGGTGGGCCTTCTCTGCAATCGCCTGTCTAGCGGCCTCTTTGTTCTCATCGACTAAAGTCTCGCCACTATTTTTTGCAACATTAACTGCCTTACGTTTTTCCTTGGCCAGCTTCTTGGCCTTCTTACTGTCAGCTAAGCCAGATTTGAGCAGCTGATCCTGAAGTGATGACGACACAGTGTGAATCCAGTGTTACTGACGGAGTAGCTTAGTTTTTTGCATCGCTAGCCACCATCCTTCTTGAGCCAGCCTTTCACTTTACCGATCCCTGTTTCAACAGCGTCCGCCCCAGCTTCTATCCCTTTACCAACGACTTCTTCAGTACCGTCCATCGCATCATCGACCGAAGACTTTTCCTTTTCATCCCACTGGATAACGAGACCGTCAACACCTCCCGCCAAAGCGAGCCCACGCATCTCCGACTCCAGCTCTATGACCACATCATCGGAATTGCGCAGCCATAACTTACCGCCCCCGGAATCACCTGCGGTCAACCCAAGTCGCGCGTTGCCATAAGTGCCGGCAAAAGCCTCCCTGTCGGGTAGATTATAGACAACACCTGTCGCCTCTACCGACGATGCACCAAAGCCACCGACCCCCAGTCCAACAATCTTGAACGGGTAGGATTCGCCATCCATTGTAAGCGTACCGCCACCTATGGTGCCGCTGCCAACCCATGCAACCGAATATTGTTTAAGTTCAACCCGACCAGCAGCTTCCAGCGAGTCGGGGTCGATCTCCTCATATTCCTCGGTAGACTCTGCATCCGCAGCAACTACCTCGCTGCCATTCACAGTCAAGGTCTGTACCTCTTCCGATTCTTCGGGCTGTTGCGGCATGGAGCCTGGTGAGGCATCAGACCGTGCCGCCGATGTAGTTTCGGCAGCCATCTTTTCGGTTGAAGCTTCTTTGGTATTTTCCTGCGAATCACCACACGCTTGAAGCATAGACAGTAGCGCCAAGGCGAGTGCTGATAAAAGAAGCGATTTTGGAAACGACATGGCGCACTCCGGATAGATTTAATTCAGTATTGGGTTATCAATTCGAGCAACAGTATAGCTAAACAACCTCTATCTGCTAAGCACTAGCAAGGCCCTTCTCACTCTTGCGGCAAAGTAAATAATTCCAGTAAATCTGTCATCAATACCACCGCCGCGCCAAGCGCTTCTACACTTATGCGTTCGTTATTTCCATGTATACCACGCATCTCTGAAATTGGGACAAACGTCGGTGAGTAGCCATAGCTGACAATACCAAGCTCCCTGAAAAAGTGACTGTCAGTAAACCCCCCAAGCACACCCGGTACAACAGGCGTACCCGGGTAGTGCTGCTGCGTAACTGTATCAATGGCGGCAAACAGTTCCGTGTCAGAAGAGCTCACTGCTGGTGTAAAACTGAGTAGTGTCTCGAAACGTATCGTGGGGTCATCAATTATCTGCTTGAGACTGTCAATAAATTCAGCGGGAGACTGATCCGGTAGCAGTCTGCAGTCTAGCTCGAGGTGGGCCTCAGGCGGTACGACATTGATCTTGTCACTGGCCGAAAGGCGAGTCATAGAGCAGGTGTTTCGTAGCAGGGCATGAGTCGCTGGGTCGTTGGCCTGTAGCGTTTCAACGAAACCAGGGTTTTTAACCGCAGCGCCGATATCGCTCATCGCCTCACGCTCCTCAGGGCTGGATCGATACTGTGCAGTCCCACTTAACATCACCGCGACCGGCTCGATAATGCGCACCGGGAACTCTGTGCTGACAATGCGCTCCGCAACCCGGACAAGTCGCGTGACAGCCGTTTCAGGTTGAGGCATTGAGCCGTGACCGGGCTGACCACTGGCAGTAAGCCTAAGCCATAAAGGTACCTTTTGAGTGACTTCCACGCTCACCATGCGCTTGTCGTTACCTAGCTCCTGGCCACCACCACCCTCGTTAATCAAAAAGCCCATTCCTTCAAAAAGCTCGGGCCGCTCCTTAATCAGCCAACCGGCTCCAAACGCCCCACCCGACTCCTCATCAGCTGTGGCAAGGAACAGCACATCACGGGTGAGCGGTTTGCCACTTGCCGCCAGGGCCAGAAACGCTTGCAGTTGGATAATCCCAAGCCCCTTGGTATCAAGCGCTCCACGGCCATAGAGAAAGCCATCTTTAATATCGCCAGAAAACGGTGGCAAATCCCAGTGACCAGCACTCGCGGACACGACGTCGATATGGTGTAAAAGTATAATCCCCGGCTCGGCTGTCGTTGGATCTGCCGCTGGAAGTCGCGCCCAAATATTGCCTCTGCCGGGCGCAGACTCCGCTATCTCATAAGCAATACCCGCCTCCTCGAATATCCTGGCAAAAAACTGTGCGCCCCTGATTTCATTACCCGGTGGATTCACAGTTTCGATCTGCAGATAATTTGATAGCCTGGATACTGTCTCGTCAGATGCCGAGGCAAAAACTGGCGAAAACAGAGCAAAATACAGGGTTATCGCCTTGAGGGCTTTCGATTCCATATCATCGGGGTCCTTATGATTTTTTTGGCAGCTATTCTTTGCAATTCAAATGGTAATCAGAGGAAACAAGCTAATCGCTGCCAAATACTTTTTCCAACAACTCTGTTGATCGCGCTACCGGATCTTGCCGAATGCGCTTCTCTTCCTGCGCGACCATGGTAAACAGCCCATTAAGCGCCTCTTCGGTTACGTACTCGTCAAGGTCCAACGCCTGGGGTTGCAGGAAGCTGCTGAAGCTACCCAACTGGCTCATGATGCTCTGATATGTAGAGGTAACACCTGCATTAGCGGTCGCCTCCTCTACTATAGGAAGAAACTGTTCACGTAAGGCAGGTTCGCTGTGCTTTCGAAAGTATTGCGTTGCAGCATCGTCCTCACCGTTCAATATCCCCTGAGCATCATCCAGCGTCATGTCATCGATGGCCGACTGGAATTGCTCAAGCGCAACGGGTACCGCTTGCTCTGCAGCCTGATTCATTGTCAGAACAAATTCGTCGGCCATCTCATCCTGCCCAATCTGACGAAGCCCCTGCTCTACCCTCGATAATTCAGCAGGCATTTCTATTTTCACTGCTGGGTTATCCAGATAGCCACCCTCTTTAGAAAGCGAAGCGATTGATATTTCGGTGGCACTATTGAGAGCCTCCTTGAGCCCCGCAACGATCTCTTCCTGCGATAAGCCAGTGGCCTGGACCACATCATCAGTGGATATTGCCCCTTTGGCACTCTCAGGTAGCGCGTCGAGCAAGTCTCGCCAGTCCGCCTGCACAGTTAAAGAAAAACCGATAAGCAGGGACAGCGATAATAACTTTAAAGGGAACATGGCGAATTACCTCCTGGGACGCTTTTGATCCAAGCATAGTACTCAATAAGGCTCTGCGCGTCTCAGCGGGCTGCTTATTTGCTTGCTGCCACTAGTTCGACGTCGTTGGCGCAAACAGACAAAAGGACCCCGCAGTTCGCAAATTGCATCCAGCCTTTCCGGTATTGCATTGCGAAACGAGAAAGCTGGCGTTTGGTGAAGCGCTGCAAAGCAGGCTGTAACTGAATTCTGCGAAGAGGCACGGTGCTTGCATATATCAGATTGATGTCGGCTTGTGCCGACGATGCTCCAACCAACTTACAGTTTTTGCACGGATTAGCGAGGAGAATAAGATGTTGGTACTTTCAAGAAGAATAGGTGAGCGCCTGGTAATCGGCGATAACATTACGGTCACGATACTCAAGGCCAGCGGCAATCAAGTCCGGGTAGGCATCGAGGCACCCAATGAAGTCTCGGTGCATCGTGAGGAGATCTACGAAAAATCGCAGCATGAAAGCGGTAATCGGCGTAGCGCCTAGCTGGGCGAAACCACCAGGGCTGTCAAACGGCGGCCGCATCCTGCTTTTGAAGCTTGAGACCAGATAGGCCCAGTCGGTATACGGGAGCGCCGCGAGCCCCCATGATGGGTTCAATTGTTTCGAAGAGTTTCCGGTAGTGAAAGAACGGCACTCGAGGAAACAGGTGATGTATCGAATGATAGTTCTGGTACAACCATAAGTTGGTCATCACTGCGTTGAAAGGCCCGTTGGCGACAATAGTTGCGGTATCAACATAGCGCCCCTCGTCTTCGTAGGGGTAATGCACCAGATAGGCAAACAGAAACCCCAGTAATACTGTGCCGCCTATGCCTGCAAGGATGAACAGCGCTATTGTGATACCAGGGTCGGTCAGCATCAAAACTGCGACACGAACGCTTATCGAGGCCACAATCTCCAGGCAGAAAGCGCGATTCTGGGAAGCCTTGCCTTCGGGCCAGCGCTTCTTCAGGTAATAGCGGTAGTTCTCCATGATGGCCTGCATCGCAGATTTAACCGCCGATGCTGGTGAGTCTGTCAATCCGGATAAAACAAAGTCGGGATCCGCGCCGGGATCATTGGTGTGCCGGTGATGTGCCAGGTGCTCATGTCTGTGCGCGGTCATCGGAATTCCCAGCACCAACCCACAGGTATAGCCCACAAACTCGTTTACCCAACGCAGACTCTGCTGAGATCCACTTATCGACCCGTGCACGGACTCATGCAAACCGGTGTAAGCGACATAAGTTAGCACCGCCATTACCGGTGCGGCTACCCAAAACGATACGAACCCAGCAGAAACAAAAAACGGCAGCGCAAAATATAAAACTGCAGCAAATAGTCCCAGAACAACGGTGGGCCATGCAAATCCGCCCATATACTGCTTGGCTGCATCCATCGCTGCGCCATCAAGGTCTTTCTCGGTCATCGCTATATCTCCACACTCCGGCTGAGGGAACAGTGTCGACCTACAGGGTCTTGATCAACAGTGGACTAAGCGCCATATGGGTGTCATTTTACGCCATATATGCTAAAAACGGCGAATGTTATCCATCAGTCCCGTCTACGCTCGCTATATCCTGCAGGAATTCATCCGCAGGGGCGAAGACACCGCCCCCCTTTTTAGCAACACAAGCCTCACCGAGGCAACGCTGCAGGCCAGCGATGCGATAGGGTTGGACGATTTCAACCAGCTGCTCAGCAATGGTCGAACTGCACTGGAGGATGAGCTGGGATTAATCATAGGCCGGCAAGCCAATGTTATGACGCTGGGCTCCGTCGGGATAGCGGCGGTGGCGGCGCCTACACTACGTGAAGGATTGCAGGCGCTGGAGAGTTTCTCAAGGCTGCACGCATCACAAATCGCCGTAGAGCTTCGCTCCAATCTCGAGGGTGCCAATGTGCTGATGCATTTCATCAATTCGCTTGGCGAGGTAGAGCGTTTCCATGCCGAGAGCGGCGCATTACTGCTGCAGGCTTATGCCGAAATGGTTTGCGGTGAGCCCATCCATGACGCGGAATTCCGGATGCACTTCAGCGAGCCCGCCTACGCCCAAAAATACCGAAATCATTTTCACAGTCCGGTTAGCTTTGGCTGGGCCACCAGCTCAGTAGAGCTGCCTCTGCGCTGGCTGGATCGACCCTCGCCCTATTTCCACCATGAGCAGTGGCAGCAATCGAAGCTCACACTCGAATCACGGCTGCGAGAATATCGATCACAGGTAGGCGGCGGCTACATCGGCTATGTGCGCTCACACTTGCGCGCTTCGGCTTTACCCCTGCCTGATCTGGCGTCGACTGCCAAAAACCTGAACATCTCCACCCGCACACTCAATCGCAGACTAAGCGACGAGGATGGCAGCTTCAGAGAATTGCGCAATACGGTGCTCAGCGAGTGGGCAAAGCGCTATCTCAGCGAATCCGCTATCAGTGTAGAAGCGATAGCGGCAGCATTGGGGTATGAGGATGCCAGCAATTTCCGTCGCGCGTTCAGAGCATGGGAGGGTGTTTCACCTGGGAGTTACAGAAAAAACCATCAGAGCATTGCAAGCCCTAAGCCCTGATACCCAGTACGCTCCCGTCTCCTACCTCTCTGCGTTTGGGTACTGTAAACTCCAGACTCGATTTTTTGAGCCCGTTTTATGGAAACCAATACCGCCGTTCCTTCAGCCTTGCCGGTCGAAATTCCAGCCGACTCCTGCGAGACCCCAAAATGGTTTGATGATGCGATGGCCGTACCCAGAAGAGAAGGCTGGGTAGAATCGCAAGGATGTCCTATACATTATTTTTCCTGGGGTGATACCGACAAACCCGGCTTATTGTTGCTGCATGGCTTTCTTGCGCACTCCCGCTGTTTCGCATTTATTGCCCCGCTGCTGGCAGATGAGTTTCACGTTGTAGCCTACGACTTTTCGGGGATGGGGGACTCCGGCGCGCGGGAAACATACCCGGATGAGGTACGCCTACAGGAACTCATGGATGTTGCGAGTGAAACCGGTCTGTTTGAGCACGACCAAAAGCCGACTATCGTCGCTCACTCCTATGGCGGGGGTATAGGCCTGCTCGCAATGGAAGAGCGGCAAGCGCATTTTTCACGTCTGGTGATTTGCGATCTCATGACGCTGCGCCCGGAACGCCTGCAAGCACATATGAAGGAAGCCGGGCCTCCGGGATCTCAGGACCCCCAAAGGCCAAACAGAGTTTACCCGGACTATGAAACCGCCAAGGGTCGTTTTGTTTTGTCGCCACCACAGAAAGTAAATGAACTCTATTTGTTTGACTACATGGCATACCACTCACTGAAGCAGGTAGAGGGCGGCTGGTCGTGGAAATTTGATCCCAGTGTTTTCGATCGCAGCGTTGATCCGCATGAGCGATTAAGTGGACAAGGGAAACGCATCGCCAATGCACCGGGCTCAGTAATCATTGTTTATGGTGAGGAAAGCGCTCTATTCGATGATGACTCGGCCGAGTACGTTCGCGAGTGTGGTGGCAGTCATATACCCATGATTGGTATACCCGATGCCAGACACCACCTGATGCTGGATCAACCGATTGCTTTCGCCTGCGTACTTAAAACCATACTGGCGGCATAAATCCGTGATGGCACAGGCGGCCTACCGCAAATAGCAAAAATTGGAGCAAGTCTGGCATGAGTGAACCCCTGAATCCGGTTACCTATCTTGAGCAGGATTTCGGCAGCTTTGCCGAACTCATAAAGGCACACTCAGTAAACCAGCCCGACAGAGTGGCGTTACGTGAAGGCGACGAACAACTCACCTGGGCGGAAACGGCAGCACGGGTTAATCGTATAGCTGCTCAGTTACAGGCGGATGGACTTGAGCAGGGCCAGGCTGTATCGATACTTGGTACCACCACTGTGCAGTATGCCCTGGCCTATCTTGCGGCAATCATCGCGGGTGGTTGTGCGGCTCCTTTAACCACCTCAGCCACGCCCACCCAATTGGCTGCGATGATGGCCGACAGTGGCGCCAGTCATCTGTTCATCGATAGTGTGAAAAGGGCAGAGCTCGCTGACAGCGGGATTGCATTGCCAGCATTGAAACACATTCTAATGGACCAGGCGGCAGAGGATGCGCCGCTGATGAACGACTGGATGGCGGCGGAAGGCGCAGAGCCCGCGAAGCGACCCGTCAGTCCCAGCGACCCCTTCAACATTATTTATTCCAGCGGCACCACCGGTACACCCAAGGGAATAGTTCATAGCCATCAGATGCGCTGGTATCAAATGGCACTGGGCGAGGCCTCAGGTTATGGAAAGCCTGGCCAGCTAACCCTCCTATCCACCCCGATGTATTCCAATACAACGCTAGCTATGTTTTTGGCTACCATGGCTTATGGCGGCACAGCCGTGCTGATGCGAAGGTTTGATTGCGCACGCTGGCTGGAGCTGGCGCAAACGCTCAAAGCGACGCATACCATGTTGGTGCCTGTGCAATACCAGCGACTCATGGATTATGAAAATTTCGACGCCTACGATTTGAGTAGTCTGCAGTATAAAAACTGTACCAGCGCGCCATTCTCAGCTGAACTGAAAGCAGAAGTATTAAAACGTATGCCCGGTGCACTCATGGAAATCTATTCGATGACCGAAGGCGGAGTTGTATGCCTGCTGCTGGCGCATCTGCACCCTGACAAGTTGCACACCGTGGGGGTCGCCTGGGGTGGCAGTGAAGTGATCACCATAGACGAGCAACTGAAGCGACTACCGGCCGGTGAAATGGGCGAACTTGTGGGTCGCTCCAGGACGATGATGTCGGGCTACCAGAACCAGCCGGAAAAAACGGCGGAGGCCAGCTGGATAGACGAGAACGGTGATCGCTGGCAACGCATGGGCGATATAGGCCGCGTTGACGAAGACGGCTTCATCACCTTAATGGGCCGCAGCAAAGACATGATCATCTCAGGCGGCTTCAACATTTATCCACGAGATCTTGAAGAAGTACTATTGCGACAACCAGGCATCGCAGATGCGGCTGTTATCGGTGTTGAATCCCGACAGTGGGGAGAGACACCACTGGGCTTCGTCGTCGCTGAAAAGGGCGTGGCGCTGGATCTTCAGGAAGTTTTGAGCCTAGCCAATGCGGAGTTGGGCAAGACGCAGCGCTTGTCAGAGCTACGTCAAATACCCGAGCTTCCTCGCAGCCACATAGGCAAGATTCTCAAAACCGAGCTACGTGAGATGGCTGCCACAACCTAGATAACTGCCAGCTTAAGCATAACCGTTGAGACCTACAGTATTTTGGCGGACTCAAGCACCACACCACGGGCAGGCACGTCGGAGCCTATACCAGACACAGATACTGTAGGCTCTGCAGCGATTTCATCAACGACAGATAGCCCACTCAACACCCTGGCGAAAACCGCATAACCATCCGGGTTACCGGAGGAGCCAAAATCAAGGAATTGATTGTTGGCCTGATTAATAAAAAACTGAGTGCTGGCGCTATTAGGATCACTGGTACGCGCCATTGCCAGGGCACCACGCACATTCGACAAGCCATTGTTTGATTCATTGATGATTGGCGTACCTGATGGTTTCAGCGAATAACTAATTTGGCCGCTTTCGTTAGCGCCATCGTACGACAGTAATCCAACCTGAACCATAAAGTCATTGATTGCACGGTGCACCAGCACCTGGTCATAGAACTGATCGCGAACATATTCCAGAAAATTTGCCGCTGTGACGGGCGACTCCCAATTGTAGGTTTCTACCACCACCTGACCATTATCAAATAAAAGCTCAACCTGATGTCCACCCAAAACATCACTAGCCAATTCGGCCAGTATATCGGTTGGCTGGCCAGCTGTAATCGCATCAGAAAGTGCATCCACTGCGGGCACGCTACCAAGCAAAAAATCTGAGTCCAGACTACGATTCCACCGCAGCACATCGTCATAGTCTACCGAACCGCTGTTATCTACATCTGCCACCAGCAATTTTGCCGCGGCCTCTAGGCGAGACTGAACCTGAATATCTGTTTGCGTAGCCAAAATAGGCAATTGTTGCCGATATATGGACTCAGTTAACGCTGAAACCTTGAGATTCCCATCTATAATTCTTTGCCCCGTGGCAATAACATGCCAATTCCCTTGCACACCAACGGGGTTTTCACTCAGCGCCAGTCTACTGTCCGGATCATAATCGTCACCACCGGTAGCCGTCACCACGTAAAGAGAATCTGGATCCAAGTCTAGCTGAGCTACCTTAAACTGGGTAATGCCAACGAAAAGCATCCGGGCCAACGATGGCCACTCAGCCCAGGTTTCATCACCGAAGAGATCAATTAGTTCGGCAGGACGCAATGAGGTGGCAGTGCCCAAAATCAGGTCGGGGCTGCGAAGAGTGGCTACCGTAACGCTAGCCCCTCCCACCGAACCATTCAGCTGAGTATGAAAGCACCCTGTGAGTACGAGGCTGGCAAAAAAGCAGCTTGAGGCTTTGGCGAGGAATTTGAGCATGATTGGGATTTTCGAGTCACTATTAATGGTGACGAAAGTTACCACAGACCCCAACTCATCACCATTATCGCGGGGACGGAAAGGCAAACGAACAGCTAAACCTCCGACGTTATCCAGTTCAATTTTTGGCACTAAGCCGAGTTTACAGTCAATATGGCCAAATACCTTCGGGCAACCTTCTCAAAACTCGGCTAGATTGGGAAACAGCTCAATCCCTAACAATAAAATGTATGGAGCTAATATGTCTAAGCAGAGTACTTTCGCCTCGGTTTTTTTTGCCTGTAATTTAGCCAGCCTTATTGTCGCATCATCCAGTTTTGCTCAAACAGGCATGCTGGAGGAAATTATTGTCACTGCTGAAAAGCGGGCAAGCACAGTACAGGACACTCCTATTGCAATATCCGCTTTCAGCGGAGAAGAACTGGCGCGCTCCTTGATCAATAACACGCTAGATATCCAGATGAACGTCCCAAATATGCTGATGAGCAAGGGCAATTTCACGACCGCGCAGGTGTCTATACGCGGCATTGGTAATTTGGCCGTGGGCGCAGCTGCTGATAGCGGCACCGGTGTGCACTTCAACGGCGTATACCTGAATAGCCCCAGGGTATTTGAAACAGAATTTTTCGATACCGAGAGAGTAGAGATTCTGCGTGGGCCACAGGGAACTCTGTATGGCCGAAATACAACGGCTGGAGTAATAAACGTAATCAGCCGCAAGCCAGACGATGAGTTTGGCGGTGATATCCAGCTATCTATCGGCGACTACAGCGCAGTTAAAGGCAAAGGAGCAATAAACTTCCCGATGGGCGACAACTGGGCCCAACGCTTCGCCGGCTTCTACAGTAAGCGAGACGGGTTTGTAGACAATGAGTTTACGGGCAACGACATCGATGACCGCGATATGTATGCATTGCGATCATCTACCTTGTGGCGGGGCGACAAGACCGACGCCACTCTTGTGGTCAATTACTTTGAAGAAGACTCCAGCCGCATGCGTGGTAGCAACCAACAATGCCTGAAAGACAAGGAAGGTATCTTGGGCTGTTTGCCCACCGGCCTAGCCAATGAGAATACCAATAGCGCAGCCACTGTAACGGGCTTTTTGTCGGGCCTTGTCGGCCTCGTAACTGGTCTGCCGTTCCCAGCAGACGACTACGCCAATAGCGTGAGTAATGCTGATCCACGGAAGCAGTATTTGGACTTTGAGCCTATGTACGAGGTCGAGGATACGATTGTTACCTTGGAAATTAACCACGAATTCGAGAAGCTGACCCTTACCTCTTTGACGGGCTTTCATGATACTTACTTAAACGCACGTAATGATTATGACTTCACCGTTGCATCCGAGACATGGCCCGTAGAGGTCACAACACAGTTAGGCGATGATGGTAGCTATACCAGTGACAGGGCATTTAACACTGACCGCGCCTCAACTGAGGGTGATCAATGGAGCCAGGAAATACGCCTGGCCTCAAACTATAACGGGAACTGGAATTTTCTGGCGGGTGGATTCTGGCTGAATAATGAGAGTGAAACCCATTACAACGTATATTCGGCTGCCCTGGAGTTATACGGTGAGACCTTTGGTATCGACCCGTCTCAGCGTCTCTTTGATAATGATACGCGCACTTACGAACTGGAAACCTGGGCCATCTTCGGGGAAGCGTATTGGCAGGCTACTGAACAAATGCTTGTGACCGTCGGTCTGCGCTACACCGAAGAGGAGAAGACATCCGAACAACGCACTATTTACCTCGCCTTTCTTGATGACCCGACAGCGCCGGGCGGCGGCTATCAAAGCTACGGTGGCGAGTGGGATGAATTGACCGGCAAGTTGAACGTCAACTATGACTTAAGCGATGACATCATGCTTTACGCGACGCTGGCACGTAGCTATAAAAGTGGTGGCTTCAATCCCATCTCCAGCGAATCCACCTTACTGGACCCCGCTTTCGGTGGCGACCCCGACAACGCCACCTTTGAGCCTGAATATATTAACTCTATCGAGTTGGGGGCAAAATCCCGCTTTTTTAACAACAGCCTGCAAGCCAACCTCACCTACTTTTTCTACGACTTCGAAGACCTTCAAGTATCCAAGATTGTATCCCAGACCTCACTCAACCAGAATGTTGATACCTCGACTATTCAGGGTATCGAGGCCGAGTTTATCTGGGTACCCAGCGAGCACTGGCGCTTCAGTGCCGACCTCTCTTGGCTGGATACGGAGATCGATGAGTTTGAAAGCATTGATCCGGCTAATATCAATAAGCTGGGAACCACCGAGAACATCGTTACTACACCGAATGCCAATGTTTACATCGGCCCGGGCTGCGTAAATAATCTCCCGTCATGTGACGGCCTCCCCTATGACCTTTCCGGCAATCAGTTGCCCAACGCCCCCGAGTTTTCTTTTAACCTGGGTATTGCCTATATCTGGCCCTTGGCAAACGGGATGGAGTTGACCGCATCGACTAATTACTACTGGCAAGACACCTTCTATGTGCGAGCATTCAATGCGCCGAACGACGAACTGGATGAATGGGATGTCTGGAACGCCACCCTGTTCTTACAGAGCAGCGACGCCAGCTGGTATGGCGAGGCCTGGGTTCGTAATATTCAGGATGATGACCACATAACCGGTCAATACCTGGGCGATCAGAATGTAGGGCTGGGATCGAACCAGTTCCTGCTTGAGCCGCGAACTTACGGGATTACGCTGGGCTACAACTTCTGATTGAAGCGCATAGCCCAGCCAGTCGCTGGGCCTTATCAATCTGCTTCAGTGCTAACCTTCACCGGTAAAATAGGGTACCTTGACTGCCCTTGAACTCGCGCTTACCCAGAGGCAGTCGACATGCGACACAGCTATCCCGAAGGAAAATCCGCTACCTTCAAATTGCCAGCACTTGCGCTGGCATTCACGATGGCGGTTATCACCAGCAGTTTTTATGCTGCTTCCGCAGCCGCCGAGGATTCTGGCAACAAATACGTAGAATTTAGTCAGGTCGGTGATCCCGCCGAAGTGCTAGAGGTGAAAGACGCTGTGCCGCAAGCACTGCAGCCAGGGGAGATCAGGGTAGACGTACTGGCTTCGCCTATTCATCCCTCCAACCTGTTACAAATATCGGGTAACTATGGCACCGCCGCAAAGCTGCCTTCTACCCCCGGTAGCGAAGGTATTGGTCGGGTGACCGAAGTTTCATCAGATGTGTCGATCATTTCAGTGGGCGACCTCGTACTCCTCACAGTCGGTGGTACCTGGCGCGATGAAATCGTGGCACCAGCCAAGGCCTTCATTCCATTGCCAGGACTTGAAGTTGAGGATCCCCGGTTGATTGAACAGTTATCAATGACCGTGATTAATCCGTTGACCGCCCACCTGATGCTAAGCAACTTTGTAGAGCTTAATGAGGGCGACTGGATAGTACAAAGCGCGGCAAACTCTGCGGTTGGTGGCTATCTAGTACAGCTCGCCAAGGTGCGCGGTATAAAAACTGTCAACGTGGTGCGTCGGGAGGGGCTAGCCGAAGATTTAATGGCGAAAGGCGCGACGGTAGTATTGATTGATGGCCCGGACCTTGCCGAACGCATAGCCATTGCAACAGAACAGCAGCCAGTGGTGCTGGCAGTGGACGCCGTAGGTGGAGAGACTTTTTCGCGGCTGGCCACCAGCCTGGCCAAGGAAGGCACACTGGTCACCTATGGCGTAATGTCAGGTCAGCCCGCTACCTTTAACCCCGCACTGTCAATTTTCAACGACCTGACCATACGTGGTTTCTGGCTATCCAAGTGGTTTGAAACGTCCTCGCTACAGGAAAAACAGGCGGCTCTGGGCAGGGTAGTTCCGCGCATTGCCAGCGGTCAGTTAAAAGCCAATATTGATTCGCGCTTTAGCGTAAGTGAAATAAAGCAGGCCGTAACGCGCGCCGGAGAGCGAGGCAGAAATGGCAAGGTACTTATCGTGCCGGATCATGAGTGACCAACGGCTGCGACACACAGCAGTTTCACAAAACTGAAGCCTGATCCTTTAAAATGCCAGTTTCGTAACTATATAAAGTAGTAATGAACCGCCAACAAGGCGACACGAGAGCTTAAAGATCATGAAGAGAGTTTTTCTATTTCTCGCGACTAACTTTGCAATACTGATAGTGCTGGGAGTTGCACTGAGTATATTGATGCCGTTACTGGGTATTGATAGCCAGAGTAATGCCGGACTACTTCTTTTCAGCGCCGTATTCGGTATGGGCGGGTCCTTTATTTCGTTGGCTATGTCGAAATGGATAGCCAAGCGCAGTGTGGGCGCTCGCGTTATTGAGCAACCCACCAACCAACAAGAGTCGTGGCTTGTGGACACTGTCAAACAGCAAGCCGCTGAGGCCGGTATCGGCATGCCCGAGGTCGCTATATGGGACTCGCCGGAGGTGAATGCATTCGCGACAGGCATGAACAAAAACAGCGCGCTAGTGGCAGTCAGCACAGGATTACTGCGTAGCATGACGCCGGAAGAGGCAGAGGCTGTGCTTGCACATGAAGTAAGCCATGTAGCCAATGGCGACATGGTTACACTGGCGCTGATTCAGGGCGTTGTTAATACCTTTGTATTTTTCTTTGCCCGGGTGGTGGCCAGCGCCCTGAGTCGAGGGAATAATAATCAGTTCATGTACTTTATGACGGTCATGTTCTTTCAGTTTGTCTTCGGTATTCTCGCCAGCGTTATCGTTATGTGGTTCTCACGCCGACGCGAATATCGTGCAGACGAGGGTGGAGCCAGTCTTGCGGGCACCCAGAAGATGATCGCAGCATTACAGCGCTTGCAGGGAGATAGCCAGGAAAGTCATCTGGATGGTCAGCTTGTTGCTTTCGGCATCAATGGCAAGCGTGCGATGGCGGCACTGTTCATGAGTCATCCGCCGCTGGAGCAACGCATAGCGGCACTACAGGCAAAACTTTAGAGGCCGGCATAACTTCAACACACCTCAAGAAAATTTCGCGACATCATGACGAAACAAAAAGTCTATCGACAAACCCGGTTCGTTCGTCCCCAGGGCGCAACGGAAATACTGCTTGTACGTCATGGGGAATCAAGAGCCGCCAGCGCAGACAACCCGTTTCCTCTGGTAGATGGCCAGGGTGACCCGGAACTTGCAGATATTGGTCGACAGCAAGCCGAGAAGCTCGGTAAGCGCCTGGCGGATCATGCTATTGATGCTGTTTATGTCACTAACTTGCGACGCACTCACGAGACAGCCGCCCCCTTGTGCCGGGCCAGGCAATTAGAGCCTGCGGTAGTCAGCGATCTTAGAGAGGTGCATCTGGGCGAATGGGAGGGTGGGCTGTTCCGCATCAAAGCCCATGAGGGCGACCCGAGAATTCTGGAAATGCACGAGCAGCAGGAGTGGGGCCGAATTCCCGGAGGCGAGACTAACGCGCAACTTAACGAAAGAGTTTCGCGCGGCCTGAAGCATATTATTAGCAACCACCCTGATGAGATCGTTATGGTGGTGGTCCATGGCGGCGTAATTGGCAGCATACTCGCCCAGGCAACAGGCTCCGAACCTTTCGCTTTTCTGGGTGCCGACAACGCATCTATCAGCCACCTCATTGCCCATGAGGGTCGACTCAGCCTCCGGCGCTTTAACGACACCAGTCATCTTACAAGCTTTATCGGTGCCGAGACGTCAATGCCGACATAGCAGCGTCTTAGCCAAGCGCAAGCTTCTCGAAACTGAATTTGGGATAACCGCCAAGTTGATAAGTCACGCGGTAGGAGGCTCCGGCAATTAGCGGCAGCAGGTCGTAACACCTGGAAGGCAAGGTGAGCTGGCATTCATAGTCTTCCAGTAGGTGATCGCCGAAAACAGTAATACGGGTAAACAGTGCCGCTTCCAACCCGTCGATATCGCTTCCCTCCGGAATTGTCACTACAACAGGCTCCAGGTAGAGCTCTGGGCCGTCAGCTTGTGCCTGCGCGCGCTGCATCTGCCCAAAAGCAGTTTTGGGGCAAAGTGTAGCTACCGTCGCCAATGGGTTCTTCCGAATATCTGGAGCTGTCTTGCCGTCAATGCCTTCAGCCAAGAGTCCATTTATCTCCTGCCCTGGCTTCAGATCAGCCAGACACAAACTAACCTCGATGCGTTGTGGCATATATATACCGTCATCGCATAGCTGCGGGGCGAGATTGGCGGTAACCGCAAACTGGGGCTCTTGCTCAAGCGCCTTTTGCATTGTTTCAGCTAGAATGAGATGAGGCTTACTGGGATGTCTATAGTTACAGGCATCCGCTTCTACTACTTCAACAGAGTGGTCATTGAAACCGAAGTGGGTCAGCAGCAGCTTCACATTGTCCAATGACGCCTGATGGGCATCAAGCAGATACACCTTGATGTCACCGGGCAAAAACTTACCCAACAGCGGCAGGATCAAAGTGGCATAGGGCCCACAGCCGGCATACAGGACCTGAAGTGTGGAATCCTTGAACCGGCTCCGCAATTCAACTAATGCGGCGTAGACTCCTCTCATGAAAACTACACTGCGCCGATAATCACTTACACAGTGTGCCGCTGCACCGGGGTTGATAGCGACACCCCCCTCTAGCAAGCTATCGCCAGCCCAGGCGCTAAAGCTCGCATCGGGCGCAATATCTCCGGCGTCTACGCACAGGGAGACAAACGAGTCGAGCGCCAGGCGTAGTTCTTCTGGAGAGCTTTGCTGATCCAGGATCGTCTCAGCTATGTCATCGATCGTCATTATGGCCGCGGCAGCAGAATCACAAGGCCGACTGTTGTTCATTCACACTAACGGTTTTCTGCCCGTCTGTAATTGACCACGCCCAGAACTGCTCTCTGCCTACCTGCTCTGTCAAGGGAGAAATAGTCAGGGTGAGCTCTCTGGCCGGATCAACCTTAAAGGGCTGGGGCAAAGGGAATAGAATCTGGTCCCAGTGGGTGGGAAGGTCATTGGGGCCAGTGCCAAGAATCACGCCATCACTCAGCTCTGAACTGAACCAACCGCACAAGGCATAGATTTCCGCCTCACGGTCCGGTGTTAACTTACCTGAAAAAATCCTGGGAGCATCGGTCTTGCCAACACTGCGCATATTGAGTGAGCCCAGGTGCGCGGTAGCCTCAAGAATACTGTCTGGTTCTAAAGCAACGAGGTCTGTTTGCTGAAACGGCACTTGATCGATTGGCGAGAAATCGAGTTCGTAAGGGCCGTCTTTGAGAAAGGAAAGATCTTCAAATAGATCTTCGTCACACACCAGGCCGGCATGAAGGCTCACCTCAGATGGAATCATTATGCCGTCCTGTGCCAGGTGTCGGTCTCTCACTGTGATTAGAGGCTCTAGCATTGCTTCGTAAAACAGGCAGTGTCCCATCCATTCAGAGACGATCACATCTACCTGTTCATCCAACTGCAAGGTCTCGTGGTCAGCATGATGAAAATCGATATTGTCGAAACCATTTACCTTTGCGATTTCTTTTGCGGTTGCGATAAAAGGCGAACGATCAACAGCATGTACTTTGCCAGCACCGGCTCGAGCTGCAAACATCGCCAGAACCCCGGTGCCACAGCCAAAATCTAAAACGGTCTGGTCTTGCTGCACAACTTCATTAATGGACTTCTCATAGGCTTCGGTACGAATAACGTCCTGCAACATCACTTTATGCATTGCCACATCACGATATGACATACGATATGCGGGAAAATTATCTTCGTTTACCTTGTCGCTACTCATAGAAGCACCGGTATTCCTGAAAGTCCTGTTTGTGCTGGTGAAGGGAAAGCCTGCCTGTCGCTTTAACGACTTTACTCGAGTAAGCGTATACCCGTTTTCTCCAAGGCAATCAGCCGGCGCTTGTATAAGCTACCCACAGCTTTCTTGAAAGCCCCTTTACTCATGCCTAACGCCTTTTTAATCTCTTCAGGGTTCGACTTGTCGTGTAGTGGTACAAAATTATCATTTGCCCGAAGGTAATCTAGGACTGTCTCTGTATTTCGGTCTCTGACTTCTTCCCCTCCCTCGAGGGTGAGGTCCAGTTTCCCGTCGGGCCTCACGTACTTAATGAAACCCGATTTACTGTCGCCAAAGCTGAGGCGTTGCGTCACTTCGTTTTTGTAGAGTACGCCCCAGTGACTGTTGTTCACAATGGCCTTAAAACCCAGTTCCGTGCTATTGGCGATAATCAATTGTACGGGCTGTCCAGCGTGAAAATTATGGGGACGGTCGTCGTCCAGAAATTTATCGATCTTCGACGATGCGATAATTCGGCCATCCGCCTTACTGATATGGACATAAACCAGGTAGGACTTACCAGACACCATAGGGCGATGCTGCTCACCGAAGGGAACCAATAAGTCCTTATCCAGCCCCCAATCAAGGAAAGTGCCATAGTCAGAGTCATCTATCGCCTGCAGGTAAGCAAACTGGCCCACTTCTGCTTTGGGGGTCTGGGTAGTGGCGATCGCCCTTCCCTCGCCATCAAGGTAAACGAAGACTTCAATATTTTCAGCTGAAGTGTCCGGGCAAAACTTTGTAGGAAGTAACACCTCCTCCCCTTCGCCCACATCAAGAATCAGGCCCACGGATACCCGCCTGAGTACGGTGGCAACACAGCTATGGCCCAGATTCAGCATTCGCGCTCTAGCCGGTTTCTTCTGTAGCTTGCGGTGTTCGCGTCGACCACCAGATACAAGCCAGCAGCATCACCTGTACGAACAAGCGAACTGTCAGGGCAGTTTCCGATACATCCGGAAACAGCTCCGGGGACATCCACATATGAATATTTGCCGGCGTCACTGCAATCGTCAGAGCAATAAGACAGAAACCAGCCAACTGGCGAGTAGCCGGGACAAGAATACCCAGCGCCCCCAGAATTTCCAGAACACCACTGATATAAACGATTTCGAGGTGCCAACCCAGATAAGGCGGCATGATATTCACGTAGAAATCCGGAGAAGTGAAATGTGTCACGCCTCCAACCATGAACCACGCAAATACGATTGCCAAACCCAGGTATTGCCATCGGAACATTACATTCACCGCTTTTCAGTATTGTTGGAATGATACGCGCAAAGTCTACACCGCGGCACGGTCAATCGCCGATTATCGGGCAATTCAGGATATCGGAGGTCTGCTCTCCGCCATCAGCCTGTCTAGCCGCAACTGGGCCCCTTTAGGGGATTGCAGGTCAACCGCCTCTATCATCTCACAGCCATCACGCACCATGTCAGCGACAGTCACCGGGTATTGTCTGCAGTCCTGCGGGCGGTGATGGTAGATACGACATCCGTATCGGGCAGGTGAAGCCTCGCTTTCTCGCGGTAGAACCTCCAGCCACGGACAGTGATCGAGTTGCTGCCCCGTTGCCGGGTCCATCCATATCTGGCCATCAACGACATATCTTGCTATGCCAGGTTCAAAGACCTGCCAGGACTCAATCTCCTCTGGCGTTGCAGATAGGCCGCCATCGGCATATGCAATGCAACACTTGCCGCACTGGTTACACTCTTTCATGTCGCGTTAGCCACCTCACCAACGCCTAAAAGATTGGATCATTAATCCCGTGCTCACGCAGAAGCTTAGCCATAGCGTCGATTGCCATCAACCTCTCGGCCACGCGCTGCGTTGCCCCTATTACTGCCGCCAGCGTTACCTGAGCCTCCGCCGGACCGACCACCACCTTTTCGGCTGCGACCGCGGTTGCTCGTTTTATTGCGACCATTACCGCCGCGTCCGTTAACGATGGGCTCAGCTTTTATGCTGGGGTCAACGTCAAAGCCGGGCAAGTTGACCTTCTCGATATCCTTACCCAGCAAGCGCTCAATATCTCTAAGCAACTTAAGCTCATCAACACATACCAGTGAGACCGCGCTACCTTCCTGCCCCGCTCGTGCTGTACGACCAATGCGATGCACATAGTCCTCAGGGATGTTAGGCAGTTCAAAGTTCACTACGTGTGGCAGCTTGTCGATATCGATACCTCGGGCCGCTATGTCTGTCGCGACCAGAACCCTGACATCACCCGCCTTAAAATTCGCAAGGGCCTTGGTTCTGGCACCCTGGGACTTGTTGCCATGAATGGCGGCCGAGGTAATGCCGTCTTTAGCGAGCTGCTCGGAAAGCTTGTTGGCTCCGTGTTTGGTACGCGTAAACACCAGAACCTGTTGCCAGTTTTCTTCGCCAATTTTTTGCGACAACAGCTCACGCTTGCGCTTTTTGTCCACGGGATAGACAAGCTGGGTGACCAGCTCGACCGCTGTATTTTCCGGAGTCACCTGTATCTCGGCAGGTTGGTGCTGGAATTCAGAGGCCAGTGCCTTGATCTCCTTGGAAAAAGTGGCGGAGAACAGCAAGGTTTGTCGTTGCTTGGGGATGATATTCAATACCTTGCGGATATCTCGAATAAAGCCCATATCAAGCATTCGATCGGCTTCATCTAAAACGAGAATTTCAACCTTTGACAGGTCAATGCTGCGCTGTTGCACATGATCAAGTAGCCTACCCGGTGTCGCCACCACGATGTCTACGCCTTTTATAAGCTTCTGCTTCTGCGGATTTATGCTGACGCCGCCAAAAATTACCGCAGAACGAAAAGGCAGGTACTGGCCGTAGTCACGAACGCTCTCGTGCACCTGAGCAGCCAATTCCCGGGTAGGCGTGAGCACCAGCACCCTGGGGTATCGTTTACCGCCGTCGGTATTTTTATTTTGCAGCCGTTGAAGGACCGGCAGTGTAAAACCGGCAGTCTTGCCGGTGCCAGTCTGTGCCCCAGCCAACAAATCCTTGCCCGCCAATACCAGCGGTATTGCCTCTTGCTGAATGGGTGTCGCTTCGTTGTAGCCCTGCTTTTCGACCGCACGCAAAAGTTCGGCCGATAAGCCGAGATCTCTAAATAACATGTATTACTTGCTCCTGATGCTCTCTGTTAAGAGAGTGCCTGACCAGAATACGGCCTGTTGAATAAAGGCTCGTGAATGGTTCGGTCCAGGCTTGGATTCAATGGTGATATCAGTCGCTACAGGCTGCAGCGACGATGTGAGGCACAGACCGAAGTGTGCCAAGACGCGCGCACTATACCAGTGCTGAACGGAATTACTACGCCTCGAAAGGGTTTCGGTACTAATGCCATGAAAGTAACTGGCGCCGGGATCTACGCAAAAACGCAGTTACTTCAGTCTAAAAACCCCTGAGCCATCGCAGCTTCATCCCTGACAAGCTCTGGGGATCCCAATAGCTGGCGATTAAAACCGATTCGTTTGAACCAGTAGTGCAGACCAACAAGGTCGGTGAAGCCCATACCTCCATGAACTTCGGTCGAGGTTTTGGCGACAAATTTGCCTACCTCAGCCAGATGAGCCTTGGTGTGACACGCTGTTACAGTTGCCTCCAGCGGTAACTCATCCAAGGCATGTGCTGCAAACCAAACCAACGCCCTGCAGGGTTCAAGTGCAGCGGCCATCTCGGCACACATGTGTTTTACCGCCTGAAACGAACCTATAGGCCGATTGAACTGCTCGCGTTCCTTGGCATAGGCCACTGCCTGATCCAGCATGTTTTGCGCGGCGCCCAGCGTATCCGCTGCCAACATTACACGGCCCGCGTCCAAGGATTTTTGCAGTACTGCTAGGTCATCGCTAATCTTTATGGCGGTGGCGCCATCGAATACTAACTCGCCTGTGCGACGGGTTTCATCGATGGTAGCTAAGGGTTGATCGCGCACCCCATCGCCGGATGCCTGAACCAGGAATAGTGCCTTGTTCTGATCCGCTACAAGATAGGCATCTGCGCCATGGTCAAGCACATAGAGCGCTTTGCCCGTGATAGATGTGCCTTCACTGTGAATGCCTGCGTCTCTTCGCGCTGCAATAGCCTCACCGACAGCAATTCCCACGCGTTTCTCGCCAGCCATAAGGGCGCCAAGGATGTCATCTGGATTAACGCCGGCAGCCTGCAGTGCCACCGGGGCCATGACTGCGGAACCAAGGAAGGGCGCATGGGCGGTGTGTGCGCCAAGTGCTTCTGCCACAATGGCCGCATCCAGGGCTGACATGCCCAGTCCGCCATTAGATTCCGATACAAGAATGCCTGGTACACCCATATCGACAAGGCCATCCCACACATCTTTTCCCGGGGATGTGCAGAGTTCCCTGACCTGATCCAGCGAGCTGGACTCGTCCAGATAACGGTTGAGGCTATCCTGCAAAAGTATTTGTTCTTCTGATAAACCGAATTCCATTTGTCTTTATCTCGCCAGTTTCTTATACGCGCGCTGAGGTCAGTTGACCCTTGTCGAACTTGGGCTCTTTCGGTAATCCCAGCCCGCGCTCACTGATGATATTCTTTTGGATCTGGGAAGTGCCGCCTCCGATTATCAAACCCAGGTAAAACATATATTGAGCCTGCCAGCTCCCTCGATCTTTAAGGTAGGGGTTTTCACCATAAGCCAAACCAAGTTCACCCATCGCATCGATGGCCAACCCTTCAAGGTCATGGCGTAGCTCGGTGCCCTGCAACTTGACTATCATCCTGGCCAAACGTGCATCACCCTTATTCAGCTTTGCCGAAAGTACTCTCAGGTCATTGCAGCGCATCGCCATAACACGCCCCTGAATCTGCATGAGACGATCACGAAAAACCGGGTTATCTATAACCCGCTGGCCATTGATTGTTTCTGTTTTCATCAACTCAATCAGGCTGGTTAAGCGCGACAGCGTCGCGTTGGGGTTGCCCAGGGAGTCGCGTTCATTACCCAATATCGAGTTGGCGACCATCCACCCCTGTCCTCGCTCGCCTACAATCTGGCTGCTGGGTACTCGAACATCGGTAAAAAATGTTTCGTTGAAGTTAGCCTTGCCGGTCATATCAACCAGCGGCCTTATCTCGATGCCAGGCGTGTCCATTCTGAACAGCAGGAATGAGATGCCCTGATGCTTTGGTGCATCCGGCTCAGTCCGCACCAGGCAGAAAATCCAGTCGGCGATGTGGGCTGTCGATGTCCATATCTTCTGTCCGTTAATCACCCATTCATCACCCTCCAGTACTGCAGAGGTTCTCAGGCTGGCCAGATCACTACCGGCGCCGGGCTCCGAATAGCCCTGACACCAGACCATCTCGCCATACAGTGTTGGACGAACAAACATTTCCTTCTGTTCTTCGGTTCCCATCTCCAGCAGCGTTGGCACCAACATAGAAATGCCCTGGCCGCCCAGGCCGCTGCTCACTTTGCCGCTGGCAAATTCTTCGGCAATGATTCGCGACTTCAGAATATCCGGCTCCGCGCCAAAGCCTCCGTATTCACGTGGGATGGTTCTGGCTGTATAGCCGTTTTCGATTAAAAGCTTCTGCCAGTCAAGGGTAGCCTGATCCCGCTGCCCTGCTCCCCTAGGCGCACGATCACGATGTTCGACAATGAAGGACCTGACCTCCTCGCGAAATTCCTCATACTGGGGGCCATAAGAGAGGTCCATAATTACTCCTTACACCAACTATACGGTGGCAACACCGGGCTCAAATTCGGAATTTCAGCTTAGTGTGACAAACCACTACGGATGCCCATCGGCACACCCTACTTTTCGTAAACCGCCTCAAGAATGCGATCAACCGTAAAGGTACCGGGTCGCTGACGCGGCGGGAATTGCTGTAAGGATTGAACAAACTGTCCCACCGCGGTATTACCCAACATCAGCGCAGTGCCAATCTTTTTATCCCACCACAGGTTGTAGCTGTTCGAGTCTGTGTCCGCACGCTCAAAGGGGTCTCTACGCAAATGGAATACTTTCGGAATCCGCAACACCAGGAATGGATCGCGCCACACGTCGAAACGCTGAGCTCGCTGCTCTGCATAAACCAGCTTCCAGTCATCTACCCTGGCCGAAACCAACAAGCCATCGTCACTGAAATAGAAGAATTCACGACGTGGCGCGGTCTCTTCCTTGCCGCTGAAATACGGCATAAAATTGTAGCCATCAAGGTGGACCTTGAACTCCTTGCCGCCCACTCGCTTACCCGCTTTTAGGTCTGACTTGATCTCGCTATCTCCTACCGCAGCCATCAGCGTGGGGACCCAGTCAAGGTGAGACATTACAGAATTACTAATGCTGCCCGGCTTAACAGTACCCGGCCATCGCACCATTGCCGGCACCCTGAATCCACCCTCCCAATTGGTGTTCTTCTCGCCGCGGAAAGGAGTAATGGCGCCATCAGGCCACTGATTGAAATGTGGACCGTTATCAGTTGAATAAATAACAATTGTGTTATCGGCAATCCCCAGTTCATCGACCTTGTTAAGCAGTTGTCCTACATGGCCGTCGTGCTCCACCATCGCATCGTTGTAGAAGCCCTGACCGGAGACACCCAACTGGGAGTCTTTAACATGCGTGTAGTAGTGCATGCGGGTAGAGTTAAACCAGACGAAAAACGGTTTTTCGTCCGAATGCGCTTTGTCGATAAACTTGAGCGCCGCACCCAGAAACTCTTCATCGACAGTCTCCATCCGTTTACGCGTCAATGGCCCGCTATCCTCAATACTGCCGTCGGCGAAGCTGTGGATCACGCCACGGGGACCAAATCGTTTCTGGAATGCAGGGTCCTTCGGATAATCCGGATCTTCCGGCATCTCTTCCGCATTGAGGTGGTAAAGATTGCCGAAGAACTCATCAAAGCCATGATTGGTAGGCAGAAACTCGTCCTTGTCACCAAGGTGGTTCTTACCAAATTGACCGCTGGTATAGCCGTGGGGCCTGAGCAGCTCCGCGAGGGTGGCATCCTCAGGCTGCAAGCCTAAATCCGATCCCGGTATGCCAACCTTGGTTAAGCCGGTGCGAACCGGGTGTTGGCCGGTAATGAAGGCAGAGCGACCGGCAGTGCAACTCTGCTCGCCGTAGTAGTCGCTGAATATCATCCCCTCGTTCGCGATACGGTCTATGTTTGGGGTCTGGTAGCCCATCTGACCCATGCTATACCGACTTATATTCCAGATCCCGATATCGTCTCCCCAGATCACCAGAATATTCGGTTTATCGGCGGCGCTGCTAAATGCGCTCAAGGTGCTTGCGAGAGTAAAAAATACGCCAGAAAGGGCTTGGCTTATACGCGACATAGACATGAGATTGGCTTCCCTCAAAAAAGATGAATGTTCGCAGCCTGCAACTTCCGGTGGGCCGCCTGGCTTTAATTAAAATGCGTTCTTCAAGTATAGGCGCTTTCGCGGCATTTGTGGCCCGGATATCTCGCTCTCAAGGATATCGTCCCATCCTCTATGGTCGCACCTGCCCTGCTCAAAGCGGCAGTGAACGAGACTCTGCAGTTGATGACTGAACCTGCTACCATTTTCCCCGATTCTGATAAGGACAAAACAATGGACCGAGTCTGGAACCTGCTCAACGACGATCTGATAATGCTGGCACTGCCGCTGTTCTTGCTGGCTGCAGCAATCGAAGCCGGCATGTCTGCGCGTCGCAATCTCGCCTGGTATGAGTGGCATGACTTTCTCGGCTCGATGGGCGTTATGTTTATCACTGTTCTGGTCGACATTGTCCCCAAGATTGCCGGTGTCCTCGCGATGTTTGCGCTCTACGATATCAGTCCGCTGAAGGGCGTGATTGGGCGGCAATGGTGGTGCTGGCTACTGTTGTTTTTCCTGGATGATTTTATATATTACTGGTTTCATCGCGCCAACCATGAGGTGCGACTGATGTGGGCAGGCCACGTCAATCATCACTCTTCCAGGTTCATGAATTACGGCACGGCGTTGCGACAGGGCGTTGGAGAGCGGGTATACAAGTATTTTTTCTGGCTGCCGCTACCACTGCTGGGTTTCGATCCCGTGATGGTAGTCACCATGATGAGTATCAGCCTGTTCTACCAATTCTGGATCCACACCCGCGCCGTGAGGAAACTTCACCCAATCATCGAGTTCGTATTCAATACGCCCTCGCACCACCGGGTGCATCATGCATCCAATATCCGTTACCTTGATTGCAATCATGGCGGGACTTTAATCGTCTGGGACCGCTTGTTTGGCACCTTCAGCGAGGAGCTTGCCGATGAGCCTGTGGTGTATGGACTCACCAAAAATATTGAAACCTACAACCCCGTGCGCATTGTCGCTATCGAGTACCAGTCCATCGCCTACGACCTGCAACGGGCGACAAGGTGGGCTGACAAATTGGGTTATCTGTTGAATGCTCCCGGGTGGAGTCATGACGGTGAAGACAAAAGGGCCAAAACACTTCGCCAGCGTGCCGGCATCACCCTCAGCTAAGCCGAGGGTACAATCGCCGGACACCCTGCTTGCCAATACCTGTAGGGCTACCTACATTCAGGTATCACGATAACTCGTAGATAAAACAGATGATCAAAGTAATGATGCTCATGAAAAGGCGCCCCGGCATGACGATCGAGGCGTTTCGCGACTACTACGAAGGTAATCACCGTCTCATCGGTGAAAAATACCTGAAAGGCTTCGCTAGCCGCTATGTTCGCCGTTATGTAAACGCGCTGCCGGACAGGGACGGAGAGCTTTACGACCCGGAATATGACGTTGTGCTGGAGGTCTGGTATCCAGACGAGGCCACATTCAAGGCCTGTGCAGAGAACCTGCAGCGTCCGGAAATTGCCAGCGAGATTAACGACGATGAGCAGCAGCTTTTCGACATGCGGTTCATGCGATCGTATGTCGTGGAAGAATACGAATCAGAGCTTGGATAACAGGTCTCGACTACCCCGGCTTACAAGACCTGGCGCTGAGCGGCGAAGAAAGCCGCTCAAAACATTGCCTACTTACACCCGACCAAACAGGTTCCTAGAGAATCGCTCCACTGAGAAACAAAAAGGCCATGAGCGAATCCACAACAATACCTGGCATTGAATGCTGGAGGCTAGTCTTGTCAGCAAGCATCGAGTAGAAGCGCGCCAACAGCCCAAATGCCCAGCCCACGCCCAGAGTCAGATAGATCACCGGTTGGTCTAGCACCAGCGCCATCAGCCCCCCTCCCAGATGCAATCCACCAAAAACGACTCTCGCTTCAGACACAGCCATAGCGCTTTCCAACGCTATCTGCTGACCATCGGTGATAAGCCGAGGTTTAAAGAAACCAACAATACCGAACAACAGAGTTAATATGGCTCCTATGCGCGGCAACCATTCTATAAGTGACTCCATATCTGCAACTATCCTCTACATTAAGCGAAATTCAGTCTACTATAATTTGGCAGAATCGGCTGCTTAGCCGCCGCCCACAACAGCTTTGGGAGTGCCATGATGACTGCAATCGTTGATGTCCAATCAGCTGAGTACCACGACGAAATCTACGAGCGCTATGCGATATTGCGGCAACAGCATCCAGTGTACTTCGATGCCAGCCGCAATATCTGGATGATCACCCGCTATGATGACGTTCGGCAATTGCTCCGTCATCCGGATGGCACACTAAACGGTGACACCGGGCACAGCTATATACCCTCGCTTGCCACCACCGATGGTGAACTGCATAGCACAATACGCAAGGACGTTATGCCGGAGTTTACCCGCGGAGTTATTGAGCGGCTCACTCCTGTCGTTGATTCAATTGTCGAGGACTTGCTTTCGGAACTTCCCTCAGGCGGCGAAATAGATTTGTATAACAGGGTTATTCTGCGCCTACCGCAATTGTTCATGACGCGTTTTCTTGGCTTCCCGGAATCAGAGGCCGATCACTGGCATGCGATTGGGAATATTCTGATGGGAGTCGATCCACAGGGCGAGGAGAACGCCTCTGCCGAGATAGCGCTGCAGGTATTGGACGACTTCTCCATGCTAATAAGCCAGGTACTGGAAGAGAAAAGACGCGAGCCCGGCAATGATCACCTTAGCTGGCTGGTTGGCAGGGAGAAGGAGGGTGCGTTGACTGAGCAGGAGACGCTTATCTTCGCCAACTGCCTGGGTTTTGCTGGCGTGGATACCACTATAAACCTGCTGGGTAACGGAACCGGGCTACTGGCCCAGTTCCCTGAGCAGCGAGAAAAACTGATCAAACACCCTGAGCTGTTGGACGGAGCCATTGAAGAAATGCTGCGCATTGAGCCCCCTGCGCAAGGTTTGCCGCGCCGCCTGACGCAGGATTTAAAGCTTCACGGCACAGTAATACCCAACGGCTCCGAGATCAGCCTGATGTTCGCCGCCGCCAATCACGACCCGGATCATTATGAGGACCCCGAGCGCTTTGATATCGAAAGGCCCAACAAGGATCACCTTGCCCTGGGCTTCGGACTTCATAAATGCATAGGCCAGCACCTGGCCAGACTAGAGGCCAGGGCTTTTTTCCCGCGACTGCTTGCGGCGTATCCCGACTACGAGCTCATAGAATCGCGCTGGCGGCTATCCCACTGGGCTCGCGGGTATGCCGCCCTCACAATCCGAACTTAGTAGGAAATGGCTCGGTCCAGGCCCTTCGCCTGGTCTACCCAACCAGAAACCGTACTCTCCGCTGGCATTGCGCGAACAAGCTTCTTGGCTTCATTTACTTCTGCCATTTTAGCGTGCAAATTTGCCGCATTGCGCTGGGCCAGCTCAGGCACAGTATCCACTCCCGAAGCCTCCAACAGATCGGCGTATTCACCACCCACACCCTTTATGCGCGCCAGATCGGCACGATTTATCCACTTGAGGATCAGCTTGTCGCTAATTCCGGTATCGGCGATCAACTGCTTTCTGCCGGCGGGCTGTCCGCCCATTTCAAGCAGTGCTTCTTGCGTGCCGCAACCGCATTCTGCCAGTTTTGCCGCATAGGTATCGCCGATGCCTTCCACGTCCGTAAGTTTGGTCATATTTAAATCTCCTTTATTGAATTCGTCCTCACATTGAGGCTCTCTGTCATTAAATTGCTGTTCAATGAGTAGTGTAGATCAGATGTCGTAATTGGGAACAGGTTCCCTGCTATCAGTATAAGTCAGGTTACCTGGTCAAATACTTGGCGACTTGCACCTGGCGCTGGGGTACCCTGCAAGAGACACTTATGCGAATGCAGGGTCAACATCCAGTCACCTTACAGTGGTCCGCAAGTTCCACTCCGATTCCGTTACCAGACCTATGAGCTCGGTGATCAGGATATCCATCTGCGCGCTTTGCGCGACACTCAGCAATACAACGATCCCGACAACGAGGCTCTAGAACTCGGAATTTCCTCTGCCAACTGGGCCCTCTTTGGCGTTGTATGGGATTCCAGCCAGATACTCGCGCGCTTAATGGTCAACTTCGAGATCAAGGGTAAGCGCGTACTCGAGCTGGGCTGCGGAATTGCCCTGTCCAGCCTGCTTATTAATCGTAGAGGCGGGGATATTACAGCAACCGACTACCACCCCGAGGCCGGAGCTTTCCTGCTTGCTAATACACGGCTTAACGAAGATACCGAGATACCCTACTTCCGCGCGAATTGGGCTGAAGAAAAGAGTACCCACGGCGACTTCGACCTTATCATAGGAAGCGATGTCCTCTACGAGCACGACCAGTTAACGGCCCTGGCGCGCTTTATCGACAATCATGCGAGGCCAAGCTGCCAAGTCGTGGTCGTGGATCCAGGCCGGAAGCAGCAAGGCCAGTTCAGCCAGAGAATGTCACACTACGGCTTTTCATCCCTGAAAGAAGATGCGGAGAACGTAGCCGGTCTTCTGAAACCCTTTACCGGCTCAATATTGACTTATACACGCTGAGCGGCGGTCTGCATCTCGGTTTGAGAGCCTTGCAGCAATGGCTTCGCAAAAACGAAGTAGCGGCACCTGGCAGTTGCGTGTGTACAATTCTTTACAGTTCTTTGCACCATTTAGCCCCTTTCGCTGCTTTAATCCATGCCGAGTCAATAAACGAAATCGGCATCCATGCAGCTAAACACCTCCAACCCCAAAATCTTCACCGCGGTAGCGCTGCTGCTTTTGACATCAGCCTGCATAGGCAATCGCAATGACGGCAATGTAGAAGCCCACTTGTATGCATGGGGGGATCGCGAGCAGCCTATCGCGTCACGCATGAGTGAAGACTTTGATACCTTCGGTGGTTACTTTCGTGGATCTGTTATCTTTTCCGACCTTTTGCAAAAAATACCACATCTAGACACCACCACGGGCGCGCCTTACCTCATAGAGCTCTGCGATGATGGGGAATGTCAGTATCTTGTAACTTTCCCAGAAGCGTTCACCTTAGTGGATGCAACAAGAATAGGCGGCTTTGCTGTAATCAACCCGCTATCTACCGCTATTTATCACGAAGTAGAAAATACACCGGAAGATATCGTTAGGGAAACATTAGATGGACTTGCCCCGACTATACTCTTGGCGGAGGCACCTCAGGCGGCCGACGGTGTCATCGACTACCTTGATCTGCTGCGACTGGATTACGAGTTGGAGCCTCAGTATCTTTCTCTATTCATCGACTCCAATCTCGCTAACAGGGCAAGGGTTGCCTCGCGCTACGACAGCGGGATTACCCTCAGTGAAATTCTGACATCTGACTACGACCCAGGCGCAATCGACATCACCAACGACATTTTTGTCGACACAAGTGGCGACTGCGGCTACTACGCATTGTCCTACACCGCCGATGCCAGGGATGTACTGGAAGATACGGAATTTGTCAGCAATGTCGAAATTACCTACGACGAGGAAAGCTGCACGCTGAGTTCCAATGGCATTCCCAATCATGATTTTCAGGATGCTAATGGTCGATTCGCTACCACGGTAAGTGAACAGTCGATTTCCGTCACGATTCCTCGCTTACCAGAGCAGGTAAATTCAGTCACCGCTCTGAGTCAACGCAACTACGATGCCATCATGCTTAACGGCGTTGCTCTGGATCTGTTGTCCGCGGGTTGCTATGACCCGCAATCGCCGCAAGCAGACGCCGAGGGCAATACCCCCATAGGCTGTACACTTGAGGACGGCTGGCTGTTGGATCCAATGTATTCGGAAAGCAGCTTCGGCACCGACGGGCATAACGCGCATTCTCAACCTAATGGGTTGTACCACTACCACGGCAACCCTGTCGCAATGTTCGACGATAATCCCGGCGCTAACGGGTCACCCGTGATCGGATTTGCTGCGGACGGTTTCCCCATCTATGGAAATTACTTCTACGATTCGCAAACCAGAACAATGCGCAAAGCCGTCTCAGGATATAGATTGAGAGCTGGATCTCGACCCGATGGCGCGAACGACCCTGGTGGCATCTATGATGGCACCTACATCGATGACTTCGAGTTTACCGATGCTGGTGATCTGGACGAATGTAACGGAATGACTATCGACGGCCAGTATGGTTATTACGTTACCGACAGCTATCCCTGGGTGCTGAATTGCTTCAAGGGCACAGTCGACAATTCTTTTAGTAAGTAATCTGCTCAAATTGGGTGCATCGTATCTCGCGGTAATCGTCTAGGTATTCCGGGTAAATGGATAAATCTCACCCCCTCTGCCAGAATCTGACCAACACAAGCGAAGTAAAAGTCTTGCAAGAGACTTGTTCTTAACCGCAAAAATGGAGAGGTGGATCAATGAGATTACAGGGACTGAACTGCGTAATAACCGGAGGCTCAAGTGGCATAGGCGCGGCGACGGCAAGGCGCTTTGTTGCGGAGGGTGCGGAAGTGTTGATCCTCGACATCGATATGGCGGCTGCAGACACGCTTGCCGCAGAGCTGGGCATCGCCGCGACCACTCAGCATTGTGACGTTACCAGTGAATCCGAGGTTAAGGCAGCAGCAGAAGCCGCGTATAGGCGATGGAGTCGTGTTGATGTTCTCGTTAACAATGCTGGTAGTGAACTGAATCAAACTTATGACGAGACAACCGAGGACGAGTGGGACCGGGTACTCAACACGGACCTTAAGGGTCCCTGGTTGATGTGCAAACATTTCGTCCCGCCCATGGTGCAAGCTGGGGTCGGGAGTGTTATCAATATTTCATCGCTGAATGGAATCGTGGGCTTCCCTTTATCAACCGCGTACGGAAGCGCCAAGGGCGGGCTGGTAGTATTCACCAAGGATATGGCAATAGAGCTGGCTACCACCGGTGTGCGCATCAACTGTGTCTGCCCCGGCGTGATAGAAACCGGGATGATGGAGCGCTGGACAAACCAGATGCCCGATAAAGCGGAAGCACAGGAAATGCTTAAGGGCACAATGCCTATAGGCCGAATGGGTAAGGCCGAGGAAGTAGCGGGGGCAATTCTTTTCTTCGCCTCGGCAGATTCATCGCTCTGCCAAGGCTCGGTGCTCGCAGTGGACGGCGGGTTCACCGCCCAGTAGCGTGCTGTTCTGGAATAGCTAACCCGTCAGATTATCTGAAACAGAATCATCCCTGTCGCGATTACACCTGCGAAGTAAAATAGCGGGCGAATCATAGGCCAGCCAGCGGCATAAACCACCGCATGGGCAACGCGGGCATAAAAGAAAATCGTCGCAGCCAGTACCGTTGTACTGTTACTTACACCGGCCGCATGAGCCACGAGTACAACGGCAGCAAACATAACCAGGTTTTCCTGAAAATTAGCAGACAAGCGCTGCAAGCGGTTACGCACCACTGTTGGTTCCGGCAGGCTATCCCGACTGCCCGCCTGGGCCACCAGTCCATTTTGCATAATGGCGAGACCGGCCTGCGAGACGATAATGACGAAAAAGAGCAGCACACTGTACAGAAGCATTGTAAGTTCAACAGACATAGTTATTCCTCCTCAAATAATCCCTAGAGCCCCTATGACAGAGACCATCTCAAGTATGGGTTTTCCACCAGAAAATTGAAAGGCGAAGATAGTTTGCTCCGCCCTCCTCTGAAGAGCGCAGCTATCTTGCAACACACAAGTTCACTGGCATGATTAATGTTGGTTCATCAAATTATCCAGCTTGTATCAGTGCCAGATGAAGCACGCTAAATTCGGACAAGTTTTGGCTGAAATGCACTACACTTGGGTGATAACTCTAATTAGTCACCGCTCCGGGAGCGTTAAATGAAAACTTGTAGAAAAGCCCTGCTGCCTCTCGCTATTCTCGCGGCCAGCCTGACCATGCCGGCCACAGCCGCCACTGAAGCAGAGAGAATCAAGGCGCTGGAAGCGCAACTGGAGCAGCAGCGGCAGATACTCGAGGTGATGGATGCCGAACTCAAACGATTGAAGGCGGGCCAACCTGCAGCAATTACCGAGGAAGCGATAGCCGTTACCGAGGAAGAGCAACCCGTAGTGGCTCAGGTTGCCCCATCACCAGAGCCCGCTAGCGAGGCACTGGCGCCCTTGTCGGCCAACATCTATGGCTTCGTCATGGCGGATATGATCTACGACTTCAAACGGGTGGATCCAAACTGGAATGACACATTAAGAGTGTCCACTATCCCGACTGAGGATGGGGCCTACGGACGCGACGGCGAGTTCGTTTTCGGTGTGCGCCAGTCGAGGTTGGGTATCAAGGGTAATTACGGGGACGACATTACCTACATTCTGGAGGCTGAGCTCTATGGCGTAGGTGGTGACGAAGGCCAGACAACACCGCGGCTGCGTCACGCCTGGGCAACCTATAAAAACTTCGGCATGGGGCAATACTGGTCCAACTTTATGGATATCGATATTTTCCCCAATACCATCGATTACTGGGGCCCTACCGGCATGGTGTTTTATCGTAACCAACAGGCTCGATACACCTTCCCCATGGGCGAGGACGAATTTTCTATCGCACTGGAAGATCCAGGCACCTCACTCAGCGTAGGTCGCTTCAGGGATACCAACGCTTGTGATCTGCCGAATCCACCGGCCGATTGCGAGTCTATCGACTCCGGTGCAGATGACCTGTTCCAGGCCTACAACGACTTACCCGACCTAAGCGTGCGCTATCGCAACAACGGTGACTTCGGCCACTACCAGATCGCTGGCATGCTCAGAAAACTCGGCTACGAACGACTTGATACCGGCAGCAAAGACCACGAACTGGGTTGGGGCATAAACGCCAGTACCGGCTTCAACACCTGGGGCAAGGACTTACTCAAAGTACAAGTGGTCTATGGTGAGGGTATAGGCAACTACATGAACGATGGCGGTCTAGATATAGCCCCGGACTCAGCCAATATCGGGCAGGCAAGTGCCGAGGCAGTTCCATTGTTAGGCATCAGCGCTTATTACGACCATTACTGGAACGACAAGTGGTCCACCTCTGTGGGCTGGTCCATGACCGACCTGGACAGCAGTGATGGACAATCAGGTTCCGAGTTCGCCAAGGGCCAAATCGCCCAGATCAACCTCTTGCACTACCCAAAGGACAACGTGCTGCTGGGTACGGAATTCAGCTGGGGTGAACGTGAGGACGTGAATGGCGCCACCGGCGATGATTACCGCATTCAGTTTTCACTCAAGGTTAATTTTGATTCAGGCGACATCATGCAGCGTCGCTAAACGAGATCCCGGTCTGTAGCTGGTCGAGCAACCTTCCCGGGATTGAACAGCAAACGATTACAACGAAAGAAACGGAGCGCACTATGAAATTTACCGCATTACGTTACCTGGCCACCGCGGCCAGTCTCGTGCTCGGCGCAGCCAGCGCATTGGCTGCTCCACTTACCGCTGAAGATTATCAAAAGGCTGTGGATACAGCCTATGCCCAGTTCAAGGATGTGAAAGAAGGCGCTAACGCTGACTACATCCCAATTCTGGCAACGGTACCCAGTGAGATGTTTGGCGTTGCCATCGTAACGCGTGACGGCGAAGTCTACTCTGCGGGTGAAATGGACTACGAATTTTCCATACAGTCTGTGTCCAAGCCATTCACCGCATCGCTGATCATGGCCGAGCAGGGGCCCAAGGCTATTCGGGAAAAAATAGGTATTGAGCCTACCGGCCTGGCTTTCAACTCCAAACTCGCGCTGGAAATATACCCTAGCCGCTCGGTAAATCCGCTGGTCAATGCGGGTGCCATCGCCGCGGTCAGCCTGGTAGAGGCTTCATCTGAAAAAGATCGTTGGAACAAGGTTCTGGGCAATATCAGCGACTTTGCCGGCCGCGACCTGAAAGTTCTGGATGAAGTGTACACGTCTGAATACGAGAGCTCATGGAGCAACCGTGGCATTGCCAACCTGCTGTACAACTATGAGCGGCTTTACAGTGACCCCGAGGAAGCGTTGCGCGTCTACACGCAACAGTGTTCCATCGGTATCAATACCAAGGATCTCGCAATGATGGGCGCAACACTGGCCAACGAAGGCGTCAATCCGGCCACTGGCAAGCGGCTTATACCCGCAGAACACGTGCCTGAGTTGCTGGCTATTATGGCCACAGCGGGATTCTATGACGAATCAGGGGAATGGATGTACAGCGCTGGCTTGCCCGCGAAAACTGGCGTGGGTGGCGGCATTGTAGCTATCGTTCCAGGCCGCTTCGCCATAGCCACTTTTTCACCACCGCTGAACCCGGCGGGCAACAGCGTGCGGGGCATGAAAGCAATTCGACACATTGCCGGCACCCTGGGTGTGGGCCTGTACGGCCCCAACCCAAGCGAATAGCAAAGACCTACTTGAACTTGTAACGAACTGGCATGGACTTCAGGCCGCCTACGAACATGGCCTGAACCCATTCCGGTTCGCCCGCAAACTCTATCCACTCCAGTCTGGGTAGTAGCTCTCTGAAGAAACACTCAACTTCAAGAATTGCCAGATGCTGGCCAAGACACATATGTCCGCCATAGCCGAAGGCAAGTTGGTTGCGGTTGTCCCGCTCTACGTCAAAGTCATTGGGGTTTTCAAAAACCGATGCGTCGCGATTTGCTGACGGATACCAGAGCGACAAATTCTCTCCAGCGCGCAGCGTCTTGTCACCAAACTGGGTGTCTTCTGTCAGCGTACGCATCATGTGCCGCACCGGCGACACCCAACGTATCATTTCCTTTGCAGCGTCACGGCACAGGCCAGGATCAGCCTGAAGCTTCTTGAGCTGCTCTGGAAACTCCATCAAGGCCTTCATTCCACCACCAATGGTTGCCGATGTCGTGTCGTGGCCGGCAGTAGCGGTGATGATGAAATAGCTAATCTGGTCGAGTTCGGCCATTGGCTCCCCGTCGACCATCGCGTTTGCGAGTACAGATGCGAGGTCATCGGCTGGATTCTCTTTGCGATCCTCCACAACTTTTTGGAAGTAACTGAAGAAGTCCATCAACACCCCAAGCCCGTCGGTAACCTCTTCACCCCGGCTTTGCTGAGGGTCCTGCCCGCCGAACAGCTCCTGCGTGAGCTTGAGCATCATGCCCTCTTCTTCAGGCACCACCCCGATGATCGACATGATCACTCGCAGGGGATACAGCAAGGCTATATCACTGACAAAGTCGCACTCTCCTCCCATGGACTCCATTTTGTCGACATATTGTCGCGCTATATCTTCAATAATCGGCGTCAGTTTTTCTATAGGAGAGGGTTTAAACCAGTCGCGCGTCACATTCCGCAATTTTCGATGCTTGGGATTATCCATATGGATAAGCGTTTCCAGGCCATTGCGCGTGCCAAACTGCTCCAGCAGCGCTTTCTCGAACTCGCGCTGCACGATTACCGTTCTGGGGTTGTTCAGGAATAGGTCATTATTCTGGCTGATGTACTTTATGTCTTCGTGGCGCGTCATTACCCAGAAGGGCTCAAAGTCCGGATGCTCGAGGTAAGCTACCGGTTCGTTTTCACGTAGATGATCAAACAAGCCGTGCATGCTCCGCTCGTCGCCCATGATCTGTGTATCTACAATGTCCTGTACTTTGTACAAACCTTATTCCTCTCTATTGTTTTGTCGCCAGCGGCGTAACCTTAATCAAGTCTCAGCCATTGTCCAGTCGTATCCACTCATCCACCCAATCATGAAAGTGTTGCAAACGGATCTCATCTACGTTCAGCGTTGCGTGATCAAAGCCCTTTGAGTGCAGCCCGGCCTGCATATCCGCGAGATAGTAAATATCCTGATCAATGGTAATTGTCATAGTGTTTCGACCCGCTATGACATCCTCGGCACTAAATACCTCATGCTCTGGCCTGGCATCATTGCGAGACACTCGCAGTCCCGGGTTGAGGGTCAAGCCACGCTCAGCATCGCTGCCAACCTCCATAGGAATCTGCAGGGTGTATTTGTCCAGAAAGCACTTGTTGGGGTCAGTGGGGTGTGGCCTCGGGCCAAATATCCACAGCTCTTCAGCCTGTATGGTCATGAAGGTATTGGGGAAAATATCGTACTGCCATACGTCTGATAGCTGAGCGTCGGTGAGGTTTTTGTGCGCAAACCCCAACTCCTCAGACAACTCGCGCTTTCTCTTCTGAACTGCCTCACGTATCCCGTCGACGCGACCACGAAATTTTTCCGGGGCCATTCCAAGCGAGCTTAATACTACCTGCAGATGCTCCGGAACCTCTTCGGGAAGTGGGTAGCGGGAATCAGTTACGTAGCCCTCGACTACAGTGGCAGAGTGCCCATAGGGCCAGAGTACATTTTCAGAATTACAACAATCCACCATGGTCGCATGTTGTGGGTGAATGAAGTCCACATGGTACTGCTCCAGAAAGTTATCCCGCACGACCTTCCAATTAGCATTAAGCGATACAGTCTGGTGAGCAGCCAACACCATATCCTGAAAGCGATAGCCATCCAGGTTGCCGGTTACGACGCCGAGAAAGGAGTCCAGCGGTGCGGCGTCGGGATCAAGGTTGATCCAGACCAGGCCTCCCCAAAGCTCTACACGCACCGGTTTGAGTGAACGTTCATCGGCTTCAACTTGGGGGTTAAAGCGTTCAGCGTCTGGTACCTCCATAAGCCGACCCTCCAGGCTATAACGCCAGCCATGATAGGGACACGCAATCTGGGTGACAGCACCTGCGGGGCTTGTCAGCAGGCGATTCCCACGATGCTGGCACACGTTATAGAAAGCGCGAATTTTCCCGGACTCATCCCGCAAAACCACAATTGACTCCTGGCCCAACTGTAAAAGGAAAAAATCTCCCGGTTCGGTGATATCGCTGGCAAGTCCGGCAAACAACCAACAGCGGCTCCATACGCCGCTCCACTCCGCTGCCATCATATGGTCGGATGTATAGCGCTGCTTATCCAGACAAGCTCGCTGTTCAGTACGCGGAGCAGGGCCGCTGGTAAAAGATTGCTCTGTTGTGGTTTGGGCCATGAGAAGTTACTCCTTGCTTTGCACACTGCGCCACTGCTGATCATCAGCCAGTATAGAATATACCCGGCTGCCACTTTTAAATACGCTATACTTTCCCGCGACTGCACACCGGCATGACCGTCATTCTTAGCGAGATACAGCACTATGAACGCAATAACAGAAGTAACCGTACCCAACTTTGGCGAACTACTGGCGCCCTACATCGGCTCAGTTCCACCAGAGGCCGTCCCCGCATTCCTGGCAAGACTGGAGCGTACAGCCGCAGATCGGTATCGCATGTGGGCAGAGGCCGTCCCGGAGCATGCGCAGGGCTTACTCGCTTGCGCCGCCAGGGAAGACGATATCGCTGACCGGGCAGAGCACATTTATCCTGCCACTGCACCGGAGCAGGTGGCCGCGATGGAAGCAGCGATAGTGCCCGCCAAGAGTACCTACTACGAAGTGTTTTCGACACTGACGCCGATTCAGCAGATGGCGGTTCAGGCCAAAGCCGAGCGCCAGGGCGCGGCCGCCTGGCGAGCAATGATCGAAACCGAAGATAATCCGGAGATACAATCAGCACTGGAAGAAATGGCCACTATAGAAGAGGCCAGCGCCGATTACCTGGATGCCTTACTGCCGGGTTTGATCGAACAATAACCTGCCCGACCCACGGGTTAGAGGGCGGGCGATAGTGGGCAGTCCTCAGTGGTACCCTCAACCAGGCGCAATGAAGGGTTCCGCACCCGTAAAGTGCCTACCGATTCATGAAAGATGCTCGCCTGCAGCGATTTCGTGGCCTTTGGTACCTGCATAATCACCTGCACGGTATGCCATTCATTCCGCTCGCTCCCCTCTGACAAACGATTCTCCGCTCTCATAATAGGCTTACCCGAAGAGCCGATGGCCGCGAGGCGCAGTCCTGCCAAGCCATCTTCATTCCCACTCATCGCCTTTTCGTCCGAGCTCAAATTGATTTCTGCAGTGAAGGCCATTTTCAGGCTCGAAAACTGGTCCGTTCTCAAGCGCTGCCTGTACAGGAACCAGGGCTGCGACCCAATTTTCTCGATAACGGCTATGGGGCCTTCAAAGCTAACCTTGAAAGATTTTTCGCCAGCATGTTGTATGCCAGTCCAGTGTTTGGATCTACCTGACTCAGCTTCCTTCGAAAAATCACTATCATTGAGGAAATTCTCTTCTCCCAAACTGCAGGACAAATGCACCGGTGCAGGATCGCATCCCATTAAAAATACAACGGTAATAGAGCTGATTAGTGCTCTTATGGTGGGCAGGGTGTGCTTCATAATCCAATAATCCTGAAAAACGACCACGGCAAATCTGATTGCTGGGTGATCGTTTGCACGAAAAATATTTATGACTAAGAGGGAGGGTTCCGCTCGAAAGACTGGCAGGATTCGTCAACGGGAGACCAGTCCTCCGCCGAGTCGCCCCAGAATGTGGAATCCACTTTGACCCAGCTACTGTCGTCTAGCGTGCCAGCTTTAACAAAACGCATCATAGGCATTTCTTCGAGGTAGCTGATCAGTTGCGAGCCACAGTTCGGGCAAAAGCCTCGAGTGACATGGGCGCCATCGGTGCCCACAACAGTGAATACTTTAAGCTCACCCTCCGTGGACAAGGCTTCTGTTGGCGCCATAACAATTGTTGCTTTACCACTGCCCGTCATCTTCTGACAGTCCTTGCAGTGACAGTGGTGGGCCGAAACAACTTTCTCACGGTCCAACTCATACTTAAAGTCACCACAGAGGCAACCACCAGTTACATTGTCAGACATTTATGCTCTCCCGGTCAGCATTATTATTCTTCAAAGCGATGAGGCGCGCTCCATACGCTTTATAATGGAACCTCGCCATCAGCCACAACTGTATCATGGCTACCTTCAATTCGCGTCGCGGCTAAAACCAATATCAAGCAAGGAAACCAGCATTGAGATTTCTTAAGATCGCCCTGTGTTGCACCGCTCTGGGACTTACTGCCTGCAATGATAGCTCGCGCCGTGGCGGAAACGACCCCGGCACGCCTGAAATGCCGCAACCTGAGCCGGTTGTGCTGCTTCAGCAGACCGAAAGCATTCCCAGCGATGCCACCCCGGCGATGACACCCGGCACGCCCGGTGTGGTGGTAGATAACACAAAGCTTCTGCAACACTTCGGCAGTGAGGGCCCCAATCTAAACAACGCTCTCTATACCCGCTATTTCCTGTCAGATGCCAGTGAAATACAAGCCGATGCGATTCTGGTACTGGTGCCGGGTTTCGAGGGTGGTGCGCCCAACTTTGCCATTCTCGCAGACCAGCTGATGCGGCGCACTCGAGACGAAACTGCAATGATTCTGGAGGTCTGGGCCATGGACCGCCGCTCAGAGCAACTGGAAGACAGAGCCGGGCTCGAGCTGGCAGAACAGGACAGCGACGCGTTCCTTGCGCTGGACTTCCTGTTCGGGGGTGCGCTGGGCCTGGAGTTAGATCAGCGGCTGGTTGACGGCCCCAATCGCCGAATAATCACCTACAACGCTGCCAGTGATCTGGCCTTTATTGCTAACTGGACAACCCTCGTGCACTCGCTGGACATAGACGCCATCGTTCAGCATGCCCTGTCCCAGGCACGCAATGGCAATGTCTTTCTGGGTGGACACTCCGCTGGTACGGGATATGCGGCTCGCTATGCTGCCACAGATTTCGACTTTGGAGACGAAGCGGTTGAGGCGGGCTACCAACGCCTGCGCGGGCTGGTTCTTTTAGAGGGAGGGGGAGGTTCTGTTACTGAACCGGCAACTGAAGACACACTGGACCGTATAGAAGCCCGCTTCGATGGGGGTCTCTTTGGCGCTGTGCGCGATCAGGCTCCGCGCTGTCTGGACGGCATTACGGCCTGCACAGTTGAAACAGAGGCTGCAGACTGCGCTGCCTTTAGCAACGTGGCCTGCACGCTACCCACCGACGCCTACGCCGCCGGATTGATTAACACAGAGACATTTGCCGCCGGCGAGTTGGTCGCCCTGGACGGCGACCTGAAGGGTGACAGCGGGCTGTCGATCCTGCAACAGGACCAGAACGGCATAGAGGGCAATAACGCATTCGACAAGGTACCAGCGCTCTTCCCGGTCAGGGTACTTATCGGCGATGCCAAGGGAACGTCAGTCTCTCTTTACGGACAGTATCTGGACGATGATGGATTAGGCGCCGCTGCTGCACCCTTCCTCGCCACATCAATTGGCGCACCCGGCCCTGAAGTTGACGGCCTGACCACCTGGCTGAACTTCGATGAAGAACTTCCCGCCGAGGTACTCAGCGACAATGGCCCCGCACCCACAGAACCGGCGCGCGGCAAAGTCTGGGGAGTTGAAGTCGAACCCACCGACTTCGAAGGCCGCCTTCTTACAGCTACCTACAAAGGCGATACCAATTTTTTCGACTGGTACTACCCTTCATCGGGCCTGGGCACTACCGCCGAGCTGGGCCTGGATACGAGCCAGCTATCCGCACCACCCCCACAGGGCAGAGGCCGCAGCGATATAGACAACCGGACGCAGGCGGGAAACATCAATATCCCCGTGATTGGTTTCGGCGGCAGTAATGGTTTAACACCGACGCCCGGTTCATTCGCGGGGTTTGCCAAGGCGATAGGGGCCTGCACGACTTCCAGTTGCGATGGCATTACCCCGCGCCTGGTCGATGAGGCTCAGCCAAGCATCGCATTTCCCAGTTACGGCGGCGCCTCGGCCGGTTATGAGGTACACATCTCGGAAGGCTATTCACATCTCGATGTACTTACAGCAGAAGACGGCCAAGACAACCAGGTGATAGGACCGCTGATACAGTTCCTGCAACGCAATAGCGAGTAGTCAGCGCGCCGGCTCTCCCAGATCATAAAGATGCCAATCACCTGATTTAGCCACTGCCTGCGTAGACCCCTGCAGCTGCGAATGGATACGGGGGTCCAGCCCCCTGCTTAGTACATAACGGTAGTGCTGATGATACTCCGGCCAACGATAAAGCTGCCTCTGCGGTGGGCGTGGGGGCCGTCCGCCCGCTTTGAACGCTACCGGCATCAATCGATTATGGAAAAGGTCCGGGTTGGCGCCACCCGGCGATAGCAGGTGGTAATAAAACACACCGTGGTAATGAAACTGGGCAAAGAAAACCGGATCAAGATACGTGGACCGGGAATTACTGATCAACGGCAGAACAGCTTCGCCAGCCCGCATCTTGTCGATCACGGGTGAAATCTCTGCAACTTCCTTCGCTACACGATCATGCAAAACCGCACCAGACACCGTAAGAGATAACGCAGCGATGGCTACCATCCTGCCAGCCAGTGAGTGCAGCGGCAGAGTCGACACAGCGGCAACAAGCAGGAAGAGAAAAATAGGAGCCATACGCACGCCAAAAAACGTGAAACGGGCATCAGTTTGCACACTGAAGGGCAAGGCAAAAAAACCTGCCAGCGCTAAAACTGCAAGCACCGGCAACCATAGGCCCGCAGCATAGTTATTACTACATCGCCAATAACCCAGCACCATCAGGGGAATAACGGCCACCCAGATAGCCAGAGTGGCCCAATCAACACCGGCATTAAATCGCATTCCAGTAAACATCATTGCCAGAAACTTCAGGGTGTACTGCGAGGGCCACCAGACCAACTTAGCATCGAGTAATGAAGCAGATCCCGCTGCGGAGGAAGGCGGAGACGCGTAGATCATCCAGCCAAAAAATAAGGTGAGACAAAAGAAAAGTGTCACCAGCCCCAGCAGCAATGAATTACGGCCACGGGCCAGCACGGCTGTAGACGCCAGGACAAGCACCGTATAAACCAGCAGCGTGTAGGGATGAATCAAAAACAGTAAGCCAACCCAGAGGCCCTGCTGCCAGAATGCTCTTACACTTTCCGCCAAGAGCAGCTGCCTCATATTCAGCAATGCAAAGAGCAATACAGGGATTGAAAAAGTGAAATTGAGAAATCCATAAAAATACATTGGATGCATAGCTGCCGGCAGCAGCAACAAAGCGGCCCAGGCAACCGTTTGGTCATTACTAAACCGCTGTAATTGCCACGCCAACGCCGCGACTAAAAGCACATATAGCGAAACGATAACGCGCACCGAAGTCGTTGGGGTCACCACCACACTGAACAACCGTTGTAACAGGTAAGTCGCACGGTAGGGACCAAACTGGTCGCGAAGCAGGTAGGCGTCATCCAGCCCCAGGGCGGCATCGCTGTAGTTGTTGGCAACCCAGGCCATGTAGAGGTGCTGCGGCAGATCCTGCATGGGCAGGAAGGGGTTCTTCCAGATCGCCACAAGTATTATGACCACCCCCAGCAAAAGACATGCACGAAAAGCAATCGCATCGGCGTTACTGCCCAATGCAGGCAGGCTTTGACTGGTAGAGTCCAAGGGTATTCAGTTCCTGTTTTTGCCCAAGCTACGGCAATTAAGCACGCCAATGCCCAGACAGTGCAAGCCAGCTGTCTTCACACGGGCATCAACGCGGGATTATTTACCAGAAATAGACGATTGTTATGTTCCACAAATTGCAGTAGTTTCTAGCTATCCCTTTGAGTGGGAGATCATGCAAACTATCCTGAAATTGGATCTTGCTGGACAGCCACGCGGTTGGCTCAGCGCCCACGAGGCAGTCACTGCCTATGCCCGCGGCGACGTCGTTTATGGCATCGGGGAGCCCCTTCCCCCAATTTTTGGTGGTATCCAGCGTCTCAGTGGCCTTCGCTCACGAATCGATATCCAGCCAATCATTGCCCTGCAGGGCCGCATCATCAACGGCTTCTCCCCGCCACTGTGTAATCGCACCCTCTTCCGCCGTGACGATAATTGCTGCCTGTACTGTGGCCAACGACTATCACGATCAGAATTAACCAGAGACCATGTAATGCCTGTATCCCGAGGCGGGACAGACCGGTGGGAGAATGTTGTTGCTGCCTGTAAGCGCTGCAACTGGCAGAAAGACGATCGCACTCCGGAGGAAGCGAACATGCCACTGCTGGCGGTACCGTTTCGCCCCAACCCCTTTGAATGGCATTTTCTGGCCAAGGACAGAATCCTTGCCGACCAGATGGACTACCTGTCTAAGCGATTCAAAGCCAAACGCGCCTGGGCCAATTAGCGCAAGCACTCAACCGGCATCTGCAGCCAGTGACAACAATGCGAGCTCCCAGGCCTGCGGCGTGATGGTGGTGTTTTCCAGAGCCAGCTTATACGCCACCCAGTACTTCAAGATACTACCAACGTAATTGACCGGCTCCCGCCCCACTCGCTGCGCTGCCACTTTTTCTACACTGTCGAACCAGACATTGTGATCCAAGCCACGCCGCTTCGCCTCAGCACGCAATTTGGAAACACGGTTTGGCCCGGCATTATACGAAGCAAAGGTGAACAAGGCCTTGTTGAGATCATCCATGTCGCTATCACCGAAGTAGTGATCACGTATAAAGCGTAAGTACTTTACCCCGGCGTGAATATTATTCTCAATCTTATCGATATTTTTAATAGCGACATTTTTGTCGCCAGCTGTGGACGGCTTGATCTGCATGATGCCCATGGCGCCAGATGAACTGCGGGCACGTGGCTCGAGTCGAGACTCCTGATACGCCAGGGCCAATAGCATAAGCCAGTCAAAGTCATACATCTGGGCATATTTTTTGAAGTAGCCCTGCACCGCTCTCAACTTCTCCAGCTCCTCACTGTCCAGCGCATTTCTTACGTAATCTGTATCCTCCAGATAACGCTCAAACACGATGTTGCCAAACATCGTGCCCTTGCGGTGGCCTTTCAAATAGCGATTAACAAATTTCTTCAGCTCCGGGGTGTTCTTGCGCATCACCCAACCAATATCTGCGCCCTCACGGACCGAGATATCATCATGAATTTTCAGGTTTTCAAAAATCTTCGCCCAGAATTCCGCTTTGTGGGAGTCGACAATAACCGCAGGAATCAATCCCGCGTTGACCATTTCCAGTAAATCCTCGTCTTCCAGGAATTCATCAACAATCACATAATCGGCAGGAGTTTGACCAGACATCAGTAATTGATTATTCGCCCGCATCAAACTGGGAAAATAACTGCTACTTGCGCGTATATGGATACGTTGTCCGCTAAGGGATTCCAACGGTCCCACACTTTTATTGGTAACCAGCAGTTCCTTCACACCCGTTAGTACCGGATCAGAAAAATCGACATAGTGTTGGCGATCGCGGGTAATGGTCATATTGGTAACGGCGAGGTCGCCGATACCATTTTCCAGATAGGGAATCACCTGATCGCGGTTGACGGGTATAAACACCACATCCAGCGTCAGGGTGCCAGTTTTGAAGTGACGGTTGAGGTATTGTTCAAACTGCACCAGGGAATCATGTGACAGGCCCCTGGGTTCCAGTCCGTCAAAAAAATACCCGGTACGACTGGGTACCACCAGCGCGCGCAGGACCCCTCGCTCGCGTATGCCCGCAAGGTCGCCGTGCCAGCTTTCCATAATTTCAGCGGCAGGTTCAAACGCATTGGAAGGCAGCGCCATTAACAGGGCGCACAGCGCCACGATCCGTACAGGCAGCATTGCCCCCGGTTTGGATTCTAAATTCACGTCCCGAACTCTGGTCTCTTTCTTGTGCAACAAATATAACCCGACTGGCGGACCATGAATACTGGGCTGTCAACCAAGGGGAGACTATAATTGGTGTCACAAATAGCGACACGCCGCCCTTATCCTATAACCCGCCGGGAGATATCCCTTGTCTGACGAACATCACAATGCCATCCAATCAATGATGGGACAGATGGCCAAATCGGTAATTGGTCAGGAAGAGGTAGTCAGAACGCTGACCTTGGCACTGCTTTGTAATGGCAATGTCCTTCTGGAAGGCTTGCCCGGCACCGCCAAGACCCGATCCATCAAGACATTATCGAGGGTGCTCACTGCCAAGCTGGGGCGGATCCAGTTCACCCCTGACCTGCTGCCCTCGGACGTTACCGGCAATGAAATCTACCAGGACAATCAGGGCAAGTCGGAGCTGCAATTCCAGCCGGGCCCTATATTTAGCGAGTTAGTGCTGGCGGATGAAATCAACCGGGCGCCGGCAAAAGTGCAATCGGCACTGCTGGAGGCTATGGAGGAGCGTCAGGTTACTGTCGCTGGCAAGACCTACCCCTTACCCGCCCTGTTCATGGTTTTGGCCACGCAGAACCCCATCGAACAGGAGGGAACCTATCCACTGCCTGAGGCACAAATGGACAGGTTTCTGATGAAGATTACCGTCGACTATCCACAGACCGATGCCGAACTGGCGATAGTGCAAATGCTACAGGCCGAAGAGGGGGAGCAAGCCGAATCGCTGACCTCGATTTCGCAGGATCACATCTTTGCGGCGCGGGATGTCATTCAGAAGATGAAGGTCAGCCCATCGGTAGAGCAATATATTGTTGACCTGGTTATGGCCACGCGGCAACCGGCGAGCTACTCCGCTGAGCTGGATGGCTGGATCAACACCGGATCCAGCCCACGGGCCAGCATTGCGCTACATCGCTGCAGTAGAGCCAACGCATGGCTAGCCGGCCGTGATCACGTGATACCGGAGGATGTGAGCTCGATCATCCACTCGGTTCTGCGACACAGGATGATTCTCACCTACGATGCTATTGCCGACAATATCAGTCCGGATCAGGTCATTGACGAGCTGGTGAAATTGGTGGCGGTGGCCTGACCTGGCTATGACCTTGGACCAGGCCGATGATGTTTACACAAACCTGAAGGCGCTGGTTCGCCTGAGGCACAGTGCCAGGGGTTTCAGCTACCTGCCGAAGCAGCCCATACGCTCTCTGCTAGCGGGGAGAAAACGCTCACGCCTGCGCGGCCGCGGTCTGGACTTCGACGAACTGCGGCATTACAGGCCTGGTGACGATATACGCACCATGGACTGGCGGGTTACCAACCGCACGGGCAAACCACATGTTCGCGTCTATACCGAGGAGCGTGACCGGCCCGTTTTCGTGGTAGCTGATCAGCGCCTGCCGATGTTTTTTGGCAGCCAACGAAAGATGAAGTCCGTGGTCGCAACCGAAGTGGCCGCCCTGACAGCATGGCGGACACTGAGCGTGGGAGATCGGGTGGGCTCTATCCTGTTCAACGACAAGGATCTGGTAGAAGTTAAACCAAGCCGTAACGAACGCAAGCTGATGGCCTGGCTAAGCACCCTTGTGGACATGAACAACGACTTGTCGGTAGAGCCCGGGCACGAGAGTAACCCGGCAGCATTGGGCAATGCGCTGGACCAGCTGGAACGCAGTATCGGGCATGACTACCTGGTCATCGTAGTATCGGATTTCTTCGGCTGGAACGAGCATACGCTGGCGACGCTGCGCCGTGTTCGTGAGCACAACGATATTGTTTGCGCGATGATCTATGACCCGCTGGAAAGAGACATAGGCAAGGCCGAGAAGCTGGTAGTCAGCGACGGTCGGTTCCAACTGGAGATAAATCCCGAGCAGCACGGCCTGGGTGAAAAATTTGAAGCTCGCTTCGAGAGCTCTCTGGCCAGGGTGCAAGAGGATCTCCAGAGAAACGACATACCTATTTTACCCATTGAGACAGCCACCCCTGTCTCCGACCAACTGCGCCGTAAACTTGGCGGCCAGGCCAGCCGCACATGAGCGCCCCACCGCTACCGGAAACTTTTGGCAACTATGCCCTGGGCGATTTTGTCGAGGTTGTCAGCCCGACAGGTATTAGCTGGCTACCGCAGACTATCGGTTGGTGGTTCATCGCAGGAATTTTGATAGTGTACTTGAGTCGGTGGGCCTGGCGGCACCTGGTTCACTGGTATCGCAACCGCTATCGTAAAGAAGCACTGGCCAGGCTCTCCCGTATTCCGCCGTCAGACAGCTATCTTGCAGAGCTGAGCAAGCTGCTGAAGATTACGGCGGTCACTGCCTACAACAGGCCCGAAACAGCTCAGTTAGCTGGCGCCCCCTGGCCCGCATTCCTCAACCAAAAATGCGACACGAAGCCATTTGATGAAGAGTTAAGCACCCTGCTTGCCGAGGGTGTGTACCGGGAAGTTATGCTCTCTGAGGTGCAGAGAGATCGCCTGCTGGCTGCAGCGAGGATCTGGGTTAAAAGCCACAGGGAGAACGAGCACCTTGCTTGAGCTTACCTACCCTTGGTTGCTGCTACTGCTCGCGCTACCCGTGCTTATGCGCCTGATGCCTGCATACAAGCAGAGTCGGGATTCAGTAAAAGTGCCCTTCTTTGATACCCTGGTAGAGCTAAGCGAAGAGCGCCCTGAAACCGGCGCCACGGTCGTACAACGAGATCGTAGCCAACAGTTTCTGGTGGCTTTCATGTGGCTGTGTCTGGTGCTGGCAGCGGCAAAGCCTACCTGGGTAGGAGCGCCCGTCGAGCAGCAGAAATCTGGCCGAGACCTGATGGTAGCCGTCGATCTTTCAGGTTCGATGGAGGCCACCGACTTTACGCTGCCAGATGGCACTTCGGTCAACCGACTGGACGCTGTGAAATACGTGTTGGCCAATGCTGGCACCCACCATGACTCGGATCGGCTCGGTCTCATCGTTTTTGGCAGCGCAGCTTATCTGCAAACACCTTTTACTGACGATCATGCGGTGTGGGATCAACTGCTGACCGAAACAGAGATTGGTATGGCCGGCCAGAGCACAGTCTTTGGCGACGCCATTGGTCTGGCCATAAAGTTATTTCTGGATGGCGACTCTGACAATCGGGTTATGGTGATACTCACGGATGGCAACGATACGGGCAGCACGGTTCCCCCCATCGATGCTGCAAAGGTGGCAGCGACCCACGATATACGGATTTATACCATCGCCATAGGCGACCCGGCAGCAGTTGGTGAAGAAGCACTGGATCTAAACACAATCCAGCGCGTCTCCGAGGTCACCGGTGGCCAGGACTTTCAGGCTTTGGACCGGGAGCAACTGGCCCAGGCCTCTGAAACTATTGCTGAGCTGGAGCCCGAGCTCTACGAAACCGTGAGTTTCCGCCCGAGACAAAGCCTGCACTGGGTACCTATTGCAGTCATATTTCTGTTGTACTGGCTCTATCACAGCTGGGGCGCCTGGCGCACCTGGCGACGCCTGCGGGTTGCTCATGCTGAGTGATCCATCTTTCCTGCAATACTTTCACTTCCTGCGGCCGGCCTGGGCACTGGTGCTTATACCGTGGATAGGCATCTTCTGGATGATGCGCAAAAAAATTGTCAGCAAGGATATGTTTGGCGGCATCATCGCCCCTCACTTACTCGAGCACCTGCGCGTCAGGCAGTTTGATTCAGCCTGGCTAAACCCACGTCGATTTTCGCAGGCGGTATTGGTGCTGCTGCTGATTGTGCTTATGGGACCCAGCTGGCGACAACAGCCCTCACCCCTGAGCCAGGATGAGGCCGCACTGGTCGTCTTGCTAGACGTCTCCAGCTCGATGGAGCAACGCGATATACAGCCCAGCAGGCTACGCCGCGCCAAGCAGAAAATAGGCGAGCTACTGGCAATGCGCACAGACAAGCCCGCTGCCCTGATTGTCTTCGCCGGCAGCGCTCATACGGTGCTGAGTCTTACGGCAGACCGCGAGATCATCAATCAGTATCTGGCTGCTATTAAACCCGGCATCATGCCCAGGCAGGGCAAATTCCCCGAGTATGCCCTGACAGAAATTGACGCCGTGCTGCGTGAGTCTACAGCGCCTGCGAGCGTAGTGCTTTTCGCCGATGGCGCCGGCAGTGATAGTCAGGCCGCATTCGAAAACTACTTCGATACTCACCCACACCAATTACTGGTGGTGGGCGTGGGTAGCGAGGAAATCGAAGAAGGACAGATCCCTCTGGAGCGCCGGACGCTGGAGAATCTGGCCTCAGCAGCTGGTGGCGACTACATTGCTCTCACTATTGACGACGGCGATATGCGCAAGATAAATCGCAAGATCAACAGCCATTACATCGTCATTGAAGACAGCGCACTACCCTGGCTGGACAGCGGCTATGTGCTGCTGTTTCCGGTGATGGCCCTGTGGCTTATGTGGTTTCGCCGAGGCTGGACACTGACCTGGGTCTGGCTATTGGCACCACTACTACTAGTGCAAGCTCCCCAACCGGTGCACGCTGACCAGGGGAATGATACCGGGGAGGCAAACGTTAGCCACTGGTTTGCCGACCTTTGGCTGACACCGGATCAGCAAGGCAGGCTGCTGATGCAGCGTGGCAAGTACGCGGAAGCCGCACGGCGATTTGATAATCCACAGTGGCAGGCCCTGGCCTGGTACTACGCCGAGGAATTCATGCTGGCCGCGGAATATTTTTCCCGCAGTGATACAGACGATGCCTTATTCAATGAGGCTAACGCCAGAGCTCATGCCCGCGATTACGTGCGTGCAGCTAATCGCTACGACCAGCTTTTGGCAAGGAATCCTGATTATCCGGGAGCTGCAGCCAACAGAGCCCATGTGCAAGCACTGATCGACGAGATCAACCGAATCAGCGACAGCCAGATGCAGGAAGACGGCGTAAGTTCAGAGGAAAAAAGCCTTGATGGCGACGACGCGATTCCCGCCCAGGGGGCGGACGAATTGACCTGGCAGCAGGCGGAACTGGTGCAGCTCAGCGCAGAGGAAATTTTGCAGGACCCGGCAACTGCTGCGATGTGGCTACGCGGTGTACAACAGGATCCGTCCAACTTCCTGGCCATTAAATTCAGCATGCAATTGACGCGCGACGGATTGGAGCGTCCCCAATGATTCGCCGCGGGTTGTTCACGCTTTTCTTTCTCTGCCTGATCGCGACCGGCAGCTATTCACAGAACCCCGAGCGGGTACCAGCCGACCTTATCGCTGAGGGCACCCTTCGAGTAGATAGCAGACTTATACCGGATACAGGGATTGTCCCGGGACAAAAACTCGTACTGGAATTGAAAGTTGCGACAACGCGCTGGTTCGCCGGGGGCACTCGCATAACACTGCCGGAGGTACCCGGGCTGGTGATACTGCAAACCGAGTCCTTCGCCAGCAACGCCTCGGAGCAGCGTAACGGCGAGAGCTGGGTGGTGCAGCGCTGGGCGGTAGATATTTACCCGCAGGGTGAGGGCGAATTTACGCTGCCGGCGATCACACTCAATGTGCAGGTTAACGATGCCCAGGCTGGCAATATCAGAGGCCCGGTTAAAGCACCCGCGGTGGGCTTCGCGGCCAATATCCCCGCAGAGCTGGAACAGGCGAAACACTGGGTTGCCGCACCGCAGTTCAAGGTAGACCAGACATTTGATCGCGACCTGGACGGGCTGGCGGTGGGCGATGCCATCGAACGGGTCATTCGCTTCGAGGCCAACGACGTCATGGCCATGATGCTGCCCGCCTTTGATGTACAAGCCCTGCAGGGGCTAAAGGCCTACCCGCTGCCGCCGGAGCTTCAGGACAGCAATAATCGCGGCGAAATGACTGCCTCAAGAACAGAGCGCATCAGCTATATTGCACAGCAACCCGGATCCTACACTTTGCCGGCTGAAGAATTCCTTTGGTGGGATACACGCAATCGGCGCCTTGCCCTGCTATCACTACCTGCAATAGATATTGTGGTGACGGGCACAGCAGCCGACATGGCAGCAGATGGACCCGTCACGATCTGGTTTGCACTTATTGTGTTAGTCGTCGGGCTGCTGCTGGTCATGCTGGTTTTGTGGTTGAGCAGACGCTGGTTGCAGAGATTACCGTGGAACGTGTTGCTACAGCCGGCCGCGAGGAGTTTCAGGGTGCTGCGCAGCCTGCGGCAACCGGCGCTGCCTGCTCGCCTCAACCCCGATGGTAGCGCTGGGGACTAAACGGCATACGGGTGACCGTAACCGGCACCTGCTTACCCCTGACATCAACTGTGAGCGCTGTCCCTGGTTCACCGAGATCGCGGCTGATGTACGCCATGGCAATCGGCCCTCCCACGCTAGCGCCGTAGCAGGCAGAACATACCTCACCAATAACAGCACCAGTGTCATCCATTACGCTCTGGCCCTCCCGAACGGGCCGCTTGCCCTCTACCGTCAAACCCACACGACGTAATTCAGGCTTATGGGCAATACGCTGGAATATCACCTCGGCTCCGGGGAAACCTCCGGCGCGCTCGCCGTCGGCACGTCGAACTTTACTCACCGACCAGAGTAATCCAGCCTGCACCGGATCAATGGTCGCCGACAATTCATGACCGTATAGGCACAGTCCTGCTTCAAGACGCAGTGAGTCGCGGGCGCCCAGGCCAATCGGCTCAACCTGATCATAAGAAAGAATTCGACGGGCCAGAGCCTCCGCAGCCGAAGCGGGCACAGAGATTTCGAAACCGTCCTCACCGGTGTAGCCAGAGCACGTAATATAAACCTCGGCTCCGTCTATGTTGGCTGCACAGCCAGTCATGAAAACCAGATCGGCGGCGGCCGGGCACAGCATTGTCATAACTTCACGAGCCGCCGGGCCCTGCAGTGCCAGTAAAGCCTGCTGATCAAGCACTGATATCGCAAGGTCGTCCAGGTGCTCGCGAAGATGGGCGATGTCCTGTGTCTTGCAGGCCGCGTTAACCACTAGGAAGAAACGCTCTTCCGACCAGCGGGTAATTATCAGGTCATCCTGAACACCGCCTTCCGGATTGGTAAAAAGCGCATAGGTCTGTCCGTCGTTGCTCAACCCCTGCACGTCAACGGGTACCAGTGATTCCAGTCGGCTCGCGGCCCCGGGGCCTTCAACAATCACCTGACCCATATGCGAGACATCGAAAAGCCCGGCAGAAGCGCGGGTTTGCAGGTGTTCCTTGATAATGCCCGCGGGATATTGCACCGGCATATCGTAGCCCGCAAACGGCACCATTTTTGCGCCCAGTTCGCGATGCAATGCATCCAGTGGAGTCGTGAGTAGCGTCATGTTAACCGGTCTCTGCAGGGGCCTCTGAAAGCTCGACACTCTAACCACCCCCCTACGGGCACGCAAGTCAAAAAACCTTGCTGATCCGGACGCGACAGCCATAATAGCGCCAGAGCAGCGAGAGCGTCCCGAAACATGAACAGCGCCGAGAATATCCCCCACACCATAAGCCTTATCGGCATGCCCGGAGCCGGCAAAAGTACAGTAGGCGTCATTTTGGCCAAGCTATTGGGCAGGCAGTTCCGCGATACCGACCTCGACATTCAGCTTCGAGAGCGTGCCACCTTGCAGGAAATTCTGGACCACCGGGGTTATCAGGCGCTGCGCAAGATTGAAGAAGAAGTACTGCTCGCGATCGCACTGGACGATGCCGTCATCTCCACCGGCGGCAGCGCCGTCTACAGCGAGGCTTCAATGCAGCGACTGCAGCAGGCAGGTCCTGTGGTCTATCTCAATACTGATCTGCAGACACTCGCTCCCCGGGTGGCAGCAACCCCCAACCGCGGTATGGCTAGTAGCAAGGAACAAAGTTTTGCCGAAGTCTATGCCGAGCGCACACCTCTATATGCCCAACAGGCAACCCACACTGTAGATGCCACCGCTGGTACTGCCGACGATATCGCCATGATGATCGCCAGGCTGCTCTGCAGCTAACATCGAGACGCGGACATGTCCGGACGTGTCCGGATAGCGCCTTTTGCATCAGCTTTCCCAGTAATTTCCCGTTTTAAGGCCGACTTCTAGCTGGCGCGCAAATTGCATTCTTGCTGGTGGCGGCCCGTTGCGGCAAAGAAACTCAAGGATGAGGGCACAAGGATGTGCAAAACACTGCAGGGATTCCGGCAACGGGAGCGGGCCGCCCACCGTCCAAAACCTGACAAAAATACCCAAATTAGACCCGACAAAAGATTCGATTCTGACCCAATAATTTGATTTACTCCGCTTGAGGCGCGGGTAATCGCGCTTCCCGGTGACCTTTTTGTAAATCATCCGGAGGTGATTTATGGGGCAAGGTACGCAAGAACCGCTCAGCAGTGAGCCGCTCGATGATCTTTTAGAGCCGATGCTGGACGAGTTGATCGACGACGAGATCGAAGATGTGACTCCGCTGGCATTGAATAAGAAACTGCTGGCGGACAAACGACGAAAAGCAGAGCAACGTCTCGAGGAAAAACGCCTGAGAGACGAACTGGGCTTTTACGATCTGGAGTTCGACGACATATAGGCAGATCGTTGGCGGGCTCCAACCGCCAACCACTGGCCCTAGTCTATACGCACCCCCCCGGGAGTGTGCAGCCTCATTCCCTCGCTAAATTCTGCTCGATCGGCTACATTGCCAGCTTCATTAAATGATCAGGACACTGCCCCGTTGAAACGCCCCGTATGGCTATTGAGCATGGATTCAGAGCAGTTCAATGCGCCTCCCACAACCACTGCCGGGCTGTCTTCCTACTATCGCAAGACAGGGCAACGCAGCGATGAAACCGACATAGACCTGGTTCACTTCCAGGCTGCCGAAGAGATTAATCCATGGCTGCAAGCCTGGCAGGAAAACGATCTGCCGCGAGCTGAACAAGCCGTACAGGAGAATCTGGCGCCAGTAATCGGCTTCAGTTTCTACACCTGGAACGCCGCCGAGTTTCTGGACCTTCTGTCCCGCATGAAAGCGCTGTTGCCCGGGGCTTTATTCGTTGCCGGTGGCCCTCATGTGCAACAAGTGGAGGACTATCTGGGCGTAGACCCACTGGATGTTATTTTTGTGGGCGAAGCCGAGATCAGCTTTCGAGAATTCCTGGACTGCAAACATCCCAACGAGTGGCAGCGGGTAGACGGACTGGCTTATCTAGAACAAGGGCAACTAAAGCGCACAACCGAGCGGGCTCGCTGTCGTGAGCTTGACCAGTTCCCGTCCCCACTGGACGTCCTTAAGCTCACTGATGAACAAGGCAATCCCAGATACCAGTCTATCGCCTATGAAACCAGTCGAGGTTGCCCCTTCAAGTGCGCATTCTGCGAGTGGGGCACCGGTGCCATCGGCAGCAAGATGTACCAATGGTCCATGGCACGTATAAGCAGTGACTGGGAACAGATAATCGCTGCCGGCATCAAGGATATCTGGTTAGCCGATTCCAATTTTGGTGCACTGAAACAGGATATCGACAAGGCCAGACTCATCGTTGACCTCAAGGAGCGCACCGGCCTGCCCACCTCCTTTGCGACTTCGTGGTCGAAAAAGCACAGCCGACAGGTCCAGGAGATTGCGCTGCTCTTGCACCACAATGGATTGCTGCCGCACTACCAACTGGCATTACAGACACTGACTCCCGAAGCGCTGCGCTTGAGTAATCGGCAGAATATGAGCTCCAACGAGTATCGGCCGATTGCCAAACACATGTCTGAACAAGGGGTGCCCATAGCGGCAGAGCTCATCTGGGGGTTGCCCGGCGACAATCTGCCAGACTTTGAGCGCAACCTTGATCTGCTGCTGGCGACATTTCCCAACATCAATATCTTCGGCTACACGCTATTACCCGGGACCGAGTTTTACGAAAAGCGAGACGAATATCGTATCAAGGCAATCCCTGTGGCTGGCTACGGAAAGGCCAAGGGTGAATATGTCGTTGAGTGTCACAGTTTCGACCGGGAGCAGGGAGAAGAAGGTTACTTTCTGATAAGTGCTCACATCCTTGCAGTGCACGGCCATATTTTGCCAATGACAACACGGTTACTGGCACTGCGCGGCGATATCGCGGTTTCGCCGCTATTGAGAGACATACTCCGTGGCCTGCTGGGGGCCTTTGAGACCGAACTCTTGGGTCTGGATCGCCTGGACAGAATGGCAGTTTACGAAGATCGCAATCGGATTTACCTCGCGATACTGGCCGACCGCGAAAAACTATACCGGGTGATAAAAGACACTCTGATCGAACATCATAAGCGGCAGGCGCTGGACCCCGCGCCTGCATTGCAGGCCATGACCCTTGATGCGGCGCTTTGTCCGCGCATGGGTGGAGAACGCACTGAGGAGGTCGCATTCGACTTCCAGGCACAAACATTATTTGACTCACTCGCCGCCATGGAACTATCAACAGGCAGCAGTGGCGCAAATGTAAACCTAACGATCAGGCACCCGGGTGGGGTTGGTGAGATTCTGCATGACGCCGATGGCGGCAGTTGGTTGCGTGGAGTCATAGAACATCAGGGAGCAACTGAGGCGCAAAGCACTTCTGCCCTGCCCTTTGTCGAGGTAGCATAGCCAAACGCAGCACGAGGATAATAACAATGGCTGAAATTAAGAGAGAGGTTAAGACCATCGAGGTCACCTACCAGTGTGACGCCTGCGGTCAGGGAATGATGGCGAGGACGGGCGAGATGGACCCTAAAACGGGTGAGATTGAACATCGCTGTATGATCTGCGACCACCAGCAGACCTTTAAGTGGCGAGAGTATCCCCGCATTGATCACATCGGTCTGGACGAAAAAATCTAGCCGATCGCGCCGCGCAGCTCCGTCATCCCATCCGCATTGGCAGGAAACACACCCACCTCGGTAATCAATCGGGTAACGAACCGGGCTGGAGTAACATCAAAGGCGGGATTGGCCGCCAGGGTGTCTGCAGCGGCCAATCGAACCTCCAGCAGTTCTCCGGCCGCATCACGACCCAGCATAGACAGCACTTCATCAGCTCCCCGCTCCTCGATAGGGATGTCTGCGCCACTGGCACACTGCCAGTCGATCGTTGAAACCGGTAAGGCCACGTAGAAAGGTAGCTCGTGCGCTGCAGCTGCCAGCGCTTTCAAATACGTGCCTACTTTATTGCAGACATCGCCGTTGCCCGCGGTGCGATCGCTGCCCACAATGACGCAGTCGACCTTGCCCTGCTGCATAAGAAGCCCGCAACTGTTGTCGGCCACTACCGTGCAGGGCACGCCTGCACGTTGCAGCTCCCAGGCAGTCAGATTCATCCCCTGGTTACGAGGCCGGGTCTCGGAGACCCAGACATGTACAGCCCTGCCCTGTGCCTGCGCCTGATAAATAGGCGCCAGTGCGGTACCCCATTGCACAGTCGCCAACCAGCCGGCATTGCAATGGGTCATGATATTCAGCGTGTCTGCGGCATTAGTAGCCGGCAGCACCTGCGCCCCGTTCAAACCAATACGCTCGCAGGTGGTTATGTCCTCGGCACGCAGGGAGTGTGCTTTTTCAAGCGCGGCAGCGGCACGTTCAGCCTCCGGCAAAGGGAGTATAGATTGCGCCATCTGGTCCAGCGCCCACTGCAGGTTTACCGCCGTAGGCCGGGTTGCTGTCAGCCTGTCACTGGCCTCTCGCAAATGACTATCCGAGGCATTATCGGCAAGGGCACAGGCGAGGCCGTAGGCAGCAGTAATTCCTATTAGCGGCGCTCCACGAACCTGCATCGCCGAAATGGCGTGGCAAAAATCAGCCAGCTTAGCGAGATGACACCACCGTAAAGTATGTGGCAACAAAGTCTGGTCAATAATTTCTACCTGGCCGCTGGTGCTATCCCAACGCAAGCTGGAAAGGTCGTCAGCTGAAAACATGAATCTCCTCAGGCGCCAGCGCTGTCCTGCTGCCGTGTTTCGTTTTGCCACTCAAAGACATTGAGCTCTATAAAAATAAAGGCGAATAACCACAGACTCGCGTCCCAAAAATCGATAAAGGAACCTTCAACGCCCCAGTATGCCGCTGCGGCGAAAAGAATCGCATAGAGCGTATATTTCAGGTAGCGGGTGCTATAAATAATCTGCGCGGACAGGTTGCCACGCAACTGCAGACGCACCTCGTTCTCCAGCACAATAACCACAAGAATCCAGGTACCGGAATTTATAACATCTACCCAAGCCAGGTACTGCGCACCGCGTAGTATGTCGGGCTCGGCAATGATATTGAAACCCGTAATGCGAACGGCCTCTGCAGAAATACCGGCGCAGTTCTGGACATCCAATGGCATGTAATCATCAAGATCCAGTAACACCGACCACTCTTGCGCAAGTGCAGAACAGTGATCAACAAAAGGCATCGCTGTCACACTGGTGATCATATTCAGTTCTGAAACATAGCCTGTGAAGGCATAAACAATGGCGAGATAACAGACACCGCGTATGCCATGCAGGGACCATTTAACCCAACCACGGATACGGCTATCGTCCAGTACCGAGGTTTCCAGCTCAAACAAGAGCAAAAGAATCACCCAGGCTGTTGTGTCGATGGTTGCAGCGAACGCCTGAATAATTTGTGCCGGTTCAATACCATCGCTGAAGGTGTGCTGTACAGCCTGCACCTCCTCGCTCAGGAATAGATACACATTAAAACTGAGCAGGGCGTAGGTAAGGTACTTTACCGCGGTAAAGAGATGATATCGCCGGTCAGAACTGAATAGTGAGTTGTTATCACTCAAGGATAGCGATTCCCGTCATACCTGCAGTAGAAGGTGTTCGCGCTCCCAGGAGCTGATCACGCGATTGAACTCCTCAAACTCGTCAAGCTTGACCGCTGAATACGCCTGCAAAAACAAAGCGCCGAAAATGTCCTGCACCTCTTTGGAGTTCTGCAGCAAACGCAAGCCCTCCTCCAGCGTGCGAGCAACCTCGACAGAGTCGTCGTTGGCCGTTCCCTGATGAGGCTCACTCGGCTTCAGGTTTTGCTTCATACCCAGATAACCACTGGCCAGCGTCGCTGCAAATGCCAGATACGGATTAGCATCTGCACCGGGAAAGCGATTTTCTACCCGGGTAGCGGCAGGTGAGCTATGGGGCACCCGAAACGCGGTGGTGCGATTGTCGATTCCCCAGTTTAGGTTGATGGGCGCTGAAATTTCCGGAGCCAGTCGGCGGTAGGAATTTACGTTTGGTGCATACAGAGCAATAAGCTCCGGTGTGTATCGTTGCAACCCGCCGATGTAGCCCATGAATGCGTCCGTGGTATTGCCTTGCGCATCAATGAAGATATTTTCACCTGAATCAGTACGCACCATGCTCTGGTGAATATGCATCGCACTCCCGGGCTCTGCCTGCATCGGCTTGGCCATAAATGTCGCGTAGATGCCGTGCTTGTGTGCCGTTTCACGTACGGTGCGCTTGAAGACAAACACCTGATCGGCCAGCGACATCGCATCACCGTGGAGAAAATTAATCTCCATTTGTGCAGCGCCATTTTCATGAATCAGGGTGTCGACCTGCAATTGCTGTGCTTCGGCGTAGTCGTACATGTCTTCGACGAAGTCTTCGAACTCGGCAACGGCATCAATGCTGTAGGACAGGCGCGCCGTTTCCTTGCGGCCCGAGCGGCCGCGAGGCGGAGTCAGTACGCTGTCGGGGTCAGTATTTTTGTCCACCAGGTAGAATTCCATCTCCGGTGCGACTACCGGGGTCAGCCCCTCATCCTCGTAGAGCTTCAGAACCTTACGCAATACATTGCGGGTGGACAGTGGGTGAAGCTCACCATCAATGGTGTAACAGTCATGAATAATCTGTGCTGTTGGCTCACGCGCCCAGGGAACTACTCTAAGCGTACTGGCATCCGGCTTGAGCACCATGTCAGTATCAGTCGGCTCTACAAAATCCCAGTGATCATCGGAATACTCACCCGTCACTGTCTGGATCATGATGCTCTCAGGCAGCTTGGGGTCACCAAGATCAAGGAATTGCTGGGCGGGAATAAACTTACCCCGCGCGTTGCCTGTCATATCGGGGACAAGCACCTCAACCTCGCAAATCTGATGCTGTTTAAGCCAGTCCTTGATAGCCTGTGTGTCGGAATCCATACATTGCCTGATTGCAGAAAAAATTTAGTATCGCAGTTGAGCAATTCCCGGTTCAAGGGGGCTAACCCTAACGTGTTATCCGGCAATTTTACCCAGACAGCTATCATACGCTTATGCAGAACGAAGCACACATAGACTCCTGGTACGCCGCGTCAGCCAATCAACAACTGAGTTATCCCCCGCTGGCGGGCGAGGTGACTACTGACGTTTGCGTTATTGGTGGCGGCTATACGGGCCTGTCCACCGCCATCCACCTGCGCAAGGCCGGCTACAACGTGGTTGTGCTGGAGGCGAACAGAATAGGCTGGGGCGCTTCCGGGCGTAACGGTGGCCACGTGGGCACAGGACAAAGAGCCGAACAGGATCAATTGGAAAAATGGGTCGGACTGGACCACGCCAAGGCGCTTTGGCAGCTGGGCCTGGAAGCGGTTGATACGGTCAGCGAACTGATCGCCGAACACAACATCGACTGCGAATTGAAAAATGGCAATCTCCACGTTGCAGCCAAGCCGGGCGATGCCCCAGGCTTAAAAGAGGAAGTGGATCACCTCCGTTCCGTGTACGGCTACGACCAGATACGCTATGTGGATAAACCGGAATTGGCAGAGCTTACCTCAGGCCAGGGCTTTCACGGCGGCACTGTGGATACAGGTGCCAACCATCTGCACCCGCTCAACTATGCGTTGGGACTTGCAGCCGCAGCTGATTCACTTGGCGCAAACCTGCATGAAGGAAGCCGTGTGCTCAGCTACCGTGAAGGCGCCAAGGTTGAAGTGAAGACCGATCACGGCACGGTCAACGCAGACTTTCTGGTACTGGCCTGCAACGGCTATCTGGAAAAGCTTGAACCGCGCACTGCCGGGCGCATCATGCCAATCAACAATTACATGCTCGCTACGGAACCTCTGCCAGAAGCACTGGCCAGGCAACTTATTCGCGACGACACCTCCATGTCGGACAGCCTGTTCGTAATCAACTACTGGAAGCTGTCCGCAGATAATCGGCTGTTGTTCGGTGGTGGCGAAACCTACAGCCGACAGTTTCCAAAGGACATTCCCGGGTTCGTACGTAAATACATGCTGAAGATATACCCGGAGCTTGCCGACACCCGTATCGATTACGGGTGGGGCGGAACGCTGGCAATTACCATGAACCGAATGCCCGACTTCGGCAGACTGTCCAACCAGGTATTCTATGCCCATGGTTACTCTGGTCATGGCGTACCCATTGCCACGCTGGCAGGGAAATTACTCGCGGAGGTGATAAGCGGCACGGCCCAGCGCTTTGACGTAATGGCTTCGGTACCTTCACGACAATTCCCGGGCGGAACGCTGTTACGCTGGCCAGGCCTGGTCGCGGGCATGCTGTTTTATGCCGTTCGTGACCGCATAGGCTAAACCCTACGCTGCAGCCGCCACGTTTCTGGTCACTGCAACAAGACAGGCGATTCAGACGCGGCGCTGTTAACATACAGAAAACCCCATCAACGGCGCACACTTTGAATACACTGCTTCATAGCACTGACGACCGTCAATCCTGGCAACACCAGTTACAGGATGTTGTTTCCGACCCCGCTGAGCTGCTATCGCTGGTAAAGCTGTCCGCCGCTGATATGGGCATGAGCCGAGAGGCCTGCGAGGATTTTCCCCTACGTGTACCACGGGCATTCATCGACAGGATGAACCCCGGCGATATCGAGGACCCGCTATTACTGCAGGTACTGGCTACTCGAAAAGAATTGGCGGCAACACCTGGGTATGTACTGGACCCGCTACAGGAGACAGGTGAGGCCAACCCGAGGCCGGGGGTAATTCACAAGTACCGGGGCCGCGCACTACTGCTGCTTACCGGTAGCTGTGCCGTCAATTGCCGCTACTGTTTTCGCCGGCACTTCCCCTATGAGGAAAATCGCAATAGCCGCGAGCAATGGCGCGAAACCGTCAGCTATATCGCCGAAGATTCCAGTATCGGTGAAGTGATTCTCAGTGGCGGCGATCCGCTGATGGCGCCTGATAATATGCTTAGGGAATTGTGCGAGGCTCTGGCCGAGATCAAGCATGTACATACTGTGCGAATTCATACCCGATTGCCCATCGTTGTGCCCGCCAGGGTCACCGCCGGCTTACGCGCAGCAATCGCATCGACCCGGCTGCGCCTTGTGGTGGTAGTGCATTGTAATCACGCCAATGAGATTGATGGTCATGTGACCGATGCAATGGCAGACCTGTCTGCCTCCGGTGCCACATTGCTGAACCAGGCGGTGCTGTTGGCAGGTATCAACGACAATGTGCCAGCGCAGATCGAACTCAGCGAAGCATTGCATCGTGCGGGGGTACTGCCCTACTACCTGCATCTGCTGGATCCTGTGCAAGGCGCCCATCACTTTGATGTCGATGAAAACACCGGTGTGGAGCTCATTCGGGAGATCACCGCCCGATTGCCCGGCTACCTGGTACCCAAGCTGGTGCGGGAAGTGCCGGGGGAAGCTGCCAAAAGCAGTGTAGCCTTGCACCCGGCTAACACTGGGAACTAGCGCCAGCGCATCTCCAACGGTTGCAGGGACAGGTCTCGCCGCAGATTCATATACCCGGACTGGGCAATACGAATATAGTCCTCCAGTCGGCTTTCAGCCTCCGACCGCCTCTCAAAAGGCCCTTCAAACGTACCTTCGCGGGTGTGGAAGAACCATTTACCGCTATCTTTGAAGAATCGCTGCGGCCGAAATTTGGCAAACGCCGACTTATCTGTACTTCTCGCGTCTCTCATCACTACATCCCCTGTATTGAACACGTCTTTTTGTACTGTCCGGGACACAGGTTCCCATTAGCATCAGGATCACAGCAACTGCACCCCTGACCCATCGGGGTTAGCGGTAAAGCGGGTTTAATCCGGTCTGAACAGGCAGGAAATGAACATCCAGAAAACTTGTATCTTGTTGTTTTTTATGCGCTTTTCAGAGGGGCTTGAAATCAACTACCTGACCATATGATACCGAGGCCGAAAGTTTGGGAATTGTGCGCAAACGACCCGATTTTGGTCATTTTTGGCATGAAGTGACGAACCCACGAAGGTTCTCACTCGAGGTATTAACCAACAAACCCCGCGCGTTACGGAGGCTTCAGGTTTGGTCGGTGTGAGAGGATTCGAACCTCCGACCCCTTCGTCCCGAACGAAGTGCGCTACCAGGCTGCGCCACACACCGAAAACCCGCGTGCAAATCACTATAGCAAAGGCCCAAGTTACCGCCAATGCGCACACAGCCCCTCTGCATTGGCTAGTAAATGCCCGCCCATTTTGCGAGTAACTGACTGAAAATGCTTAGGAAAAAAACAATACCCATAAGAATCAACAACAGGCGAAACGGCTTGAATGGCTTACGTTCTACAGAATTGACGCCACGGGCGACAAACTCATCCACCTTGGCCTGATCTTCCGGGTAGAGGCGATTTTCTTGCTGGTCTGTGGGATCTGTCATAAAAAAATGGGGAGAGCTCCGAAACCGGTATTCTCTCCCCTGAAGACGGGATTGTCACCCCGTTGGGGCAACATCCCGAGCAGCAACTTAATCAAAAGTCGAACATGGCTTCCGGCATGTCCATCAGGTTTTCGGCGCCTGACTTCAGTGACTCCTTGTGCGCCAGGGTCCGTGGCAGGATCCGGTCGAAATAGAAGCGCGCTGTCATCAGCTTGGCCTCATAGAACGAAACGTCGCCCTCGGCCTCCGCAATTTTCTGCCTGGCCAGTACAGCCATCTTCGCCCAGAAGTACGCCAGCGTGACGTAGCCGCTGTACATCATGTAATCCACCGCGGCGGCACCCGCCTCGTCCGGATTCTCCATAGCTCGCTCACCGATCTTCAGGGACATCTCCAGCCACTCATCCTTGTAAGCAGACAGGACACTGATGAACTCGGCGTCAGCCTCATCGGTGTTTGCAGCACACAGCTCATCAATCATCTGGGTAAAGCCCATTAATAACTGACCGCCACTACCCAGCACTTTACGACCAATCAGGTCCATCGCCTGGATACCGGTTGTACCCTCGTAGAGCATCGCGATTCGCGCATCCCGCACAATCTGCTCCATGCCCCACTCCCTGATGAAGCCATGGCCACCGTACACTTGCACGCCAAGGTTCGCGGACTCAAAGCCCACTTCCGTAATAAATGCTTTGGCGATAGGAGTCAGGAAAGCCAGCAGATCATCGGCGCTCTTCGCCCGCTCCTCATCGCACACATCCACGACGTCGCCCAACTGGGCAAGATAATAAATAAACGCCCGGCTGCCCTCTACGAAGGCCTTCTGGGTTAAGAGCATGCGGCGCACATCGGGGTGCACGATAATCGGGTCAGCAGGACCGTCTGGGTTTTTTGGCCCTGTCAGGCTGCGCATGGCCAGCCTATCCCTGGCGTACTCCAGCGCGCCCTGGTACGACAGCTCGGCGTGAGCCAGGCCCTGTATAGCCGTACCTATACGGGCAGTGTTCATAAAAGTGAACATGCAGTTCAGGCCGCGGTTGGCCGGGCCAATCAGGTAACCCTTGGCGCCATCAAAGTTCATCACACAGGTCGCTGATGCCTTGATGCCCATTTTCTTTTCTATCGAGGCACACACTACCGTGTTGCGATCTCCGGCACTGCCATCTTCGTTAACATTGAACTTGGGCACGATAAACAGCGAAATACCCTTGGTTCCGGGAGGTGCGTCTGGCAGACGAGCCAGTACGATGTGGACGATGTTTTCCGCCATATCGTGTTCACCCGCACTGATAAAGATCTTGGTACCGGTGATGGCATAACTGCCGTCTGCCTGTGGCTCTGCCTTGGTACGCAACAAGCCAAGATCACTACCACAGTGCGACTCCGTGAGGCACATGGTGCCGGTCCAGCTACCCTCGATGAGCTTGGTCAGGTACTTTTGCTTCTGCTCCTCGTCACCATGCTCTTCGATCGTTTTGATCGCACCATGGCTGAGGCCCGGGTACATTAGCCAGGACCAGTTGGCGGTACCCGCCAGTTCATTGACAACAATGCCCATCAGATTCGGCATACCCTGGCCGCCGTACTCGGACTCCGCCGACAGTGAGGGCCAACCGTTCTCAACGAATTGCTGGTAAGCCTCGGGAAAGCCGTCAGGTGTTTTCACGCCGTCTTCACTCCATACGCAGCCCTCTTCATCACCTGACTGGTTCAGCGGCGACAGCACGTTTTCGGCGAACTTGGCACCCTCTTCAACGATCGCGTCCATAAGGTCACGGGTCGCCTCTTCATAACCGGGCAGCGTCTGGTAGAAGCTCTCTGCCTCGAGAAGCTCATTCATGACGAAACTCATATCCCGTAATGGGGCCTTGTAATCTGGCATTGGATACACCTCTTGTTGAAATCCCGCGCGCCGCAGGAATGTAGCGGCGCATCTGGCTATGTGTTCATTGATTACATTGTGCGTAATTTGCCCTGAATGTCAAATACCTTTTCCTGCGCAAACAGCGGTTCAAATACACCGCCTTGTTATATGGCGGTAGGGGTGACTAGAAGTTAGTGAATACTTACTATTTAAGGAGGCTAGATATATCAAGATATTCCGCCGCCTTCACTGCAGAATAGGGCGTCAGAGCGGGCACTTCACCTAATCGGGGCGCAGGGATAAGGCGTGACAAAGTGTCCAGGTTTTCTTCATGGCAATTCATCCGTTCGCCCGGCTGGTTTGCCACCCAGCCCGCCAAGTACAGTCCGTCCCTGGTTATCGCCTCGGCGGATAACAAGGCGTGATTGATGCAGCCCAAGCGCATTCCCACCACCAGAATCACACCCACGCGCAATTCCTTGGCAAGGTCGGCCAGCGTCTCCCTGGGCCCCAGTGGCACCCGCCAGCCACCCGCGCCCTCTACCAGCACAAAGTCGCTTCCGCCCATCATCACCCCCCTGCACAAACCGGCAAGGCGACTAACCTGAAGGCTACGCCCTTCCCTCTCAGCGGCGATATGAGGCGCAATGGCGGCCTGCAGCGCTACCGGATTGACCTGCTCGTAGGCCATTTCCACCGACATAGATCGCTGTAATTGCAGGGCATCGTCATTATGGCCACGCTCGTCACAACCAGCAGCAACCGGTTTGACTGCCGCAGTCTGCAGCCCGCGCTGATTGGCCGCTTCCAACAGTGCGCAAGCCACCGCGGTTTTACCCACCTCGGTATCGGTGCCAGTGACAAAATAGGTATGTGTCATTGTTTCTCCAAGGTTCCAATAAGAACGTCATAACTGGCTGGTAAGCGACCCTGAGTCCGAAACTGCTCATAGGCCTCGAACATGGCCAGCAGCTTGCGGCGGCTGGTCAATCCGGCCGGGCGGCCTTCATTCATGTTGTGGGCCCCCAGCGTCTTCAACTCGCGCAGCAGGTCCGCCACCGTGTCGTAAAACATGACAAAGGGCTTACTATCGATTGTAAGGTTCAGCCCCGGCAACGCGCTGGCAGCCTCTAGAAGCCTGTCGGGCTCCAGGAAGGTGTTCACGTGCTGGTGTTGATCTACTGCCGCCCAGGCATCTCGCAGCTCCCCTAGCGTTCCGGGACCCAGAGACGTAAACAGGCAGCGACCGCCAGGCTTCAATACCCGAGTCATTTCCGCCAACAACAGGTCTGGCCGGTCTGACCATTGCAGCGCCAGGCTGCTGAATATGAAATCCACCGAGCCACTGGCCAGGGGGATCTGTTCCGCGTCACCGACCAGCCAGAAACAGGAGGGCTCAGAAGCAGCGCGGGCATGCTCTACCATGCCCTGGGCAATATCCAGCCCGAAATATACCGCCGCGGGGAATCGCCGGCGCAGCGACTGGCAAAAATACCCCGTGCCACTACCCAGATCCAGCAATCGACCCGCAACCGTGTTCTGCGCTGGGCATCGCTCAAGCAGAGACAGGCCAACATCCCGTTGCAGTGCCGCAACCGAATCGTAGGCGGAAGCAGCGCGACTAAAAGAGGCCGCCACCTCAGCTTTGTCTAACTTACTGCTCTGATCACCGGTTGGGCCGAGCAGCGCATGAGCGGCAAGAAACACCTGTACGCGTTCAGCAATCTTCTCAGGGCACTCCAACAGTGCCGCGTGAGTCGCTCCCGGTAATGTCTCTGCCTGCACCGGGATGCGGCCAGGAATATCATTCAATCGCTGAGCCAGCGCCACGGGCACCAGGCTGTCCTCACTCCCCAGCAGATGTAGTTGGGGCACTTGCAGGTCTGCCAGCACATCCACAAGATCCAGCTCCGCCAACCAGTCCAAGCCGAATACCAGCTGGCTTTGCGGCGCCATTTCCCCGCGCACATTTTGCAGTTCGCCTAGCAGGGAGCGCCTGTCTCTCAGTTTGCTTCCCAGACACTGCAGCAGGTCAAATCGCTGCAGAGCCTCCGCCGGTCCCCGCTCATAAAGCGCCTTGAATTCGGCAAAGGTCTCACTCGCCAAGCCCGGCCAATCGCCGGATGCTACAAATCTGGGGTTACTACTGAGGGTGATGAGTGCCGCGACACGCTGCGGTGCGTGCTGGGCCAGCAAGGTGGCTACCTGGCCACCAAGTGACCACCCAACATAAACAGCCCGCTGCGGTGCTTGATCGAGTATCGCGGCCAATAAGGTAGCGATGTTGCCGTCGAAACCCTCACTGTTAACCGGGCTGCAACCCGGAAGGTCAATCAGCGTGATATTGGCCCAGCCGCGCAGGGGCCGAAGCAAGCGACGCCAGATTTCGCTGCTACTGGACCAGCCGTGTAACAGCACCAACTCCTGTCGCGCACAACCCAGTGCGGGAAGATACTCAGTGGTCAGCCGCATCTGCCCACACTGTCGCCAAGGCCTCCAGCAATTGGTCTACCTGCTGTGCGCTATGCCCTGCAGTAAGGGTTATGCGTAAGCGGGAGGTTCCTGCAGGCACGGTAGGCGGCCTGATCGCGCTGACGAGAAAGCCGCGCGCCAGCAAGGCGTCACTCAAAGCAGTGGCCCGCAGGGCGTCACCAACAAGCAGAGGTTGTATGGGGGTGTCGGATTCCAACAGTGGCAGACCCAGCTGTTCCGCGCCCTGGCGAAACCGTGCAATCAGCGCAACAAGATGCTCTCGGCGCCAGGGCTCCTCACGCACCAACTGCAGACCAGTCAACGCAGCCGCTGCCACAGCCGGCGGCGTGGCGGTGGTGTAGATGTAATTGCGTGCCTGTTGCACCAGACTCTCGATCAATACTTCATCGCCGATAACACAGGCCCCGGCGGCACCCAGCGCTTTCCCCAGGGTGACCATCAGCACCGGCACTCTCTCTGGCGCCAGCCCGGCAGCTTCCAGGCTACCCGCACCACGCTCACCCAGCACGCCAAACCCGTGGGCGTCGTCCACCATCAACCAGGCATCCGCAGCCTCACAAACTTCTGCCAGCGCAATCAGTGGAGCTCTGTCGCCGTCCATGCTGAATACACCATCCACCGCTACCAGCTTGTTGCCCTGGGCAGACGCGATTTTGGTTTCCAGTGAGCCAACATCATTATGCAAAAACCGCTGGAAGCGCGCACCGCTGTGCAAACCACCGTCCAGCAACGAGGCGTGATTCAGTCGGTCTTCAAAAACGCAGTCGCCCTGCTGCAGCACAGTGCTCAACACCGCAGTGTTCGCTGCGTAGCCACTGGAGAAAAGTAAGGCCCTGGGCCTTCCCGCAAATTCTGCCAGGGCTTCCTCTAGCGCTCGATGGGGCTCACTGTGACCACACACCAGGTGCGAAGCGCCGCTGCCCACACCATACTCACTGGCTGATTGCTGAAAGCTGGCCACTAGCCTGGGATCAGAGGCAAGTCCGAGGTAATCATTACTACAGAAGTTGAGGCAGGACTGACCGGCAAGAACTACCTCTGGCCCCTGGCCGGAAGACAAGGTCTTACGCTGTCGATACAGCCCCTGCTCCTGGCGCTGGGCCAGTGCCTGACCCAGCCGGGAGGAAAACCCAGACACGAAGCTGGCTCCCGTTAGTGGACGGACTGGCCTGCAGACTGCCCCTGATCAGCGGCGTCATAGAATCGGGGATCAGGCGTTTGCGGGGCGGATTCTACCGATCGCTGCTCGGGCTCAATTCCCAAACGGGCAAACAAGGCCATATCAGAATTGGCACGCGGGTTCGGCGTGGTCAGCAGTTTCTCTCCGTAAAAGATAGAGTTTGCACCGGCAAAATACGCCAGTGCATGCATCTGCTCGTTCATTTCCTCACGGCCCGCGGACAGTCGTACATGGGAGGCCGGCATCATGATTCGCGCCACGGCGATAGTACGAATGAACTCAAACGGATCCAGGTCAGCCTCATCTGCCAGCGGTGTACCCTCTACCCTGACCAACATATTGATAGGCACACTCTCAGGGTGCTTTGGCATATTAGCCAACTGCTGCAACAAGCCCGCGCGATCCGTTTGCTCTTCGCCCATGCCAACAATACCGCCGCTACAGACTTTCATACCCGCAGCACGCACATGCTCGAGAGTATCGAGACGATCCTTGTAGGTACGCGTGGTAATGATATCGCCGTAGTACTCGGGCGAGGTGTCCAGGTTGTGGTTGTAGTAATCCAGGCCGGCCTCGGCCAGTTCACCGGCCTGCGACTCGGTCAACATACCCAGGGTCATGCAGCTCTCCAGCCCCAGATCACGCACGCCTTTGACCATGGCAACTACATAGGGCATATCCCTGTCCTTGGGCGACCGCCAGGCGGCGCCCATACAAAAACGAGTGGCACCACTGGCACTGGCTGCCCTGGCCTGCTCCAGCACCTGCTCCACCTCCATCAATTTTTCAGCCTCGAGGCCGGTATCAAAGCGATTACTTTGCGGGCAATACGCGCAATCCTCCGGACACGCGCCGGTTTTGATGGAAAGTAGTGTGCTGACCTGCACCTGATTTGGGTCAAAATACTGACGATGCACGGTTTGAGCAGCAAACAGGAGGTCGTTGAACGGCAGAGCAAATAATGCCTCTACCTCGGCGCGACCCCAGTCGTGGCGGATGGCATCAGAAGACGTGGCGTTCAGCCCATGGGCGGTGGCAGACATAGCATTTTCCAAAAGCGGTTAGGCGAGTGCTAATGATACGGCGTAGGAATTATCAGTCAACCTGGGAGTGGACTCATGGTTAACAGCTTTGCCGGCTGTCTCATTAGCAAAATATTTCCTCAGACCTGCCGCCTGTGCGGATTGGCCAGTGAGCGCGACATTCCCCTGTGCCGTGTCTGCCAGAGTGCTCTTCCCCGCAACGAGCACCACTGCGCCCAGTGCGCGCTGCCGCTGGCAACGGCCAGCGAGCTGACCCGCCTCTGCGGCCGATGCCTGACGCAGCCACCTGCCTTTGATCAGGTGCGGGCAGCCTGGCTTTACGACCCACAACTGGCGGCACTGATCACTGCATGGAAATACCACCGCGATCTGCGGCTGACGCCGTTACTGGCAAGCTTGCTACTCGTCGGGCATGCAGCGGGCGAGCCGCCAGACCTGATCCTGGCGGTGCCCCTGCACTGGCGCAGGCTGCTGTGGCGGGGTTTCAACCAGTCCCAGGAGCTTGTGGCTGCCGCCTTTGGGCAACAACAACCGCGAGCCCAAGTGCTGGTCTGTAAGCGGCGAATGCACAGCCCCGCCCAATCGAGCCTGGGAGCTCGACAGCGCAATACCCTGCCCGCCCATGCCTTTACAGTGCAGGGACGCTGTGACAACCTCCGCGTTGCCCTTGTCGATGACGTAATGACCACGGGGGCTACCGCCCACGCTCTGTCGCTTAAGTTAAAAGCGGCGGGAGCAAGCCATGTAGAGGTCTGGTGCATTGCCAGAACGCCGGCGCCAGATAACCGGTGAAAGTAACTCACGGGAGAACACCAGAGACCTTATGCGTTTACTGCCCCTGCTGGCTTTGCTGGTCGTCTTGCCCACCTGGGCGGAAAGCCAGGTCCACGTTGCAGTGGCCACCAACTTTCGACCGCTGCTGGAAAAACTCAACGTCCGTTTTGAGACTGAAACTGACTACACCGTCGTCCTTAGTAGCGGCGCTACAGGTGTGCTCTACCACCAGGTATTGAGCGGCGCCCCTTACGATGTATTGCTGGCCGCAGACCGGCGAACCCCGGAGGCGCTGGTAAAAAAGTTAGAGACACAGCCCGATAAGCTGCGTTGTTATGCACGGGGTAAACTGGCGCTGGCCGGCGGCCAACCAGGTCAGTTGGCTGACCCGAAATTAAGCGTGGCAATCGCCAATCCTGCAACAGCCCCCTATGGCGTAGCGGCTACTGCAGTATTATCACGCGAAGCCTTCCTGGCGGGCGCTAGTCGTAAACTGGTGCGCGGCAACAATGCCATGCAGGCCTACCAGTTCTGGCACGCCGGGAGCGTAGACCTGGCACTGGTGCCCAGGGCGCTGGCAGGCCCCGACGCCAGCGCGATACCCGCCGCATGGCATCCGCCCATAGACCAGTTCGCGTTGCTACTGCCATCCGGTCAACACAAGCAAGCTGCCCAGCGCTATTTCAACTGGCTATTCAGCGCCACTGTGCAGGCAGAGATCCTTGCCGCGGGGTATGATCCCTGCCTATGAATGACCCTATTCAAACAGCCATTTGGCTAACGGTCGCCCTGGCAGCGACTACCACGATTATCCTTCTGCTACTGGGCACGCCTCTGGCCTGGTGGCTCTCCCGCCGGACAGGGTCAACCACGGCTGCTATTGAGGCGGTGGTTGCACTGCCATTGATTCTGCCGCCCACCGTACTGGGATTTTACCTGCTTATCATGTTCGCCCCGGGCACAGCGGTAGGCGAGCTGTGGCAGCAGTTAACCGGCACGCAGCTGGCATTCAGCTTTAGCGCACTGGTCATAGGCTCAGTATTATATTCCCTGCCCTTTGTCGTGCAGCCACTGCAACAGGCCTTCAGGCGTATTCCCAGCGACCTGCTGGACGCCGCTGCAACGCTGGGCGCAACGCCATTTGATCAATTCAGGTCGATTGTTCTGCCGCTCACGCGTCGCAGTTTTCTGATCGCCGCCAGTCTGGGCTTCGCCCACACTGTGGGAGAATTTGGCGTGGTCCTGATGATAGGCGGCAATATCCCTGGCGAAACACAGGTGCTTTCGATAGCGCTTTACGACACGGTAGAGTCTTTGCGCTTTGCCGAAGCTCACCAACTGGCGGGCGGACTCGTCGTATTTTCCCTGTTAACGCTGTTCCTGCTTTATCGCAGTGATGAAAACCGTTGGGGATTGCGCTCATGAGTGCGATTGACCTGAAGCTGCAATGTTATGGCAGCGATGGCTTCTGCCTCGATGTCGACTGCCAATTGCCGGCTGGCTCCACTACCGCCATTTATGGCGCCAGTGGCAGCGGCAAAACCACCTTACTGGAATGCCTGGCGGGACTGCGCGCGGCAGAGCCGGGGAGTACGATTCAATTTGGCGGCCAAAGCTGGCTGTCTGACAATGATCTCGTTCCCACCTGGCAACGTCGCGTCGGTTTTGTTTTCCAGGATGCCCGCCTGTTTCCACATCTGGACGTGCGCGGCAACCTGCGCTTTGCCAGCCAGCGGGCGCAGAACGATGCACTGCCTCTGGACACTGTTTGCCAGTGGCTGTCACTGCACGACTTACTGGAGCGGCCCTGCGACCAACTTTCAGCGGGACAGAAACAGCGCGTGGCAATTGGACGCGCTCTGCTCAGCGGGCCTGATCTGTTGCTACTGGACGAACCTTTGGCGAATCTTGATGGGGCAGCCAGAAATAAATGCCTGCAAGGTCTGCGGTCTGCCCGGGAGGCTCTACAGTTGCCGATGTTATATGTCAGTCATGATATTCATGAAGTCAGTCAGTTAGCAGACCATATACTGGTGCTGGATCAGGGCAAGGTCAGAGAACAGGGGCCACTGCTTGAGCTGACCAGCAGGTTGGACAACTCCCTCGCCCACCAGGAGCACGCGGCTGCAATCGCCAGTGCCACGATTGCCCGCCATGACGATCACTACGGCTTGACCGAGCTGCAATTGGAACAACAGTCACTGTGGGTCAATCAACTTGCCGGAGAGATTGGCGATAAACGGCGCATCAGAATTCCGGCCCGGGATGTGAGCGTCTGTCGAGAAAAACCAGAGGCGACAAGTATTCTTAATATTCTGCAGGTCAAGCTGACCGAGATGGAGGAAACATCTGATGCCCGTATGTTACTGCGCCTGACGCTCGACCAGCAGTCTATGCTCGCTCGCATCACACGTAAGTCAGCCACAGAGCTGAAGCTTCAGCCCGGCGACATACTGTATGCGCAGATCAAAAGTGCAGCCCTGCTCAGTGACGCAGGAGACCAGCCGTGAGCGAGCATCCCTATGACAGCTTGACGCCGGATGCTGTCATCACGGCCGTCGAGTCGGCGGGCTACCGAAGCGATGCACGGTTACTCGCCCTGAACAGCTATGAAAATCGGGTTTACCAGGTAGGCATAGAAGACGAGGTACCCCTGGTCGCCAAATTTTACCGGCCCGAGCGATGGACCGAGGAACAGATCAGGGAAGAACACAGTTTCAGCTTCGAGCTAAAGGACGCAGATATATCGGTGGTAGCACCGCTAATCAGCGCCGACGGAGAAAGCCTGCATCGCTATGACGACTTCCTGTTCGCGCTGTTTCCCCGGCGCGGCGGCTATCCGCCGGAACTCGATAATCTCGATAACCTGCTGGTATTGGGGCGCACACTGGGCAGGATACACAGCGTAGGAAAAGCCACCACTTTTGCTCACCGCCAGACCATGAGCGTACAACGCATGGTCGCAGACAGCCGCGAGTTCTTGCTGGAAAATTTCATCCCGACCAGCCTGGAGCCCGCCTACAATTCTCTGACCGCCGACTTGCTGGCAATCGTCAGCGAGGTGTTCGAGGAGGTTGATCCCGACAGTATGATTCGGGTACACGGTGACTGCCACGTGGGCAACATCCTGTGGCGTGACGATTGCGCCCATTTTGTTGATCTGGACGACTGTTGCATGGCGCCGGCAATACAGGACCTGTGGATGTTCCTCAACGGCGAGCGCCACGACAAGCAGCTGCAGCTTTCGGAATTAATCGAAGGTTACTCTGAGTTTTGTGACTTCCAGCCACGGCAGTTGCGTTGGCTGGAAAGCCTGCGAACCATGCGGCTGGTGCATTATGCGGCCTGGTTGGGGCGCCGCTGGCAGGACCCCGCTTTCCCGCATAGCTTTACCTGGTTCAATAGCGAGCGTTACTGGGCGGAACACATTCTGGAGTTGCGGGAGCAAATGTCGGCCCTGCAAGAAGAACCATTACAGCTGCTATAGCTCAGTCGCTCAGGTCATCAGCGCCGCGATGCCGGATAAACCACAGAAAATAACCAGCGCCAGAAGCTGTTACCGGCGAGCACCTGCTTATCAACCTTGTCAAAAAATTGCTCCAACCCTGCCGGATCAGCAAAGTAATCAAGCCGGGTCGTCATTTCCCGGTCAGGGTCCAGCTCCTTCACCACCTGCGCCGGGTTACCCGCCACAATCACATTGGCCGGCACATCGCGCGTCACAACAGCGCGCGCCGCAACCACGCTGTTCTCGCCAATGGTTACCCCTTTCAGGACCGTAGCGTGGTCACCCAACCAAACATTGTCACCGACCACCACCGGGGTCTGCTTCTCTGAGCGCTGGGTGCGATCATAAATCGTATGCCAGTCCGAGTCGGTGATGTAAGTGCCATTCGCCATCATCACACCGTTGCCAATAGTGATGCTGTCGCAGGCGCTAAGCCGGGTACCGGGGCTGAGCAACACGCCATCCCCTATGGTTATGGCTCCGTGGCCAGGCTCTCGCCCCCAGACCCCGACCTCAACGCGGTGCATGGGTTCTCCGATAGCGGTAAAACACTGCCCGATCTGGATATTGGGGCCAGAGATATGCACATACCAGGGCTTCATTACGGCATCATAAGGCCCCAAGGACGCGCACTGAGGTCGCACAAAATAGTCGGTATACCAGTGTCGAAACTTCAGGTAGGTTTTTTTTAGCCAATAGGGCCGCAGATCATCACGCATCGCGTTGCTCGGTATCCATTTCGGTAGATCAGGGGAGTCTGAGCCCTTATGATCTCAGGGGCACTGACTGACATCAAATGTCGGTCTGATTTTTCTACCCAGTTTACAGGAGCACGGCACGCGTGCGGACAGCTTCCAGACAGGTCAGAAGTAATCAGCAGCATACGCACCCCGGGCTGCCTGAATTGCTGCGGCGTCACATGCAGGCACGCTGGCAAAAGCCTGTTGCTGACTTCAACAGCGAGGCATTCGATGCGATCAATGCCAGCATCGCGGAGCAGAACAGGCCACTGATTCTCGACTCGTTTTGCGGCACGGGCCTTAGCACCGCACAGCTTGCCGCGCGCCACCCGGATCATCTGGTGGTAGGCATCGACCAATCGGCCCAGCGCCTGTCACGCCATAGTCACTCGCAGGACAACTATCTCTTGTTGCGTGCTGAGTGTGAGCCATTATGGCTGCTACTGGTGGAAGCGGGAATCACCCTTAGCCATCATTACCTGCTCTACCCCAACCCCTGGCCCAAGCGCTCACACCTGAAGCGCCGCATACATGGGCATCCAGCTTTCCCTCTGCTATTGGCTCTGGGGGGTTCGATAGAGCTGCGTACCAACTGGCAGATCTACGCAGAGGAGTTCGGCCTCGCCCTGCACCTCGCCGGCACACCCGGCTACGTATCCCAATTTGTTATGCAGGGCAGCGCACTGACCCTGTTCGAGCAAAAATATGCCGACAGTGGGCACCCCCTATGGCGCTACCGAGGCGACGTGAGGCCCACGGGCATGTGACGATTCCTCGCCGATAAGCTAAAGTGGCGGGTTCAAGACGAGGTAGGCTTATGTCACCCAGTAACGAAGACAAGGTTTGGTTGAGAATTCGCGAGGAAACCGCGATGCACGCGGCGGACGAGCCCATACTTGCCAGCTTTCTGCACGCAACCATCCTGAATCACGCTGAGCTGGAGCGCGCGCTCAGCTTTCACCTGGCCAACCAACTGGATAGCCCGACAGCTTCTTCACTGCTGTTGCGGGAAGTAATGTTGGAAGCTTTCAGGAGTGACACCTGCATTTTGGAGAAGGTTCGCGCAGATCTCTGCGCTGTCATGGAGCGTGACTCGGCATGCCACGAGCTTTACATCCCGTTTCTCTACTTCAAGGGCTTCCACGCACTGGAAACCTACCGGGTAGCACATTGGCTGTGGCAGCAGGGGCGTGAGTCGCTGGCGCTTTTCTTCCAGAACCGGATGTCCTCTGAATTCGGTGTTGATATACACCCCGCGGCAGAGCTTGGCCACGGCATTATGCTGGACCACGCTACAGGGCTGGTGATTGGCGAAACTGCGATCGTTGGCAACAATGTGTCCATCCTGCAGTCGGTAACTCTGGGCGGCACCGGTAAAGACGAAGGCGATCGTCACCCGAAGATCGGGGACGGTGTATTGATCAGTGCGGGCGCCAAGATACTGGGCAACATCGAGGTTGGTGAGGGTGCCAAGGTGGGCGCAGGCAGCGTTGTCCTGGACGAGGTGCCGCCACACACCACCGTTGCGGGGGTACCCGCGAAAGTGGTTGGCCGACCGGCTTCAGACCAGCCAGCACTCGAGATGGAACATGATTTCTGCTGCGATGAATCAGCCGAGGCGGCCAAGCAGCAAAGCGGCTGAGTCTATCCCTCAGGACTGATGATATTGCGGTGACAGTTCCTGAACTGCATCCACAAAGGCGGTAACGTGATCGGGGTTTACGCCCGGTGTAATGCCATGACCCAGATTAAACACGTGGCCACTGCCGTGGCCAAAGCCAGCCAGAATGCCAGCAACTTCTTCGCGGATTCTACCTGGCGATGCAAATAGCATCATAGGATCCATATTGCCCTGCAGGGAAACCCTCTCGCCCACCTGTTCACGCGCAATCCGTATATCTGTGGTCCAATCTATCCCGACAGCCTGAGCGCCGCAGTCGGCAATTGCACTCAGCCACTGGCCACCGCCTTTGGTGAACACGATCACCGGCACAGGTCGTCCCTCGGACTCCGTTGGTAACCGGGCAATAATCCGCTGCATATACTTCAGGGAAAACTCACGATAACCGGCAGCACTCAGCGCACCACCCCAGGTATCGAAAATCTGCAGGGCCTGGGCTCCGGCGGCAACCTGCGCCGACAGATAGTCCGCAACAGCGTCGGCCAGCAAACCCAGTAAGGCATGCATCAGCTCCGGTTGATCATACGCCATGGTTTTGGCACGGCTGAAATCCTTGGAAGAACCGCCTTCGATCATGTAAGTGGCCAGGGTCCAGGGGCTGCCCGAAAACCCAATGAGTGGCACACTGCCATTCAGCTCGGACCGAATCGTAGACACCGCATTCATCACATAGGACAGGTCGTCTTCAGCACGTATCGTATTGAGTCCCGCCAGATCTTCTTCACTGCGCACAGTCTTACGAAATCTGGGGCCTTCTCCTTCCTCAAAATAGAGTCCAAGCCCGAGTGCATCAGGAATAGTAAGAATATCGGAGAAAAGGATAGCGGCATCCATAGGGTAGCGCCGCAGGGGTTGCATGGTGACTTCGCAGGCGAGCTCGGGATTGGTGCACACATCCATGAACGAACCAGCCTGCTTGCGCGTTTGGCGGTACTCAGGAAGATAGCGACCGGCCTGGCGCATCATCCAGATAGGCGTACGGTCAACAGGCTGACGCATCAGCGCCCGCAGGAATCGGTCGTTTTTCAATTCAGTCATAGGAAGCTAAGCCGTTACACCTCGAGGTAATCGAGAATGCCCTCCGCGGCCTGTCGGCCCTCCCAGATAGCGGTTACGACCAGGTCTGAACCTCGCACCATGTCGCCACCCGCAAAAACCTTCGGGTTAGTCGTCTGGAATTTGAAGGCTTGATGCTCTTCGGCCACCACGCCATCCCAATCATTGGTTTGCACATCGACCTCCTGGAACCAGGCCGGAGGATCTGGCTGGAAGCCGAAGGCGACAATGACCGCGTCCGCCTCAAGAACCTGTTCACTGCCGTCAATGGGCTCCGGTCGACGACGACCATCTGTGTCCGCCTCGCCCAGTCGCGTCTCAATCATTTTTACACCACAGGCCTGGCCAAAGTATTCCACCACCTCTATAGGCTGACGATTGAACAGGAACTCGACGCCCTCCTCGCGGGCATTTTTCACCTCGCGCCGGGAGCCCGGCATATTGACCTCATCGCGACGGTAGGCACAAATCACATGTTCAGCCTGCTGGCGTACCGCGGTTCGCACACAGTCCATCGCTGTATCCCCGCCGCCCAGAACCACGACCCGCTTGCCCTTCAGGTTGACGTAATCATCGGGCTTCTGTTCAAAGCCCAGATTGTGATTCACATTACCCACCAGAAACGGCAGTGCCTCGTAAACACCGGGCAGATTCTCTCCGGGGAAATTACCTCGCATGGAAGCGTAAGTGCCCATGCCAAGGAATACTGCATCGAATTGCTCCATCAGCTCGCCGGGCATGATGTCAGTACCCACCTCAGTGTTGAGCCTGAATTCGATACCCATACCTTCGAAGATTTCACGACGCAGGGTCATCACTGACTTTTCCAGCTTGAACTCCGGGATACCGAATGTCAGCAGCCCGCCAATCTCAGGATAACGATCAAACACTACCGACTTGACCCCGTTGCGCGCCAGCACATCGGCGCAACCCAGGCCCGCAGGGCCAGCCCCTATGATTGCCACTTTTTTGTCTGTGGGCGTCACACCTGAAAGGTCGGGGCGCCAGCCCATGGCCAGGGCGGTATCGGTGATGTACTTTTCCGATGCACCAATAGTGACTGCGCCAAATCCGTCGTTGAGCGTACAAGCACCCTCGCACAAGCGATCTTGCGGACAAACGCGACCGCAAACCTCTGGCAGGGTGTTGGTCTGGTGACTGAGCTCGGCAGCCTCGAATATGTTGCCCTCAGCAACCAGCTTCAACCAATTGGGAATGAAGTTGTGCACCGGGCACTTCCATTCACAGTAGGGGTTCCCGCACTCCAGACAACGGTGCGACTGCTCAGCTACCTGCTCCTGGGTGAACGGCTCGTAGATTTCCACGTACTCGGTTTTCCGAGACTGCGCCGCTTTGGTGTCGGGGTCATTACGACCGACATCAACAAACTGGAAATCATTAGACAGGCGTTTAGTCATGTTTCTCTTCCCGTATCCCGGCCATCAATCCGTGTTGCGCAAACGCGACAACAGGCGATCCAGGTCCGCGGCCTTAGGCTTCACCAGCCAGAACTTACCCACGTAATCCTCAAAATTATCCAGCAGTGTGGCGCCCCACTCTGAGCCGGTTTCCTCAGTGAATTCCTTGATGTTATTGCGCAAATGGTAGCGGTAAGGCTCCATATACTCTGAGTTAACCCGATGAATCTCGACCAATTCGCTGTTGTACTTGTCGATGAAGGAGCGATCCAGGTCCAGCACGTAGGCGAAACCACCAGTCATTCCGGCACCGAAGTTAACGCCCGTGGAGCCCAGTACAGTAATGCTACCGCCGGTCATATATTCACAGCAGTGGTCCCCTGCTCCCTCAACCACTGCGTGAGCTCCGCTGTTGCGCACAGCGAAGCGCTCGCCGGCAATACCAGCTGCAAACAAACGGCCACCGGTGGCACCATACAAACAGGTGTTGCCGATAATGGTTGTTTCGTGCGATTTGAACTGACTGACTAACGGCGGATACACAACCAACTTACCGCCGGCCATGCCCTTACCCACGTAGTCGTTGGAATCGCCCTCGAGATACATATGCAGACCGCCGGCGTTCCAGACGCCGAAACTCTGTCCGGCCGTACCTTTCAGGCGCAGTACAACAGGATTATTTTCCATCCCGGTGTTGCCATAGCGACGGGCGATCTCTCCTGACAGGCGAGCACCGATGGATCGGTCACAGTTGGTCACAGAGAAGCTGAACTCGCCTCCCGACTGACTCTCAATGGAACCTAGCGCAGCGGCAACCATCTGTTCGGCTTTTTCACCGCGGTCAAAAGGATCATTTGAGCTGACCTGGCAAAACTCAGGCTGGCCATCAGCCGATGGGTCCTTGTGCAGGATAGGCGACAGGTCCAGGCCGGCCTGCTTGTCCGTTTCGCCCGGAAGACAGGCCAACAAATCGGTGCGGCCTATCAGCGCCTCAAGTGATGGAACGCCAAGGCGAGCAAGCCACTCACGGGTCTCGGTAGCGATGAAGGTGAACAGGTTCACCACCATCTCAACGGTGCCGTTAAAATGATCCTCGCGCAGTTTCTGGTTCTGGGTGGCAACGCCAGTCGCGCAGTTATTCAGGTGGCAGATACGCAGGTATTTACAGCCCAACGCCACCATAGGAGCCGTACCAAAGCCGAAACTTTCAGCGCCCAGTATCGCAGCCTTGATTACGTCAAGGCCGGTCTTCAGTCCTCCGTCGGTCTGCAGCCGGATAGTCCCGCGCAGATTATTGCCGCGCAAGGTCTGTTGTACTTCCGCCAAGCCCAACTCCCAGGGGGAACCAGCGTAACGTATGGAGGTAAGCGGGCTGGCCGCTGTGCCCCCATCGTAGCCACTAATGGTAATCAGGTCAGCGTAGGCCTTGGCAACGCCGGCAGCAATTGTGCCCACGCCTGGCTCGGATACCAGCTTCACTGACACCAGTGCACTGGGATTAACCTGCTTGAGGTCGTAAATCAGCTGCGCCAAATCCTCGATAGAATAAATATCGTGATGCGGCGGCGGCGAAATCAGGGTTACCCCCGGTACCGAATAGCGCAGGTTGGCAATCAGGTCATTGACCTTACCGCCCGGCAACTGGCCACCTTCACCAGGCTTGGCGCCCTGAGCTACCTTGATCTGGAGCACCTCGGCATTGACGAGATAATGCGGTGTCACGCCAAAACGACCAGAAGCGATTTGCTTGATCTTGGAAACGCGCTCGGTACCAAAACGCTTGGGATCTTCACCTCCCTCACCGGAGTTGGAGCGAGCGCCCATGCGATTCATGGCCGCAGCCAGGCCCTCGTGAGCCTCCGGGCTCAGGGCTCCCAATGACATCCCCGCAGAGTCAAAGCGACGCAGGATATTCTCTATAGGCTCTACTTCTTCCAGCGCCAGCGGGCTCTGCGCCTCTACTGGTTTCAGCAGGTCGCGCAGGGTTGCCACAGGCCGCTCGTTAACCAAAGCGGCGTAGCGGGAATAGGTGGCGTAATCGCCGGTAGCAACGGCCTCCTGCAGGGTCGTAACCACGTCGGGGTTAAAAGCGTGGTATTCCTGACCATGAACATACTTGAGCAGGCCTCCCTGCTGAATAGTTTTGCGTTGTGACCATGCGTCACGTGCCAGACTCTTCTGCTCTTCTTCAAGTTCCGCGAAACCACTGCCCTGGATGCGTGACGCCACACCGCAGAAAGCTATATCAGTAACCTCGCGGGACAGGCCCACCGCTTCAAACAGCTGTGCACCTCGGTAGGAGCTCACTGCCGAGATGCCCATCTTGGACATGATTTTCAGCAGACCCTTGTTGATACCCTTGCGATAGTTTTTAAAACAGGCACTGGGCTCACCCAGCAATTCACCGCTACGAATCAGGTCTTCCAAAACACTGTAGGCGAGGTAGGGGTATACCGCGGTGGCACCGAAGCCCAGCAAACTGGCTATTTGGTGCGAATCACGGGCGCTAGCCGATTCCACCACAATGTTCGCATCACAGCGCAGCCCCGCCCGAATCAGGTGATGGTGCACCGCACCGGTTGCCAGCAAGCTGTGAATGGGTAAGCGCCCTTTGGCAACAGCCCTGTCAGACAGCACCAGAATAGTAATGCCCTCGCGTACCGCAGTTTCAGCGCGAGCGGTGAGATCCTGCAGCGCACTTTTCAGGTCGGTGTTATCGGCCTCATAGGTACAATCGATGTCCCTGACCTCGAAGCCTGGTCGGTTGAGCTGAAGCAAGGTGTTAAATTTTCCCTGCGACAAAACGGGCGAGGTAAGAATCACCCTGTCGGCGTGGTCTGGCCCTTCATGAAATACATTTTTCTCACCACCAAGGTCAGTCTCAAGCGACATAACGATAGTTTCCCGCAGCGGATCTATAGGCGGGTTGGTGACCTGCGCAAATTTTTGCCGGAAGTAGTCGTAAAGCGATCGTTGATGACGCGAGAGAACGGCCATTGGCGTATCGTCGCCCATGGAGCCTACGGCTTCATTACCGGTTTCCGCCAGCGGCCTGAGTACCTGGTCACGCTCTTCGAAGCTGACCTGGAACATCTTCATGTAGTTTTCCAGCGCCTCCGACTCGATACCGGGGGTGGCCTCGCCTCCGAAGGTGCCTTCGATTCGCTGAGCCTTTTCCTTTAGCCAGCGCTTGTAGGGGTGTCGCGACTTGAGACGATTATCGATTTCATCGGTTTGCAGTAGCTCACCGGTATGAGTATCGACCATAAGAATCTGTCCCGGACCGACCCGACCTTTGGCGATGACATCTTCATCGCGGTAGCCGTGTGTGCCTACCTCGGACGCCAGAGTAATAAAGCCATCCTTGGTGGTCACCCAGCGCGCAGGACGCAGGCCGTTGCGGTCCAGCAGGCAAACCGCATAGCGGCCGTCGGTGAGAACAATACCTGCAGGTCCGTCCCAGGGCTCCATATGCATGGAGTGGTACTCGTAGAACGCCTTCAGATCAGGGTCCATCGATTCGATATTCTGCCAGGCTGGCGGTATCAACATGCGCAGGGCTCTGGCCATATCTACACCGCCGGTCAGCAGCACATCCAGCATATTATCCAGGCTGGATGAATCGGAACCGGTACGGTTTACCAGCGGGGCAATATCGCGAATATTGGGTAGCTTATCGGTGTCAAATGCCGCCGTTCTTGCCTCGGCCCAATTCCTGTTGCCCTCAATAGTATTAATCTCACCATTGTGAGCAAGCAGGCGGAAAGGCTGGGCCAATGGCCACTTGGGCATGGTATTGGTGGAGAATCGCTGGTGGAATACGCAAATCGCTGTTGTCAGTCGCTCGTCATCGAGGTCTGAATAAAAGCGCGGCAGGTCTACCGGCATTACCAAACCTTTGTAGGCAATCACCCGCGCAGACAAGCTGCAGATGTAAAATTCCTCGTCCGACTCATTGGCCATTTCGGCCTTGCGCCGCGCGACGAACAACCGGGTAGTCAGGTCGGCCTCGTCTATACCCGGTGCATCTACAAAAACCTGCTCAATACGCGGCAGCGAGTCCAGCGCAATCTCACCGCACACAGAACTGTCAGTGGGGACCAAGCGCCAGCCAAGCACAGACAGTCCTAAATCTTTGAACACCTGTTCCATTGCCAAGCGCGAGGCCCGAGCTTTCTCTTCGTCGGTAGAGAGGAATATCTGCCCGACGGCAAAATGTTCGGCCGGCTCGGCGCCGAAGGATTCCTGGGCAAGAGTACGCATGAAGCTGGTAGGCATTTGCATCAGCAACCCACAGCCGTCGCCGGTTTTACCGTCGGCCGCGATGCCCCCGCGGTGGGTCATGCAGGTCAGCGATTCTATTGCCGTTTGCAGCAGGCGATGACTGGCATCGCCCGAAGTGTGGGCAATCAATCCAAAGCCGCAATTGTCACGGAACTCTTCAGGTCTGTAGAGGCCTGCGCTCATAGTGTGTCCAAAAAAATATAAAAAACAACAAGTTACTGCGTCGAACCCCGCGCCTCGACAGCGCTCGGGCAAGAGGGGGAGGCTATTTTACACAGATGGGGGTAACGGAACAAACCGGCACATCTGGACAAATTTTGATCAAGAAGGGTTTATCCCAGCAGCGCTAAGAGCTCGTCTTCACTGACGTCGTCGACAATGGTGGCGGTACCCAGCGCACGCAACAGCACCAGGCGCATCTGGCCATCAATCACTTTCTTGTCGAGTCCCATCAATTCGATGAAGGTCGCAGGAGCCATGTCCGCGGGTGGCGACACCGGCAACTGCATGCTGGCCAAGAGTTGTTGCAGCGCCTCAACCTCTTCGGTGGCAAGCCAACCACGGCTGGCAGAGAGCCTTGCCGCTAATACCATCCCCGCTGCTACTGCTTCTCCGTGTAGCCAGTTGCCATAGCCTTGCGCCGTCTCAATGGCATGGCCAAACGTATGACCAAGATTGAGAATGGCACGCAGGCCCGCCTCACGTTCATCCTCTGCAACCACGCGGGCCTTGATCGCACAGCTGCGCTCTATTGCTTCGGCCAGGGCTGACTCCTCCCGCGCCAGAAGCTTGGGCATATCCGCCTGCAACCAGCGATAGAACGGTTCATCGCAAATGAGCCCGTATTTGACGACTTCCGCCAGGCCCGCTGCCAGTTCACGAGGTGGCAGCGTATGCAGGGTCTGGGTGTCAATCAGCACCGCTTGCGGCTGGTAGAATGCACCTATCATATTCTTGCCCAGCGGATGGTTAACTGCCGTTTTGCCCCCCACTGAGGAATCCACTTGCGCCAGTAGCGTTGTGGGCACCTGTATAAACTGCACACCGCGCTGATAACAGGCCGCAGCAAAACCGGTGATGTCACCGACAACGCCCCCGCCAACTGCGATAAAAGTAGTACTGCGATTGTGCCGGTCGGCCATCACCTGATCGAAAATCTGTGTCAGGGTATCTATGGTCTTGAATTGCTCACCGTCGGGAAGTATCACCTCGGTAATCAGCTGACGCTCACCGATGGCAGCACGCACGCGATCCAGATAAATGGGCGCAACCGTATCGTTGCTGACCAACACCACCTGGGCACCGTTGATGTGCCTGCCCAGCAAAGAGGTGTCGTCAAACAGGTCTCGACCGATATAAACCGGGTAACTTCTCTCGTCCAGGTCGACGTGGAGGGTGTGCATGACAACGGACACGGTCAGTCCTCGATTACGGATGGACTGGATATGATACCGGCCGAGCCAGCCGCTGTCGCTATTGCAGCTCTTTTACCAGCCGCTGCGCTACAGTGCGTGGACTGCAACCGTCGGTATTGATCACGTGATCGGCAATTTCCCGGTACAGCGGATCCCGTTCTGCCATCAGCTGTCTCAGGGTTTCTTCGGGATCTTCTGTTTGCAGCAATGGCCGCCTGCGATCGCGCCGTGTTCGCTTAGCCTGTTCATCGACCGTGGCGTGCAGGTAAATCACAAAACCCCGCCCGGCCAACGCCGTGCGATTTTCAGGGCGTATCACCACGCCACCACCGGTGGCCAGCACCACGTTGTCCCATTCCGTTAACTCCGCCACCACTTGCTGCTCTCGATCGCGAAAGCCTTGCTCCCCCTCCATGTCGAAGATCCACGGAATATCGGCGCCAGTGCGTTTTTCGATTTCGGTGTCGGTGTCGGCAAACTCAAGCTTCAGTTGCTGAGCCAGGTATTTGCCAATGGTGGTCTTGCCGGCCCCCATGGGGCCAACAAGAAAGACTCTATGCAGTGCGGGCATTACAGCGCGGTAAAACCCTAGTCGAGCAGCGTATCAGCAAGGATCCGCGGCGTGATGAAGATGAGAGTTTCGGTCTTGGTTTTCGACGTAGAGTTGTTCTTGAACAGCGCCCCCACATAGGGGATATCGCCAAAGAACGGTACCTTGGTTACCGAGCTGATGTCTTCAGTCCGGAATACTCCGCCCAAAACTACTGTCTCACCGTTACCCACGAGCACCTGAGTGGTTAACTCTGTGGTATCGATTGATGGAATAAAGCCACCCTGACCACTGGGCACCAGATCGCCTACCGAGTCCTGGGTAACCGTCAGGTCAAGGATGATACGATCATCCGGAGTGATATTCGGCGTAACGTCCAGCTCCAACACCGCCTCTTTGAACGATGTGGTGTTCTGGCCGCTTAGCGAACCCTCCTGGTAGGGTACTTCCGTACCTGACTTGATAGTTGCCTGCTGTTTGTCACCAGTAATTACTTTAGGCTGAGAGACAACCTCACCATCGCCTGCCGCTTCGAGCGCGGAAAGTTCAGCTGTAAGGAAAAGGTCTTCTGAAGTGAAGCCAAGAGCGAAGCCACCGGCTGCACCACTTACGCCCAGATCGACCAGCAAAGCGCCAGGGTAGGACAGGCTTGGCGTTGTTCCATTGATGACCGATTCATTCAGGCCAACAACGTTGGCAGTGTCACCCGAGGCCGACAGTACATTACTGTTCAGGTCGTTGTTGATATAACCGCCACCCCACTGGATGCCCAACTCTTTTTCAAGGTCCGACTGGGCGATCACGATTCTCGCCTCAATCATTACCTGTCGAATCGGGATATCGACCAGATCAATCAAGTCTCGAATCTCCGCCAGCTTCACAGCTGTGTCCGTGACGATGATAGAGTTCGTTCGGGGATCCACGACCACGGCGCCTCGTGACGAAATCAGGCTGCCGCCCTCTTCCGAACCGGCTTGGAACAAAGCAACGACCTCTGAGGCAGTGGCGTAGCGAATGCGAATAAACTCAGACTGCAGCGGTGCCAACTCGGCGATTTGTTTGTTTGCTTCAATTTCCTGCCGCTCACGTTCAGCGATCTCGGCGGCAGGCGCTACCATCAACACGTTACCCACCTGGCGCTTGTCCAGACCTTTGGTCTTGAGTACCAGCTCCAATGCCTGATCCCAGGGCACATTCTGCAAGCGCAAGGTGATACGACCGGATACCGTGTCACTGGCCACCAGGTTCATCTCGGTAAAATCTGCGATCAACTGCAGCACTGCTCGAACTTCGATGTCCTGAAAATTCAGCGAAATACGTTCGCCAACGTAGGAGAACTCATCCAGGCGTGCCGCCGCTTCCTTCTTGCTCAGCGGCTTAACGCTCAATACGTACTCTGTGTCAGTTTGATAAGCGAGGTAATCGAATTCCCCTGTCGTCTTAAGCGTCAAGGTGCTACCACGCTCAGTCGTATTCACATCAACAGAATCTACGGGGGTCGCAAAGTCTGTTACGTCATAACGTCGCATCAGCCGTTCTGGCACAGAGGTATCAAGGAACTCAACAGTGACATTGCCGCGCTCACTGAAGACGTTGACATCGACAGACGGGTCGGTGAGTTGCAGTGTCAGGCGACCTTCTCCACCGCCCTGACGCTGGAATTGCAGGTCGGTTATTTCAGAGCGCGCGTCTACGACTTCCTCAACCTTTGTCGCCAGCCGGTTAGGATCTGCGGTCTGCTTAACGTATTCATTACCTCCATCTTGACCCACTACCAGGTACAGACTATTGCCATCGACACGGGTTTGATAGGGCACCAGCTTGACCAGATTAACGACAAGCCGGGTTCGGTCGCCGGACTGCAGTACAACGACGCCTGACGCGTTGCCGTACGGTAATGAGTATCGCTTTTGCTCAAGCTGGCTGGTTGTATCAGGGAAATCGATAGCAATTCTGGCAGGCTTCTCGATAGTGTAAGACTTCAGGTCGGCAGGCGGTGCCTCATTAAAGTCGAGGCGAATCTCAAACTTGCTGCCCGGGCGAGAGCTGAACTCAATATCGGTTACCGCCGGTGCAGCCTGTACTGCTGTCCCCAACAGCAAAATCAGGCCACCCAACATCCACTGTATCGGCTCTCGCATCGATCTACGCATTCCCTTACTCACGCCCTTGGCCCCCAGATTCAACTTTATTTTCGACATGGCTATCACCATTCTCTACGGCTTAAATGCCGCTTAATTCTATTGTTCGTGGCCGCTCGACCCAGCCTTCTTCGGTGCCGTCACTGACAATTTCCACCACTGCGATGTAACTGTCTGTCATCTCCACAACCTTACCGTGATTGCGCCCCAGGAAATTGCCCACTGAGACACGGTGCACCCCGCCCTCGGGATCGCGAACCAGGGTCCACTCATCACCCCCGCGCTCCAATGACCCCACCATACTCAGGGAATCAAAGGTAAACTGTTCCAGGAATTCCTTGGCGCGATCATTATCCGGCTTGATCGTGCTGATCGCCTGTAACTGTGTTATCTCCCGCACCTCGATGGGACGGTCAAAGGGGCTACGCAGCGTAGTCGCACTGTAGGCAAAGGCTTCATAAGCCTTGAACGTTGGTATGGGCGCAATGATGCCGCCGGGACGTGCCCGCTTCTCTGCCATGAATGCATCAAGGTCCGCAAAATCGCGGCCGCCACAGCCCGCAGTTACAGAAGCAATGGCTGCTATCAATAGCGTCAGGCGAAATTTCCTGGTCATCTATCAGGCCCCATCCTTGTAGCGATACGTCTTGGCGGTAATCGACATATTCAGCTTGTTGGTATCACCACCCTTCACCGATATTCCGAAATCATGCAGGGTTACGATACGCGGCAAGCCCGCCATGCCGCTGATAAATGCCCCGAGATCGTGGTAGGAGCCCACCGCGCGAATCGCAATAGGCAGCTCTACATAGAATTCCCTGGCCTGCTCTTTGTTGAGCTTGATGCTGTTAATTTCAAGTCCATTCAACAACCCCTTGTTGGTGATGTCCTCCAACAGCCCTGGCACCTCGGTGTCACTGGGCAACTGGCTAACCAACGCTCCGAAGGATTCCTCCATCTCAACCATCTGCAGCCTGTAGGCCTCAAGATTGGCAGCCTGAAAAGCCTTCTTCTCAAAATCTTTTTTCAGCTCGACTTCCTGCGCCTCTACCTTTGCCAGCTGTAGTTGCAGCTCTTCGACATGATAGTAATAACCGCCAACCGTTACACCGATCAGGATCAATAAACAGAGAATCAGTTTGACCGGACCCGGCCAATTGCCGATGTTATCGAAGTCCAGATCATTGATATCAAACTCACGCAGGGAGCGTAGGGTATCTTCCATAGCCATATCAGCGAGCCCCCTCTTCTTTCTTGGGCAGTTGCACGTTCACTGTCAGGTTGAACTTATTGGCCTGATCACCGTATTGGGTTGCGGCGGTAACACCCGTCAGGTTGGGGTTTTCCAGCCAGTCAGACGCATCCAGTCGACGCATCAGGCTAGACACCCTGTTATTGGATTCGGCGATACCGGAAATAGTAATTTTATTCCCCTTGGCGCCAAGGTTGGTATAGAAGACCCCATCCGGCACCGTCCTGACAATCTGATCAAGCACCCGCACAATAATCGGCCGGTTGCCCTGCAATTCCTGAATAACCCGCATACGATCGATCAACTGGTTGCGCTTGCGCTGCAAATCCTTGATCTCGTCAACCATCTTATCCAGTTCCTTGATATTCTCGGTCAGGTAATTGTTGCGCGACTTCTGGTAATCAATCTGTCCATTGACCACGCGGTCGGCAAGCAATACCAGTCCAACGCCTAGCGCCAATACCAATGCCAATACCGTCAGAAACTCTTTGCGCTGCTCCTGCCTGCGCTCATCACGCCACGGTAGTAGGTTAATCTGTGCCATCAGTCAAAGCTCCTCATGGCCAACCCACAGGCGATCATCATTGCCGGTGCATCACTGCTTAGCGCCACGGCATTTACCCTGGAGGAAATCGTCATCTCGGCGAAGGGGTTAGCGACTGTGGCAGGCGTACCCAGCTTCTCCTGAACCAATTCCGGCAAGCCTTCCATAGAGGAAACACCGCCGGCGAGAATGATGTAATCAACGTCGTTATATTGACTGGATGAGAAAAAGAACTGCAGTGATCGCGCCACCTGCTGCACAACGGCATCCTTAAAAGGTTCAAGCACCTCCGGCTCGTAATCATCGGGCAGTCCGCCCTGCTTCTTCGCCAGCCCGGCTTCTTCCAGCGGCAAACCATAGCGACGCATAATCTCGTCGGTCAGCTGCTTGCCACCAAATAACTGTTCGCGGGTGTAAATGGTCTGGCCATTATTAAGCACGCTCAGTGTGGTCATGGTGGCGCCAATGTCTACCACGGCGACTGTGCTGTCCTGATCCAGGTCCAGCTGATGCTTCACCAGCGAATAAGCGCGCTCCATGGCGTAGGCTTCCACATCCATGATTTTGGCGGTGAGCTCAGCCCCTTCAATGGCGTCTACACGTGAATCGATGGTCTCTCGCCGGCAGGCTGCCAGCAGTACTTCCACCTGATTGTCCCGCTCTGGAGACGGGCCCTGCACTTCGAAATCAATGGCCACTTCTTCCAGTGGATAGGGAATGTACTGGTCGGCCTCCAGCGTAAGCTGGGTTTCCATGTCATCATCGGCTAGGCCATCGGGCATATCGATAATCTTGGTGATCACCGAAGAGCCGGCCACGGCGGCAGCGACGCTCTTCACCTTGGTTCGGGAAGTCGCCACCACGCTGCGCACGGCATTCGCCACGCCATCAACGTCGTTGACGTTCTTCTCGATAACGGCATCGTGGGGCAGTGAGCTAACTGCGTAGCTCTCCACCCGATACCGGTCCCCTGAATAGCTCAACTCCAACAATTTGACCGTTGTCGAGCTAATGTCCAGCCCCAGAACCGGTATTGCTTTTCTCTTCCCTAATATACCAAGCAATTTATTTTCCTATATGTATCACTAACTTAGCTTTTTTTTATACACCGATACATTAATATTAAGATATAACATAGGCTCCATTGCAATCAAAAACCCAAAAAAAGTTATAATTACCAAAGGCCTGCGCCCTACTCATATTAAAGGTAATACAAGCCACTGTTTTGTAAAGGTATAAATGAAGCTCCTTAGATTTCTATTGCGCCTGACGCTACTCGGTTTTTTCGGTGGGCTGTGGGGGCTGGCAGGCGTTTACCTCTATCTCAGCCCAGGCCTGCCGGATGTTGAGACCCTGCGCGACGTTCGATTGCAGACGCCTATGCGTGTCTACACGCGGGAAGGCGACCTGATTGGCCAGTTCGGTGAGCAGAAGCGCACCCCACTGCCTTTCGACGAAATACCCGATCAATTCATCAATGCGCTGTTGGCTGCGGAAGATGACAGTTTTTTCCAGCACAACGGCATAGACGTCATGGGTCTTGCCAGAGCGGTATCTGAACTGGTGCTGACCGGGCAAAAAGGCTCCGGCGGCAGCACGCTGACCATGCAGGTCGCCAGGAACTACTTCCTGTCGCTGGAACGGACCTTCATGCGTAAATTCAACGAAATTCTGCTGGCCATTGAGATCGAGAGAGCTCTGGATAAGCAGGAAATTTTTGAACTGTACTTCAACCGGGTGTTTCTGGGGCATAGGGCCTACGGTTTTGAAGCCGCTGCCCGTGTCTACTATGGCAAAGGTATCGGGGAACTGAGCCTCGCCCAGCACGCCATGTTGGCTGGTATCCCGAAAGCGCCCTCACGTAACAACCCCATCAGCGGGCCCAGCGCCGGTGAACAGCGCCGAAATTGGATTCTTGGCCGAATGCTGAACCTTGGCTATATCGATCAGGCGCAGTTTGCCAGCGCCAGCGAGACTCCGATCACCGCTCGCCATCACGGGGCACAACTGAGCTTTGCCGCCCACTACGCCGCCGAAATGGCCCGTCAGGAAATGCTAAACCGCTACGGTATGGCCGCCTATAACGACGGCTTCCATGTATACACCACCATCAGCAGCAGTCTGCAGCAGCTGGCTCAGGGCGCTGTGATCGAGGGCTTACTCACCTACGATAAGCGCCACGGCTTTCGCGGTCCGGAGCGCCAGCTGCCCCCGGCAGACCCAGATAGCGAATCACTACCGATTGAATTATGGCTCGAAGCGCTGGGCGAGATGCCGGTTATCGCCGGATTGACACCTGCCATCGTGACGGCAGTCGCCGAGGACAAGGTAGACTTCATTCTGCTGGACGGCAGTAGCCATGAACTGTGGTGGGAAAACGGGCTCAAGCAGGCGAGCCGCTATCTCACCGAAAACTCACGTGGGCGCAGGCCCAGCGCCCCTGCCGATGTGGTCGCGGTGGGCGATATGGTCAGAGTCATCGTAGAAGATGATGGCGACTGGCACTTATCGCAGGTACCCGCGGCCCAGGCGGCACTGGTCTCACTGAACCCGGATGATGGCGCCATAAACGCGATTGTTGGCGGCATGGGCTTTGAATTGAGCAAATTCAATCGTGCCACCCAGGCCCAGCGGCAGCCGGGCTCTAACTTTAAGCCCTTTGTTTACAGCGCGGCCCTGAACCACGGCTTCACAGCCGCCAGCCTCATCAATGATGCACCTGTAGTCATGGAAGACACCTCACTGGAAGACATCTGGCGTCCGGAAAACGACGGCGGCAAATTCCACGGACCTACCAGGCTGCGCTGGGCCCTGACCAAGTCACGCAACCTCGTATCCATACGCCTGCTGCAGCAATTGGGGATACCCAACCTGATCAGCTACGCCGACCGCTTTGGCTTCAATACTGCAGAGTTCGCACCCGACCTGTCGCTGGCACTGGGAACCCACGCCATGAGCCCGCTTGAGCTGGCCACAGGCTACGCCATGCTCGCCAACGGCGGTTACGCGGTTGAACCCTATCTGATCAAACGTATCGATGACATCGATGGTGACACCGTTTTTGAGGCCCGGCCAGATACAGTTTGTCGCGACTGCGACCTGCTGGCACCAGCGGTCGAAACCGAGATGAGCATGGAGGAGATCCTGGCGAAGTCCGAGGCCAGCGCCTCCGACCTCCCCAGGGCCCAACGGATCATGGACGAGCGGGTCAACTTTATCATCGACAGCATCCTGCGGGACGTTATTACCCGCGGTACGGGGCGCCGGGCGCTGGTGCTGGAACGAGGCGACCTGGCCGGAAAAACCGGTACCACCAATGGCCCAATGGATGCCTGGTTCTCGGGGTATAACCGAGACGTGGTCACCACCACCTGGGTGGGCTTCGACAATTACACGCCGCTGGGCAAAAAGGAGTTTGGTGGTACAGCAGCTCTACCGATCTGGATAGAATTCATGCGGGCCGCATTGCAGGACAGCGTAGAGCAGGAACCTGAACTGCCGCCAGGTATCGTACATGTGAAAATTGACCCGGACACCGGCCTGCTGGCTGCACCGGGGCAGCGCAATGCCATATTCGAGTATTTCAGAGAAGAGCACGTGCCCGATCAGGGCGGCGATGATGCCCAATCAGGCACCGTTACCAATGGTACGGACGATCTGGTCAGGGATATTTTCTAGCGCTTAAACAGTTGCGTCAGGCCGCCGGGGCATAGTCTTTCGGTAAGTCTATGCGGGCAACACCGCTATCGATGGCCGCCTGCGCTACTGCCGGCGCCAGGCGAGTCAGCAATCTTGGATCCATAGGCTTTGGAATAATGTACTCCGAACCGAAGGTCAGCGAGTCGACACCACAGGCAACCAGAACTTCATTCGGCACCGGCTCCCGGGCCAGCGCGCTTAGCGCCTTCACCGCAGCGACCTTCATAGCCTCATTAATCGTGCTCGCGCGCACATCCAGGGCACCGCGGAAGATGAAGGGAAACCCCAATACGTTATTAACCTGATTGGCGTAATCAGAACGGCCTGTCGCGATTATGACATCGTCTCTCGTCGCTTTGGCGAGTTCGGGGCTGATCTCCGGGTCAGGGTTGGAGCAGGCGAATACGATAGGACGATCAGCCATGGTTAACAGCATTTCGGCGCTGAGGAGGTTGGCGCCCGATAGCCCTACAAAAACGTCAGCGCCATTGACCGCATCGCTAAGGCTGCGTTTGTCAGTATGATTGGCGAACTCTTCCTTGTAGGCATTAACGCCCTCGCGGCCGGCGTAAATCACACCGCGGCGATCCAGCATAAAAATATTTTCGCGCCTTGCACCCAATTCAACCAATAATCGCATGCAGGCGATCGCCGCAGCCCCTGCCCCAAGACAGGTGATTACAGCATCTTCAATACGCTTGCCCTGAATCTCCAACGCGCTGAGCATCCCCGCCGCCGTGACGATGGCTGTGCCGTGTTGGTCATCGTGAAAAATCGGAATCTGGCAGCGCTCTGACAGGGCCGCTTCGATCTCAAAACACTCTGGCGCCTTGATATCTTCGAGGTTAATGCCACCAAAGGTATCCGCGATGCGCGCAACAGTATCTACAAATTCATCTGCATTCTCGGTATCCACTTCTATATCGATCGAATTGATACCGGCGAAGCGCTTAAACAACAGCGCCTTGCCCTCCATCACCGGCTTACTGGCCAAAGGCCCGAGATTACCCAGCCCAAGCACCGCCGTACCGTTGCTGATCACTGCAACCAGGTTGCCCTTGCCAGTGAAGCGATAGGCCGCCGCAGGGTCCGCCGCAATTGCACGGCAGGGTTCAGCCACCCCCGGGCTATACGCCAGCGCCAGGTCATTCTGGGTTTCAGCGGGCTTGCTCAGCTCCACGGAAATCTTTCCGGGCACCGGCTCCGCGTGATAGGCCAGGGCTGCTTCTTTAAAGTCGGAGGCCATAATCTTTCTCTGTGCAGTTTAAACAGTGAGGGAAGCTAAAAAGGGCGTTGAGGATATAGAAAAGGCCGGGGTGTAACAAGGTGACGTATGCACACAGCGCGGACCGCCCAACCCCTTTCACAGGGCCAAAAAAAACGCCGGTCCCGTGAGGTCCCAGCGTTTCTTTTCAACTCGCCTATGCTTCGGCTAGCTTTCTTCCTTAGCCTTCCCGCCACGGTTGCCAAAACGCTTGTTGAAGCGATCAACACGACCACCGCTATCAACGATCTTCTGCTTGCCGGTGAAGAATGGGTGGCAATTGGAACATACGTCGATGTGGAAATCCTCGCCCAGAGTTGAGCGGGTTTGTATCGTATTGCCACAGCTGCACGTCGCTGTGACATCATCGTACTTAGGGTGTATATCAGCTTTCATTACCTGTACTCCTTGCTAGTGGTACCGCCACTCAATCTCTTGTTGAGCACCGCACCTGATACTGGAGATGGCCTGCCCCAAAGAGGTGCCGGTCAAAAAATAGGCGGGCATCTTAACAGACGAAGCGCCATACGCAAGTCCTTAATTTCTTTTGCTACAATGGCCGATCACCACTAAATTTGCTGTCAACCAAGGGGCGTAATGTCCATCCTTCGCCTCGCTATCCCCACCCCCCTGAGACAGCTGTTCGATTACCTGCCCCCCGCCGGCACCAATATCGGCGATTTAAAGGCCGGTACCAGGCTGCAAGTACCCTTTGGCTCCAGGCAGATGACCGGCTATCTGGTGGAGGTTGTGTCGCACAGCGACCAGGATGAGGCCCGGCTAAAAGCGGCCAACGCCGTTCTGGACGCCAATTCCCTGCTTAACCCCAATACCATTGCTCTGTGCGACTGGGCTGCGCGCTACTACCACCACCCTCCCGGGGAAGTGTTTGCCGCCGCATTTCCGCCACGCCTGCGCCAAGGCAAGGATCAGCTGGATACCGGTGTACGCGGATGGCAGCTCAGTGTCCGGGGAAAGGGCCTACCCGCTGACGCACTGTCCCGGGCGCCAAAGCAGGCAGCGGCGCTGGCCCTGCTGCAGGCACAGTCGCAAGCCAGTCAGGAAGCATTGACCACTGCCGGAGCCTCCACTCCTATACTGCGGTCATTGCGCGATAAAGGGCTCATTGAGGAAATCAGCCTGCAGGCAGCCCATCAACCACCTGTTGCACGGCCGGGGTTGACCCTGAATGAGGAGCAAGCTGCCGCCCTGTCGGCATTACAAACTGCGCTGGGCTCATTCAGCTGCCACCTGCTGGAAGGTGTCACTGGCTCGGGCAAAACCGAAGTCTACCTGCAGCTCATTGCGCAGTGCCTGGCAGCGGGGCAGCAGGCATTGGTACTGATTCCCGAAATCGGCCTGACGCCACAGACACTGGGCCGATTTGAGCAGCGCTTTGATGCCCGAATCGCGGTTTTCCATTCCGGTCTTACCGAATTACAGCGTTATCAGGCATGGGAGGCCGCCCGGGATGGCCGCGCCGACATCATCATAGGGACCCGCTCGGCTGTGTTTACACCCTTGCACAATCCCGGGGTAATCATCGTTGACGAGGAGCACGACGGATCCTACAAGCAGCAGGACGGCTTCCGCTATTCGGCGCGTGACGTCGCGGTAAAACGCGCCCAGTTAGAGGGCTGCCCGGTGCTCTTGGGCAGTGCCACCCCCTCGCTGGAGTCTCTGCACAATGCCCTGCAGGGGCGCTACCAGCACCCACAGCTCTGTGCGCGGGCCGGCAGCGGCACGCTTCCCGTAATACGCACCGAAGACGTGCGCGGCCAGCCATTACAGGCGGGATTGTCAGCCGGGCTGATCGATGCCGTTAAAGGCGCACTGGGCCGCCGTGAACAGGTCCTGCTGTTCCTTAATCGCAGGGGATACGCTGCCAGCGTTCTTTGTCACGACTGCGGCTGGCTCGCCGAATGCAGCGCCTGCGACGCACGCCTCACTGTCCACAGGCGACAGCGGCAATTGCGCTGCCACCATTGCAATAGCCGCCGGGCACTGCCCAGCCAGTGCCCGGAATGCCGCAGTAATCGACTGTTAACCCAGGGCCTGGGGACAGAGCAAACCGAAGATACGCTGCTATCGCTGTTCCCTGGCATCGCGATCCACCGGGTGGACAGCGACACCATTCAGGGACGCGATGCGATGGCCGCATTGGTTGATCGTGTAAACAGTGCTGAACCCTGCATTCTTCTTGGCACCCAGATGCTCACCAAGGGCCATCATTTTCCCAACGTCAGCCTCATCGGCATCATCGACGCCGATGCGCTGTTGTTCAGTGCTGATTTTCGCGGCGAGGAACGCATGGCCCAACTACTCACCCAGGTAGCAGGGCGAGCAGGTCGCGCCGAAACCGGCGGTCAGGTGATTATGCAAACCCATTATCCCGACCACCCCGCGGTGCTGGCCATGATCAACACACCTTTTGCCGACCAGGCAAGGGCAATGCTGACAACCCGCCAGGCATCAGGAATGCCGCCCTACGGACAGCTGCTGATGGTGCGTACAGATTGCTCGGACCAATCTGTGGGCGAGCGCTTTTTGCAGCAATTACGTCAGGCCAGCGAAAGAGCACTGCCCGACGGCTGTACCATTGTTGGCCCCCTGCCCTCGGCTATGCCCCGTCGCGCAGGTAAATTTCGCAGCCAATTGATGGTAATGGGCAAAACTCGCAGCGCACTGCAGCACTGCGCCAGCGCGCTGGTAAAACACGCGACCGGCCTGCGAGCCTCTGGCGACCTCAAGTGGAGCATCGATATCGACCCACAGGAGGTCATGTAAATGGGCTGCAACTGGTCATCTGCTGCCGATACAGCGATAATACCCGCGGCTCGAGCAGCCACCCACTGATCAAACCAGGTAAGCTCCCCCACCATGAAGCAAGAACTCACCCAGCTCATCCAGCAAGCACTGGATACGCTGATGACACAGGGCATTCTGCCAGAGGATTCCCAGCCGACTATCCAGATTGATCGCACCCGGGATAAAAGCCACGGCGACCTGGCCAGTAATATAGCCATGACCCTGGCCAAATCCGCGCGCAAAAATCCCAGAGAATTGGCCGACATGATTTGTGCCGCCCTGCCGGAGGCTCAGTTCCTCGCGAAAGCAGAAGTGGCGGGGCCAGGGTTCATCAATTTCACGCTGTCACAGGACAGCAGTCAGGCGGTGATCAGCCGGGTGCTGAGTCAGGGCGTGGACTTTGGTAAATCAACCACCGGCGCCGGACGCAAAGTACAGGTTGAATTTGTCTCTGCTAACCCCACCGGTCCTTTGCATGTAGGCCATGGCCGCGGCGCAGCGGTAGGCGACAGCATCTGCCGGCTACTGGTAGCCACCGGTTGGGATGTAGCCAGCGAGTTCTATTACAACGATGCGGGGCAACAGATCAACAATCTCGCACTGTCGGTTCAGGCACGCTGCCGCGGGCTGGGGCCCGATGATGACAGCTGGCCGGAAGATGGCTACCGCGGAGACTACATCAGCGAAGTGGCACAAGCCTATCTGCGCGGTGACAAGGTGGACGCCGAGGATCAACACGTGGAAGCTGCCGGCGATGGCGAGGACCTGGATGCCATCAGGCGCTTCAGCGTCGCCTACCTGCGCAGGGAACAGGACCTGGATCTGAAAGCTTTCGCTGTCCACTTCGACAACTACTTTCTCGAGTCCGACCTCTATAGCCAGGGCGATGTGGAGAGAACAGTCGCCAGGTTGATCGAAAACAACCAGACCTATGAGAAAGAGGGTGCGCTCTGGCTGAGAACTACCGAATTTGGTGACGACAAAGATCGTGTGATGCGCAAATCCGATGGCGGTTATACCTACTTCCTGCCCGATGTCGCCTATCACAAGAATAAATGGCAGCGCGGCTTCGAACGCGTCATCAACGAGCAAGGCGCCGATCACCATAGCACCGTTACTCGGGTAAGAGCCGGGCTGCAGGCGCTGGACGAGGGCATCCCGCAGGGGTGGCCTGACTATGTCCTGCACCAGATGGTTACTGTGATGCGTGACGGGCAGGAAGTTAAATTGTCCAAGCGGGCCGGCAGCTACGTCACACTGAGGGATCTGGTCGACGAAGTGGGCTGTGACGCTACCCGCTACTTTTTGGTGGCACGTGGCCCCAGTTCGCAGCTGACTTTCGATATCGATCTGGCGCTATCACAGAGCAACGACAACCCTGTGTACTACATTCAGTATGCTCACGCCCGCGTTTGCAGCGTCAGGCGCAAGCTGGCAGAGCAAGGCTGGCAGTGGCATGGCGACAGTGCGTTGACCCACCTGGACCAGCTCACCGAAGAACACGAGAAAGCATTGATGCGTAGGCTGGACCAATATCCGGAAGTCGTTGCCAATGCCGCAGCCAACAACGAACCGCACACCATCGCCAACTACCTGCGCGATCTGGCAGCGGAGTTTCACACCTACTACAACGCGCATAAAATGCTGGTGGACGACCAGCCACTGCGGGATGCCCGTCTGGCGCTGAGTGAAGCGGTGCGTCAGGTTATAGCCAACGGCCTGGACCTGCTGGGCGTTAGCGCCCCGGAGTCAATGTAGCCATGGCCAAGGATTACGCCAAGCAACGCAAGAGCTCCCCGCCAAAGCCAGCCCGAAAAAAAGCACCGGCACGCAAAAAAGCGGCTCCGGCAAAGACTCAGCATGCCAGCCCATGGCGCTGGTATGGTGCCGGTCTGGCCAGCGGCCTGTTCCTCAGTTTTGTACTCTACATGGCTACCTTACCCGCGGAGCCTGGCGCTGAACCGGTAGCTGTTGCGGGCGAGCCAGAGACAAGCAGCAAACCCAAGCCGCGTTTTGACTTTTACACCCTATTACCCGAGAGGAAGATCGAGGTGGACGTCGATCCGGCGGAAGTCACCCAGACCCGCACCAGTGCCAGCAGCGAAGCCTACCTCCTGCAGGCGGGCTCGTTTCGCCAGCGGGACGACGCCGACCGGCGGCGCGCAGAATTACTGCTACTGGGCCTGGAACCCAAAGTAGAAGAAACCAACGGCGATAACGGACAGTGGTTTCGGGTCTATGTGGGACCATTCGCCAGCCGCTCCGCTATGTCGAAAGCCCGCAGCCTGACCGCGGCCCAAAATATAGACACGCTACTGCTCAAACGCGGCACACCCTGACCAGGGGCTTGAAAGTTCAGCCGGGCACCACCATATCTGCCTGACAACTCCGGAGAAACACTGTGGAACAATTCAGAGGTACGACCATCCTGTCTGTGCGCAGGGGTAACACCGTGGTCATTGGCGGCGACGGGCAGGTATCCATGGGTAATACCGTGATGAAAGGCAACGCCCGCAAGGTAAGACGCCTTTACAAGGACCAGGTACTGGCAGGCTTCGCCGGCGGTACCGCTGATGCCTTCACATTATTCGAACTGTTCGAGGCGCAACTCGACAAACACCAGGGTCACCTGGTCAGGGCGGCGGTAGAGCTGGCAAAAGCCTGGCGCACGGAGCGGGCCCTGCGGCAATTGGAAGCACTATTGGCGGTTGCCGATAAAGACACCTCGCTGGTCATCTCCGGCAACGGGGATGTCATCGAGCCAGAAGACAACCTCATCGCTATAGGCTCCGGCGGCTCATTCGCTCAGGCGGCGGCGAGAGCGCTTATCGATAATACCGAGTTAGGGGCACGCGACATCGTGGAACGAGGCCTTTCTATCGCGGGCGATATCTGCATTTACACCAACCACAATCAAACCATCGAACAACTGGATTTCTGAATGTCCAACATGACACCCCGCGAGATCGTTCACGAGCTCGACAAACACATCATCGGTCAGGAAGACGCCAAGCGGGCAGTGGCAATCGCCCTGCGTAATCGCTGGCGACGCATGCAGCTGGAAGAAGCGCTGCGCAGTGAAATCACGCCCAAAAATATTCTTATGATAGGCCCCACCGGGGTTGGCAAAACGGAAATTGCCCGCCGTCTCGCCAAGCTGGCCAATGCGCCGTTTGTAAAGGTGGAAGCTACCAAGTTTACGGAAGTAGGCTATGTGGGCAGGGATGTGGAATCGATTATTCGCGATCTCGTCGACATGGCTTTAAAGCTCTACCGCGAACAGGAGATGCTGCGGGTGCGATCGCTGGCCGAGGAGTCCGCTGAGGAGCGCATACTGGATGTTCTGCTGCCGCCAGCACGCGACAGCGAAACCGACAGCAACTCCAGCACTAGACAATTGCTGCGTAAAAAGTTGCGCGAGGGTGATCTCGACGACAAGGAAATCGAATTGGAGCTCAGCAGCAAGCCGGCCGGGGTAGAGATCATGGCGCCCCCCGGCATGGAGGAGATGACCGACCAGCTGCAAAGTATGTTTTCAAATATGTCTCGCCAGCAAACCAAAACCAGCAAGTTGACGGTCAAGGCCGCCTTCGAAGCCCTGTGCGATGAAGAAGCCTCGAAAATGGTTAACGAAGATGAGTTGAAGCAAAAAGCCATCAATGCTGCAGAACAAAATGGCATCGTGTTTATCGATGAGCTGGACAAGGTCGCCAAGCGCAGCGAAGGCGCGGGTGCTGACGTGTCCCGGGAAGGGGTACAGCGCGATTTGCTGCCGCTGATCGAAGGCTCCACCGTGAGCACCAAGCACGGCATGATCAAGACAGACCACATCCTCTTTATCGCCTCTGGTGCATTTCATCTGGCCAAGCCCTCTGACCTGATCCCGGAATTACAGGGCCGCCTGCCTATACGCGTCGAACTCAATGCGCTGAGCCCGGAGGATTTTGAACGGATTCTGACCGAGCCGGACGCCTCCTTGACCGAGCAATATCAGGCCCTGTTGGCTACCGAGGGGCTCAACATCAGTTTCACTACCGATGGCCTCAGCCGAATCGCCGAAACAGCCTGGCAGGTCAATGAGCGCACGGAAAACATCGGTGCACGCAGGTTGCACACGGTGATGGAGCGTTTGCTGGAGCACGTCTCGTTTAGCGCTGCCGATACAGGTTTGCAGGGGGAGGCGATTAAAATCGATGCTGACTATGTAGACGCCCAACTGGCCGAATTGAGCGCGGACGAAGACCTGTCGCGCTTCATTCTCTAGGCATCAGCATGACAGACACTGATCAACGCCCTACCGGTATCAACCTTCACAGTCGCTCGCGCCAGCTGGCACTGGATTACGCCAATGGTGAGTCCTACTCCCTGAGCTGCGAGTATTTGCGCGTCTTCTCCCCCTCTGCCGAGGTACGCGGACACGGGCCGGGAAAGGAGGTTCTGCAGACCGGCAAGGCCAAGGTCAACATCAAAGCAATCCAGCCGGTGGGACACTACGCCCTGCAACTGGTATTTGACGATGGCCACGATACCGGTCTGTATTCATGGTCTTACCTTTACGAGCTATGCATCAATCAGCAGGCCTGGTGGCAGGCCTACCTGGATAAGCTGGCTGCTGCCGGACAAACACGCGACCCCGACGTGCAGGTTATCCAGTTCGACCCCTGATATTTCCCCCGCCTGACCAAAACTTCTCCATCGCGTTACAATGTGCTCGCCATCAGGAAAGCAGGATCGCTATGAGCAGCGAAAAAGACACCACCCACTTCGGTTACCAGCAAGTCGACAAGGACGCCAAAGCCGGCCTTGTCGCCGACGTTTTTGATTCAGTGGCCGCACGCTATGACGTGATGAACGACCTCATGTCGGTCGGTATACACCGCCTGTGGAAGCGCTTCACCATTGAATTGAGTGGTGTGCGCAAAAACAACGCCGTGCTGGATATCGCTGGCGGCACCGGTGATCTCGCCGCCCGCTTTGCTGACATTGTTGGTCCGGGAGGCCGGGTGGTACTCGCCGACATTAACGGCGCGATGCTGGAGGTGGGTCGCGACAAACTGCTGGACACCGGCAGGCAGGCCAATATCGAGTTTGTGCAGGCCGATGCCCAGGACCTGCCATTTCCGGACGACAGCTTTGACTGCGTCACCATCGCCTTTGGCTTGCGCAACGTTACCGACAAGGACAAGGCGCTGCGCTCCATGCTGCGCATCCTGAAGCCTGGCGGCAGGTTGCTGGTGCTGGAGTTTTCCAAGCCTGGTAACCCTCTGCTCAGCCGGGCTTATGACGCCTACTCCTTTCGGGTTTTGCCCTTCATGGGCAAGCTGGTCGCCAATGACAGCGACAGCTACCAATACCTTGCCGAATCCATACGCATGCACCCGGACCAGGAAACATTGAAAGACATGATGGAAGATGCCGGATTCAGTCGCTGCGAGTACCACGACATGACAGGGGGCATCGTCGCCCTGCATAAAGGCATCAAGGCCTGAGATGAATCCCGGCATCAATCCGACCCTGCACACCGGTGCAATCGCTGCGCTGGAAAATCTCGTCAATCGGGCACTGGAACTAGCGCCGCGCGCCCGCGCAGAGCTCGCCGAACTCGAAGACTGCGTATTCGCGCTGGAGTGTTCTTCGCCACCTCTGGACATGTACCTGCAACCCGTCAAAGACGGTGTACGGCTGATGGGTATCTACGAGGGGCCGGTCACTACACGTGTCAAAGGGTCGGCGGCCGACTTCACCGAACTGACAACATCTGAGGACCCCGCCGCCAGCCTGATCAATGGTGGTCTGGAACTGGAAGGCGACAGCGCCCCGCTACTGGAGTTGCAGCAAATTCTGGGGACCCTGGACATCGACTGGGAAGCACCGCTGGTCGATGGCCTGGGCGATGTGCTTGGTCACCAGCTCGCAGAGATTCTGCGCGCGGGTTTCAGCTGGGGCGGTCAAACACGCATCAGCCTTGAGCGACAGCTTGAGGAATTCATCCACGAAGAAGGCAGGCTGAGCCCACCAAGGCTGGAACTCGATGACTTCTATCGTGATGTACAGGAATTATCGCTGCGGGTTGAGAGGCTGGAATCGCGAAGCCGCAGGCTGCGCCAGAAAATCGATCGAATAAAGGCCTGATATCGTCATGTCTCGCCTAACACGACTGGCTACCATACTTCGCATCGTCGGCCGCTATCGACTTGACGAGCTTGTTGACGAAGACCACCTACCCGCTCTGCCTCGCTACGCACTGAAACTATCCCCATGGCGACTTGCAAGCGCCCCCGATCTTAATCGTGGTGAAAGAATACGCTGTGCGCTTGAAGAGCTGGGGCCGGTATTCATCAAATTCGGCCAGATGCTGTCGACACGACGGGACCTGCTACCCGAGGACATCGCTGACGAACTCGCCAGACTGCAGGATGAAGTACCGCCCTTTCCCGAGGAACAATCGGTGGCCATCATCGAAGCCGCCCTGGGCAAACCGGTAGAAGATCTCTACACCAGTTTCGAGCGAACGCCGATGGCATCTGCGTCAGTTGCGCAGGTACATGCAGCCACGCTCACGGGGGACAAGCACGTCGTTGTTAAAGTGGTACGGCCAGACATCGAGCCCGTCATACGACAGGACATTGCGTTGATGATGACGCTGGCCCGACTGGTGCACAAATACCTGCCGGATGGTCGCAGGCTGCGTCCGATCGAGGTTGTCAGTGATTACGAACTGACTATTCTCGATGAACTGGACCTCGCCAGAGAGGCTGCCAATGCCTCACAGCTGCGCCGCAACTTTGAAAACAGCAATCTGGTTTACGTGCCAGAAGTTTACTGGGATTACACCCGTCGCAACGTGTTCACCATGGAGCGTATCAACGGAATTCCGGTCACCGACATGGATACGCTGCGAGCGCGCGGCGTAGACCTGAAGGTGTTGGGGGAACGCGGCGTCGAAATTTTCTTCACCCAGGTTTTCCGTGACAGTTTTTTTCACGCCGATATGCACCCGGGTAACATTTTCGTGGATGCAAGCGACCCCAGCGATCCATCTTATATCGCGGTTGACTGCGCGATCATCGGCAGCCTGAGCGACGCCGACCAGTACTATCTGGCGCGCAACCTGTTGGGTATTTTCCAACGCGACTATCGCACCGTCGCACAGTTACATGTGGAGTGTGGCTGGGTGCCACCGCAAACCCGGGTTCAGGATTTCGAGTCGGCACTGCGCGCGGTGTGTGAACCGGTGTTCGAACGACCGATCAGTGAGATTTCCTTTGGCCAATTGCTGGTGTACCTGTTTCGCACGGCAAGGCGCTTCGACATGGAGGTGCAACCGTCACTGGTATTGCTGCAGAAAACCCTGCTGAATATTGAAGGCCTGGGCAGGCAGCTGTATCCAGAACTTAACCTCTGGGAAACCGCCCAGCCATTTCTCGAAAACTGGATTCAGGAGCGCTACTCGCCCCAGTCCATGCTCAAGCGCCTGCAACAGCATGCGCCCGCATGGCTGGAGCAACTGCCGCAGCTGCCCGATGCAGTACTGGATAACCTTCAGCACTCGCGGGAGAGTGAGGATCGCCTGCAGCAACAGCAACGCCTGGTGGCCAAGATGGAAGCACAAGCGCAGGATCATCGGCGTCAACGCAAACGTCAAATGCTGGCCGCTATTGCCTGTGTGCTAGCCGCCATTACAGCATTTCCCAACGGCTGGCAGCACCTGGCCAGCGCCCCCGCCGCCAGCTGGCTACTGGGTGGTCTGGCCATTGCGCTAATCTGGCCGCGCAAGGGCGACGGCTAATTTCCGATATCGGCGCGCTGTGCCATAATGTGCGGTCGCGCGGACGGACGCCATGACTGAACTGAACGACATTGAGCAACTTATAAGCTGGAACGAGCAGGGCCTGATACCGGCGATAGCGCAGGACTGGCAGACTGGTGAGGTTCTGATGCTGGCCTGGATGAACCGGGAGGCACTGAGCTTAACCCTGGCGGAACAACGCGCGATTTACTGGTCCCGCTCAAGGCAGGCGCTGTGGCGCAAGGGCGAGGAGTCCGGCAATGTCCAGAAACTGAAGGAATTGCGTATCGACTGTGATGCCGATACCGTACTTATAAAGGTTGAGCAGATTGGCGGTATCGCCTGTCACACCGGGCGCAGGCACTGTTTTTACCAGCGCATTGATGACGACGGCATCACCATTACCGAAGAAGTGCTGAAGGATCCGGCCACACTGTATGGGAAAGAACAATGAGCGATGTATTGCAGCAACTCACCGCTATTCTTGCCCAACGGAGAACAGCTGACCCTGAGCAATCTTATGTAGCCAGCCTGCACGAGAAGGGGTTGAACAAGATATTGGAGAAGGTGGGCGAAGAGTCCACTGAGGTCATCCTGGCTGCCAAGGATGTCGCTGCCGGTGGCTCCCGGGAAGAACTTGTTGGCGAGGTCGCCGATCTCTGGTTCCACTGTATGGTTATGCTGTCACACCTGGACGGTGACGTGGAAGAAGTTACCGAGTGCCTGCGGCAACGCTTTGACATTTCGGGGCTGGCCGAAAAAGCCGCTCGCGAATCGACTGATTAGTAGGAGAGTATCATGGGATTAGGCGGTATCAGTATCTGGCAACTGTTGATCATTCTGGCAATTGTCATCATGTTGTTTGGCACCAAACGCCTGCGCACCCTGGGCAGCGATCTGGGCAGCGCAGTGAAAGGCTTTCGCAAAAGCATTCAGGATGAAGGAACGCAGGCAGGCGACGCAGACACACCCACTGGTGAAAGCACAGAGCCAGAGAAGGACAAGTAAAGCGTCCCGTGTTCGATATAGGTTTTGCCGAACTCATCATCATTGCGGTGGTGGGATTACTGGTCATAGGACCGGAGAGACTGCCGGGGGCAATTAGAACTGCCAGCCTGTGGCTGGGACGCATCAAGCGCGGGTTCAACGACATACGCCGGGAAGTTGAGCAGGAACTGCACAATGACGCTGTGATGCAGGAGCTTAAAAAAACCGGCGAACAATTAAAAAGCGAAGCAGACTCTGTCACCAGTGATTTTAAATCCGCGGTTGATGAAGCAGACCAACCGCTGACATCAGAAACAGTCCCGGCGCCACCCAGGCCGCCATCGGAACCCTCACCCTGATGGACGACGCGGAGATCGATCAGCCCCAGCCTCTGGTGGCTCACCTGACAGAGCTGCGTGACAAACTGTTACGCGCCATCCTGGCGATACTCGTGGTATTTATCGCCCTGTTCCCTTTTGCCAACGAAATCTATGCCTTTGTCTCGGAGCCCCTGCGGGCCATTCTTCCCGAGGGCGCCACGATGATTGCAACGGAAGTGGCCTCGCCATTTCTGACCCCGTTCAAACTCACGCTGGTAGCGGCCATATTCCTGGCCATTCCCTATGTGCTCTATCAGGTATGGAGTTTCATTGCGCCGGGCATGTATCGCCATGAAAAGCGCTTTGCCATTCCACTTTTGGTCTCCAGCATTTTGTTGTTCTACTGCGGTGCTGCATTTGCCTACTACGTTGTGTTCCCGTTGATATTTGCCTTCTTTACCAGCGTCGGGCCAGCAGACGTGACCATCATGACCGACATTAATCGCTATCTGGACTTTGTCCTGAAGCTTTTCTTTGCCTTCGGCCTGGCCTTCGAGATTCCCATCGCCGCCGTTCTGCTCATCTGGGCCGGGATCACTACGCCAGAGGCGCTGGGTAAAAAAAGGCCCTACATCATTGTCGGCTGCTTCATCTTTGGCATGCTTCTGACCCCGCCGGACATTATTTCCCAGTCGCTGTTGGCAATCCCCATGTGGATACTGTTCGAGTTTGGCGTATTCTTTGGGAGGTATGTTCAGCCCAAGGATTCCGACGAGCAGAAAGAGACATCTGACGCGGGATAACCACCGCCAATGCATTGAACACTGATATACGGCTCAGCTATGAATTTTAAATTTTTCCAAGCTTCCACCCCCAGACAACTAATGCTCGCCCTGCTGCTGACTGCCTTTCCGGCTGTGGCGCAGGACGTCGCAAAGCCAGACGCCTCCATGCGCGAGATTCTGGAGGCAGAGGAAAAAGCCGAAGAACTGATTGAGGAAAAAGAACAATCACAGGCCAGGGGCGTGGATATTCCGCAGACCCCACTGTCCAGCATGCTGGGCCTGCGCGAGGCCATGCGTCAGTCTGACTACGAGGCAGCGGCCCAGTATCTGGACATGCGCTTCCTGCCAGAAGAGCTGGATGAGTACTCGCCAGAGAGCCTGATCAGGGCATTGGGCTATGTCTGGGCGCAGCAAAATATCGCCGACCTGTCCAATATCAGCGACGACCCTGCGGGTAATCTGGACGACGGTCTGGTCAGTTACCGCGAGTTGATCGGCACTGTACTGATCAGTACGGGAGAAGTCCCGATCTACCTGCAACGGGTACCGGATGGTAAGGGCGGCCGAACCTGGAAGCTGTCGAATGCGACCGTGATGCGTATTCCGGAGATGTGGGAGGAACTGGGGTATAGCCCCGCGGCTGTTTACCTGAATAACCTGCTACCGCAGTTCCGTTTTTTCGGCATGGATAACTGGCAGGTAGTAGCCACCATCGTATTCCTCGTCATCGCCTGGCCGCTCGCCGCACTCATAAGTACCGTGCTGATGCGACTGATGCTATTTATACCGAACAGTTTCCCGGAAGGTATCAAGCGCTTCTTTCGCTGGCCTGCACGTTTCTTCCTGTTCGTCCTGATCTGCCGCATGTTGATGGGCTACCTGGGCTTGTCGCTGACCGCCAGGGTGTACCTGGAATCCTCCGGCGTAGATTACATTGCCTATACCGTGCTCTTCGTCGGACTGCTATCCCTCATTCGGGATTACCAGATCAATCGCCTGGAAATAGCCGGTAAAGCGGAATATGCAGCCCTGCTCAAGCCGCTGACAACGATAATCAAGGTTGTTGTTATCACGATACTGGCGCTGATCTGGGCAGATCAGGCCGGCTATAACATGTCGACCATTCTGGCCGGGCTGGGCGTGGGTAGTCTCGCGGTCGCACTGGCTGCCCAGAAGACGCTGGAAAACATTATCGGCGCAATCACCTTGTATACCGCCAGACCGGTAAAGCCGGGTGACCTGTGCCGCTTTGGAACCGTCGTTGGGGTGGTCGAGGAGATTGGTCTGCGCTCCACGCTGATCAGAACCCTGGATCGCACTATGCTGGTGGTACCCAACTCGGTGTTCTCATCGGTGGAGGTGGAAAACCTGTCCTCTCGCGATCGCATTCGGTACTACCGGCATGTGGTACTGCAGATGGCCAATGCCGATCAACTGCGGGTGATCACAGCGGAACTGCGGACTCTGTTTTACTCTCACCCCAAAGTCCTGCAGGACACGGTCAGCATCCGCTTCGAGAGCATTGAGCAAGCCACAGCGGTACTGCGCCTTGATGCCGGCATTGCGACCAGGGACTATCAGGAGTTTCTGGCAGTTGCCGAAGATCTCAACCTGCATGTGGTTGAACTGGTACACCGAAACGGCGCCATCTTCAGCGGGCCAGGGCAGGTACTGCAGGTACGCGAATTCAAGCAAGCTTCCGATGAGGAGCTGGCCAGGATGAGAGCAACATTGGACGAATGGCGGGAACAGGACAGACTGCCCTTCCCTGATCACAGCAGCACAGAGAAGCAGAACCTCAAAGGTCAGCTTGACTATCCGCCTGCCGGCTCGTCCAGCTAATGCCCGACAAAAACCGCGGTTTCGCACCTTTGCGGGCCATCATGGGCTACCTTTGGCCCTACAAGCCGCAGTTACTGGCCGCCGGTATCGCGCTGCTGTTTACCGCTGGCGCCACGCTCGCACTGGGCCGGGGTGTACAGTTCCTGATCGACCGGGGTTTTGGTGGCAACAGCGACGACCTGACATCAGCCGTACTACTCATCATCGCCATCAGTGCTGCCATCGCGGTGGGCACATTTCTGCGCTTCTACCTGGTGTCCTGGCTGGGTGAGAGGGTCAGTGCGGACCTTCGGAAAGCGGTTTTCGCCAACATTGTCAGGCTGCACCCGGGGTTTTTCGAAACCAATCGCTCCGGCGAGATCATGTCGCGCCTGACCACAGATACCACCTTGCTACAAACCATCATCGGGTCCTCCTTCAGCATGGCGCTGCGCAGCAGCCTCACCCTCGTGGGCGCACTGGTCATGATGTTCATCACCAACCTGAAATTGAGCCTGATCATTGCCGCCAGCGTACCCCTGGTGCTGCTGCCTATACTCATTTTTGGCCGTCGCGTAAGAAAGCTGTCGAATCAAAGCCAGGACAGTATCGCCAGTGTAGGTAGCTACGCCGGTGAAATTATCCAACATATCAAGGTGGTTCAGAGCTACACCCGCGAGGCCTTCGAAATAAAGGCCTTTGACGCGGAAGTGGAACGCGCCTTCGCGATTGCCCGCCGACGCATACGCCAGCGGGCCTTGCTGATCTGCGGAGCCATACTACTGCTGTTCACCGGTATGTCGGGAATGCTCTGGAGTGGCGGGCAAGACGTAATCTCTGGCCAAATGACGGGCGGCGAGCTGGGTGCCTTCGTGTTCTACGCGATTATGGTGGGCAGCGGTTTCGCTACCATCTCGGAAGTGTGGGGCGAGCTACAGAGAGCCGCCGGAGCCGCAGAGCGACTGCTGGAACTGGTGGATACAGACAGTATCATCGAAGATCCGGCGGCCAATAACCTGCCCTCGCCAGAGCCGAGAATCGAGGTTCGTAACATCAGCTTTGCCTACCCGGCACGGCCAGCACAACAGGCACTGCAGCATTTTTCACTCTCTATAGAAGCAGGCAAAAGCCTGGCACTGGTAGGCCCTTCAGGTGCCGGGAAATCAACAGTATTCGAATTGTTACAGCGCTTCTACGACCCGCAAGAGGGCAGCATCGACCTTGACGGTCATGACATACGGGGCATGAATCTTGAACAGCTGCGCTCGCAAACCGCATTGGTACCGCAGCAGCCTGCCCTGTTCACCGCCGATGTACGCTACAACATCGCCTATGGCAAACCGGGTGCGACAGACGAGGAGGTGGAAGCCGCAGCCAGGGCGGCCCATGCCCACGACTTCATCAGCAAGTTGCCGGAAGGCTACCAGAGTCATTTGGGTGAGCAAGGCGTCAGGCTGTCGGGGGGCCAGCGCCAGCGTATAGCCATTGCCAGGGCGATACTTAACGACCCACGTATTCTTCTGCTGGACGAAGCCACCAGCGCTCTGGACAGTGAGAGCGAATACCAGGTGCAGCTGGCTTTGCAGGAGCTTATGCACAACAGAACGACAGTGATAATCGCCCATCGTCTCTCGACTATCTTACATGCCGACAGGATTGCCGTATTGGATCAGGGTGAACTGGTTGCCACGGGCACACACGAGGAACTGCTAGCCAGCAACCCGCTATACGCTCGCCTGGCCAGCCTGCAATTCAGGGAAGGCGAGGAGCTCAGCCCGCCGCTCTCTCCCGGTCAAGCAGACGCACCCGGTCTTTCCGTTCCTGGTTAACTTTAACGAGGTCGGCGAGTGTGTCTCTAGACACATCAGCCAGATCGCCCATCCAGCTGAACGTCAGACGGGTATTATTTACCGCGCAACGCAAGGGCGCTGTCAGCGGCTTTTCACGAAGAATCGATAAAGACTCATCCAGAGCTGTGCGTACATGCTCTCCGGTAATATCCTTACCGGAATCATAAGCCATGGACATAACCTCGAAGGACTCCAGCAAGGCTTCCAGGCCTACCCACTCAACCATTGCGGTCCGCTCTACACCCCGTCTAACTCCGCGACGAACTTTACGGGCAAGGTTGCGGAAGTCGCGATCTATTCGTGGGCCAAATACCGGGTCGGCAGCCGGGCGCAGGCTATCGTCCTCAGCCAGCTCTCGCCAGTCCTGCACAGTGAGGATTGACTCGATCTGGGGGAAGACCAGCTGCTCTTCATTATTCATGTGCTTGTAGCTGCGAGCGATGTAGTCTCGACCGGCTTTCACCACTGCAGCGCCTGAAACCTTGCCATCCCGCCAGTGCTCAATGGTGGCCAGCACCTCGCGTCCGCGCGCCGCCATATCATCATGCTCGCGCTGCAAACTGTCGACGTTGTCGGCAGCAGATGAGTCGATATCGGCGACACGGCCATAGATCAGGTCCTCCCGCGGATGGTGATACCTGTCCGGCCAGGAGAGCATGTAATCCATACTTTCATAGAGCATATGGGTATCAACCAGGTCGCCTTCCGCCACGGCATCAAGCTGCTGCGCCATAAGCTCCATTACGCTGGCCATGTGGCGATGCTCAGCCCGCAGGGCAGCCATCATGGGAACTTCACTGCGAGGCGGGGCTTTGGGCTTCGGCGCGCCGGCCTTGGCTTTGGTGGCCTTCTTTTTTTTCGATGTCTGGGCCTGGGTGGCAGCCATGATGCTCTCCTGTTCGTTCTACTTTCCCACAATACGCCGCAAGCTTAGCCCGGCCAAGCCATCGGCGCATTGATCCTGCGCATGACTTATACAAGCAGGCCTCAGGGGTAAATTGCTAAACCCGACAGCGCTTTTGATGCACCAAAAAAAACGCCGGCACAGGGCCGGCGTTATCGGGATACTGACTATTAGTTGAACTCTCGTACCAGTCCACCAATAGACTCCTTGGCGTCACCAAACAGCATTCGGGTGTTTTCCTTGTAGAACAAAGGGTTCTCGATCCCGGCGAAACCGGAGGCCATTGAGCGTTTCAGAACGAACACGGTACGGGCCTGGTCAACGTTGATAACCGGCATACCGTAAATCGGTGAAGACTCAGACTCTCTCGCCGCGGGGTTAACCACGTCGTTGGCACCAATCACGATGGCGACATCGACATTTTCCATGCGAGGATTAATGTCGTCCATTTCCAGCAACTGGTCATACGGGACATCGGCTTCAGCCAACAGAACATTCATGTGCCCGGGCATACGGCCTGCCACCGGATGAATACCGAAGTTAACCTCGGCGCCATTCTTTTCCATAATCTCGGTGAGCTCCTTGACCACATGCTGCGCCTGGGCAACGGCCATACCGTAGCCAGGAATGATGGCCACGTTGCTGGCGGCTTCCAGAATGTAGTAGGCGTCTTCCACCGAAATGGGCTTGATCTCGCCTTCAACCTTCTCGTCACCGCCACTGACGCTACCAAAGCCGCTGAACAACACGTTACTGAGCGAGCGGTTCATGGCCTTACACATGATCTGGGTAAGAATAATACCGGCGGCGCCAACCAGGGAGCCTGCCACGATCAGGATATTGTTGTTAATGGCAAAACCTGCGGCACAGGCTGCAAGACCGGAATAGGAGTTCAACAGCGAAATCACCACGGGCATATCGGCACCACCAATGGGGATAACCGCCATCACACCGAATACCAGGGAGAGGCCTATCACCAGATACAACCACTGCGGGTTGTCTGGCTGCAGGCAGAACATCACGCCACTGGCCAGAATGCCAGCAACGATCAGGCTGTTGACGATCTGTTGGCCACGGAACAATACCGCGCCACTGCCAATCGTCTCACTGAGTTTACCGTAGGCGATTAGCGACCCGGTAAAGGTAAGGCCACCAATCAGAATCGACAGTACGATTGTCACCAGAGTGAAAGTTCCGGTAGCCGTGGAAATTGCCGCAGCGCCCACCAGCAGCGAAGCCATGCCGCCAAAGCCGTTAAACAAGGCCACCATTTCAGGCATGGACGTCATTTGCACCAGTCTAGCCGCAGCAGCACCTATAACGCCGCCTATGAGGATGCCGATCATGATCCATTGATATTCCACAATGCCCTGATCCAGCAGCGCAGCAACGATGGCCAACAACATACCGATGGCCGACAGCATATTGCCGCGACGTGCCGAGTCGGCTGAACCCAGCAGCTTCAGGCCGAAAATAAACAGCGCTGCTGAAACCACATACGCCAATTGAATAAGAAGTTGAGTCGTCTCCATGATCAGCTCTCCTTCTTCTTGAACATGGCCAGCATGCGGTCTGTAACCATATAACCACCCACCACGTTGATGGAGGCAAGCGCTACCGCGCCAGCGCCCAGCCAATTGGCCATGTCCTGCTGGCCAGTACCGGCCAGACCGATGGCACCAACCACGGTGATACCGGAGATGGCATTTGCGCCCGACATCAGCGGTGTATGCAGAGTCGCAGGCACCTTATTGATCAGCTCGAAACCCAGAAAGATGGCGAGCATCAGGATAAACGTCAGAAATACGGCTTCCATATCAGTTGCCCCCCTCCAGGATATTCTTAATCGTCTCATTGGTGACCTCACCGCCGTGGGTAATGATGCAGCCCGGCAGAATGTCGTGCTCGAAGTCGATAGTGAAGCTCTTTGCTTCCTCGTCCCAGCTGTCCTCAACCAGATTGAACAGGTTGGCGGCGTACATTTGGCTAGCATCTCGGCTAACCTCGTTCGGCAGGTTGCCCTTGCCGACCACCGTGACTCCGTTGATTGTCACAGTCTCGTTCGGTACCGACCCCTCGACGTTGCCGCCTGTCTCTGCGGCCATATCGACAACAACAGATCCGGGCTGCATGCCCTCAACCATGTCCCGGCTAACGATAACCGGTGGCTTGCGGCCGAATACCTGGGCCGTGGTAATCACCACGTCGGACTCTGCAATCACTGCCTTCTGGGCATCGCGCTGCAACTGAATCTGTTCTGGCGTCAGCTCTTTCGCATAGCCACCCTCAGTTTCGCCGGTTTCACCCAAATCAATATCAAGGAAGGTCGCACCCAGTGATTGCACCTGCTCGGCAACCACAGGCCGGGTATCAAATGCGGTGACCTTGGCGCCAAGTCGCTTGGCGGTCGCAATGGCCTGCAGGCCCGCTACACCGGCACCAATGATGAACACCTTGGCTGGTTTCAGCGTACCGGCCGGGGTCATCATCATGGGAAAGATGCGCGGCAGATGTGTTGCTGCCTGCATCACCATGACATAGCCCGCGAGGTTAGCCTGGGAGCTAAGCGCGTCCATCTTCTGGCTGCGCGTGGTCCGGGGAATCATTTCCATGCTGATGGCGGTAACGCCACGCTCTTTCAAGGCATTGACCAGTTCATGCTCATTGAACGGGTCGAGATAGCTGATATGAACGCAGCCGGGCTTCATCATCGCTATTTCGGCGAGCTCGGGTTTACGCAGGCGTAACAGCATGTCAGCGCTTGCAAACAAATCATTGCGGTCATTGCTGACGGTCGCACCAACCTCGGTATATTGCTCATCGGTAAAGCCGGAGCCAGCACCAACACCGGCCTCAATGACCACTTCAGCACCCAGACGAACCAGCTTTTTGGCTACATCAGGGATAATTGGCACCCGGTTTTCACCCGGATGAGTTTCCTTGGGAATTGCAAGACGCATAGCGATTGGTACCCCATAACAGTTTGATGTTCAGGTTGTGCGATCCAGCCAATAACCGGACCTCAGGCAATACTCACCTGGGTTATTCTGCCTTCAGGCAAGGCGCGTTTTATCTGCTTACGCGGTGCCCCCGCCGAAAGGGCTGCAGACTGTAGCACAGCCTCCCCCGCGCCGGAACAATGGCGGCTATTCAGCCACTGAATGGTCAAAACAGGGGTACAGCACAAGGCCGCACCTCGCCCTTGACACATTCAGGGCGCTACTTTAGATACTCAGCCCCAATGTGCAATGACACAAAACGACAGATAAATAGCCCCTGGCGCTATGCCCGAGTCATCAAGGCATCATCTTTGACGGATAAAGCCTTTATTTTCAAAGATATAAAAAAGCCCCGCTGAAAATTCCAGCGAGGCTCTTGAGGTCTTTCCGGGTTCTGCGGGGCTTAGCCAGCCTGCAGGCGCAGGAAAGGATTCATCCAGCGATGCTTCCAGCCTGTGAACTTCAAGGGCGCATCCAGTACAGCCAGGCAAATACAGTCTTCAGACTGCAGCGCCGTTGGTGCGTGAGTATCGTCAGTTTCCCGGTAGATAAAATCACCCACATGATAGCTGCCGTTGGCGTCAGAAAAGCCGCCCTGCAAAATCAGGGTCATCTCGGAACCGCGGTGGTCGTGATCAGGAATCCGGCCGCCAGCCTTGATGTGATAAAGCGCGAACTCATAGCCGCTATCACCTGTCTTCAGGTAGCTGATACTGAGTGCTTTGGACACTTTCTTCCACGACAGGTCGCTGAAATCGCCGCTCATCAGGCGGCGCAGGATTGCCGGCGTACGACTGACGGCAACTTCCTCGGTTTGCGCATACATGAGAGGCGGCTCTTCATCGAGCCTGGCCAATACGGCGTCCAGCATGGCATCACCGACAGGCTCAGGGTTGAGTTGCTCAAGCAACACACCACCAAGATCCTGCAGCTGCCCTACAGCTCGCCTGCACTGATCGCAGTAATGCATATGTGCTGAAACGCAGGCCGATTGCGCCAACGGCAGATCGCCTGCGGCATACTCGGTTAATAAATGTAATTCCGGGTGAAATTTCGTCATAATCGTCACTGTCTTTCTATCTGAATTTGTAGCTTTTGGATTGCCAGCCTGACACGGGATTTCACCGTCCCCAGGGGGAGATCCAACTCTGCGGCAGCCTCAGCGTGAGACTTGCCCTCCATATACACTTTCGCAAGAATCTGGGCCTGATCCGTTGGAAGCCCGGCCATCAACTCACGTATCTTGTCGCTACTACGCTTGCTCTGCAGTATCGAAAATGGTTCTTCGCTGTCCGTCTCGGGGGTAAAATCCTCAGCCGCCAACGGTGTATCAAACTTCTGCAGCCGCCGGAACATGTCCGTACGGCAATTCCGAGCAATCGTGTATACCCACGTACTTGCCGCCGCCTTCTCAGGGTTAAAAGCCTTAGCTTTCTGCCAGGTCTTCAACATCACTTCCTGCACCAGTTCGTCGGCGTGCATCTGCGACATCGTCGACCCCGACAAGGCAAAGGCCTTGATCAGCGGCGCAAAGTGGCGGAAAAACCGCGTAAACGCTGCCCTGTCCTGATTTTCGGCGATCAACGTCAGGCATTCGCTCCACTCATCGGTCCTGCGACCGGTCGGAACATCCCAACTGCTTTTTTCCCCGCCCGTACTCTCCGTCACTGCCATATTCCTGCGCTTTCTTTGGATTACAAGAGTATACGTCACTGCCGGCGAGTTTGGATCAATAAACCTCATAGCTGATCCGTTGCCACCCCCGGGGCGTAATTTGGACATATAATCGACAAAATGCTGCACTGCAACATTCGCCATCGGAGAGTCAATACGTGAACATAGCCGTTATCGGATCAGGAATCTCAGGGTTAGCCTGCGCTCACTACCTCAGCCCCAATCACGAGGTCAGCGTTTTTGAGGCAGGTGCCAAAATCGGCGGCCATACGGCAACTGTCGACGTCAAGCTGGGAACACGACGCTACGCGATCGATACCGGGTTCATCGTCTTCAATGACTGGACCTACCCCAATTTTATTGCGCTGATGGACGAATTGGGAGTTTCCAGCAAGCCCACAGCGATGGGATTCAGCGTCCACGACCACGACAGTGGGCTGGAGTATTCTGGCACCAACCTCAACACCCTGTTTGCGCAGCGCAGCAACCTGGTATCGCCCAAATTCCTGTCTATGGTGCGCGGTATACTGCGCTTCAACAAAGAGGCCATCGCCGACCTTGAGTCAGGCACACTGACAGAAGACGAAACACTGGGAAGCTACCTGCAGCGCAACGGCTACAGCGAGAGTTTCAAGCGTGACTACCTTATAGCCATGGGCAGTGCTATATGGTCAGCAGATTGCCAGACCATGATGGCATTTCCAGTCAGCTTTTTTATCCGATTTTTCAAAAATCACGGTCTTTTGTCTGTAAAAAACCGCCCCCAATGGCGCGTTATTGAGGGCGGATCACGGGAATATATACGGCCCTTAATCCAGCGCTTTGAGGAGCGTATCCACACCAACGCCCAGGTCAGCGCGATTACCCGCCATGCTGAGGGTGGCGTCACCCTGACTCTGGCTGATGGCCGCACGTTCGACTTTGACCAGGTAGTCATCGCCTCTCACTCCGACCAGGCCCTGGCAATGCTTGCCGACCCCTCCGACGGTGAAAGGGATATTCTTGGCGCCTTGCCCTACCAATCAAATGAGGTCGTGCTGCATACTGATCAAAAAATGCTGCCCACCAATCGCAAAACCTGGTCCAGCTGGAACTACAGACTCGGTCGCGGTGAAGATCGCGCAGTTGTCACCTACAATATGAATATCCTGCAGGGCATAGAGGCTCCGGAGACTTTTTGCGTGACCTTGAATGACACCACTGCCATCAATCCTGACAAGATCCTGGGAAGCTTTAACTATGATCACCCGGTGTTTTCACTGGCGGGCGTGGCCGCTCAGGAGCGCTGGCAGGAGATCAATGGTGCACGCGACACCTGGTACTGTGGAGCCTACTGGCACAATGGCTTTCATGAGGATGGCGTGGTGAGTGCTCTACGCGTGGCGCGAGCTCTCAACCAGACAGACGGAGTCAACCGGGTCGCCGCATGAAGTCCAGGATTTATTCAGGCCGGCTGAGACATCGCCGCCACTTACCCAGACCGCACAGCTTTAGCTACAGTGTTTTCATGCCTTTTATCTGTCTGGATGAATTGCCCGAACTGTTCGCAAAAAGCTGGCTATGGTCGGCAACCAGGCCCGCTCTGGCGCGCTTCAAGCGCAGCGATTTTCTGGGCGATCCGGAAAAACCCCTTAAAGACGAGGTGCGCAGACGGATTCGTGAGGAAACCGGCGATGAGCACACAGGCCCCATCTACCTGCTCGCCAACATGCGTTATTTCGGTTTCCAGATTAATCCCATTGCCTGTTACTACTGTTACAACGATGACGAGAGCGCATTGGAGTTTTTGGTCGCCGAGGTCAACAACACTCCATGGAATGAGCGGCACAGCTACGTGCTGCGAGGGCCGGACAGCGGTCGCTGGTTGAACACCGAGTTCGCCAAGCAGTTTCATGTATCCCCTTTCAACCCCATGGCCATGCGCTACAAATGGCGCAGCAGTACCCCGGACAAGCGGCTGATTCTGCATATGGATACCCTTACGGATGAAGGCAAGGTATTCGATGCCAGCCTTTCTCTGTCTGCAGAGCCTATGACCCGTGGTGCCTTGAATCTAATCCTTCTGCGCTACCCACTGATGACAGCCAAGGTCGCGCTGGCTATTTACTGGCAGGCTTTACGACTGTTCTTCAAACGCATACCTTTTCATCCACACCCCGGAACAAGACCTACTGGAGCATGAAATGAGCAATATGAGTGTCAACCGGATTCAGTTACTGCCCCAGGCCAGACGCCTGTGGTCCAGCGAGAATCTGTCGCGCAGGCTTCTGTTGAAGGTGCTAGACAATATCGCTGTTGGCAGCCTGATCATAAACGACGGCAATGACGTTCATCACTTTGGCAATCCCGGACAGCCGGGCGAGCCCCAGGCACAGGTTCATGTTCACAACCAACGTGTATATGGCAAGGTTTTGACCGGTGGCACCATCGCATCGGGCGAGGCCTACATCGATGGAGATTGGTCTTCACCGGACCTGACTGAAGTTACCCGCCTGTTCAGCGCCAATATGAGCACCATGGAAACCATGGAGAGCAGGCAAAACTGGTATGTAAAACTGGGCCTGAAGTTGGCTCATGGTATGAACAAAAACACCCGGGAAGGCTCACGCAAAAACATTTCGGCCCACTACGACCTGGGCAACGATTTTTTCCGCTTGTTCCTGGACGATACGATGATGTATTCATCTGCCATCTATACTCCGCAAGCCACAAGGCTGGAAGACGCGGCGGTTGAGAAACTGGATGAAATCTGTCGCCAACTGGAATTGTCCAGCGAGGATCATCTGGTAGAAATAGGCACGGGCTGGGGCGGCATGGCAATCCATGCAGCCACCAACTATGGCTGCAACGTCACCACAACAACGATTTCACAGGAGCAATTCGAATTCGCTTCCCAGAGGGTTAAATCACTGGGACTGGAAGACAAGGTCACTGTACTGTGTGAGGACTATCGCAACCTGACAGGCACCTACGACAAACTTGTTTCCATCGAAATGATCGAAGCGGTGGGTCATCAGTTCTACGCTAATTACTTTGAATGCTGCAGCGCGTTGCTTAAGCCCCACGGCAAGATGGTGATACAGGCAATCACCATGGCCGACCAGCGATACGATCGAGCAAAAGATACAGTCGACTACATCAAACGGTATATCTTCCCGGGTGGCTGCCTGCCTTCGGTGAGCGTGATTGCCAATCACATCGCAGAAAACACTGATATGCAGATCGTCCATCTGCGCGACATCACTATGGACTATGCGCAAACGCTGGCTGACTGGCGTAGCCGCTTCATGAATCGGCTGGACGAGGTCGAACAGATGGGCTTTGACGAACGCTTCGTACGCATGTGGGAGTTTTATCTCTGCTACTGCGAAGGCGGTTTCCGTGAGCGCATCATCAGCACCGCGCAGTTAGCGTTCGCCAAGCCCGGTTACCGGTTCTAGCTAAAACCTGCGCTGGACAGCGCACAGGAGCTATTCAAGATACAGCCACCAGGGTGCCAGTAAACTGCGGTACTCCTGGTGGGCATAGCGATTATCAATAAGCAAGGCATGGCCACTGTCGTCGGTCCCGCGTACTACCCTGCCCAGGGCCTGGTTCACTTTCTGCAGGCCGGGATACAGGTAAGAAAACTCGAAACCCCGCTTGTACACCGCCTGATAGTGCTCTCTCAGTTGCTCCGTTTGCCGGTTAACTTGCGGCAATCCTACACCTACCACGACCACCGATGCCAAGGCATCGCCAGGCAGATCCACACCTTCCCCAAAAATACCGCCCAGCATGCAAAACGCCGCCACGTCCCGCCGCTCTTGCAAGAGTGGCAGCAAAGCCTCTCTTTCGCCCGGGTCGGCTGAAGCCCCCTGTACCCATAAGGTGCGGCCGGCGGACAGTTCCTCGTTAGACTGAAGGAGCGACAGGCAGTCCTGCAGATACCGGTAAGAAGGAAAGTAAACTATACAGTTCCCGGGTTGCTGCTCCAGCCACTGGGCGATTCGAGCCGCCAGGGATTCCAGCGTCGCTGACCGCTGCTTATAGCGCGTGTCTATAGTTGTCTCCACGCTGACAGCAAGCTGTTCCGGAGCGAAAGGCGACTCCAGCTGTCGACACACGGCGGTGTCGGCGTACCCAAGGCCAGGGCGCAACCAGTCGCTGGGCGATAGCGTCGCTGAAAATGCTACGCTGGCGTGCATATGGTCTTGCCGCTCAGATAATAATCGTGAGGGGTCCAGACAGTTCAGCGTCAAACGCAGACTCTGCTTACCCGTGCTGCGAGTTTTTTCGAAACGAAACTCCTCACCCCACTGATCTGCGACTCGCAGGAACTGCAGCACCTGAAAATAAAAATCGAGCAGGCCGGGATTGCGCTGCAATACCATAGGGTCGGCAGCCATTGCCTCACCCGTGACAGAGACGAAATCCTGCAGGGCCAGCGACAGTTTTTCCGGAATGGTGTCAGAGCAATCGTATTCAGTCTCGCGCCACGGGCCTTTTTGTATCGTCAAAAGCACACGGTTGATACGGTCCAGTGCAGATTTAATCGGCCCCCTGGTGGTGCTCCTGGCGTGCATCAAATCCGTTTTGGCAAGCCCGGCACGGTACATGTCCCGCGCCCTTCCAGGCAGGTTATGCGCCTCATCAATCAGCACAGTCCAACGCTTTTGGTCGCTGCTTAACCGTTCGGTCAGGCCAGCCGTCAGGCTATAGACATAGTGCAGGTCGGCAACAACCACATCGACCCAATCGATCATATCCAGCGCGAGTTGGTAGGGACAAATCTCATGCTCTCTGGCCAGCACCTCGATCGCTTCCCTGTTCAATTGTCGCGTTGCCAATGCGGCCTCCCGAGCGGCGGGCAAACTGTCGTAGTAGCCACTTGCGAATGAACAGTCGTCACTGTGGCAAGCTTTGCCCGGCGAAAAACACACTTTGTCCCGTGCGGTGAGCGTCAGGCTACTTCCGATCCAACCCTTACTGCTGAAGTGCCGCAGCGTATCTTCGGCGGTGCGTCGCCCGACTTCTCTGGCCGTGGTAAAGATAATTCGATCGTGTTTATCAGTGGCCAAACCCTTGACCGCTGGAAACAATACGGCGGCGGTTTTCCCTATGCCCGTGGGCGCTTCCAGCAACAGTTGTCCAGATTGATCGACGCACTTGTAGACCAACTCAGCTATTTGTCGCTGTCCCGCCCGAAAATCCGCAAATGGAAACGTCATGGAGGCCAGGCCAAGATCCCTGAGGCGAACACCTTCTGTCAGTTGCGCCAGCCAGCCGCCATAGCTTGCAAGGGTCTGCTGCAGAAACTGATCAAGCTCTTCGCGTGTGTAAAATTGCTCCAGCGGATACTCGGTATCTTCATCCAGCTGCAACCAGGTGAGCTGTACAGTGAGCCCAGCAAGGTCTTCCTGCTGCGCTATCAGGGCTGCATACAGCCTGCCCTGGGCAAGGTGCAGTCGGGTGATGCTGGCGGGAATTCGCGCGGGATCGACGCGGCAGGTCTTGATTTCTTCGACAATGGCGCGCTCGCAATCGTAACCATCGGCTCGTCCCCGAATCTGCAACACCCCAACTTCGCAATCATGGGCGAGGGCAACAGGATACTCGGGCTGGTAAGACGAAGGACGCCGGCGATAGCAGCGCTGGTGTCCTTCTGTGCCCTGCGCACCGGTGGGCGAAGGCGTGAACCTATGATCTATATCACCCTCGCGATGACAGAACTCAGCCAAGGCCTTGACCGCCACGGTGTACTCAGCCATCCGCCCACCTCACCTGGGCAACGCTGGCCGGTATGCTGTTGGTGGCGAAGAAACGTAGCCAACGTTTTTGACTTTCCTGCAGGCTATCGCCGGGGCCCTTAACTTCAATCATCTGGTAGTCACCGGGTTGTTCACCAAACGCGATCAGGTCGGGAAAACCGCGACGATTTTCCCCAGGGTCGAACAGCATTCGCTGCCAAATACTCAGCAGGTGATCGGTTGGAATGATGCGCGCCGCCGTTTCCACAAGTTCCTCATCGAGCGCTCGCCAATGTGTCCAGCGACACTGATAATCACGATATTTTCGGTAGGCAGAACCAAGCTCGGCGGGTAAGTCGACTCCCGAGAGATGTTGCAGTCGCTGGGCGAGATTATCCTGGCGGCGCTGACTAAAGCCCTGCTCATACATATCGGTAGGCACGCTTTGGTAGGGGTTATGAAAAGCACCGGGGATAGCCGCAAAAATCTCTTCCCAGAAAGCCAGTCCAAACAAACTGCACATTAATTTATTTTCCACATAGCGTACCTGCGACCAGTCACTGGTCAACACCGCCGCCGTGTCTCTCTCTACCGACCCTGAGACCTTGTTTACCAACAGTTGCCGTTCAGCGAACTGATCTCGGGGCCGCGGGGTCGCAACACAACCCGCTTTGCGTTGCAGGCGAGGCAACATTCTCTGCGCGGCCGCTTGTTCATCTTCGCACCATGCGTCGACCAGAATCTCCTCACATACCTCAATCGCAGACGGCCACTGCGCCTGCGCCTCCAGAACACGGGCACTGCGCTCACGTGCTGGATGCAACTGGCTACGACTGTACAGTGCCAAGGCCAGGTTCAGGTCGCCAGTGCGCTCCAGATCGCGTGCAATACGGTTGCACAAACGCTGCCAGCGGCGCGCACTGGATACATGCTCGAATGGCTGGGCTAGCAGCTGCTCGGCCAGAACGCGCAGAGAGGCTGGCTCGCGAGTTTCCTGCCACTGGTAGTGCTGGTCGGCAAGCTCTCCGCACAGCAGATATTCCTCTACCGCCGCACGACTCACAAAAAAACGCTGCCCAGTGCCTAAGGTGTAGGGAAAATAGTTGGCCACCCCGAGATCGCTGAGTAAGAAGTCGGTTAATCCCTGGCGACGGTTACCGAAGAATAGTAATTCCAGCAGAGCCAGGACTTCGCCGCCCAACGGCGCAATAAACCGCTCGCTTGTGGCCTCGCTGACCAACTCACAAAGCGCTGCGGGTGACATCGCCAACTCCGCAATCTGTTCTGCCAACGCTGCCTTGCGGGTTCTGACAACTGCGCCTGCCAGCTGCTCCCGAAAGAGATCGGCTAGCTCAGGGCGAGTGAACAATCCCTGCAGCTCGTCTACCGTCAATTCATCAGCCCAGATTGCAAGGCCCGCCGCAACCAGCGCCTGCGCCGCCGGCTCGGCAGCGCCTATTTCTTCGTAGGCCAGAGTCGACAGTCGAAACCAGGGGCCGACACGGGATACCAATCGCAGGTAAAGGCATTGCGCGTCGATATCAAGCTTAGCAAAACAGTCCAGAAACTCATGTTCCTCGTCTGTTAGCACATCGTGATACTGGGACAGCACAAGGCTGCAGAGTTTCTCGAAGTTGTGCAGGTAATAACGTGGCTGCAACTGGACCGTGGCGGGTTCTGGGACCAACTGCTCCACCTCTGGCTACGTCTTCGCCGGCTGGGATTGCTGCAGTAACACAGCTGGAATGATCAGCATCAAGCCTACCAGCGTCGCCGGGTGTATCACTTCCCCCAACACCGTGGCAATGAGCACCAGTGAGATCAATGGCGACAAAAAAATCAGATTGCCTATGCGCGCCACGCCGCTGGCCAATCGCAATGCTGCAGACCAGAGTGCAAAAGTCACCCCCATTTCGAACAGGCCTATCCAGATAGCCGCCAGTGCGCCTTTTAAAGTTGGCAACGTCAGCGTGGAAAAGATCGCGCAGATTGCCAGCGCACAAGGCGCGGCCAGCAGAAAGTTCAGGCAAAGACTCACCAGCGGATCGCGGGGGTTACGGGTACTCAGCAACCAGTAAAGTGCCCACAGCACCGTGCTGGCCAGAGCCAGGCCAACACCTTCAACACTGTCAAACTGCATCTCCAGCAACTGACCCCGGGTCGCAATAATAACGACGCCGCCGTAGCCCATGATAGCGGCCAGCACGTCGCGACCACTGAGTTTCTGGCCCAGAAAAGGCACCGCCAGAAGCGCCAGAGTAATCGCCCAGGTGTAGTTGATAGGTTGCGCCTGCTGCGCCGGCAGCAGGTCGTAGGCACGTAATAAAACCAGGTAGTACAGCAGCGGGTTAAGCAGCGCCAGAACTAAATAGAAAGGTAAATGCTCGCGGCCATAGCTTGCCAACAGGGCTAGCTTGCGCTGCTGGGCAACCAGCGCCAACAGGGCCACCGCCGAAACCAATACGGCATAGGCTACCAGCTGAAATACATCGAACTCCTGCAGCGCCAGCTTAAATGCGGTGGCAACGGTAGACCACAGAAGAACTGCGGCCAGTCCCAGTAACAGCGCCTGGCGATCGCGAGTCACTGCAACCTGATCAATCTGGAACCGCCCGCCAGCGCATAGACCAGACCGTCTGGTCCTAACTGTACATCACGAATGCGCATCTTCAGGTCGGCCAGCAGGCGTGTTTCGCGCCCAAGCCCGTCGTCCTCCAGTTCCAGGCGGCTGATGCGGGTAAGTTTCAGCCCGGCGACCAGAAGCGAGTCCTCCCAGCCGGGGTAGTAATCTCCCGTGTAAAAATCGATATTGCCTGCCCCGATAGAAGGCACCCAATACACCAGGGGCTGCTGCAGGCCGTCACTGTGTGTACCACGACCAATTTTGCCACCGCCATACTCTTCGCCGTAGGTAATTAACGGCCAGCCATAATTATGACCACGGGTCAGCACGTTCACTTCGTCACCACCCTGGGGACCATGCTCAGCGAGCCAAATAGCGCCGTTGCTGGGATGCCGCGCTATGCCCTGAGGGTTGCGGTGCCCGTAGGTCCATATCTCGGGGCGCGCATCCGGTGTCGATGTAAAAGGATTATCGCCAGGGATAGCGCCATCTTCCATCAGCCGCATCACCTTGCCATTGTGCGTCTCCAGGCTCTGGGCCAAATCACGATTACCGCGATCACCCACGGTGATATACAGGTACCCGTCATCCAGCAGAAGACGCGAGCCGAAGTGACGACGCTGTTCGAAATAGGGCTGGGCAGTGAAAAGGTCTTCCTGTTCAACCAGGGCCTGCCCACTCAGGCGGAAGCGACTGACACGCGTACTGTAAAGTCCGTCACGCTCAACCGAGTAACTCAGGTACAACCAACCGTTCTGTTCGAAATCCGGGTGCACCAGCACATCCATCAAACCACCCTGCCCTGCCTCTGCCGACGCCGGCAGATTGGAGACCAGCTGGCGCTGCCAGTCGTTGGGGTCGAAGATACTAAGCACACCTGATTTTTCGGTAACCAGCAGGCGGCCATCGGGGAGGAAATCCATACCCCAGGGCTCGCGCAGGTCGCTAAACAGGGTCTTCACAATCAAGGGGGTCGCCGCACTCGGTGCGCTGCTCTGCGCATCAGCTTCTTTCAGGGCAACTGAACTGGCTGGGCCGCTATCGCCATAGCCGGTACAGGCCAGAAGCGTGGCGAACCAGGGCAGGACCAGAAGTGCCGCAAGCCGGCCGGGTAACAAGGTTTTAGTGAGCACAGCAGTAACTCTTTTTTTGCAGGGCGCTGGTATCTTACGTGAACCGCCAAAAACTGCCAGAGTGGGGAGCCCGACTTGTACCTGCCGGCTGTTTTAGTGCATTCTGCCAGCTCTTCTAAGCGGGCTAGCCGACAATTGGAAAACACACGACACGAAAACCCAAGGCTTACGCCGGCTCTCGCTCTGGCCCCGATTCTATTCCTGATTAGTCTGCTCGCCTGCTCCGTGTACCTCTTCGGCGCCGATTCATCTTACGGCGCAAATCAAATCGCTTTGGTGATGGCAACTTGTGTGGCGGCGCTGGTGGGCAAACGCACCGGCTTGAACTGGAAAACAGCGCAGGAAGGCATTGTCACTGGTATCAGTGTTGGCCTGGGACCCAGTCTTATCCTGTTATCGGTGGGCATGTTAATCGGCACCTGGATTTTAAGCGGCACGGTCCCGGCAATGATTTACTTTGGAGTAGAGGTGCTCAACCCCGGCATTTTTTACGCCGCCTGCGCACTCATCTGTGCCATCGTTGCAATCAGCATTGGCAGTTCCTGGACGGTCGCCGGGACCTTGGGTATTGGCTTGATGGGTATCGCCGGCAGCTTCGACCTGTCACCGGCAATTACCGCAGGCGCAATTATTTCCGGGGCCTACTTTGGTGACAAACTGTCGCCAATGTCAGACACCACTAATCTGGCAGCCGCCGCCACCGGCGTAGACCTGTTTGACCACATCCGGCACATGCTATGGACCACTGTGCCCAGTTTCGCCATCGCACTGTTGATCTTCGCCTTACTGGGTAGCGGCGAGGGCGCAACACCTGCCGAGATCGAGGAGCTACAGTCCAGCCTGCTGCAAGAGTTCGCTATCGGTTCGCACCTGTTGCTGCCTCTGATACTGATGCTGGTGCTGGTCTATAAACGTTTTCCGGCTTACCCGGCAATCGTTGTCAGTGCCTTGACCGGCGCTGTATTCGCCCTGCTGTTCCAACCGGATGTGGTGGCGAAATTGGCCGGAGAGGACGCGGAGCTGTCAAGGTTCATGCTGCTGTTCAAGGGGGTCTGGATTGCCTTGTTTGACGGTTACGTCTCCAACAGCGGCAATGAGTTTCTGGATGCACTGCTGAGCAAGGGCGGAATGAGCAGTATGCTGAATACCGTCTGGCTGATCATCTGTGCCCTGGGCTTCGGTGGCGTGCTGGAACGGACCGGCATACTTAACTACCTTCTGACCCAGGCAATGCGCGGGGTCAGCAGCACCGGGTCGCTAATCACCACGACGGTTGCCACCTGTATCAGTACCAACATCCTCGCTGCTGACCAGTTTATTGCCGTGGCACTGCCTGGCCGGATGTTCAAGGACGAGTATCAGCGCCGCGGTCTGTCGCCTCTCAACCTGTCGCGCACATTGGAGGATTCGGCCACGCTCACATCGGCACTCATACCTTGGAATACCTGTGGTGCCTATATGTCAGCTACGCTGGGTGTCGCCACCTTCAGTTATGCGCCCTATGCTTTTTTCAATCTACTGTGCCCAATAATCGCTATCGCCTATGCTTTTCTGTCCATAGCGATCAAGCCTGCGGACAGTGAAGCGGCTGTACCTGCTCGGAGCAGCTGAATCAACGCCATGAATACCGATGCTATCTGGGATTATCCCCAACCATTCACGCTAAACACCCGCGTTACCGCCAGCGATATCGATGGGCTGCAACACACTAACAACACGGTTTACGTGAAGTGGTGTGAACAGGTGGCCTGGCAGCACTCGGAATCGCTGGGGCTGGACATTGCCAGCTACCAACAGCTAGATCGCGCGATGGCAATAACGCGCAGCGAATATGACTACCTTGCGGCCTCGCGAGAAGGCGATGACGTAGTCGTGGCTACCTGGATCATCAATTGGGACGGCAAGCTGACCATGCAGCGCCGCTTCCAGGTTCTGCGCCCCGCTGACGGCAGGACCTTGTTGCGCGGAGCGATGCGCTTTGCCTGTATAGAGCTCAGCACGGGGAAGCCCCGACGCATGCCCAAGGAATTCATCCAGGGCTATAGCCCGGCAATTATCAACACCGGTCCCAACTGAAACTCTGCACCCTTCGAATGTCGTCGATGCCGGTTTTCAGCATCAGCAGACGGTCAATACCCAGTGCAACGCCGCTACAGTCAGGCAATCCTGACGCCATCGCGGCCAGCAGGTTATCGTCGATTGGCAGCTCACGCTTGCCCGCAACAAGACGCCGACGATTGTCTTCCTCAAAACGCCGGCGTTGCTCTGTCGCATCGGTGAGCTCGCAGTAGCCATTCGCTAACTCAACCCCATCAACGTAGAGTTCAAAGCGCTGCCCCACACTCACACCATCGACTTCAACAATACGAGCTAGCGCGGCCTGCGGCGCCGGATAATCGTAGACGAACACCATGCCCAGATCAGCCAGGGCAGGCTCTATTGCGTGAGTCAGTAACATATCGAGCCAGAACTCACGCGACCCCTGCAGGTTCCCGGCATCTGTTAACTTGCGCGCAGCGGCCTCAAGCTCAGCAGCTGTCGCAGAAAACGGATCTACCGCCACAAACTCTGCGAATAACTCCCTATAGCTGTATTTTTTGCTGCCTTCCCGCGCCAATAAACCGCCAACCAATGCAGCCACTTCTTCCATCAGGGCATGATGGTCCAGATTGGGCCGGTACCATTCGAGCAGGGTGAACTCGGGATTGTGCCGTCGCCCGGATTCATCATCACGAAAAGCATGGGCAATCTGATAGATAGGCCCGCTGCCCGACGCCAGCAGGCGCTTCATCGCATATTCAGGTGAGGTTTGCAGGTACCGCGCTTCGGTTAACGAACGGCCCTGCTCTACCAGCAGGGGTTCCAGTGCGGGGTCGGTAACGCCACTGCTACACAGCAACGGCGTGTCCACCTCCAGCACATGTCGATCTGCAAAAAACGATCTTATATCGGCGAGCAACGCCGCTCGCTGGCGCAGCGCCTCATGATCTGCGCCGGGCTGCCAGCGGTTCACTGCCTATCAGGACTTACCGGCACGGCCGACATATTCGCCGCTGCGAGTATCAACTCGAATGATCTCACCCTGACTGAGAAACAGGGGGACCTTGACCACGGCCCCGGTGCTCAGGGTAGCCGGTTTACTACCACCCTGGGCGGTATCGCCCTTTAACCCCGGGTCGGTCTCGGTAATTTCGAGTTCGACAAAATTGGCAGGCTCCACAGACAAGGGCGAGCCGTTATAGAGTGTGACTTCACAGCGATCCTGTTCCTTAAGCCAGCGATGCGAATCGCCCACAGCTTTGGCATCGGCCTGATGCTGCTCAAAGGTATCTGGCTCCATGAAGTACCAGAACTCACCATCGTTGTAGAGATATTCCATAGTCTGGTCCATCACATCGGCACCCTCCAGGCTTTCGCCGGATTTGAAGGTGCGGTCCCAGACTCTCCCGGTATTCAGGTTACGCAGGCGAACGCGATTGAACGCCTGGCCCTTGCCCGGCTTAACAAATTCGTTCTCGAGAATGCTGCAAGGTTCCCCATCCAGCATCACTTTAAGGCCGGCGCGAAATTCATTGGTAGAGTAGTTCGCCATGGTGTTTGGTCCCCGGAGTCTAAAAGCCGCACATGATACCGCACCCCATGCACTTTGGCAGCCGTGGAGATTGCACTGGCGACAAACTCACCAGATAGGCTATTCTTAGGCCATAAGGGCTGGCACCTACAAACTAATATAAAGTCGAGGCCTTGGGGTATGGCGGGAAACGCACCCATCACACTGCAGCTGCCGGTTCAGGATACGGCAAGCTTTGAGCCATTCGGGTTGGACGCAGAAAGCGCTCACGCCTGGGCACAGGCATTGCCGGCCGGCAATGCGCGCCAGTCCGTGCAACTGCTGCACCAGGTCATAGGCCAACTGAACACCGTAACCATAGACCCGGCGCTCCGCTTCAATATCCTGGAGGCACTGCGGCCCAGCCTGTTCGCCGCAAACGCTGCACTATCTCGAACATTTCTCAATCAACCGCTGGTCTTGCCGGAAGAGCCACGGCAGTTAGCTGAGCTCAGCGACAGCCTGTTCACGGTTGCCGGTGCGGGATATGCGCTGGCAGCGGTGCATACTATTCAACAACGTGACATGGTCCGTGACATCAATCCTGCCAGACTGGTGTGTGAAGCCCTGCAGCGTGCCATCGGGTTTGGCGGTCGCAGAATCATGCAGGCCTACCAGCTCTATCAACCAGTTGAGCTCCGTGCATGGCTTACGCTGCACCAGCTTTTCGCTTTGGCTGAGCGCCAGCAATTGGCGCATTTGCCGGTAGTCGACCCTCTGGTAGGCAGCACCTCTATCGCGACCGCCTATCTGCAGCCTCTGTTGTTGGCATGCTGTAAACCTAACCAGCTGCGACAAACCGATATCGCGGGCATATTTCGCGGATTGCAGGAGTGGAGCGAACTCATCCGGGTAGACGATCCAGCAACAGGCAAGGGTCTTTTCCTGATTGACATGAATACAGACCAACCCCCCTTCTACGCCGCACTTATGGGCGAGGCACCGGGCGGGCAATGCCGCTACCTGGACACAGAGCCGTTGGTTGCGCACCTGGAGCAGCTGAAGCAACTGGACAAGTCCGAGGGTCGAAAAGGCATCACTTTCGACAAGGAAACCACCATAACCTCGAACATGATCGATCACCTGATCACGTCGCTGGGCACGATGAGTCTGCGTAATTTCAGTCGGAATCGCGCTGGCAGCAAATTGTGGATAGGGGTGGGGCTAAGTAACGCGCACTACCATCTGGCGGGTGAACAGGACTTCGACCAATTGCTATTTGGCGAAGGCTATATTCCTTCCGCTTCGGACCGCATCAAAACCAACGTGTTCATGCAAGAGCAGAAGCGTCGGGATAAGTGGGGAGAAGCCAATCCGGAGCAAGATTACGTCCGGGAGCAAGCGGAGCAAAGTAAGAGCCCGGAAGAAGTCGCGATAGATGTCGATGAGGCAACTCAGGCGGTTCTTGAGAACAAGGATTTACTCGAAGACCAGCCAGTCAATCGATTTCCTATTTATCCCGCCCAGGCCATCAACTCCAGCCCCGGCGGCTATTGTGTTGAGTGGGAAGGCGAGCTGCCCAAGGGCATCCGTTCGGGTGATCTTGCCTGCGTGAGGGAAGACGGTTCCAAGGATTGGGTCATTGCTGTCATTCGCTGGATAAGCCAGATTCAGGATGCCCAGGCCCTGATGGGCGTGGAATTACTCAGCCCAAGGGCGATGCCTTACGGAGCCAGAATCCAGCAAAAAGTTGGCGATGAAGCGGAGCCAATGAGGGTACTGTTACTACCCGAAATCAAATTGGTGGGGCAACCACACACACTCGTCACTCCCCGTTCGGGCTTCAAGGAGAAGCAAAAAATTACTCTGATGCGTGAGGGCGAAAAGTTCCTGGTGCAATTACAGCGACAGGTCGCAGCTACCAGCACATACAATCAATTCGATTTCCGCTACATCAAGCAACTTGACGAAACGGACCAGCCCAAAACGACCGGCTCACTGAGCGAGACCGGCTTCAACTCCATGTGGGACAAGATCTAGGGCGCGGCCTGGTAACGGTCTGAGATTCCCAGCAAGTAGAGGATGGCATCCAAACCCAGTGTGGAAATCGACTGCTCGGCCGACTGTTTGACCAGAGGTTTGGCCCGAAACGCGATACCCAGGCCGGCGATACTTAACATGGGCAGGTCATTAGCGCCGTCACCGACGGCAATAACCTGCTGCAAGTCGATATTCTCGGTGGCGGCCAGTTCCCGTAACAGTGCCGCCTTGCGCTCTCCATCAACAATATCTCCCCGCACACGACCCGTGACCACGCCGTCCTCAATATCGAGGTCATTGGCGTAGACATAGTCTATGCCCAGCCGTTCCTGCAGATAACGAGCAAAGTAATTGAAGCCTCCCGACAAAATCGCTGTCTTGTAGCCCAGCGCATGCAGTGTCGCGATCAGATGCTCGGCACCCTCGGAAATCTTTAAATCGTTAGCAATTGTTGCCAGCACACTTTCTGGCAGCCCGGCCAACAGCGCCACACGCTCACGAAAGCTGTCAGCAAAATCCAGTTCACCGCGCATGGCGCGCTCTGTAATGGCGCTGACCTGGGCGCCAACCCCCGCAGCCTTGGCCAACTCATCAATCACCTCGGCCTCAATAAGGGTCGAATCCATATCGAAGGCGACAAGCCGGCGATTCCGGCGATACATATTGTCTTGCTGAAACGCCAGATCGACTTCCAGAGCCGAAGCTACCTCCAGCAACTCGCGACGGAAACAGTCCACATCCTCTAGCTCGCCCCGCACCGAAAACTCCACGCAGGCCTTGCTCAACGGCGGTAACTCTCCCAGCGGTATACGCCCGGACAGTCGGTTGATGCCATCAATGTTGAGACCATGCCGATGGACTACCGAGGTGACACGGGACAGTTGGTCCGCTGTTATCTTGCGTGCCAGCAAGGTAATAATGCGCCGGGTTCGACCCTGGGCGGCTACCCAGTCGCTGTAGCTGGCGGCGGTAATATCGCTGAACCGCGCGCGCAAGCCATGCTCGTCGGCATAGGCCTGAACCGCTGCCAGAATTGCCTCGCGCTGATCGGCACCAGGCACTTCTACAAGCATACCGATGGACAGGGTCGCATGGATTACCGACTGGCCGATGTCCAGAACGTTAGCGCCGTGTCCGGCCAGAATCGCAGTGATGCCCGCAGTCACCCCGGGCTGGTCTTCACCGGACAAGGTAATCAGCTGTATATCAGTCAAAGGGAAGATCCAGAACGTCCAGGGACCCACATTTTAACCACTGTGTGGCCACCGGGGAACCGCCAAGGGGCAGAAAGCAAGCCTTTGCCCGCGCGGGTGGTTTATACTGGGACGCTTGCTATAGGGGACCGACCGCAGGGCGTGAAAGAACGAATAAACAATACCAGCCTGAGCCAACTACTGGCGCTGGTTGCAGCGGCTTTTTGCCTGATCGTCAGTCTGGCACTGGTGATGTTGGCCGCAACGTCCAGTCGGCATGTACAGGAATCACAGCAGGCCGAGTATGGCGGAGCGCTGGCCAACCAGATCGCCCGCCGAATCAGCACGGCGCTGGAAACCGGCGACCTGTTAAATGCGGCCGCTTCGCTGCAACGGTTCGTTGAAACCTCCTCCGCCGAACAGGTGGCTATCTTCGATGTAGAGGGCAAGGCCCTGGGCCAGGCAGGGCAAGCTACGGGTAAAACGCAGCAGCAGTACCGCGCGCCGGTTCGTATCGACACCGATATCGCCGGTGAAGTCGTAATTACAATCAGCACCGACACCGCCCAGGCAGCTCGGCTGCGCCTGCTACTGAGTTTGCTGGGGCTGGCAATACTACTGAGCTTGGCCGTCTATGCCGCCAGCCTTCAATTAGGCCAACGTCTTGCGCGTCAGCTGACTGAGCTGGCGGGCAAGATCAAGCTCGATAGTGCCCAAGAGAATACGGCACCCGCGAACGAACTGGTCCAGCTGCGCCATCGCATAGATGCTCTGCCCATGGATCTACTGCGCACCCGCAGCAGCAGCGAGCCCCGCGACGAAAACTATCGCGCCACCGCCGCCCTTTACCTGCACCTCGACAGCCTTTCACACTATGTTGCCACTCTGGACGAACACAGCCTGCAGCGATATACCGACAGGCTTCACCGGGTTGTTTACGCTGCAGGCGGTTTCTACGGTGGCGACTTGCATGTCTCTCGCCAATTTGGCCTGGTCATCTATTTCAATGGCGATAACAACTCCGGCAGCGGGCCATTCCGTGCGGCATCCACAGCGTGGCTTATCAAGGCCGTCTGTCACCAACTGGAAAAAACCATGCCGCTTTCGCTATCGATAGCCATGGCAGTCGGCTTCAGTGAATTGGGAGCGGGCGATGATAATGACATTTACCCGGGCCTTTACATGCAATCCACGCTGGATGAATTACAGGCAGCCTGCGCGGAAGCCGGCGACCGAATATTGCTGTCGCCCTCTGTTGCGGATGACGTGGATATCAACGGCCGTGTGGAACAACGACCGAAGGCCTGGGGTGATTATTCCGCGCTGGGGGCCTTTGCCGGACAATATCAGGACTTACTGGAGCGGCAACTCAGGTTAATTATGAAACGACTGCAGGAGCTTGTCTGATTCAGCACTCTTGTGGGAGCTGCACGCCGGCAAACTCCGCCAGGTAAAGGGCGGTTACCCGCTCAACGTTCGACAGTCATCGCATCAACTTTCTGGAAACCCCGTGGCAATTTGTTACCACGACGGCCGCGTTCCCCGCGGTAATGCTCCAGCTCGGAAAACTTCAGGTTAATGTGGCGCTTGCCCGCATGCACGACCAGCACTTCCTTCTCGACCATCACCTGAACGCCCACAACAAACTCTTCGCGGCTCTGCACGCGCGCACCGGGAATACCGATTATCTTATTGCCCTTACCGCGAGCCAACTGTGGCAAGTCTGCCAGCGGGAACACCAGCATCCTGCCCTCGTTGGTGATGGCTACAACTGACGCGCCCTCCATTCCGGCGATAGGAACAGGTTGCAGTACCTCGCCTCCTTTGGGCAGGGACAGCGCGGCCTTGCCGGCCTTGTTTTTGGTCTGTAGATCGCCCAGCTTGGCAACGAAGCCATAGCCAGCATCACTCGCCAATAAATACAGCTGCTCCTCATCACCCATCATCAGCCCTTCAAATGTGGCGCCTGAGGGGGGGTTGATGCGGCCCGTAACGGGCTCTCCCTGACCACGTGCTGAGGGCAAATTATGTGCCGGAACGGAATAGGCCCGGCCGGTTGAATCCAGAATCACCACTGGCTGGTTGCTGCGCCCGCGCACCGCCAGCTTAAAGCCATCGCCCGATTTATAGCTCAATGTTCCAGCGTCTATATCGTGGCCCTTGGCTCCGCGTATCCAACCTTTTTCCGATAAAACCACCGTAATGGGATCGGCGGAAATCAGCTCCAGCTCACTAAAGGCCTTGGCTTCTTCACGCTCGGCCAGCGGTGATCGCCGGTCATCGCCGTACTGCTCCGCCACGGCGGTCAGCTCTTTCTTGATCAGTGTTTTCAGGCGTGCATCGCTACCGAGTATTTTCTCCAGCTGCGCACGCTCTTCTTCAAGCTCGTCCTGCTCGCCGGTAATTTTCATTTCTTCAAGCTTGGCTAGATTGCGCAGTTTCAATTCCAGGATGGCCTCGGCCTGGATATCACTGATACCGAAACGCTTCATCAGGGCTGGCTTCGGCTTATCCTCGGTGCGGATTATGTGAATAACCTCATCAATATTGAGGAAGGCGACCAGATAACCCTCAAGTATGTGCAGGCGCTTGAGGACTTTTTCCAGCCGATACTGGAGGCGCCGGCGCACCGTGGCCGTCCGGAACTTCAGCCACTCCTTGAGAATCCGGTCCAGCGACTTGACCTGAGGTCGGCCGTCTATGCCTATCATGTTGAGGTTCACCCGATAGCTTCGCTCCAGATCGGTGGTCGCGAAGAGGTGGCTCATCAGGCCTTCAAGGTCGATCCGGTTGGAGCGAGGTACTATCACCAGTCGGGTGGGGTTTTCGTGGTCCGATTCATCCCGAAGATCCGCCACCATGGGCAGCTTGCGGGCCTGCATCTGCTGCGCTATTTGCTCCAGCACTTTTGACCCGGACACCTGGTGCGGAAGCGCCTGAATAACAATGTCGCCGCTATCCTTCTCCCAAACGGCTCGCATCTTCAATCCGCCGCGGCCGGTCTCGTAGATCGCCAGAATTTCCTCTCGAGGGGTAATAATCTCGGCCTCAGTCGGAAAATCCGGTGCCTGAATATGCTCGCACAGCTCAGCCAGTGTCGACTTGGGCGCATCCAGCAAACGAATGGCAGCTGTCACCACTTCCCGTAAATTATGCGGCGGTATGTCAGTGGCCATACCCACGGCGATACCGGTGGTGCCATTGAGTAATACATTGGGCACTTGCGCCGGCAGTACCGAGGGCTCCTCCAGTGTGCCGTCAAAATTCGGCACCCAGTCGACAGTTCCCTGGCCGAGCTCTGACAGCAGTACATCGGCGTAGGCGGTCAGCCGCGACTCGGTGTAGCGCATTGCCGCGAACGACTTGGGGTCATCAGGGGCGCCCCAGTTGCCCTGCCCGTCGACCAGCGGATAGCGATAGCTGAAGTTCTGGGCCATCAGCACCATGGCCTCATAGGCGGCACTGTCACCATGCGGGTGAAACTTGCCGATGACATCGCCCACAGTACGAGCCGACTTCTTGAACTTGGCCGAGGACTTAAGGCCCAGCTCGCTCATGGCATACACGATCCGGCGCTGCACCGGTTTCAAACCATCGCCTATGTTGGGCAGGGCGCGATCAAGAATGACGTACATGGAGTAATCCAGGTAGGCCTTCTCGGCATATTGTTTAAGCGACACCTGCTCGATGCCGTCCTCGTCGATCTGCTCAATATCAGACATTAATTACTGATCCGTGAAACTGTGATGGTTACTGTCTAGTGTGCCGCTGTTGCCAAAAGCTACAGGGTGCTGTCATTCCGGACCCGATTCGCTGCGCAGGCCCACCAATTGCTCATTCAGGTTAACAATTGAGTTAGCCATGTCGATGATCAGGCTGTGTATTGTGGTCGGGTTACTTTTGATCAGGTCGGTGAACTGTTCCTTGGGAACCTTTACCACCGAGCAGGCGGTCTTGGCTCGCACGGTGGCGCTACGATCTGCATGGGTCAAAGCGGCCATTGCGCCAAAAATTTCACCTTCCCCTATGCGACCCACTATCACATTGTTAACCAGCACATCGGCCAGGCCGGAGGTCAGGTTAAAAACAAAGTCGGCGCGCTCGCCCTGTTTAATGATGTCATCACCTGGCTCATACAGTTCAAAGCCTGGGGTGGCGGCCGTTTCAACGCGAGTCTGGGCAGCAGTCAGTCGCAGCATCAGCCCGGAGTAGGTTATAAGCATCCGGGTCCAGATTTTTACGCCCTGGGGTTCATTGAAAATCCGCTGCATGAATTCCAGTGCCGGATAACTCACCAGACTGGCACCGGCCTCACTGCCATAAAGAACCGCCATATCGAGATCACTGGTGCCGGCGATATCAGGCAACAGCATGTCACCTTCCTCGAGGATAAAGATCGCCCTGCCCTGATAACGGGCGGTAACCGAGCCGCTGTCGACGACATAAAATTTACCGGCGTCAAAGCCGCGAAAATTCCCTGCGGGAGTCGCAGAAACTTCTACCCGCACCGGCGGGATGTCGACAACGTCTACCAGCCCATCCACCAGTTCCTTGAACTGTTGGTTGAGCAGCGCAAAATCTTGCGCGAGTTCAGCATTTGCCAGCATGGCATGCCCTTATCTAATGTACAGAGGCTCTATCGGCCCCCTGAATGTCCCGCTGTGGCTGCGCCTCCAGAGAAGGCGCTTTCGCCGACTATAGTAACAACTAAAGTTAGCTGGTAGTACGCAGAAAAGAACAAATTGTTAGCTTACGGGGGCTATCGGGTCAGGCTGCGGGCGCGTACCATTATGCCGCAAACTCAGGAGAGCACTATGAAGATCGCTGCCAAAACTGTGGCTTCCTTTCACTACACCTTGAAGAACGAAGCCGGGGAAGAGCTGGAAACATCTCGCGACAGTGAGCCCACCGCCTATCTTCACGGCGCCAAGAACATCATTCCGGGTTTGGAACGCGCCCTGGAAGGCCATGTCAGCGGCGACTCACTTGAAGTTGAGGTGAAGCCGGAGGATGGCTACGGACCACGTAACCCTGACCGAATCCAGCGAGTACCGACCAAGCACCTGATATTCAAAGGGAAGTTACGGCCGGGCATGACGGTGCAGCTCAATACCAGCGAGGGAGCGAGACCGGTTACTGTTGCCAAGGTCGGCCGGCACAGCGCCGACATTGATGCCAATCACCCCCTGGCAGGGCAGGTACTGACCTTCGCTATCGATATCACCGACGTGCGTGAAGCCAGCGCTGAGGAACTGGCCCATGGACACGCCCATGGCGCAGGTGGTCACCAGCATTGAGTCAGGCTCTGGAGTGGCAAACCAGCGCCTTTGACGCGCTCACGCCGGCCATACTCTATCGCGCGATAAAGCTGCGTCAGGATATTTTTATCCTGGAGCAGGAGTGCCTCTACACGGACCTTGATGACCTCGATCAACAGGCAACACATATGCTGTGCTGGCGGGCGGGGGCGCTGGTCGCCTATCAACGCTGTTTGCCACCAGGGGTAAGCTATCCCGAAAGCTCCATAGGCAGGATTATCGTCACACCCGAAGTGAGAGGTATTCAGTTGGGCCGTCAGCTGGTGCAGCGCGGGATTGACTACAACCTGGCCCAGTGGCCTGACCATGACATCAAAATTGGTGCCCAGTCACACTTGCAACCGTTCTACAACAGTTTGGGCTTTACGACGGTGGGTGAGGAATATCTGGAAGATGGCATCATGCATGCGCCAATGCTGTACCAACGATAGTCGCGATTGAATTGAGCTTCACAGCTCCAGTAGAAACGTTACCGGCCCGTCATTAATCAAACCCACCTGCATATCGGCGCCGAAAATGCCCGCTGCGACAAGGTCGTGCTCGCTACTTAGTTTGGCCAGGGTGTAGTCATACAGTAATTCCGCCTCTGCCGGCGGCAGCGCAGTTGAAAACCCGGGGCGCAAGCCCTTGCGGGTCTCCGCTGCCAGCGTGAACTGCGAAACAAGAAGAACACCGCCATTGATGTCCCGAACGCTGCAGTTCATTCGGCCCTGCTCGTCGCCGAACATTCGATAGGCCAGCATTTTTTCTACCATCCGGTCTGCCAGCGCCTGATCATCGCCCTTCTCCAGACCGAGCAACACCAACAAGCCGGTGTCGATTTGACCCACGCGGTCCCCGGCTACATCGACACTGGCACCGGCAACACGCTGCAGCAGTGCCTTCATCGGGTCCTAGCTCCGGCTGGCGCGACGCCGCTCATGTTCCTGCAACAACTTTTTACGCAGACGAATGCTGTCGGGGGTAACCTCAACCAGTTCATCATCCTCGATAAACTCAAGCGCCTGTTCCAAAGTGTGCCGTACCGGCGGGGTAAGGTTCAGTGCCTCGTCGGTTCCCGACGCTCGCACGTTGGTCAGCTGCTTCGCCTTGGTCGGATTAACCGTGAGGTCATTGCCGCGACTGTGCAAGCCGATAATCTGGCCTTCATAAACATCAATATTGGGGTCAATGAAAAGACGTCCACGGTCTTGCAGGTTGAACAGGCCATAAGCGAGGGTCTTGCCCTTGACCATAGACACCAGCACTCCGTTGCTGCGGTGAATAATTTCAGCGTCCTTGACCGGACCGTAGTGATCAAACACGTGGGTAAGAATGCCGCTACCGGAAGTCAATGTCAGGAACAATGAACGAAAACCGATAAGGCCGCGGGCCGGTACAATAAACTCCAGTCGCACGCGACCTTTGCCATCGGGCACCATGTTTTCAAGCTCTGCCCGGCGGTTGCCCAACTCCTCCATGATCGAACCCTGGTGCTCATCTTCACAATCCACCACCAATTGCTCGAAAGGCTCCTGAATCACACCGTCAATCTCTCGCTGAATAACTTCCGGCCGCGAAACACCAAGCTCAAAACCCTCTCTACGCATGGATTCGATCAACACAGAAAGGTGTAACTCGCCGCGACCTGAAACCACAAATTTATCGGGTGTATCGCCCGGATCTACCCGCAGCGCCACATTGTGAATCAGCTCCCGCTCCAATCGCTCTTTCAGATTCCGCGAGGTAACGTACTTACCCTCTTTGCCAGCGAAAGGTGAGTCATTTACCTGGAAGGTCATACTTACCGTGGGCTCATCCACCGTCAGTGGTGGCAGCGCCTCAGCGTTCGCCGGGTCGCACAGGGTGTCTGAAATATTGAGACCCTCGATGCCCGTTATACAGACAATGTCGCCAGCTTCCGCGCGATCAATATCAACCCGCTCCAGCCCGAGGTAACCCATCACCTGCAGCACTTTGCCGTTGCGGGTTTTTCCTTCCATGTCTACCACCGATACCGGGGTATTGGGGGTGAGCAAACCGCGACTGATACGGCCGACACCGATAACACCAACATAGCTGCTGTAATCCAGCGCGCTGATCTGCATTTGAAAAGGGCCGTCGGCGTTCACTTCCGGCGCTGGCACCTTGTCGACAATCGCTTCAAACAGAGGCTGCATATCGGTGCCCATGGCCTCGTGATCATCGCCGGATATTCCTTCTATCGCCGAGGCGAAGATAACCGGGAAGTCCAGCTGCTCTTCATTGGCGCCCAGACGGTCAAACAGATCGAACACCTGGTCAACCACCCAATCGGGTCGGGCACCGGGACGATCGACTTTGTTTACGACCACAATTGGATTGAGTCCGCGCTCAAAAGCCTTGGAAGTTACAAAGCGGGTTTGCGGCATTGGCCCATCGACGGCATCAACCAGCAGCAGCACCGAATCGACCATAGACAGCACACGCTCTACCTCCCCGCCAAAGTCGGCGTGCCCGGGAGTGTCGACGATATTAATGCGGTAATCGCCCCATTTGATGGCCGTGTTCTTTGCCAGGATAGTAATACCGCGCTCGCGTTCCTGGTCATTGGAATCCATGATGCGCTCGGCACCTTCCGATCGGCGATCAAGGGTGCCGGACTGCGACAGGAGGCAGTCAACCAGCGTGGTTTTGCCATGGTCTACGTGCGCAATAATGGCGATGTTGCGAAGATTGTCGATCAAGGGAAGTCCTCGGGCCGCAGGGGCCGTACAAAAAGGTCGCGGATTATACCCCAAAGACCCCTGTCCGACAGTACGGAAAAATGCCGCTAAATGTGGGTATCAGGGAGCATAGACTTTGACTGTCAAACCCCGCGATTCGGCAAGATATGAGGCGTGCAGTCGGCTCATAACACCCTGCCCGCAATAAAGCATGTAACTGGCGTCAGGCGCCAACTCATCGGCACGTCGGTGAAGCTCATAGAAGGGAATTTTCAGCGTCGGCGAGTTGAGCCGCAAAGGCGCCAACTCCTGCTCGTCGGGGTGGCGAATATCAACCACGGTACTGCCCGCCAGCGGCACAGTTAAGACCTCAACATCGCTGGGCTTAAGGTCATCGCCAGCGAGCTGGTCAATCCGGGTACGTCGGCTGTTGGCCAGCGCGCGATCAAGAATATTCATATCAAAGTGGCGCTCATGCACGTCAATCCTGTCCAACCTGGCGCGTGTCGTCGGGTTCACCGAAATTACACCGCAGTACTCGGGCATATTGGCGGCAAACTCCCGGGTGCCGATCTTTTCCGCTATCGCAACAATATCCTCTTTGTCGGTAGCGATCAGGGGGCGCAGTACCAATCGGTCAGTCACCCGGTCTATGACAGCGAGATTTCGCAGGGTCTGGCTGCTAACCTGGGCAACGCACTCTCCGGTAACCAGCGCATCGATTTGCATATCCTCGGCTATACGATCGGCTACCCGCAGCATCATGCGCTTCAGGATGACGCCCATCTGGCTGTCTTCCACCTTGGTAAGCAACTCGGCGACCACCTCTTCAAAAGGGACATTGATAAACAAAACACGCTGGTGACAGCCAAACTTCTGCCAGAGGTAAAGAGCCACTTCCTTCACACCGATCTCATGATCGCGGCCGCCAAGATTAAAAAACAGGAAGTGCGTGCACATGCCACGTTTCATGGTGAGATAGCTCGCAACCGTCGAATCAAAGCCGCCGGATATCAGCGACAGCACCGGGTCCAGGCTGCCTACCGGGTAACCCCCAGGGCCGCAGTGGCGCTGGCTGACCACGTAAAGCGTCTCGTCATTGATCTCCAGCGCCACGGTAATCTGCGGGTGTTTCAAATTGACGCCGGAGGCGCTGGTTGAATCGAGTAACACCGCGCCCACTGACCGCTCCACATCTACCGAGGTAAAAGAGTGGCTGCCATTGCGCTTACAGCGCACCGCGAACGTTTTATTGGCAAGGCGGGGCCCGTAGACTTCCACTGCCCGTTGCGCGACATCGGCCAGGTCGCCCAGTGGATACTCCTCACCCTCCAGAACATAGGTAATACCCGGGGTTCGGCACATCGCCGCCACCAACTGGTTCAACAGCAGCGTGTCACTGCTGCCAGTCTCCACGAAAAGCCGGTCCCATTGTTTACGGACGCGTATATCGGGGTCATATTCGCGCAACACCGACTTCAGGTTTTCGAACAGGTGGGTGACAAATCGCCGGCGTACCGGCTTGCTCTTGATGGTGATTTCCGCGAAATACTTAACAACAAATTTCATGGGGGCTGTACGGCAAAATAGCCTTGGATTATATCGCTAAGACGGCCTTGCTGCAGCACCAGTCAATCTCAACAAATGATGATCCAACGATCAGTCTGCGAGTATACTTCCCTGAAAGTCCCGCTTTCCCGGCAAACAAAAGCTGTTTCACGGAGCTACTCATGCCTGAATTTCGGCAACAGAGAAATACTGAGACCCCTCTCTACGCAGAAGAGATGGACGCGCCCCTGCCTAAGACACTAAACCAGAACACGCGCTACGCCTACTTCTCCACTGTCGCCAAGGGCGGCAAATCCCTGATTAAGTCCTGCCGCGACCTGCACCTGCGCAGGACAATCTGCTACAAGACCCTGCGTCCCGAGTTCATCAATGACCCCATTGAGAACCGCCGGCTTCTGCGCGAGGCACGCATTTCGGCGGCACTGCAACATCCGAACACCGTCCCGACCTACGAACTGGGGCGCGACAACCGGGGTAACCTTTTTTTCACCATGAAACTGGTGCATGGCTATACGCTGCGCGAGGTCTTGGACTACAGAGAGCGCTATGACCTGACGCAGCTCATGGAGGTGCTCGAGCAGGTAGGGCACGCGTTGGGCTACGCGCATTCAATGGGCGTGCTGCACCGCGACATCAAACCCGACAATATTCTTATCGGCCCCTATGGGGAGATACTGGTGCTCGACTGGGGGCTGGCCAAGGTGTGGCATGAGGCCGATATAGAGGACGATGAGAAGAACCATGAGGAAGCAGCCGGGGACCCAGGGATGACCGGCGAGGGAAAACTGCAGGGTACTGTCATGTATATGTCGCCCGAGCAAGTTAATCGGGACCCGGGTATTTCATTCGAGTCCGACATCTACAGCCTGGGGGTCCTGCTCTACGAAACCCTCACGGGCACCACCCCGTTCCAGGGAGACGTCATACATAAGCTGCTGGACCAGATTCGCGACGAAGTGCCTCCAGACCCGCGCGAGGTGAGCAAACATCCGGTACCAGATGCCCTGGCCGAACTCGCCATGCAATGCCTGCAGAAGGATCCGGGGGCAAGGCCTGCGACGGCGGAAAAGCTGGTTCGTATACTCAGGAATGACTGGCTCAAGGATTGAAATCAAACAGGCCCCAGTGAATATGACAGACATTCCACTGCAAGAAGTTGCCGAAATCGCCGACCGCTTTGAGCATGATGCCAGCTACGGAAGTAGCGCGGGAGTCGCCATCACCTGGCATAGCTCGAGCTATACAGATGTGGGTCGAGTGCGCCACATCAATGAGGATGCATTCCTGGATTCGCCAGAACAACGCCTGTGGGCTGTAGCCGATGGCATTGGTGGGCAAAGCAGGGGCGATTACGCCAGCAGTGCAGTGGTAGAGCAGCTCCGGGAATTTCCACGGCAGCCCTCGGTGCTGGCCAACCTGCAGGACATAGAAACCCGATTGCAGGTTGCCCACGAGAAGTGCCGCACCGCCTTTCGCAAGCACCGGCCAGGCACCACCGTTGCCGCAATGCTCGCCCATGGCAATTACTGCTTTCTGTTATGGGCGGGTGACAGCCGAATCTACCGCCTGCGCGACCGGCAACTGGAACAACTGACACTAGACCACAGTCGTGCACAGGAAAAATACGCGAGAGGTGAGCTTACCGAACAGGAAATGGAAAACCACCACACCGCCCACGTTCTGACTCGCTCTGTCGGCGCGCACAGGACCCTGCGGCTGGAAATGTGTTACTCATCCGTCAAGGGAGGCGACCGATACCTGCTCTGTAGTGACGGCCTGTACAACCCGGTGGAATTTGAGGAAATCCGCGCCAGGATGGTTCAGGGATCACCAGAAGAAGCGTGCAAGTCCCTGGTCGACCTCGCCCTTGAGCGCGGCGGGCCGGACAATATCACCGTGGTTATTGTAGACTCAAGCCAGTCCAACTAATGCACATCGCACCAAATTGGTGCACATCCCGCCGTATATGCGCTATTATGGCGCACCTTTCGTGCCGCAAGTTAGAGATGTTTCGCCCGTAGCAGGCAACTGCGCAGGTAACCCGCTCATTTTGGGGGCATTTCCTCTATGGCCGGGGGGCTGCAGAAGTTGGAATGATACTTGCTTTCCTTGTGCCTGCCAGAGTAGAGCCACCAGTACAGGGCTCTTCACAAGATAAACCCTTAGCACGAGAGAGACGCAAGATGAAAAGTAAGTTGGAATACATTTGGCTAGACGGCTACACCCCCACCCAGAGCCTGCGCAGCAAGACCATGGTCCGCGAAGACTTTGGCGGTACGCTGGAAGAGTGTCCCATGTGGTCATTCGATGGCAGTTCCACCGAACAGGCCGATGGCAGTGATTCCGACTGCCTGCTCAAGCCAGTCGCCATCATCCCCGATCCCGACCGCAAAAGCTCTTACCTGGTGATGACCGAAGTATTGAACGCCGATGGAGCACCCCACGTTTCCAACGGCCGCGCCACTATCGACGAGGCCGAAGACGACGAGGACTTTTGGTTCGGCTTTGAGCAGGAGTACTTCCTGTGGGATACCGAAACCAACCGGCCTCCAGGATTTCCCATCGGCGGATTCCCCGATCCACAGGGTCCTTACTATTGCTCCGTCGGCGGCAAAAACGCTTTCGGCCGTCACATCATCGAAGAGCACCTGGACATATGCCTGGAAGCTGGCCTGAACGTCGAAGGCATCAACGCCGAAGTGGCAGCCGGCCAGTGGGAATACCAGATCTTCGCCAAGGGCGCCAAGCGTGCCGGCGACGAAATCTGGCTGGGCCGTTATCTGCTCGAGCGCACCGCCGAGAAATACGGTTTTGCCATCGAGCTGCACCCCAAGCCCCTGGGCGACACCGATTGGAACGGTTCCGGCATGCACGCCAACTTCTCCAATGGCGCAATGCGCGACCTCGGCGACGAACAGGTCTTCCACAAAATCTGTGACGAGTTCGGCAAGAATATCGAGCGTCACATCAGCGTTTACGGCGAGGACAACCACCAGCGTCTGACCGGCAGGCACGAAACCCAGTCTATCGACGAGTTTAGCTACGGTGTATCCGATCGCGGTGCGTCCATCCGTATCCCTGTTGGTACTGTGGAAGACGGCTGGAAAGGTCGCCTGGAAGACCGACGGCCTGCCTCCAACGCGGATCCCTATAAAGTGGCCGCTGCCATCGTCAAGACCTGCAAAGAAGCTGGCTTCTAATCGAACGCAGCATCACAAAAGGCCCGGCAATTGCCGGGCCTTTTTTTATTCAGGCGAATAATAAACTGGCGCTTGGCCCTGATTGCGGTCCTGGTGCAGAACTTGACAAAGCAGATTATAAAGGGGATAACACGAGCGCTTTATATCACCAGTCTTCTAGACTTTCTGAACTTCAACCAGGTGACGCCAGCATCATTTTTGTGGCGCAGCTGTCGCTTTGGAACACCGAGCTTGAATTCGGTGTCTGGGGGGATGGCTACGTACCCGACAAACCTGCAATACCGCCGCATGCGGTTTCAAAATAATCCCATGGAGGAAAAGAGATGTCAGAGCAAACTCTGAACCTGATAAAAGAAAATGAAGCCCGCTGGGTAGACCTGCGCTTCACCGACAGTTGCGGTAAAGAGCAACACGTCACCATCCCGCACGGCGAAGTCGACGAGGACTTTTTCGAAGGCGGCAAGATGTTCGACGGCTCGTCAATTGCCGGTTGGAAGGGTATCAATGAGTCTGACATGATCCTCATGCCGGACGACAGCACTTCCATTCTCGACCCATTCACCGATGACACAACCGTCATCCTGCGCTGCGACATTGTTGAGCCAATGACCATGCAAGGCTATGAGCGCGATCCACGCTCTGTGGCTCGCCGCGCTGAAGAATATCTGTTGTCCACTGGGGTTGGTGACACTGCCTACTTCGGTCCAGAGCCTGAGTTCTTTGTCTTCGACGACGTGAAGTGGCATGCCGACATGAGCGGTGCTGGTTACAGCATCAACTCTGAAGAAGCAGCATGGGCATCCAACCACACATTTGAAGATGGCAATATCGGTCACCGGCCTGGTGTGAAAGGCGGTTATTTCCCAGTGCCACCGGTCGACTCACTGCACGATATTCGCGCAGCAATGTGTTCGGCAATGGAGCAGATGGGCCTTCCTATCGAGGTTCACCACCACGAAGTGGGTACCGCAGGACAGTGTGAAATCGGCGTCAAGTTCAACACGCTGATCAAGAAAGCTGATGAAGTACAGGTACTCAAGTACTGTGTACACAACGTTGCACACGCCTACGGCAAGACGGCAACATTTATGCCCAAGCCTGTTGTTGGAGATAATGGCTCCGGTATGCACGTTCACCAGTCTATTTCCAAAGATGGCGAGAATGTATTCGCTGGAGACGGCTACGCAGGACTGTCAGAGACAGCGCTGTACTACATTGGCGGCATCATCAAGCATGCCCGTGCACTGAACGCGTTCACCAACGCATCAACCAACTCCTACAAGCGCCTTGTACCCGGTTTTGAAGCACCGGTAATGCTTGCCTACTCGGCCCGCAACCGTTCTGCCTCAATCCGTATTCCTTACGAGCCAAGCCCCAAGGGCAAGCGCGTTGAGGTTCGCTTCCCGGACCCAACCGCCAACCCCTACCTGGCCTTCGCCTCTATGTTGATGGCTGGCCTGGACGGAATCGCCAACAAGATCCACCCTGGCGATGCGGCTGACAAGGACCTGTACGACCTGCCTCCTGAAGAAGGCAAAGCGATTCCCACCGTTTCATCCAGCCTGGAGATGTCACTGGCTGCACTGGACGAAGATCGCGACTTCCTGAAAGCGGGTGGTGTGTTTAGCGACGATATGATCGACGGCTACATCGAACTGAAGGCTGAGGAGATCGAGCGTCTGAACATGACCACTCACCCGGTTGAGTTCGACATGTACTATTCCGTGTAAGTCTACGCAGAGCTGAAAAGCCCGCCATTGGCGGGCTTTTTTTTGCCTGAAAAATGCCCAAAGAGCGGAACTCCTGTCAGGCAGCGATTTCTGATACGGTATGATTGCCTGAATAAACAGGCGGGGAGAGGACCATGGTACGCACATTACTTTTATTCACTATGCTGGCCAGTGGCCTGGCCAGCGCCCAGGTTTACCGCACCACCGACAGTAACGGCAACGTCGTTTTTACCGATACACCTCCACCGGGCGGGGCTGAAGAGGTCAAGCTGAATCCTACCAACACCACCCCCGCAACCGATATGCGACCGACCCCTGAGCCGGAGTTTGACGACGCCGAAGAAGAGGTAGAAGAAGATATCGAGTACACCATCCGCATAAGCGCACCTGCAGACGGCAGCACTATCCCCATGGGCACAGGGAGCTTCACGGTTATTGCAGCGGTCAGTCCCAGCCTTGAAGAAGGTGAGTTGCTGCAGCTGATTATGAATGGCAGCAATCACGGCGAGCCGCAAACACAGAATAGCTGGGCTTTGGAAAACGTCAGACGCGGCGAACACAGCGTTGTGGTTGCCCGCTATAACGGCGACGGAGATGTACAAGCAACGTCGGAGCCATCACAGATCCTCGTACTTCGGCCTATAGGTCCCCGCTAGCCCACAGCTGGACAGGCTACAGTGAATGCACCATAATGGTGCATTCACACTCTAGTCTTATCTATGACGACCTCTCCACCCCGCAGGCAGCACTTCCAAACCCCTTTTGACGGCTTGAAGTTAGCGCTTACTACCCCTGTCAGGCATAAGTCCGGTATATAGGTCTAGAGTAGTTCTCATATCCGGTCTTGGCTCTATTTTTGCTAAGTCTAAGTGCACACCGCAATGAAGCGGTCAATCCTGGGGCAATCATGCCAACATCAGATCACATTCTGGAATCTCTCAGCACAGGCGTTATCGCCCTGGACAGCGAGCTGCGCCTGACCGCAATCAACGCCGCTGCGCAAAACTTGTTGCAGGTATCGGAAGCCAGGTCACTGGGCCTGTCGGCGCAAGAGCTACTGCCCCGCTCCCGTGAGTGGATCAGCGCCATAAGGCAGGCGCAGACCGACAGTATGCCGGTCACCCGCCGCAATCTGGTGCTGGTGCTACCGAATCACCAGGAAATGCACGTAGACCTGTTCATAGCCCCACTGTTTCCTGAACAGGGAGGACCGGGACTACTGGTCGAGCTACAGACAGTGGACCGGCTGCTTCGAATCAGTCGCGAGGAAAGCATTCTCAATGCGCAGGCGACCACCCGAGCAGTAATTCGTGGGCTGGCCCACGAGATCAAAAATCCCCTGGGTGGGGTACGCGGCGCGGCACAGCTGCTGGAACGCGAGTTGCCAGAAGAGCGACTAAACGAATATACCGGCATTATTATTCAGGAGGCTGACCGACTACGTGACCTTGTCGATCGCCTACTGGGCTCACACAAGGAGCTCAGCCTGCAGCCGGTCAACGTGCATGAGGTGCTGGAGCATGTTCGCAACCTGCTGTCGGCTGAATCCGGCCCAGTCCTGACCTTTGATCGCGACTACGATCCCAGCCTGCCAGAGGTGCCCGGTGACAAGACCCAGCTGATACAGGCGGTACTCAACATCACCGGCAACGCCGTGCAGGCCGCAACTGATATCGCTGACTGCCACATTACCCTGCGGACCCGCTCCCAACGTCAGTTCACCATAGGCACCAAACGACACAGGCTGGTCTGTCGCATCGATATTATCGACAACGGACCCGGGATCCCGGAAGACCTGCAGCACTCGATTTTTGTGCCCATGGTAACTGGACGCGCCGACGGTACCGGCCTGGGCTTGTCCATCTCACAATCAATCATCAACCGTCACGGTGGCCTGGTGGAATGCGCCAGCGAGCCGGGGGAAACCCGCTTCAGTATTTACCTACCAATGGAAACCAATCATGCAGAAAACAGCTAAAGTCTGGGTCGTCGACGACGATAGCTCGATTCGCTGGGTACTTGAGCGCGCGCTCAGTCAGGCCGGCATAGACAACGAAAGCTTTGAAACCGGAGATTCCCTGCTGGGGCGCATAGGCAGTGAACAACCAGAAGTCATCATCAGCGATATTCGCATGCCGGGCACCGACGGTCTGGAACTACTCTCCCGCATCAGCGAAGACTTCCCGCAGATGCCGGTTATCATCACCACCGCTCATTCAGACCTGGACAGCGCGGTAGCTTCCTATCAGCACGGCGCTTTCGAATATCTACCAAAACCCTTCGACATTGACGAAGTCGTCGCCATAACAGAGCGAGCACTGGCTCAGGCCCAGGAGAACCGCGCTGCCGTACCTGCTGCCGAGCCCGAGGATGCAGATACCGAAATAATCGGCGAGGCGCCGGCAATGCAGGAAGTTTTCCGCGCTATCGGCCGACTATCACACAGCAACATCACGGTACTGATCAATGGCGAGTCCGGCACAGGCAAGGAACTGGTCGCCCGCGCTCTGCATCGCCACAGCCCGCGCGCGCAGCACCCTTTCATCGCGCTCAACATGGCTGCCATCCCCAGAGATCTCATGGAGTCGGAGCTCTTCGGCCATGAAAAAGGAGCGTTCACCGGCGCTAACAGCAAGCGCGAGGGCCGCTTCGAGCAGGCCGACGGCGGCACCCTGTTCCTGGACGAAATAGGCGATATGCCAGCAGAAACCCAGACACGCCTGCTAAGGGTGCTGGCGGACGGCGAGTTTTATCGCGTGGGCGGCCATACACCGGTCAATGTCGATGTAAGAATCATCGCCGCCACCCACCAGGACCTTGAGTCACTGGTTCAGCGAGGCGACTTCCGCGAGGACCTCTTCCACAGACTGAATGTCATCCGAATCCATATTCCCAAGCTGGCAGAGCGGCGCGAGGATATTCCTAGGCTCATGCGCTTCTTTTTCCAGAAAGCTGCGGAAGAACTCGGCGGTGAGCCCAAAGTATTACTGCCCGAGACCGCAGAGTTCCTGACCGGACTACAGTGGCCAGGCAATGTTCGACAACTTGAAAATACCTGCCGATGGCTGACCGTAATGGCCTCGGGTCGCGAAATCCACCCCCGCGACCTACCGCCGGAACTTGGACAAACCGAAGCTCCAAGTGCCGACGACAGCCAGGCTGATTGGCGGGCACTGCTTTGCCACTGGGCCCGCAACGAACTGGTGCAGGGCAAACATCACATCCTCAGGCAGGCCATCCCGGAGTTCGAGCGCAGCATGATTGACGTCGCCTTACAGCACTCACGCGGGCGCAAGCGCGATGCCGCCGAGTTGCTGGGCTGGGGTCGCAATACCCTGACTCGCAAGATGAAAGAGCTGGATATGTAGCTTCGACAAGGTCAGCACGGGTAACATGGCCGCATGTTGCACATTGTCCTATACGAGCCAGAAATACCGCCCAATACGGGCAACATCATTCGCCTGTGTGCCAATACCGGATGCACCCTGCACCTGATCGAGCCCCTGGGGTTTGACCTGGACAACAAAAAGCTACGGCGCGCCGGGCTGGATTACAGCGAATTTGCAGAACTACAGGTCCACCGTGACATGGCGGCCTTTTATGCTGCCACAGGCAGCCCCAGGGTCTACGCCATCAGCACCCGCGGCGAGCGCGGCTACCACCAGGCCAGCTTCCAGCGCGGCGACGCGCTGCTGTTCGGCCCAGAAACCCGCGGACTACCGCAAACACTACTTGATGAACTGAACCCTGAGAACTGCCTGCGCATCCCCATGCGCAGCAACAGCCGCAGCATGAACCTGAGTAACGCCACCGCAGTTGTTACCTATGAAGCGTTGCGCCAATTGGAGTTTGCAGAACTGGACTGAGGGCGCCAGGTGTAGGCACAAAAAAGGGGCCCGCAGGCCCCTTCAAGATATTTCCACTAAGCCAATCAGTGCGTGGCTGCTTCGCCGCCTTCGGCCGCTGGCTGCTGTGCCTGATTCAAAGCCTGCTGGTACAGGGCGTCAAAGTTTACCGGCGCCAACATAACCGGCGGGAAACCGCCTTTCACGCACAGTGAATCGATATTCTCGCGCGCGTAGGGAAACAGGATATTGGGCGCTGCTGTACCCAGAATACGACGGAGGTCTTCTCCCTCGAAACCAGAAATCATGAAGATGCCTGCCTGCTGCACTTCAACCAGAAACGCAGTGTCGTCATCAACCTTGGCGGTGATGGTGATAGTCAGAACAACCTCGTAATTGCCCTGCTCGTCGACCTTGTCGCTCTTGGTATTGAGATCAACATTTACCTTTGGCTGCCACTGCTTACGGAATACGTCCGGAGTGCTGGGAGACTCAAAAGAAATGTCCTTGTTATAAATTCGCTGCATCGCAAACTGCTGCTGCGGCTGTTCCTGTGTTCCTGCTGCTTGTTCGTCGGCCATTGAGCCGTCCTCCGTTTTATTGCCAAGACGCCTGAGGCGCCATTTCAAGTAATTTATCCAATGCGCCCTGCTGTTCCAGCGCTGCAAGGTCGTCGTAGCCACCGACGTGAGTGTCGCCTACCCAGATCTGGGGCACAGTGTGCCGCCCGCTCAGCGTCATCATTTCCTGGCGCCGCTCTGTGTCGCCGTCAACGGCGATGTCCTCAAACTCCACGCCCTTGTTCTCCAACAACATGCGTGCGTGTATGCAGTAAGGGCAAAACCGGGTGCTGTACATTTTAACCTTGGCTGACATCGTCGTCTTCGCTCTACTTCACGGTGGGCAACTGCAAATTGCCCCACTCCATCATGCCGCCAGACATTTTGTACACTTGCTCATAGCCTGCGGCTTTCAGCTGCTTACCAGCTACGCCTGCCTGCTGACCCATCTTGCAGACCAGGACAATGGGGCGGTCCTTGTATTTTTCCAGTTCAGCCATACGCGTGGGCAGCTTGGCTACCGGAATGTTCAGGGCCTCAACGATGTGCCCTTCCTTGTAGTCACCGCCATCGCGTAAGTCGAGGAAAATACCATCCTCTGCGTTCACCTTGTTAATGGCCAATTGCGGGCTAAGGCTGGGCCCGGATTTGCGCGTTTCGTGGAAAAGCAACATCGCCAGAGAAGCCATAAGCGCTGCTACCAACAGCCACTGCTGGACTACAAATTCTAAAAACAAAGCCATGCTAATTACGGTCTGCGTTTACCTGTCAACGAGATGAAACTGCCGATGCGGCGGGGAGTTTTTCTCACCGGGGTGATAGCTGGACGAACCCGCTATCCCTCAAAAAAGGCGCAAGTATACAGGGTCTGGTGTGGCCGCTCCAGCCCTGACTTATCGCCTGTCTCAGGCCTCGCGCGGTGATAATTGGCGTGCCATACGGCGGGTGTAGGGGGTAAAATAACCAGCTTAAACTCGACCGCCGCCCGACACCCTGTCCGGCCATCGCTACCTGGAACTGGAATGACTCAGACTGGCAAGACACCAACCGCATTAATTATCCTGGATGGCTGGGGTTATCGCGAGGAAACACGGGACAATGCCATCGCCAATGCCGATACCCCGGTCTGGGATCGGCTGTGGTCCCAGGCCCCGCACACACTGGTTTCGGGGTCTGGCCTTGACGTGGGCCTGCCGGCCGGGCAAATGGGCAACTCTGAGGTTGGCCATATGAGCCTGGGCGCCGGGCGGGTGATTTTCCAGAATATTACCCGCATCGACCAGGCTATCGCCGACGGCAGCTTTGAACAGAATACCGCCTACAACAGCGCCATCGACAAGGCGATTGCAGCCGACGGTGCCGTACACGTGTTCGGCCTGCTGTCCCAGGGCGGCGTGCACAGTCACGAAGAACAAATCTTTGCCGCCGTGCGACTGGCAGCCAGCCGCGGTGCCCGGCGCGTTTACCTGCACGCTTTTCTGGATGGCCGCGACACGCCGCCGCGCAGCGCCAGCAGCTCTCTGGCCAGCGCCGACGCACTATTCGCCGAACTGGGCTGCGGACGGGTTGCCAGCATCTGCGGGCGCTATTACGCCATGGACCGCGACAATCGCTGGGATCGGATTGAATTGGCCTATGCGCTGCTGACGGAAGGCCGCGCCGACTATCTGGCCGAAACTGCAGAAGATGGGCTACAGGCCGCCTATGCTCGTGACGAAAACGACGAGTTCGTGCTGCCCACCGCTATCGTCCCGCAGGGTGAGGAGGCCGCTGTAGTAGCGGACAACGACGCCATACTGTTCATGAATTTCCGTGCCGACCGGGCCCGCCAGTTGACCCGCGCCTTTGTAGAACCGGGGTTCGACAATTTTGAGCGTAAGCAGGTGCCCGCGCTTGCCGACTTCGTGATGACCACAGAATATGCCCAGAGCATTGAAACCAGCTGCGCTTTCCCACCTCAGCCATTGACCAACGTCCTGGGTGATTACCTCGCCCAGCAACAGATGAACCAGCTACGCATCGCCGAGACTGAAAAGTATGCCCACGTCACCTTTTTCTTCAGCGGCGGCAAAGAAGAGGAGTTTGCCGGCGAGGATCGAATTCTGGTGCCCTCACCCGACGTACCCACCTACGATCTGCAGCCCGAGATGAGCGCCCCGGAAGTCACTGACAAACTGGTGGCAGCCATTGAGTCGGGGAAATACGACTTGATCGTCTGCAATTATGCCAACGGCGATATGGTGGGGCACACCGGTGTCTATGAAGCCGCCATCAAAGCAGTAGAAGCCCTTGATGCCTGCCTGGGAAGAGTTGAGGCAGCACTGCTGGCCGCTGGTGGCCAGGCCCTGGTAACCGCCGACCACGGCAACTGCGAGCAAATGCTCGACTATGCCTCCGGACAACATCACACCCAGCACACCACCGAGCTGGTGCCGCTGGTCTATATCGGCAAAGAGCCCGTGGCATTATCCGCCCAGGGCGGAGTGCTTCCGGATATCGCGCCGACATTGCTGGCCTTGATGGGCCTGCAGCAGCCGGCCGAGATGACCGGCAAAAACCTGGCATCGGTGGCAGACTAACTCCTATGCGCGACTGCCGGCCCGCCTGGCGTCACCTGCTGTTAACGCTACTATTAGCGGGCATTACTTTTTTCGCCCAGGCCCAATCTGACGAAGAAAAAGCCCGAGAAGAACTCAAGACGCTACAGGCCGATATTGAGCGGGTTACCCGCGAAATCAACAGCGCCCGCAAGCGTCAGAGCAGCTTGAACCAGCAGCTACAGGAAACCGAGATTGAGCTGGGCAAACTGCAAAAGCAGTTGCGCCAAAACCGCGCGGAAATCGATAGCGGCAGGCAAGACCTCGCGTCACTGAAAGTCAAAAAGTCCAGTCTGGAAGAAGCCAGAGACAGCCAACAGGCAAGAATAGCCACTGAGCTACAGACGGCCTGGAAGATGGGCCAGCAGGGCCAACTCAAGGTGCTGTTAAATCAGGAGGACCCTCACACCGTTGCAAGGGCAATGGCTTACTACCGATACTTCTTTGAAGCGCGCCATGCGCTGGTTACGGAGTACCGCGATACCCTGACGGAGCTCGCGGAAGTCGAGAGTGGCATCCTGACAACAACGGCGATGCTGCAGGAAAAACAGGAACAGTTAAAGAAACAGCAACAGAGCCTGGCCAAACTGCAAAAGAATCGGGAATTGGCTGTTGCCAGCCTGACAGCAAGTATCACCAGTAAAGACAATGCCCTGAAAGAAAAAGAGCAGGAACGCACAGAGCTGGAACGGCTGTTAAACACAATCGAGGAGGCCGTCGTAAACCTGCAGGCGCCCAGCAATTATCAAGCCTTCTCTGCCGCCAGAGGGGAAATGCCCTGGCCGGTAGAGGGCAAACCCAGCAATCGTTTTGGTCGCCCCCGCAACGAGGGCAAGATGCGCTGGCAGGGGCTCAATATCGCTGCCGGCGAGGGCGATACCGTACGCGCTATTCATCACGGCCGGGTGGTATATGCCGACTGGTTTAGAGGCTCCGGTTTGTTACTGATCATCGATCACGGTGACGGATACATGAGCCTCTACGCCCACAACCAGGCATTGCTGCGCGATGTCGGCGAGTGGGTCACTGCCGGCAGCCCGATCAGCACTGTCGGCAATACCGGCGGTCTGGCCAGGGCGGCACTGTATTTCGAAATCCGCCACAACGGTAAACCCACCAACCCTGCCAAGTGGTGCCGCGGCTAGCCCACTTGGCAAGGCCCGTCTGGGATGCGTTACACTAGGCGGCCAATTTAGTTAAAGCCTCAGGGCCTTCTGGCGGTATTCATGCAACATCTCCCCCTGGCATTCAGGAAACTGGTTTCAAGCGCGGCGCTTCTGTGTCTTTGTGGCACAGGCACGGCCTTTGCAGTGGAAGAAAAGGGCGCCCTGCCTCTGGCCGAGCTACGCACCTTTGCCGATGTCTACAACCAGATACGCGTTGGTTACGTTGAGGAAATCGACGACAGCACCCTGCTGGAGTACGCCATCCAGGGCATGCTGATGGGGCTGGACCCACACTCTACCTACCTGACCAAGGATGCTTTCGAAAATCTGCAGACCAGCACCAGCGGCGAGTTTTCAGGCCTGGGCCTTGAGGTCGGCATGGAAGATGGTTACGTAAAAATCATCGCGCCAATCGATGGCTCCCCGGCACTGGAGGCCGGGCTGCAATCCGGCGATGTAATCCTCAAGCTCGACAGCAAACCGGTCAAGGGCATGAGCCTGAATGAAGCCATCGAAATTATGCGCGGCCCGAAAGGCAGTCCCATTGAACTCACCATAGGTCGACCCGGCGAAAGCCAGCCCTTTGAAGTAACCCTGGTGCGAGACACGATCAAAGTCGCCAGCGTCAGGAATCGGTGGCTGGAGCCAGGCTACGGTTACATACGTATCGCCCAATTCCAGAGCCGCACAGGCGAGGACGTCAGCAAGGCGCTGACCAAGTTGATGGACGACGAAAACCTTAAGGGCCTGGTACTGGACTTACGTAATAATCCCGGCGGCGTCCTGCGGGCCAGCGTCGACGTGGCCGGCTTGTTCATGGACGGTGGCACCGTGGTATACACCGAAGGCAGGCTCGCCAACTCGGATGTTAATTACGCCGCCACCGCCAGCGATGCCAGCGATGGCACTCATCTGGTTGTACTGATTAACGGCGGTTCTGGCAGCGCCTCGGAGATCG
>JBDVXK010000009.1:0-18795 GCA_039964455.1 Halieaceae bacterium | reverse complement strand
AGTTCTCCCTGACCCCTTGAGGGTCCTGAAGGGCCGTTGAAGACTACAACGTTGATAGGCTGGGTGTGGAAGCGCTGTGAGGCGTTGAGCTAACCAGTACTAATTGCCCGTGAGGCTTGACCATATAATCCAAGTTATTTGTGCATGAGAGTGTGCAAGAGAAGACAGCGGATGTTGTGATTGAGTCAGAGTGTTGCGAGACAACACACAAGAACAGACAGTTTGATTTACCGCCTTATTTGTTGGCCAGTAGGCCCTGCTAGCGCAGGTAAGACCGAAGACTGACAAGCCAGTTTGCCTGGCGACCATAGAGCATTGGAACCACCTGACCCCATCCCGAACTCAGTAGTGAAACGGTGCATCGCCGATGGTAGTGTGGAGTTTCTCCATGTGAGAGTAGGTCATCGCCAGGCTTCTAAAAAAGAAAACCCCTGTAGCACACGCTGCAGGGGTTTTGTTTTTTAAGGATGCGGTGACTCTCTGCCCCGTCCCGACATGTGACCGCGTCGTGCGCGACCCCGGCTGCACCAACGGTGCGGTAAGGCAGCGCCAAAGGCGTCGCGAAGCGATCACAAGCACCGCTTGGGACTGATTGTAGGTCATACCCATAAACAGGGGCAGGCCCTCGCCAGGCGCCTGCGCGGCCCGTTCTAAAAAAGAAAACCCCTGTAGCACATGCTGCAGGGGTTTTGTTTTTTAAGGATGCGAGGAATCTCTGCCCCGTCCTGACTTGTGACCCAGCCCATAAAGCGGGTCAGGTTCTCGCCAGGTATCTGGTGACCGGTGAATTCACTGTAAACCATTCATATTCTAGGGTTATTGCCTCTGCAGGGACTACCAGCAACCAGCCCACTGTTCCGCAAATCTAAAGTTAGCTTACGCTATGTAAATAGTAGGCAATCTTAAAAAACAAACAGTGTTGACTGCTTTTCTTTTTCCGTCTAATGTACCCCAAACATAAATATAACCAGAGGCTATAAAACGTGAAAAACACCCGCTTTAGAACGTCCCTTTGCTCTTCTCGTAAAACTATTCCTACCGCTGTCGCTGCTGTTATCGCAGCCACGTTGGCGGGGCCCGGTGCTGCCTTGGCTCAAGGTGAATCCTCCTTCGCACTGGAAGAGGTAATTGTTACCGCTCGAAAGCGTGACGAGTCTCTGCAGGATACGCCAGTGGCAGTATCGGCGCTGACCAAAGAATTGAAAGAGGCCAGCTTGCGTAGGCTGGAAGATGTACAAGATTTTGCGCCTAACGTATATATGCGGCGTACACCGGGTATTGCCAGCGGCGCTGCTATCAGTATACGCGGTGTTAATTCATCTGAATCTGATAAGAGCTTCGACCCGGCTATCGGTGTGGTAATGGACGGTATGTTCCTGGGCACATCCAGCGGCGTATTGCTGCAGAACTTTGACATCAAGCGAATCGAAATACTCCGAGGCCCTCAGGGCACCCTGTTTGGCAAAAATACCACAGGCGGCGTACTCAACATCATCCGCGGTGACGTCACCATGGAGTGGGGCGCAGATATAAGCGCGACATTTGATGAAAATGGACGCGAAGATTTCAAGGGTGTTGTCAACGTACCGATCATCGATGAGAAGCTGGGTGTTAAGCTGTTTGGCGCCCAGATCAAGAGTGACGGCTTCGTAAAAAATACAACGCTGAATGAAGATGTCGGCGGCGACGATATGGTCAACTATGGTTTTGCTGCACTATGGCGGCCAACCGAGAATTTTGATCTTAAATTTCATTACGAAAGACTTAACGACGAGAGTGACCAGGGCGCTTATGTTAACGTCAATCAGCCGGACGAGCTTACCTGTATCGTCTATGGGTCTTGCGAGTCAAATACCTCGGACAACGCTGATAGAAACTCAGCTGACGGCATAAACGACAGTGACAACGAATACGACACCTATATAGCCACGGCTAATTATCAGCTGGGTGATTTTCTCTTTACCTATATCGGCACCAGCCGGGACATGGACGAGGACAATAACCAGCATTTCGACGGTTCGTCGGCCCCGATGCTTTCTATGCGTTTTTACAACGACTGGGAACAGGAGAGCCATGAGTTTCGTGTTGCTTCCAGCTTTGGTGAAAACTTCGACTTTATCGTGGGTGGCTACTTGTGGGATGTAGATTACGAGCAGCGTTGGGACGTTGCCCAGCTTCATTATACGCTTGATCTGATCGGTGCCATCACTGGTGTGCCGGGGGGCGGTGGTCTTACTCCAAGCACTCTTAGCAGTAATGGTCAGGTCCAGAGCACCGAGTCGACAGCGGTATTTGGCCAGGCCGATTGGCGCTTTGCGGAAAATTGGACGCTGACTTTGGGCGCTCGCTGGACGGAAGAAGAAAAAGATTTCGTCGGTGGTAATTCGCAGGTTTTCTGGGATCCAGCCGCCGGAGATACGGTTCCTAATAACCCCAATGACCCCAGATTCCAGGATGAAAAATGGGATGATGTAACGCCCAAGGTAGGCCTGACCTGGGATGCCACAGACGACATGATGGTGTACGGCTCCTACACAGAAGGCTTCAAGAGTGGTGGATTCTTTGGGCGGCAGTCTAACTTTGACCTCAATGTAAGTTATGAGCCCGAGTTTGTGGAAACCTGGGAAGCAGGTATGAAGAGTACCTGGATGGACGGTCGTATGATCTTCAATCCGGTGATTTTCTACAGCGATTATACAGACAAGCAAGAACAGTATTTCGTCCCGGTAGACCTGAGCAATGTGGCCTCGCTGGTCGCAAATGCAGCGACAATGGAAATTTACGGTATAGAGCTTGAGCTTGAGTACCAGATAACCGAAGCCTGGAATGTTCGCGCGAACTACGGTTATCTCGATGCTGAATATGATGGCTTTGTCGCAGATATTAACGGCGACGGGATTGCCACCGACAACGATAGCCTTAGGCCCATCAATACGCCCGAGAATACGTTTGGCGTGGCAACAACGTATGTCTGGGACATCGGGAATGGCAGTTTGTCGGGCAACATGTCTTATCACTGGCGCGACGAAATTGAAACGATACTCGCCCCAAATAGTTTAGGAGACCCAACAGTAAATGATCCCCTTGGTAGCCAGGACAGCCTTGAAAACCTCAGTGCCAATCTTAGCTACACATGGAACGAGCGCTATAAGGTTGCAGTTTTTGGGCGTAACCTCACGGATGATACGCAAAGAGCAGTCTCCCGAATTGGCGGCTTAACTACGCGTGGTTGGTGGAACGAAGGCCGCACCTACGGCATGGAGTTGTCAGCCTCGTTCTAAGCTAAACCTCTACAAACGCAGTCCAGCCTATCCGGTTGGGCTGCGTTTTTTTTTGCCTAATCCAATTTCGCTCGAGAGTGTTGAGCAGTGTTTCAGTTTTTAGAAAACGTATTTATCAGTGCAATTGCCTATATGGTGAGGTTGTTCTCATAGGATGGTTGGCGGCTCCTTTCATTAATAATAAAAAGAGCTATCACGAGCACTTCGCCATAGAACGCAATTCGCGTCGGTCTTTACTAAAAACCCCAGTGATTTTACGACGCACTGTTAGTGCGTTACCTGCCTTGGCCCACTTGCGCTTCCCCGTAAACCTACTAGCCTAAGAGTTAAGCACCTATTGAGGATAAAGGATTTTCCTTTAGAAAAGGGTTACTCATGGACGCGGAAAAATTTACTAAACTATTGCGCTCACTACTACTGGCGTTTGGACTCGCTCACCTCGGGGGATGTCTGGTTACCATCACACACGGTAGCGGTGGCAGTGTGACCAGTGATATGGGTGCTAATTGCAGTTCTATCTTTTGCACGTATCAAATTTTTGAGGGGGAAAGCTTTTCAGAAACGTTTACGGCCGAGCCCCGTGAAGGCTTTGAGTTTGTTGGCTGGGAGGATTCCCTGGGGGATTCACTTCAGATTTGCACAAATCCTACGCAAGCTACCTGTGCGTTTGCGGTAACCAACTTACACCCTCTATTTGTGGGTGAGAGTCTCGAGATAAAAGCACGTTTCCAGCCTCCTGCGGCTCAGACTGTTAATTATATCTTGTTCGAAGACAGCTCTGATGATGAGTATATATTCGTGCAAAAAACACCGCTGGACTGGACATTAATCTCCCCAGACGAAGACACATATGCGTATCAGGACTTAGTTCGCACAGCGAGTAGTATCACTCTTATTAGCCCGGATACATCTCTAAAGTATATTGTGGATTTTATGACAGGCTCTGTAACGACACAGAAAAATGACGAAGGCGAACGGAGCTTTGGTAGCCTGATCAGTTCCTCGAGTAAGGTCAGCGGATATCTGGTGTCAGAGATTGGCTATGGCAATAAAGCGGGGGTTTACCAAGGCGAGTTGATTCAGCTCGACAAAGATACCTGGTCTATAAAGGAAAAGAATTCGGATTCTAACTTGGGACGATACTCGGTCGTAAGCCGTGATAGAGATACGTTTACCCTTCAGGAAAATGAAAGCCTTGAGCAACTCGCGATCAATCTGGAATCTGGCGTAATGTCTTTCAAATCGGCAGCCGGGGAGCTCATCGAAGAGAAGTTTATTCACAGGGCGTCGCCTTTGCTCGATGGCTTTAGCGTCAGGCAGATTGACTTCGCAGATGAAGCTGGGAATCAATTGGGTACCTTTATAGAGCTGAATGGTGAAACCTGGTCAGAAGTGAGCTTTCCTGGCGGTGAATCTGTAGAAGAGTATTCCTTAACAAACAAAACACGAGACCTGATAACCCTGCAAAGCAAGGCGAATACGCAGCGACAGGTGTTTCTGGATATAAAGGATGCGAAGATTAGTGAGCGAGTTCGGTTTTACCCCACAGTAGAATTGTTTCAAATCACAAAGCTTAGATAGGAACCGTAGTCTACTGTGGTGGCAAGCGACTCTGTTTGAAAGTGTGCTGCAAGTCTCAGTTTTGTAGTGAGGCTGGTCTTTAATCTGGCGAGTTCGTTGTTTGTTGACTATTCTAGTCGCTTGAATAGGGATTTCTCGGAGTAGTTTATGCGTTTAGTTTTATTGGCAAGTACTTTTATGATCGTTACCGGTTGCGCATCAAACCAGATGTACTATTCCCCTTATGATCTAAATCGTGATGGCACTATGGACGCGATCTGCCCGGGTATGGAATATGATCCTTCTGATCGCTCTATGTATGGCTGGCGCTCAGATGGCTCTGGTGAGTGTAACGATCGCAACGAAAATTCCTGATAGCTAGCTGTCACAGAGCCAGTGTTCTACTGGTTCTGAGGTGCTACCTGAACTTGGCCTAGTAGTAATAGCCCAGGTTCAGGTTAAAGCGGTAGTTCCATTTGTCATTCCCGGCGACTCCGAAGTCGCCGACGCCGTCTATGCGCCCGTAATTGTCACGCTCGTCACCGACAAAGTAGTTGCCATCTGAATAGGCCAGATCGCTGTAGATGTACCAGCCGCCGCTGGCCCATGCGCTGCCCAGGATAAACAGCTGACTGTCATTGAATTCGCTCTCGTCTTTTAGGATAGAGCTCCACTCGATGTAGGGCAGCACGTAGTCCAGCCATGGGATGGCGTCCGTATTGATCTTGTAGCTGAGTGATACTGCTGGTAACCACGCCTCAGCCGCGACTGGCCAGGCGAAGTCATAAGCTCCCATCGGGATCAGGGTATCCGTGCCCCATGGATTGTTAGCGTCAATGTCGAATTCGTAACGTGACAGCTGCGCACCGAGCGTAAGGTTTCCGCGCCGGTGTACTGCGTGTGCCGCCGCTGCCCAGTGATCACCGTCGTCCAGTTCCCTGCCTTCCAGGTCGCCAAACTGCAGTGATAGGCCGATATCTGAACTACTTTTCTCATGTTGCAGGTGATAAATACCCCGGGCGTTGAACTGGTTTTCTTCCCGGTAGCCATTGCGCTCGCCGCCGAAGATGACATTGCCTTCTTCATCTATTGACTCATTCCAGCGCACAGCATCGTAGCCGTAGCGTGCACTGTCGGCGCTCCTGCCTGAAAAACTGGGTTCACTGCGAGCGTAGTAGGCCACATCAATAGACCAGTTATTCAGCTTGGTGCTGTACTTAATGCCAAGATCTGGGTCGTCGGCCAGCCCTACGTAGTAGTTCTGATCGAAAAACCAACTCTGTGAAATACCGTAGGGCCCGGCACCGAAAGGTACGCGGTTCAGGCCCACCTCGATATGGCTATCTTCGTCGAATCGATAGCCTAGCCATCCCGTGTGCAGGAAATTATAGTTCTTGCCGGTGCCGGCGGAGTACCAGCGATACTCCAGCTTGCCGATGATTGGGCCCTGCTCCAGAGCGGCATTGATGCGAAAGGTATCCAGTTCTACATTGCCGCCATGGCCGCCGCGACTGGGTCCGGAGTCGGAAGTGTCGTAACTGCCGTAGACGTAGTTAACTCGCATGGCGCCACCCAGAGTGAGCGGCCCCAATTTAACGCCTGTGTCTCTATCATGGCGTTCCTGCAGTAATCTTGATGTCTCAGCGGTGGCTTGTGCTTCAGCCTCCTGGGCATCTTTTAGTGCTGTCTGGGCAGCAGACAGCTCTGCCTCCAGGCGCTGCACTTTAGCCTCCAGCGACTCCACATTCTCGGCTGAGGCGACAACGCTGCATGTTGCAATGGCAATTGCGAGCGCTGCCATACGCAGCGCAGGTTGATCAGGCCGCGTCAATATATTTGCTGACATCAACGTCGTCTACCTGTGAGGGATCAAGGAATCGCTGCGCGTAGTCCTTGTACACACCATTACGCACAAAGAGTTCGAAGCAGTCGCGGTCTATGTGTTCGTCTTCGACCATCTTGTGGAGGATATCGATAGCCACACTCACAGGCTTGGCCTTTTTGTAGGGCCGATCAGACGCCGTTAGCGCTTCAAATACGTCGGCAACCGCGAGAATGCGCTCTGGAATGCTGAGCTTTTCGCCCGGGAGTTTCCTCGGATAGCCCGAGCCACGCATGGTTTCGTGGTGGGTAGAGGCATAGCGTGGAACGTTTTTTAATTCCTCGGGGAAGGGCAGGCTCTCCAGCATCTTAATCGTGCTTATCATGTGCTCATTGATCTTGAAGCGGTCCTCGGCGGTGAGCGTACCGCGGGAGATAGACAGGTTGTACACCTCACCAAGGTTGTACAGGTGCTCTGGAATATCCATGTTGATTTCATACTCAGCTGGATATTCGGTGGAGCGTGTGCGCTCGATGATGTGTTCCGGCCTATCCTGCAGCAGAGGTTCTGTGGCGGGCAGGGCGGCAGTTTCCTCGGGCGGCTTGCTGATCTCTTCTACCGGTGACAGCCCCAGCCGATCGTCGAAATGACGCTGCCAGGTAATACTGGCAATTGTCTGCAGTCGTTCCTGCTTTTCGGGGTCGAGGAATTCACCACCCACATTACAGTCCGCAACGAAGGCGTAATCGTCCTGCAGTCGTTGCTGCTGTTGTGCCAGTTGCTCTTTCAGCTCGCCTTCACGTTCAGGGTGTTCTAACAGTTCTTTCAGGAAGTCTATTTCCGCATCGCGCCACAGGGCTTCGAAGCGCATTCGCACCTCGTGTACCCGGTTGTAGATGGTCTCAAGTTTGCTGCCCTTGTCGACAATGTGTTCTGGCGTAGTGATTTTGCCGCAGTCGTGCAGCCAAGCGGCAATTCGGTACTCACGCCATTGGTCTTCGTTATCCAGCTTGAAGTTGTTGAAGGGTGCAGCGTCCGCAGCAGAAGCCTGTTCTGCCAGCATAAGTGCCAGCTCCGGCACGCGCTCACAGTGCCCACCGGTATAAGCCGACTTGTCGTCAATGGCTTGGGCAATGAGTTGAATAAAGGCATCCATCAATTCCTGTTGAGCTATCTCATGCGCCTTGATGGCCTCGACCATTTCGACCATGGATTTGGACAGCTCGTAAATTTCGGTGATCCGTGACGGTACCCGCTGTACATCGTCGTAGTGTCTTTGCTGGACCTTGTAGTTCTCAATGGCGAGCTGACGAATAGGCCGCACGATAGGTGTGGCGAAGGCCCAGGACAGCGGCAGTAGCAGTAGTAGAAAGCCCGCAGTGATGGCGCTGGACAGCTTAACTTTTTCCATGAACGGGTCGATGACCGCCTCTTTCGGTACCACCATTCCCAGGTACAGGGCGTTATCCACGAATGCCGCCAGATTTGCGACATACGCGAAATATTCCGCATCGCCCAGCTCTACCTCAAGCAACTGCTCTTGCATATCCGGGTTACTGGTTGCAGCAACCAGTGTATCTGAGGGCACCGTGACATCAGTTGCCGCGACTTCGTTAGTTTCGTATTCCAGCCATTGTTGCTTCAGGTACTCGCGCTGCGTTGGGCCTATCGCCGCTATCGCCTTATCAATAATTGCTACCAGCGGTTGAGCATCTTGCTGGGCCAGGATGTGCAGATTCTCAGGTACTTCCCCAGAGCCAAGGTCGACGTTGATGTCGTAGCGGATGCCACTGATAAAGTAGTGCTTCTCGATATAGCGCAGGATAATTTCATTATCGAGGGCGGCGTCAACGCTGCCATCCAACACCAGCTCAATCGCATTAAGCGTACTGCTTGCCTCCACGATAGTTACCTGGGGGAAGCGTTCCTTGATGACCGGGATGACTGACCAGCCGCTGGGTATGGTGAGTGTTTTTTCCGCAAGCTCGTTAACGCTACTGATGGAGGGGGCATCTGCCTTTGTTACAAACGCGTAGGGGAGACGCTCATAACTACTTGTGGGTAGCCCAAACTGGCTATTTTCCTCGGTGAGTAACAAGGAATGCAGTAGGTCTATCTTTCCAGCCTTGAATTGCTCGACCAGCTCGCCCCAACTCAGCCCGTTTACAAAGGAGATCTCCAGTCCTGTCATGCTGGCAATCATGCGCAGAATATCAACCGAATACCCCCGCGGTTGCCCCAGAAGGGCGTAATCATAGGGAGGCCAATCCATTTCATTGGAAACTACCAGTGGCGGTAGTGAGGCAATGTAATTCTTTTCTTCCTGTGAGAGTGACAGTGCTGGGACAGGCAGAGACTGGCCCTTTTCCGCCTCGCGGCTTGAGGCGATGATTTGCCCATCGGCTTTGTAAATAAACAATTCAGCATCCTGCGAAATATCCTGCTCGCGCAAGAACTCGGATACCGTCGCCAGGGTCATGTCGATGCCAATAACGGAGTCCGTGCCTGCTACCTGCTTTGACAGTGTGCGACCGGGGACGCCCAGCTGTGCAAAGAGATAAGGTTGGCTGGCATAGGCGTTATCGGCTTTGAGCGCCTCGGAGTACCAGGGCCTGCTGGTGACATTGAAGTCGGTCGGTTCGGAGCGAAAGATACGGATCTTGAATGTTTCGTCCATGTATTCGAAACGCCGCGTCCGATCTTTAGCGGTCCCATCGATACTGACAAGTACCCACTTGTCACTGGGAGTCGCCCGAAAGGACTTACGCGCGGTTTCGCTGGCATCCAGATTTATCAGTTCAAAGAAGCTGCCGTCGGCGTGCCCGAGGTAGACACCGTAGTAGAGTGGATTGCGGGTCATGACACCGGCAAGTGTGGCCAGGTGCTGGTCTGTATCCGTGCGAGTGGCAAGTGTCGGATTTTCTGAGAGCAGCTGTATAACGGTTGTATTCTGCTCGCCTATATTACGCCATTTATTGGCGATGCCGGAAGAGGCGGTGGTATAGAGCTCGGTAGCGGCGTCAGTGGCCATCACTCTGCCGAAATAGAACTGCAGGCCTATCGCGAGAGAGGCCGTCAGCAATGTTGCGAGCATGAAAAAGACAACGACCGTCATGCGTATGGTGACAGCGCGTGGTTTGGTTTTTGGTTTCATTGGAGCCTGCTTCTTGATTTTACGGACAGTGGTAACTAAAGCATATTTTGCAGCAAAGTCACTAGAAGCGGGCAAAAAAAAGGCCGGTTTTAACCGGCCTTTATACTGCTATAGCATTGGCTTAGTTGCCGTTGTTAAGCCCGCCGCCGTCGTTGGGGTCAACTGGAGCTGTAGTGACACAATTGAATGTCTCGGTCGTGACCCCATCGACAGTGATGGTTAGTGTACCAACACCGCCACCGTCACCATCGACAGCAATTGGAAGTTCAAATGCGCCGGGCTTATTCGAGCCAGGTACAGTGAACTCAGGTTGAGTCAGCAGGTTACAGCCTTCGGTTTCAACCTTGATCGTGGTGTCGCCGGAAGGCCGATTATTGTAGAAGTCCGCAACGTAAGCGACAAACGGGTCTCCCTCCATAACCGTGTTCGTAGCCCTGTTATTTCGGGCATTAGCAACAAGGATATCGAAGTCATTGTCAGCTGACATGATGAGTACGATAGAGTCCCTGGTGCTTACCAACTCTCGGCTACAGAAGACGCCATCGCCTTCTTCTGGGCAAAGGCTGCCGTTATAGACCCCTTGGCCTGTAGATGGATCTACGTTTAGGCTATATTTGCCGTCGCCATTGAAGTCTACAAAAGTTTCCTCCGCGCCAGCGGCCTCACAGCGCGATTCCTCGAATATAGAGTCACAATTCGGGCCCTCTACCGGGGTATAAACGCCGTCTTCGTTATGGTCGACAAAAGCTTCTGGTAGATTGTCAAAGGGCTCACCTTCGTCGTACAGGCCGTTGCCATTTGAGTCTACGAAGTATTCTTCACCCACCACTGTCACCAGAATCGTTGTCCGCAGTCCCCTGATGGGACCCAGATCGTCGGGGCAGGCACCAAATGTGCCATTATGCGAGAGGCAGTCGTAATCCGGGTCGCCAATATCTCTGACCAGATCCTGGTTGAATACAGGCAGGCGTGGGTTTTGACTAGTCCAGGTAACAGAACACCCGCCATTGACCGTGACGCAAGACGTATCGATTGAACCGTACTCGGTGGTAAATACGGCACTGGTGCCATCTGCAACAGGGTTATTGAACTTGTCTGCGAGGCGCACCGTGAGTTCCGCCGTTCGACCGTCGAAGTCTAACGCACCATCCACATTTAGCACCGAGGCGGACAGGCTTATGGAGTTTTGGTCGGGAAGTCCGGTACTTACAACGATATCATTGGAAGTATTGCCAGCCCCGCCATCAATCTCAGCAGTAACAAAGACCGATGTCGAGACATTGCCAGACTGAACAACAGCATCTACCTCACCATTTGTGTCGGTGGAGCCGCTGGTGCTTTGCAACGCAATACCGCCAAGTGAATTAGAAAGGCTGAAGTTGACGTTCGCTCCCGAAATGGGGTCACAAGGAGCGTCTACCGTTGGCGTGGTTGTACATACCTGAAATGTCACCGTAGCCTTTTCAGTACGGTTTGCCGAACCAGTTCCCCTGAGCGCAATCAACGAAGAATTATTGTCATTGATTGGGTTAGTCGTGATCCAGCCAACGAAGCCTGCCTCTGGCGCCATAATTGCAACCGACGCACTTGCAGTTCCGCCATTACTGAGAAGCTCAGCAGTAATAGCGTCAGTTCCCGCGCAACCCTCGGTTTGATAAGTAGCTTCGGCACTGCCTTCACTGGTTTCGACGGTTAATCGTGAAACCATCTCAGCGCCTCCGGTGCTGGAGAAAGAAGCCTGACCGCTTACCGAGCAGGAGCTGCTAAACCGGACTTGCTCAGTCGAGTCCGTGATATTCCCATTTTCGTCAACGATGGCCACTCGCAGCCTGGCGCTGCCGCCAGCTACCAGCTCATCAAGGTTCAGGTCAATCTCCCCTGGCACAAATGTGCCGTTCTGGAAGCTGCCGATCTGCAACCCTGCTTGTATTACCTGGAAACCAATTTCCTCTACGGTAGGTCCATCCGGGCTTTCAACAGTAACAGTAACAATGCCTGCACCCTGCGTATCGCCAGCTAGCAACTGCAGCAGTGCAACACCATCAATATTGGTAAGCGCGCTGCCATTGGCCGGTACCAAGGTCGCTGTATCGGTTGCGGCGGTAACTACGGCGCCTTCAATAGGATTCTTATTGCTGCCACGGGTAGTGACTGTGACTGTGAGATTAGCGGGCTGTGTGGCGCTCAGGGTCCCCGTGGGGTTACCGTTAGCGTCGGTGAGTTCGAGAGTTACGAAGTAGCTGCCATTTTCAGGCGTATCTCCGCCGTCATCCGGCAGGAAGCTGCCGCCTCCGCCGCCGCCACCACCGCCACCGCATGCCGCGAGTGCGAATATAATGGCGAAAAGAGCCGCGAGTCGGCTGGTAAGGTTGGCAAACCGGTTAATCATTATCATCCCCTTGTGCCCGCTACTTCTATGTAGGTTTTATCTATTTTGATTATGGCCTTCGGTGATTCTGAGGTGTTTCCCCCGAGAGTCAACCGCCCCTGGCCGGCTTTTGTCCACCATATCACGGTTATTGCGAAGAAACTCTATGAATAACATGGTGATAGACACTTTTTGTGATTTTCTGCACAAACTTATTTGCAGTCTGCAATCCTTCCTCTGGAGCCCCTTGAGCCGTCAATACAGTCAGTTATTCTCATTTGTTATATCTTTTACGATAAACATGCCTCATTGCCACTAAAAACTGGCGATAACGCGACTTTTTCGAAGATTCTTCTTATACCCGGCAATTAAATGAGGCCAAATACGCTGCCCAGCTTCACCAGGCCCAGGCTGACGGCGATCAGTACCACCAGGCTGCCGAGAATGTTGGCGGCTAAGCCATTAACACGCTCTCCCAGCAGTGTTTTCCGGTTCATCACAACTAACAGGAAAACTGCCACTATGGGTAGCAAGAGACCGTTGGCCGCCTGGGCGAAGATAATTGCAGCGATGGGTTTGGTGCCGATAGTGGCGAACACTCCGCCGGTAAGGAGCACACCGGCCCAGACTAGCCGGAACATTCGCGAATGCAGCCCTGTGGGCCAATTCATCGCCCCGCATACCGCATAGGCTGCGGCCAAAGGGGCCGTGATGGCGCTGGTCATGCCACCGGCAAACAGTCCTGCGGCAAAGATCGGCCTGGCCCAGTCTCCCAGCAGTGGCCGTAGCTGGTTCGCCATACTCCCGGCGTCAAAGGCCGAACTCGTGGCGAAAAAGGCCGTGGCGGAGGTGCTTAGAATGGCCAGGGTAATCAGTCCGCCCAGCCCCACAGACAAACCGGTATCAATCCTGGATTCACGCAGTGCCTGGTCTAGCGGCAGGTCGGCAGGCCATTTTTCCCTGACGGCGTTGGCCTGTAGAAAGAGGTTATAGGGCACCACGGTGGTTCCTATCAGCGCGATGGCTGTCAGGGTGGCGCCGCTGGGCAAGGAGGGTTGCAACAATGCTGTAAGGATTTCGCCTAGATCAGGTTGTGCCGCCCAGGCGGTGGCGATGAAAACCAGGCTCATTAACAGCACCAGGGTAATCAGTATGCGCTCCAGCAATACGTAGCGTCCGGCCCACAGCAGTGCGCCAGCGAGTACCGTGATTATCAGTGACCAGCTGCCCAGGTTTAGCGGTGTCACCGATGCCAATGCCAAGGCGGCGCCGGCGATATTGCCTGCTTCATACGCGGCATTACCTAGACCGACAGCGGCGACGACCAGAATAACAGCCCCGCGTCCTAACCAGCGGCTGCGAAAGCTCTCACGCAGGGCTTCAGCCAGTCCGGCCCGGGTGACCAGTCCCAGCCGGGCGGCCATTTCCTGTAGCACCATGGTGGCTATGATAGAAAATAGCAGTGCCCAGATCAGGGCGAAGCCGAAGGAGGCTCCTGCACTGGAGGCAGTGGTGATGGTGCCCGGGCCCACGAAGGCGGCGGTGACCAGAATACCGGGGCCAAATCGTATCCCTCGCAAAATAACCTCCTTTTATGGTGGCTCCAAATCTAGCGGCGCCGAACCGCCTCGTTCCGTGAGCATGGTAGCAGTTGCTGCCAACGACTGAGCGCTGCCTTGAGAATTTTTGCCGGCTCGACAACTGCTGCTACCATGCGTGCAATGGATTCCAAGTACCCCCCTGTTTCGTTGTCAGTCTCTATCGTCCTGTTTAATAGTGACGTGGAGCGGTTTGTTCAAACCGTACGCAGTCTGGTAAGCGCGGTAACATGTGCAGAACAAGCTGGCATTCTTAAATATGCCTCGCTTGTGGTCGTAGATAATTCCGCTGACCCCGAATACGCGAAGGCAGCCAGCAAAGCATTGGCTGATATAACCCAGGATGCCGGCTCCATTGATAGTAACTACGTGGTAGCGGCCGGCAACACTGGCTACGGGGGCGGACACAACCTCGCGGCGAGCGACATCAATAGTGACCTGCACCTGGTGCTCAACCCCGATGTGGATCTCAGTGAGCATGCGTTGGTAAGCGGTATCGAGGAACTGCGTGATCCGGCGGTCGCGCTGGCCGCACCCAGAGTCACTGGGGAGAACGGTACATCGGAGTATCTCTGTCGGCGCTATCCGTCGGTGCTGGTTTTGTTGTTGCGGGCTTTCGCTCCGGGGCTTATCCAGCGGCAATTTGATGAACGGTTGGCGCGCTATGAGATGCGTGATGTGTGCTCGGGGTCAGAGCGGGCCGACGTAGAATTGGCCAGCGGTTGTTTCATGTTGCTGCGTACCGAGGCGCTTAAAGCCGTTAACGGTTTTGACGAACGGTACTTCCTGTATTTCGAGGATTATGACCTGTCTATGCGCCTTGCCGGCCAGGGGGTGCTGCGATTCCAACCCGAAATGCGGATTGTTCATCACGGCGGTTATGCGGCTGGCAAGGGTTGGCGTCATATCTGGCTATTTGTTCGATCGGGTTGTCGTTTTTTCGGTCAGTATGGCTGGCAATGGATATAGTGACGCCGCCAAAGCTGGTAGAATTTTCCCATGGTTGAAGCATCCGAATTAAAACGTCTCGCCTACCTGCAGGCTATGGGGGTGGACAGTTACGTCTCCCGTCAATCGCTGCCTGCTGCAGCCGTGAGTCGACGCTTGATGGTGGTGGCTAAGGCTCCGTTGGCAGCGCCGGAAAAGCCCCTTGAATCTGTGGCGTCTGGCTTCGTTGATATCGACCTCGGCCGGGATTCGAGGCCAGCTGCCAAACCCGCGGCAGTAGTGGCGCAAGCTAAGCCCGCTGCTGCGCCGCCTGAAGCGTTCAGCATTGCTGCAATTATTGTAGGTGGCTGGTTGTGGCTGGAGGAACTTCCCGGTGCGGTGCTAGCCAGCGAGCAGGTGCAATTGATCACCGCTATCAGCCGGGCGCTGGGTTTACCGCAGGCACAGCCGGCAGTGGCCCAGTTTGACTGGCCCATTCATACCAATCAGCAGTTTGACCTGGGTCCGGAGGCAGCCGCCAGCAGCCTGCAAGGTTTCGTGCAGCGACAGCTGACCGACTTCAATATTGCAGCGGTGGTTTTGTTGGGTGATGAGTGTCAGACACGCTTGTCAGCCCAGCAGCTAAATGCCGCGCAACTGCTGACCACCGTTAGCACGCGCAACATGCTGGAGCAGTGTGGGCTGAAGCGGCAGGCGTGGCGTGATTTGGGCCCCTACGCGAGCAAATCTTGAGCTGCCAGCTGCGGCAGGCGACGGCGGCAGATCAGGCGTTGGTGCAGCAACTTGCTGCGCAAGATGATGGTCATGTAATGACCGAGGCCGCAATTGCCCGGGTTTTATCCGGGGGTGATGTGCTTTTTCTTGCGGAAGTCGATGATCAGGCCGCCGGCTATATTCACACGCAACTAATTATGGATGAAGTTACCGTGCTGAACCTGTTTGTGTCGCCGGGCTCCCGCAGGCAAGGTATCGCAGGACAACTTTTGAACGCTGCCCAGAAGAGGGCACGGCAGGATGGTGCTGCTCGCTGTCTATTGGAAGTTCGAGCCGGTAATCAGGGGGCGCTGGCACTTTACCAATCACTGGGATATACCGAGGATGGTCGGCGCAACGGGTATTACCCTGGCGTGACCGAGCGTGAGGATGCTGTTCTTATGTCAGCCGTCCTGGCAGCTGGAATTGCGGAGACAAATGTATGAACGTGCTGGAAACCGAATGGTGGACGATGGTGGTGCCGCCGGAGTGGTGGGCTGAATCAGAGGAAGACAGCATTCTGGTGGGCGACCAGGATGATGTGGGCTGCATAGAAATCAGTACACTGCACAAGAACTCGGGTGAGTTTGACGCCGCCACGGTTCTTGAGATCGCCAAGGCTGAGTCTGAAGAGCCGCTTGACTGGAGCGAGGTGCAACTGGGTGATTTTTCAGGGGTGCGTGCCCAGTTTGTGGCTGAAACTGCGGCGATACGTGAATGGTATGTGTTTCATGGGTCGATGATGCTGTTCATCACATACAGCTGCGACGCAGAAAATGGCGGCATGGATGATGCCGCCGTGGATGAACTGCTGGATACCTTACTGTTGGCCGGTGAGGGCTAGATCCCTCAGGAAATATTGCCGGTTACCCTGACGCGTTTAGAGCCTTTTACAGGCTTCTCTTTGCGAGCATCCTGTTGTTTCTGGATTTGCATATCGATGAGATTTTTGCCGGCAATAATCAGGCCGGTAAAAATAAATGCGCCTGGCGGCAAGATCGCCAGCAGGAACGCCTGATAGTCATCAACCAGTACAATTTTCCAATCGGCAGCGGTGGGCCCGAATAACAAATCCATATTGGCGAACAGGGCGCCTGTGCCTACCAGTTCGCGCAATGCTCCCAGTAGTATCAGTACAACGCCAAAACCCACACCCATGATAAATCCGTCGTAGAGCGCTGGCGCCAGTTTATTCTTACTGGCGAAGGCATCTGCGCGGCCCAGGATGACGCAATTGGTGGTGATCAATGGCAGGAAGATACCCAGTATCTGGTAAAGCTCATAGGCAAACGCCTGCATCAACAGCTCGATGCAGGTAACCGCCGCCGCAATGATCATGACAAAGGCTGGCAGGCGAACCGCATCAGAGACGATATTGCGGATAATCGACACCGCGGTATTGGAGCAGATCAGCACCATTGTGGTTGCCGCGGCCAGACCGATAGCATTAACGACACTGCCGGTGACCGCCAGTAGAGGGCATAGGCCCAAGAGCTGGACAATTGCGGGGTTGTTTTTCCACAAGCCGTTCAGGGATAGATCGCGGTAACTGGTTTCAGCCATCAGGGCGCTCCTGCCACAGCATCTTTTACAAGCGGGGCAAACAGGGTCTCGTATTCGGTTTGCGCATATTGTAGTGCTCGCAGGGTGGCGGCTACAACGGCGCGGGGCGTTATCGTGGCACCGGTGAATTGGTCGAACTCACCTTTGTCTTTCTTTACCGCCCAGCCAGCCAATGCCGGGTTGTTGAGCGAGCGGCCATTGAATCCCAGAATCCAGTCGGCCTTGTTGAGGTCTACCTTGTCGCCCAGGCCGGGGGTTTCCTTGTGCCTGAGCGCACGTACTCCGGCGATAGTGCCGTCTGCATTGACGCCTACAATCATATCAATGCCGCCACTGTATCCATCCGGCGCTGTGACGGGAATAATCACTGCGATTGCATCTGCACCTTTTCTGGCAATATAGATTTGCTTGTCGTCTTCTAATCCAAGGCCCGGCGCTTCGGCGCTCACCGCGATAGTATCGTCAAGCATGGAGTTATCGTGTCGCTCCCGCGGCACAATTTGCAGCAGCGCCTTTTCTTCCGCCTTGCGCTGCTCCAGCGCGATACGATCCTTTGTTTGCAGGAAAGTACCGGAAATCAGCAGCGTGGTGACTACGGCAAAAAGCGCTAACAGTACGCTGTTTCGTGTGATGGACTGGCCAAGCATCAGTTGTTGTCCCTCGCACGTTTGTGGCCGTAGGTTTTTGGTTGGGTGTAGTGATCGATAAAGGGTGCCGCGAAATTGGCGATCAATACGGCGAAAGCCACGGCGTCCGGATAATTGCCGCGTACGCGAATGATGTAAACGAGTACGCCTATCAACGCACCAAACACCAGTCGTCCACGCACTGATACCGCTGACGACACCGGGTCGGTGACGATAAAGAATGCGCCGAACATGGTGGCGCCGCTAAGCAGGTGAAACAGCGGTGAACCGCCACTGGCCGAGCTGCCACCGTCATAGAAAATGGCCGCCATCAGGGCCAGGCTAACCAACATGGCCACGGGTGCATGCCAGGTGAAAATTCGCTGGTAAAGTAACCAGGCGCCACCCGCCAAAAATGCGATGTTTACCCACTCCCAGCCTACACCCGCCCAGCGTCCGAACTGCGGATTGTTGGTCCACAAGTCTTCAATCAACAGGCTATTGTTCTGCTTAAGCAGGTCCAGCGGTGTGGCCATGGTGACACCGTCGTACGCTGCTGGCAGGAAGCAAGCCTGCAGCGCCTCCAGTAAACCGGGTAGTTCGCCCACTCCCCGTGGGGGTGCCCAGGCTGTCATTTGTACGGGAAACGAAATCAACAATATGACATAGCCGACCATAGCCGGGTTAAACGGGTTGTATCCCAATCCACCGTACAGGTGTTTCGCGAGCAGTAAGGAAGAGGCTACCCCCACGGCAACTAACCACCACGGCGCGTAGGGTGGTAGCGCGATGCACAGCAACGTAGATGTCACCAGCGCGCTGCAGTCTTTCAGGTAGAAACCCAGTGGTCGGCCCCGTAGCGCGAGCGCCAACGACTCACAGGCGATTGCGACGATGCCGCCCCACACCAGATTTACCAGGGTGCCGAAGCCAAAAAAGTGGGTTAGCACGATAATGCCGGGAATCGTGGCCAGCAGCACATTCTGCATTACCCGCTGGGTGCTCATGGGCCCGTGGGCGTGAGGGGAGGTGATTCTCAGCAGAGCCATTTAGCTGGGCTCCTTTGGCGTATCTTCGCCGGCCGCGGCTATTTTTTCTTCCAGGCGAGCCACTGTCGCTATC
>JBDVXK010000008.1:0-55517 GCA_039964455.1 Halieaceae bacterium | reverse complement strand
GACCAGTGGTCTTGCGCGGAGGTGCGGCCGGCTGAGGTGTGGCCGGCTGAGGTGCGGCCGGCTGAGGTGCGGCCGGCTGAGGTGCGGCCGGCTGAGGTGCGGCCGGCTGAGGTGCGGCCGGCTGAGGTGCGGCCGGCTCAGGTGCGGCCGGCTGAGGTGCGGCCGGCTGAGGTGGCATCGTAGGCGGTGCTGCTTCCTCATCAGCGGCCCCATCGGGTATTTGCGATGAGCTATCAGGCGCGGAAGCTGCCTCCAGTGCTGCCATCCGCTCCGCTTCTTCAGCCTTGCGATGCAGCGCTTCCGCTCGTTTGCGAGCTTCCTCAGCGGCAGCGAGGTAACGGGCTTCTTCCTCAAGGGCCAATCGCTCGGCTTCTTCAGCCTCTGCCTTGCGTCTCGCGGCTTCCTTGAGCGCTGCTTTCTTGCGAGCTTCTTCTTCCTTCTTTCTGGCTGCCTCTTCAGCAGCCCGTTGCTTGGCTTCAGCCTCAGCCTTTTTGCGGGCGTCTTCTTCGGCTTTCTTGCGGGCGTCTTCTTCGGCTTTCTTCCTGGCCGCTTCCTCGGCCGCGCGTTGTTTGGCTTCCGCCTCGGCTTTCTTGCGGGCGTCTTCTTCGGCTTTCTTTCTGGCTGCTTCCTCGGCCGCGCGTTGTTTGGCTTCAGCCTCGGCTTTCTTGCGGGCTTCTTCTTCGGCCTTTTTCCTGGCTGCCTCTTCAGCAGCGCGTTGCTTGGCTTCAGCTTCAGCTTTCTTGCGGGCGTCTTCCTCGGCCTTCTTCCTGGCGGCCTCTTCAGCAGCGCGTTGCTTGGCTTCCGCCTCGGCTTTCTTGCGGGCGTCTTCTTCGGCTTTCTTTCTGGCTGCTTCTTCGGCAGCGCGTTGCTTGGCCTCAGCCTCGGCCTTTCTGCGGGCGTCTTCTTCGGCCTTCTTTCTGGCCGCTTCCTCGGCCGCGCGTTGTTTGGCTTCCGCCTCGGCTTTTTTGCGGGCGTCTGCTTCGGCCTTCTTCAGCGCCGCTTCTTCCTCGGCGCGTTGTTTTTCGGTGGGAGAGGTCTTGCCTGGTCGTGAGGGTACTGCCCAGCTCTGGTCAACATGACCGGCTCTGCGCTGCAAAATGTCGCGGTCCATACCACGATCGGTGGTTTTGGCTGCTTCAGATGTCTGGGTTTCTGGGGCGGGCTTTGGTTTTGACTCGGGCGCTGGGGTAGGCGGGGCGTCTTCATCGGTGACTTTTACGAGTTCCGAGCCTAAACCGATATCGTGAAGTTTACGAAAGTAATCGGCGGCCTCTTTTCGTTCGAGGTTGCGCCTTAGTACAACGCTTTTGCCGCTAAAAAATAGCTCGACCCTTTTCGGGTCATCAATGGCAAACATTTTGGCGAAAGCGGCCTTGGCCTGCTCCGGCTTGAAGCCGGGCAAGATCTCACCGCTGAACGTGAGGTTGAACCTGTTCACCCCGCGCTATCCGCCCCTGTCTCGTTATGGTTTATCCCTGTTGAAAATGTACGGTCTTTGGGAGCGCTTTACCAGAACCAAGCAATGGGATAATTCACGTGATAGGTACCAACTCAAAGGTGAGGCCGGCGTTGCTAACCAGCCTGTCGCGAAGCTTGTCGCCCATGCATGAGCTGGGTGTCCAGAATCCTCCACCCACAGCCAGTTCATCCTTGGCCAGGCAGACAGCAGCTTCGCTCAGCATCTTCGAGGTAGAGCCGTAACCGGGATCCATGTCCCCGGTTACTTTGACACGCAGGTCTTTGCTGCGATCTTCGGGGTGTGCTGAATGCAAAAACAACTCGAAAAAACCTTTTTCCCGCGCGTCGCGGTCGGGCCCTTCTCCGGGCTTGGGTAGGAATCGCTCAGCCAGTTTCCGCGTTGGCTTGAATGCCATTGTGGCCATGCCTGCACCCATTGCCATGGTGTAGCGCAGTGCCTGGCCACGCGAGTTGCACAGTAGCGACTCGTCATAGCGGAAGTCTTCGCCCCATGGAAGCCCCATCAGTGCGTGACTGCGTCTGACAACCCGGCTATTGATAGAGGACATGATGAACGGGCATGTCCACTGGTGGAAGTCTGCATCGTAGATAGCGCTGGTCTGGTCAGCCCCATCCAGACCCTTTTCCAGACCCTGGGGATACAGGGAGTAGGGGTCGGCCAGGGCCTCCCGTATAGAGGGGTCGTGGCCTGCCTCTTCCAGCACGTGGAGCAGGCTTGCGACTGTGCCTCCACTGGCGGCACCGCTACTGCGACCCATGCGCGAACTGACCTTGTTACCGGCTACGCCGTGCTGTTCAAGCATTGCCTGCTGCACAAACCACGTGCCCATATCTGAGGGAATAGAGTCGAATCCGCAGGTATGCACGATTCGCGCGCCGCTTTCTTCTGCTTTTTCCTGATATAGCGGTATGACTTTAGCCATCCACTGGACTTCGCCGGTCAGGTCGCAATAATGCGTCCCGCTGTCGGCGCAGGCCTCGACCAGCGCAGTGCCGTATATGGCATAGGGTCCCACGGTTGTGCAGATAACTTTCGCGCGGCTGGTCAGAGTTTTCAAGCTTGCGGGATCGCTGCTGTCAGCAGTAAAAATAGCAAGGTGCTGTCTTTCCTGTTCAGCGAGACACTCGCGACGGACCTCTTCCAGTTTAGACTGATTGCGGCCGGCGATGGCCCATCGCAGATCGCCGTCGACGCCGTATGTTTTTGCCAGGTATTCCACGACCAACTTGCCGGTAAAGCCTGTTGCACCCCAGATAATCAGATCGAAATCTTTACTCACTTGTAAGCTCCTGTGCTGAAGCCTGATGCAACTCGACGAATGAGGCGCACAGGCGAATAGTTTCCAGTGTATTGGCCAGATAGCGTGGCCCAGACTCCAGCGTCGCTATCATGGGTGAGAATACGGATGACACCGACGCTGCGGATTCATCGCTGCAAAATTTGTCAAAAACTCTTACCAGGCCACCGCGGTTTTGACTGGGGATCCGCCCCAGCACTGCATCGAGATTGGCCTGCGTCCATTGCCACAGTTTCTCACGAAGCGACTCTCTTGCCATCTGGTATCGCAAAATACTGTAGATCTCGTTGTCTCGCAGATCTGGAGAAAGGATGCGCTCGCGCATCTTGCCGGCGGTCGCTGCGTCTTCGCTCCATGCCATGGCCTGCAGTAGATGCTCGCGCTCCAGCGCGTCGCTGGAACTCAGGAAATGCTGCCAGAGCAGGTCGGTGAATCCGGAATCTTTTTCCTCCACAGCTACCCGCAGTGCCGCCAACCGAATATTGGCATCGATGGCTTCGGGCCGCAGGACACTGTCGGTCTCAAAACCGGTATATCGCATGGCATCGGCGAGCAGCGCGCTACGGGTCTTATTATCTTTCGCCTGAAGTGCCAGTGCTGAGAGTAAACGGCTGCGAAACTCTTTCTGGTCGGCGGTTAACGCTTCCAGGCCTTCAATTTCGGCGAGTCGCGGTTGGTAAAGGCCCTGTAGGCGATCCTCAAAAACAGACTGCTGCTCTTCATTCAGAAGAAACTCTTTGATTTTATAGAGGTCATTCCCCGGAGCCATCGCCACGCGATAGGAGTCCGCCCCAATAATGGTGGGCACTGCATCGAGGTAGTCCGGTAATAGTAGGCTGCCATCATTGAGAGCAGCACTCAGGCTGTCTGCAACAGAGATCTGCTCGGCAGCTGAAAGATCGGGAAATCGCATCAACAGACTCTGCCACTGCGTCGGCTGTAGCGACCAGCGGTAGTAGCTTGAGCCTTCACTATTTGGCATCACAGCCGTTGGACAAGTCTCATTAGCGAGGGTGATGCGCTGGCTTTGTTCTTTCAGCAGGAAGCACTGGCTTGCGCCGCCTTTGTCAGCGGTCCAGGTGGTGAAACAGGCCGGTATCGTCCAGCTTTGAGCGCTGTCGCCCTCGGAACCTGCCGGCAGATAGCGTCGCTGGTCTATCTGCAGCGCCGGTGCCGCCTGTGAACAATCCAGATCGACGGACAGTACTGGCAGACCGGGTTGTTCGATGAAACTATTGAACGCGGCGGTTAAATCTTCAGCGTTTACCTGGGGGTTGGCTTGCGCGATCGCGTTAATAAAGTCGTAGGCGGTGGTATTGCCGAAAGCATGCAGCTTCATATACTCGCGTATGCCATCGCGGAAGTTGTCGCGACCCAGAAAGGCCTCAAACATCGTCAGTACACCGCCACCTTTGAGATAGGTGATACCGTTGAAAGCAGAACCGATATCCGCATGGCGATTTATCGGTTCGCGAATTTGACGTGCGCTCGCAAGGCCATCGCGGCGCATAACCCAATGAGAGCTGCTGGCCAGGGACTCACGATAATTTTCTGTGGGATAGAGCCGATCAAGGATGATAGAGGCATTCCAGGTGGCAAATGACTCGTTCAGCCAGATGTCGTCCCACCAGACCGGGGTGACAAGATTTCCAAACCATTGGTGCGCCAGTTCGTGAGCATGGGTCACCAGGAAGTTGCGCTTTTGTCTTACTGAGCTGCTTTCATCAAGCAGCAGCAGTTGTTCGCGATAGGTGATGGCGCCTGCATTCTCCATGGCACCGGCCCGAAAATCGGGGACCGCCAACAGATCAAGTTTGGCGTAGGGGTAGCCGGTATCGAAATAGTTTTCCATGTCGAGCACGATGTTCTCGGTATGCGAGAGCGCGTATCGAATCTGTTCTCCTTTACCTCGTGTCGTTATGCCGCGCAGCGGTATGGGCTGTTCGCGGTACTTGTTAGCTGGAATAGGCTGCCAGTCGATGATGTCGAAGGGCCCAACGGCAAAAGCAATCAGGTAAGTGGGTAGCGGCTTGCTGGTGGCGTAGGTGATAGTTTTGTAGCCTTTTTTCTCAGTGCTCTCGCTTACCACCGGCGTATTGGTGATGGCCTCAAACTCTTGTGGCACAGTGAGTTTTATGTCGAACGGTACTTTGAATGCCGGCTCGTCGAAGGAGGGGAAGGCCATGCGCGCAGAAGTCGACTCGAACTGCGTATACGCATAGGCGTCGTCACGCTCAAACACCTTGTATAAGCCATCGAGATTCGTGTCGAATGGCGCTGTGTATGAGAGCATCAGCGTCGACTTACCCGCTGGTAATGGGCTGGCGGCCCTCAGGCTGGCAACGCCTGCCGGCGTATGCTGTGACCACTCCAGGTCGGTTTTTTCGCCGCCAGTAGTCAGTGCATAGGCATCTGTCAGGTCCATGGATTTGCCATGCAGCCAAATCAGCGAGCTTGCGGTTTCCAGATCGATATCGATTTCCACTTCACCGGAAAAGTGCTGCTGGCGAGGGTCGATGTTCAGGTGCAAGCGATACGCCGTGGGCGCAATCCCGGCAGGCAGCCTTGTCTCCGGTGGTGCCTCGGCGAGTTCCTGAGGCACTGAGCCGGCAACTGCGATTGCAGTCTCACTATCATCTCCAGAACACGCGGACAGGACCAGGCAAAGGAGTGCAGTGGCAAATGTGCGCATTGGGTGATTTCCAGTCATTTTTGTCATACCAGTGATTGTTGTATTAAGTGGAAGTGGTGGCTGCTAACGCTATATCAGTGGACGCCGTGCATCATCCGCTTAAGCAGGGGTGAAAACAGCAGCAGAATGGCCGCGAACACCAAGCCCATCCATAAGAGGTTGTTGAAGAGTTCCGCATAGCTGGCCAACGCCATACCGACGTCTGTAACAGCGCCATTAACGGTTTCAACCGCCGCTAACTTGGCCAGTTGCACGGCAACAAACTCAGAATATGCGGTTGCGAGGAACCAGGATCCCATCATGACACCCACTACGCTGGGTACTGCGAGCTTGGTTACCGCAGATAAGCCCACAGGTGACAGGCAAAGCTCGCCCGTGGTATGCAACAGGTAAGCCAGTACCATCCAGTAGGCCGATACCAGTCCGGCTTCGTCTGGCATGGCAGAGCCCACAACAAGTGCCCCGAAACCCAGGCCGGCCTGTGCTATCCCCAGGGCAAACTTGATCGGAGTGTTTGGCTCCAGCCCGCGACGTCCCAGCGTGGTCCACAACCAGGCGAATACCGGTGCAAACAGGAAGATGAAAAATGAGTTAAGCGCGCCAAATTGTGCTGCCGTAAATTCTATGCCCAGCATCTCACGATTCATTACCCTGTCGGCAAACAAGGTCATCGATGCCGCACTCTGCTCAAATAGTGCCCAAAACACCACGGTAGACATGGTCAAGACAATCAACACGATCATCCTGCTGCGCTCCACCGCGTCGCATCGGGTGGTGATGAACCAGGTTAAGCCAATCAGAACGGCCACCGACATGGCGTTTAAGGTAAAACCGACCGCGCCGTGAAACTGCAACATTTTCCAGACCACGACCACACCGACAAGGCCGCAAAGGTAGATGGTGATTTCCTTGCTGGCGCCCAGAAAAGAGCGCTCTTTGAGTAATTCAGGGTCGCGCGGTTCTGCGTGCCCGTGCAAGTGGTTCTGGCCGCCTATGAATGTAGCCAGCCCAAAAAGCATACCTATACCCGCTGCCCCAAAACCGTAAGACCAGCCATAGGTCTCGCCCAGGTATCCGCACAGCAGCGTGGCGCTGAATGCGCCCAGGTTGATGCCCATATAAAAAATGGTGAAACCGGAGTCTCTGCGAGGGTCGTCTTCACCATACAGCTGCCCCACGATGGTTGAGATGTTGGGCTTGAGGAATCCGACACCGATGATGATCAGCGCCAGAGAAAAATAGAATATTTGCAGAGCACCCTCATCGCGCACGACCACGCCATTGAGCGAGCGCGCCTGTTCACCTTCAAAGGCCATGCCCAGGTGTCCAAGTACCAGCAGGATACCGCCGAACACCACGGCCTTGCGCATGCCCAGATAGCGATCCGCTAACAGTCCGCCGATCACGGGCATGGCGTAGACAAGCGCAGCATAGCCGCCCAGCACTTCCAGACCGTTAGTGTCGCTGAACAGGTGGTACTTGGTCAGGTACAGCAACAGCAGGTACTTCATGCCGTAAAACGAAAATCTTTCCCACAGTTCGGTCGCAAAGCAAACAAAGAGACCGCGGGGGTGGCCTATAAAGCCCGTGTCGCTGGCAGGGTCGGGAGCTGTGTGGCTGGGGGTCATATACGAAGGCCTGGAATATTCTTATCGTTCAAATTTGGTTGCAAGTATATAGGGGTGAGACGTGCGAAAGGCTAAAACCCTCCATGATCATTTTTTGGGCAATGGTGCTTTTCTTTCTGCCCCGTTGGCTTGTCAGGCGGCCTGTTGCTTCGCGGCGCTAAGTGCCACGGCGCGCTGCAGCACAGGCGCGATGTCCTCGGGCTTACGTAACCGCTTCACGGATTCGAACAGTACCGATGCTTGCGGAAAATAGCCGCGCAAATAAACCAGCCATTGCTTGAGCGGATTCCCGGCGTGGCCAGCATCGTAGTGAGCCAGGTTAAGTTCAAAGAATTGCTGCAATAGTATGGGGATATCGTCCCATGATAGCGGTTCCATGGCGTAGCCATTTGCTGCTGCGCGAACCAACCTGGCAAGGTCGGGCCGGCATAGTGCGCCCCTGCCCAACATAATATCGCTACAGCCGGTAACTTCCTGGCAGCGCAGGGCATCGGCTGGGCTCCACACCTCGCCATTGGCAATTATCGGTAGGCTCACCCGTTCCCTGGCGCGGGCAATCTGATCCCAGTAGGCGGGGGGTCGATAGCCGTGTTTTTTGGTGCGGGCATGGATGGTCAATTCAGTCGCACCGGCGTCTTCTATGCCACTGACCGTCTCCAGAAAGCGATCCTGGTCTTCGTAGCCCAATCGTATTTTGACGGTAACGGGCACGGAGTCGGGAACCGCCTCACGCACTGCCGCAACCAGCGTGTGTACCCGCTCGGGTTGGCGCAGAATGATCGAGCCGCCATCAGAGCGGTTGACGGTTTTTGCGGGGCAGCCAAAGTTGAGATCTACACCCGGCGCGCCCAGCTCGGCAGCTCTGGCCCCATTTTCGGCCAGCACCTGCGGCTGTCCGCCCAGTAGCTGCACATACACGGGAACACCGCTCAGAGTTTCGCCCCCGGTGTGAAGCTCCGGGCATAGGCGATAGAAAACCCGGGGCGGCAAGAGGCGTTCGCTGACCCTGACAAACTCGGTGACACAGCGATCCACGCTGCCCAGGCTGGTGAGCAGTTCTCGCATTGTGTGATCGATAACCCCCTCCATAGGGGCTAGCATCAGGCGCATCAGACGGTCCGGTAGTTGAGCATGACAGCGATTATACGCAAGCAGCTCAACGCGGGCCACGCGGTGCGTCTAACACTCAATGGTAATAGCGCCGATAGGCTATCCTGACTTATTATATTGACTGGTGTTGTCGGACAGGAAGAGAGTCAGGTATGCAGGGAGATATTGTGGCCCAGGGCGTTGAGCTGATGTTGTACGGTATGGGCACGGTTGTCGTTTTTTTAACGCTGCTGGTGGTGGTCACCACGCTTATGTCGGCGATATTGCAGCGCTACTTTGCAGAGGCCGAGCCCGCTGCCGCAGTAGCGCAGCAAGCGGTCGGCAATACTGCACCCGATGATGACGTTGTCGCTGCTATTACCGCGGCGGTTCACGCGCACCGAAATCGATCCTGATCCTTAAGAGCGGCTGACAGAAGCAGAGAGTGTTAAGCATGGAACAGAATAAACGCAAATTGGGGATTACAGACGTGGTGCTGCGTGATGCGCATCAGTCTCTATTTGCTACCAGGCTGCGGCTGGACGATATGCTGCCCATCGCGGCCAAGCTCGACGATATCGGCTTTTGGTCGCTGGAGTCCTGGGGTGGCGCCACCTTTGATGCTTGCATACGTTATCTGGGTGAAGACCCCTGGGAGCGCATGCGTGAATTAAAGAAAGCCATGCCCAAAACGCCGCAGCAGATGCTGTTTCGCGGGCAGAATATTCTCGGATATCGCCACTACGCCGATGATGTGGTTGAAAAATTTGTAGAACGCGCCGCAACCAATGGCGTAGATGTTTTTCGCGTGTTTGATGCCATGAATGATATGCGCAACATCGATGTTGCACTGCGCGCCGTGAAGGCCGTGGGCAAGCATGCGCAGGGCACAATCTCCTATACGCTTAGCCCTGTGCACGATATAGAAACCTGGGTGGAGCAGGGCAAACAGATTGAGGATATGGGTGCAGACTCTATTGCCATCAAGGATATGGCCGGCCTGTTACGGCCTTATGACGGCTACGAGTTGGTCAGTCGCCTGAAGGCCGCTTGTGACATCCCCATACAGTTGCACTGTCACGCCACCACCGGTCTATCCACTGCCACAATTCTTAAATGTGTCGAGGCCGGTATCGACAATGTCGATACGGCGATTTCATCCATGTCCATGACTTACGGCCATTCACCGACAGAATCTATTGTTGCCATTCTTCAAGGCACAGATCGCGACACCGGGCTGGATATCCACAAGCTGGAGGAAATAGCAGCGCTCTTTCGCGAAGTTCGTAAGAAATATGTCCAGTTTGAAGGCTCTTTACGAGGTACCGATTCACGGATACTGGTGGCTCAGGTTCCCGGCGGCATGTTGACCAATATGGAGAACCAGCTGCGCGAGCAGGGTGCTGCTGACAAAATGGATGAGGTGCTCGCCGAGATCCCGCGGGTGCGTGAAGACCTTGGTTTTATTCCGCTGGTTACACCGACATCGCAAATCGTTGGCTCGCAATCGGTGCTCAATGTGCTGACTGGCGAACGTTACAAGTCCATATCGCGTGAGACTGCGGGCGTACTCAAAGGTGAGTATGGCGCCACGCCGGCTCCGGTTGACAGCGAACTGCAAGCCCGTGTGCTGGAAGGTGGGCAGCCGGTGACCTGTCGTCCGGCCGATCTGCTGGAGGCCGAGCTTGACGTTCTGGGCAGTGAGTTGCAGGCCCTGGCCGATGAGAAGGGGGTGACGCTGACAGCCGGTGAGGGTCGAATCGATGATGTGTTGACCTATGCACTGTTCCCGCAGGTAGGGCTGAAATTTTTGGAAAACCGCGGCAATCCCGATGCATTCGAGCCAGTACCGGGAAGTGTCCCAGCCGCCGAGCAGGCGTCTGGCGCGGCCTCTACGGCACCCGCTGGCGATTCCGGTGTTTACACCGTCAAGGTTAATGGCAGGGATTATGTCGTCGAGGTAAGTGCGGGTGGTGAAGTAGGGCGAGTGGATGCTGCCGCCGCCCCGGCTGCACCCTCAACGGGCGGCGAGTCTATCCCGTCACCGCTGGCCGGCAATATCGTTCGGGTCAATGTGGCGCCCGGCGACCAGGTTTCGGCCGGAGAGGTCATCGTGATACTGGAGGCCATGAAGATGGAGACCGAGGTACGCGCCTCCGCAGATGGCACTATTGCAACAGTCTGTGTAAAGGCCGGCGACGTGGTTGCCGTGGGTGATGCACTGGTGACGCTGGCCTGATCTTATGGAAAATTTACTTCTACTTTGGGGGTCCTCCGGCCTTGCCCAGATAGCCCCGGGCCAGGTGTTTATGATCCTCATAGGCTTGATGCTGCTCTTTCTGGCGATCCGGCGCGGTTTCGAGCCACTGCTGCTGGTTCCTATAGGCTTTGGCGGCATTCTTGCCAATATTCCAGGTGCGGGACTGGCCTATTCTGCGGTGGAAAATGCGGTTCAGGCAGCGGACCCAGCCCTGTTGGCGGCCATGGCCCAGAGCCTCGCCTTGCAGGCGGGCGCCAGTGCTGAGCAGATACTGGCGGCCTACAACGGCGCAGGAGCCCAATCCCATGTGGCGGTGCAGGCCGTCGCAATGGATGCCGGCTTCGATAATGGCATGCTTTACAATTTCTACACGGTGGCAATCGCCAGCGGTGTTGCACCCCTGGTCATTTTTATGGGCGTGGGTGCGATGACTGACTTCGGTCCCTTGCTTGCCAATCCCAAAACGCTTTTCCTGGGCGCCGCTGCGCAATTCGGAATCTTTGCCACCGTACTGGGTGCTGTCGGGATGACCTCGCTGGGTTGGATGGATTTCAGCATCGCGGACGCGGCAGCCATTGGCATTATCGGCGGAGCTGACGGGCCAACGGCCATTTATGTATCGAGCGTTCTGGCGCCAGACCTGTTGGGCGCCATAGCCGTGGCCGCCTATTCCTATATGGCGCTGGTGCCCATGATACAGCCGCCGATTATGCGTGCATTGACCACAGAGGCCGAGCGCAAAATCGAGATGGTACAGCTGCGTCCTGTATCCCGCCGCGAGAAAATTGTGTTCCCGCTGGTGTTGTTGATTCTGGTTGCCCTGTTGTTGCCGGCGGCTGCACCACTGCTAGGTATGTTTTGTTTTGGTAATCTCATGAAAGAGTGTGGTGTTGTCGACCGCCTCAGCGACACCGTACAAAATGCACTGATTAATATCACCACCATCTTCCTGGGCTTGTCTGTTGGCTCCAAGCTGGTGGCAGATAAATTCCTGGATATCAACACATTGGGCATCCTGGGTCTGGGTATCGTTGCCTTCGGTATAGGCACCGCCAGTGGTGTGTTGATTGCCAAGTTAATGAACAAGTTTGGCGGAACGCCATTGAACCCGCTCATTGGCTCGGCGGGCGTCTCCGCTGTGCCCATGGCAGCCCGGGTCAGTAATAAAGTGGGGCTGGAGGCAAATCCCCACAACTTCCTCCTGATGCATGCGATGGGCCCCAATGTTGCCGGTGTGATTGGATCGGCCGTGGCAGCCGGCGTAATGATCGCGCTGGTGGGCGGCTGACCCCAGGCGCATTGCGGGCAGTCCACAAGTTTCTGTAAACTGTCGGTAAGACTCGCTGACCGGGCCAAGAAGCCAATGAACCCCAATTACCTCGATTTCGAACAGCCTATTGCCGAGCTGGAGGTCAAGATTGAAGAGCTGCAGCTGGTGGGCTCCGACGCAGATATCAATATCAGCGAAGAAATCGAAACCCTGCGTGGCAAAAGCACCAAGCTGACCGAAAAGATCTACAGTAATCTCAGTGCCTGGGATATTGTCAAAGTTGCCCGCCACCCCCAGCGACCTTACTCGCTGGATTATATTCCCCGTATATTTACCGAGTTTGACGAGTTGCACGGCGATCGCCATTTTGGCGACGATAACGCCATTGTGGGTGGTATTGCGCGCCTGGAAGGGCAGCCGGTGATGGTGATAGGCCAGGAGAAGGGCCGTGCCGTGAAAGACAAGGTGCAGCGCAACTTCGGGATGCCAAAGCCCGAGGGCTATCGCAAGGCGCTGCGGCTGATGGAAATGGCAGAGCGCTTTCGTATGCCCATCGTGACCCTCATTGATACGCCGGGAGCTTACCCGGGCATCGACTCGGAGGAGCGTGGAATCAGTGAGTCCATCGCGCAAAACCTGGCCGTGATGTCGCGTCTGGCAACCCCTGTAATCTGTATTGTGATAGGCGAAGGCAGTTCGGGCGGCGCACTGGGTATCGGGGTGGGCGACCACCTGGCCATGCTGCAATACGCCACCTACTTTGTGATCTCGCCTGAAGGCTGTGCCAATATTATCTGGAAGAGTACTGAAAACGCGCCGCAGGCGGCTGAGGCAATGGGGGTGACCTCCAGTGTGCTGCAGGATCTGGGTATTGTGGATGCCACTATCCCGGAACCCCTGGGCGGTGCTCACCGTGATGTTGATCTGATGGCCGAGCGTATTCAGGAACATATTGTTGGCCAGCTTGATGTTCTCAGGGATATCCCACTGGCCGACCTACTCGAAAAGCGCTACCAGCGCTTGATGTCCTACGGCAACTAGGAACACAAGCGGGCACCGTTCGGCCGAGCATGCCCGATAACATCCTTAACCCGAGACAGCTCTCGCCGCAGCTTTTGCCGCTAGTGGACGCTGCTCACTGGTACGTTGCGTTCAGCGGCGGCCTTGATTCCACGGTACTACTACACCTGTTACATGATTGGTGTCAGTCACACCCGGGCGCGCCTGTTCTTGCCGCCGTTCATATCAATCATGGTTTGCAGGCCGAAGCTTCAGGCTGGCAGGCACACTGCCAGGCTGCTTGTGACGAACTGGGCATTGAGCTGGTGTCACGGGCCACCGCCGTGGAACAGGATGGCAAGGGTCTGGAGTCGGCCGCTCGCGATGGCCGTTACCGGGTGTTTGAGGATCTGTTGGGTGCGGGTGATGTGCTGTTCATGGGGCATCATCAGGATGACCAGATCGAGACCTTCTTTCTGCGACTGCTGCGCGGCGCTGGCCTGGACGGGCTGTCCGCCATGCCTGCCAGTCGCCGCCTGGGCGAGGGAAGTCTGCAGCGCCCATTGCTGGCCCATAGCAGGGAGCAGCTGGCAGCTTATGCCGATGAGCAGAAGTTGACGTATATCGAGGATCCCTCGAATGCAGATACCAGCCTGGATCGCAATTATCTTCGCCAGCAGGTGCTGCCATTGATGGCAGTGCGATGGTCGGCCTACCGCGACAATATTGAACGCGCCGTTCATCAACTGGCCTACGCGTCGTCTGAGCTGGAGCAATTGCGCGACCAGCCCGCCACAACCCTGAATGACTGGGGCGATCCAGGATTCTCACTGGCGGATACCAATGCCAGCGCAGAGCAGCTTGCGATGCTGCTGCGGGCCTGGCTGAAGGGGTTGGCTTTGCCCATGCCCGACCGCTCGCTGCTGGTGGAGTTTATACGCCAGTTGCAGGAGGCCGATACAGCCGCACATCCTCGATTGGATAGTGGCAGCTATGTGCTGCAGCGGTACCGGGATGCTGTGTACCTGTTGCCTGCTCCATTGGACTGGCAGTCTCCAGGTGAGGTCGCACTACAGTCGGGGCAGCGCGTGGCGCTTGCCGGCATTGGTGAGTTGGAGCTGGTACCTACCCAGGGGCCGGGAATTGCACTGGCGCCGGGTCAAATCCTGACTGTACGCTGGCGCGAGGGTGGTGAGCGCTGCCAGCCAGCGAGGTCTCAGCAGAGCATGTCGGTCAAACAGCTAATGCAGGAATCGGCTGTGCCTCCCTGGTGGCGCGGCCGACTGCCACTGCTATTCGACGGCGAGCAATTGCTGGCCGTGGCCGATCTCTGCCTGTGCCGTTCAACGCTCTTGCGTGAGACGTCGCCGGCGGGGGAGAACAACTGGGCCCTGGCCTGGAATCGAAAATCTTTGGCCCCTGAAGTTTGAGCTGACAAGGGCTTTCTGTTAATCTGATTTCCCATCTTTTTGCAGGTCTCGCGCCCCATTTGAAGCGTCGTTCTTCTCGTTTCGCGCGAATCAGGCAAGTCCAGAAATACAGCGTATATAAAGGCTTTTCATGACGCGTTATGTTTTCGTCACAGGTGGTGTGGTTTCTTCTCTTGGCAAGGGAATCGCAGCCGCGTCCCTGGCGGCAGTTCTGGAAGCCAGAGGCCTGAAGGTCACTCTGCTAAAACTGGACCCCTATATTAACGTCGACCCTGGGACGATGAGCCCATTTCAGCACGGCGAGGTATTCGTTACCGAAGATGGTGCCGAGACCGACCTCGACCTGGGTCACTATGAGCGTTTCACCCGCACCACCATGAAGCGCAGTAACAACTTCACCACCGGGCGCGTGTACAACACGGTTCTGCGTAAAGAACGTCGCGGAGACTACCTGGGTGGCACAGTTCAGGTTATTCCGCATATCACTGATGAGATCAAACGGCGGGTCGTGCTTGGCGCCGGAGACGCAGATGTCGCCGTGATCGAGATAGGCGGTACCGTCGGTGATATCGAGGGACTGCCATTTCTGGAGGCTGCCAGACAGCTGAAGGTAGAGATGGGCGCCAACCGGGCCCTGCTGATGCACCTGACACTGGTGCCCTATATCGCCACTGCCGGGGAGATTAAAACCAAGCCTACCCAGCACTCGGTGAAAGAACTTCGCTCTATTGGCTTGCAGCCAGACATTTTGCTGTGTCGTTGCTCAGTGGAAATTGAAGAGAGCGCGCGCAAAAAGATCTCCCTTTTCACCAATGTCGAAGAGCGGGCGGTAATTCCGCTGCTGGACGCGGATACGATCTACCGCATCCCCGGCGCCCTCCATGGCCAGGGCCTGGACGACTTTGTCGTCGAGCGCTTCAATCTGGATTGCCCGCCGGCCGATTTGGCAGAGTGGGACGATGTGCTGGAGCGTAACTTCTGCGACCCGGTGGGAAGCGTGCGGGTTGCCATGGTCGGCAAATACATGGATTTGCTGGACGCCTACAAGTCGCTGAATGAGGCGCTGGACCACGCGGGTTTGCAAACCCGGGCGAAAGTGAGTATCGAGCATATTGACGCCGAGGAAATCGAACGCAATGGCACTGGTGTGCTGGAGGGTGTAGATGCCATTTTGGTCCCGGGCGGCTTTGGCGACCGCGGTGTAGAGGGCAAGATCACAGCCGTGCAGTATGCGCGCGAGAACAATATTCCGTTCCTGGGGATATGCCTGGGTATGCACGTCGCCCTGGTTGAGTATGCCCGCAATGTCTGCGACCTGGCCGGCGCTCACTCCACCGAAATGCAGCAGACAACCCCGCATCCCATCGTGGCACTGATAACCGAATGGCAGAATGCCGACGGCAGTACCCAGCAACGTGATGAGAGTTCTGATATGGGCGGCACCATGCGTCTGGGTGCTCAGCAATGCCATCTGGAAGACGGCAGTAAGGTTCGCGATATCTATGGTGAGGACTCGGTCATGGAGCGCCATCGCCATCGTTATGAAATCAACAACAATTATGTGGAGCAGCTACAGGCGGCCGGTGTGCGTGTTGGGGGGTGGTCGGCAGATCGCTCGCTGGTAGAGATGATCGAGCTGCCTGAGCACCCCTGGTTTGTGGCCTGCCAGTTTCACCCTGAATTTACATCGCGCCCTCGCGGTGGGCATCCATTGTTTACCAGCTACATCGAAGCGGCGCTGGAGCATGCCCGTGGTTAAAGCGGCGAATTTTGCTAACGCCGCGTTGCCGCTCTGCGCAGAGATAGCCTGATGAGCAGCCCCAATGTATCGGTAGGCGCTATTGAGTTTGGCAATACGCTGCCCTTCGTACTCATGGGCGGGTTGAATGTGCTTGAGAGCCGCGAACTTGCGCTCGCTACCGCGGCACACTTTGCCCAGGTGTGCGAAAAACTGTCTATTCCCTATGTATTCAAAGCCTCCTTCGACAAGGCCAACCGATCCTCTATTCATTCCTATCGCGGGCCTGGGCTTGATGAAGGACTGGCAATTCTGGCCGAGGTAAAAGAGACCCATGGTGTGCCTGTGATCACCGATGTGCACACCCCGGAGCAAGCTGCACCGGTGGCGGAGGTTTGCGATATTTTGCAGTTGCCGGCCTTTCTCGCCCGCCAGACTGATCTGGTTGAGGCCTTGGCGGCGACCGGGTCTGCGATCAATATCAAGAAGCCACAGTTTCTCAGCCCTGAGCAGATGGGCAATATCGTGGAAAAGTTTGCCGAGTGCGGTAATGATCGTGTGATGCTGTGCGAGCGTGGCAGTAATTTCGGTTATGACAACCTGGTTGTGGATATGCTGGGTTTCGGTGTGATGAAGCGGCGCTGCGCCAATATCCCGCTTGTCTTTGATGTAACCCACGCCCTGCAGTGTCGCGACCCCGGCGGTGCCGCATCTGGCGGACGCCGAGGCCAGGTCACCGGGCTGGCCCGGGCGGGTATGGCCACGGGGCTGGCGGGCCTGTTTCTTGAGGCGCACCCTGACCCCGATAATGCCCTGTGCGACGGCCCCAGTGCGCTGCCACTGGAGCAACTAGAGCCATTTCTTGTGCAGGTCAAAGCCATAGACGATGTCGTCAAGGGCCTTCCTGAGCTGTCAATTGATTAAACACCTGAACTACGGAGTAGATAAATGAGCAACATCGCCAATATACAGGCCTTCGAGGTCATGGATTCCCGCGGCAACCCGACCGTTATGGCCGAGGTGACCCTGGAGTCTGGCGACATGGGAGCAGCTTGCGCGCCCTCGGGTGCCTCAACGGGGTCCCGTGAGGCCCTGGAATTACGCGACGGTGATGCGGGCCGATACCTGGGTAAGGGAGTGTTGGCTGCTGTAGAGCATATCAACGGCCCCATTCGCGAATTGCTTGTTGGTACTGACGCCACCGACCAGCGCGCCCTGGATGCAGCCATGATCGAGGCAGATGGCACGGAGAACAAAGCGAAGTTTGGTGCCAATGCGATACTGGCAGTCTCACTGGCAGCAGCGAAAGCGGCAGCGAGTGTTCGCAAGGTGCCTCTGTACCAGCACATAGCAGATATTAACGGCACCACCGAATTCACCATGCCGGTACCGATGATGAATATCCTCAATGGCGGCGAGCATGCCGACAATAACGTGGATATACAGGAATTTATGGTTCAGCCGGTGGCGGCCCCCACGTTCGCAGAGGCCCTGCGCGCGGGTGCAGAAATTTTCCATCACCTTAAGAAAGTACTCTCAGCCCGTGGCCTGAGTACCTCAGTCGGTGACGAGGGCGGATTTGCGCCTGACTTGCCTTCCAATGAGGCAGCGCTGGAGGTGATCGCTGAAGCGGTGGCCAATGCCGGCTACAAGCTGGGTACCGATATCACGCTGGCGCTTGATTGCGCTGCGTCCGAGTTTTATCGCGACGGCGTGTACGACCTTGCGGGAGAGGGTAAGCAGTTCAGTAGTGATCAGTTCAGCGATTATCTGGCCGATCTGTCTCGGGCTCACCCCATAATTTCAATTGAGGACGGCCTGGACGAATCGGATTGGGATGGCTGGAAATTGCTCACCGATAAAATTGGTGACTCAGTGCAATTGGTGGGTGATGACCTTTTTGTCACCAACACCAAGATACTCAAGCAGGGCATCGATATGGGCGTCGCCAATTCTATCCTTATCAAGTTCAACCAGATCGGCAGCCTGAGCGAAACACTGGATGCGATCGCCATGGCGAAAGCTGCCGGTTACACCGCGGTGATCTCGCACCGTTCGGGTGAAACTGAAGATACGACAATCGCCGATTTGGCGGTAGCTACCGCGGCCGGGCAGATCAAGACCGGCTCATTGTGCCGTTCGGATCGAGTGGCCAAGTACAACCGCTTGCTGCGCATTGAAGCAGAACTGGGATCGTCAGCTCCTTATCGGGGGCTTGCGGAAATCTCCCGCTAAGCCTGCGATGCTTCGTTGGCTGCTGGCGATATTGATACTGGTACTGGGCATGCTCCAGTACCGGTTGTGGATCGCCGAGGGCAGTTTGGCAGAAATGAAACGATTGGAGCTGCAGGTAGATGAGCAAACAGCCGTAAACCAGGCGCTTGAGGCCCGTAACGAGATTCTGGAGCGGGAAGTCCTCAACCTTCAAAACGGCAACGATGGCGTGGAGCAGCGGGCTCGCGAGCAACTCGGGCTGATCCGCGAGGGAGAGGTCTTTTACCAGTTTGTTGATAAGGATGAGCGCGACCGCGCTGCGCCCTCCCGAGAGCAAGAGTGATTACTGAACGTTGTTGGGCCGTCGTGCCTGCTGCTGGCCGCGGGAGCCGCATGGCCAGCGCCACACCAAAACAATATCTGCCCCTGCATGGTCGCACCGTTCTGGAGCATAGCCTGTTGTCTCTGCTGAGGCTGCCTGCGGTGCAGGCCGTGGTGGTGGCTCTGCCCGATGCGGATGACATTGCCCAGGGCCTGCCAGTAATGGCCGACGAACGGGTGGTAGCGGTAACCGGCGGCGCCGAGCGCAGTGATTCGGTTCTGGCTGGCCTGGATGGACTGGCGACTCTGGGCGCTGCAAGCGATGACTGGGTGCTGGTGCATGATGCTGCTCGCCCCTGTCTCGATAGGGGCGCGTTGCAGCGCCTACTGCAGCAGACGGCCTCCCTTGATACTGGCGGTGCCATCTTGGCAGAACCGGTAGCGGATACGGTTAAACAGGCCGACGCGCGCGGGCAGGTGGTAGCCACCGTTGATCGCTCCGCGCTTTGGCGTGCCCAGACACCGCAGGCGTTTCGCTTTGGCGAGCTGCAAGACGCTTTGCGCGAAGCGAGTGCCAATGGCTGGGAAGTCACCGACGAGGCCTCCGCCATGGAGCGCTGTGGCCATCCGGTGTGGCTGGTTGCCGGGGAGAGAAGCAATCTGAAGGTCACCCAACCCGCCGATCTCAAATTGGCTGCTTTTTACCTCGACAGCGCCGACCAGCGCGCCGAAAACTAAGGGTTGCAAAAATGCGCATAGGGCACGGATATGATGTACATCGCTTTACCGAAGGCGACCATGTCGTTCTAGGCGGGGTAACCATCAGCCATCACAGCAGTTTGCTGGCGCACTCCGACGGCGATGTGCTGATTCACGCAGTTTGCGATGCTTTGCTGGGCGCGCTGGGTGCAGGCGACATTGGCCATCACTTTCCTGACACAGAGGCCGCGAATGCTGATATCGACAGTCGCATACTGTTGCGCAGGGTGTCGCAATTATTGATAGATGCAAATCTTGCGCTGGCTAATCTCGATGTCACGCTGGTCGCCCAAGCGCCTCGTATGGCCCCCCACATTGAAGCCATGTGCCGTAATTTAGCCGCAGACCTTGGCGCCGAACGTGGGCAGGTCAATATCAAGGCAACCACGACCGAGGGCCTCGGCTTTACTGGCAGGGAAGAAGGTATAGCGGCGCACGCAGTGGTATTGCTGGCAGCGATCGACACATGACCCCGGTCTGGCCCCGGGCGCTGGAGCAGCCCCCCGGTTTCGCCGTATTACGCCACAGTCCCGAAGATTTCGAAGTTCGCGAGCGCCTGGGCTTTGAGCCCGACGGCGAGGGCGAGCACGTGTTCCTGCGCCTGGAAAAACGACAGCTAAATACCCTGGATCTGGTGCAGCGAGTCGCGAAACTGAGCGGTGTGCCCGCGCGGGATGTTGGCTATTCGGGGCTGAAGGACCGCAACGCGGTGACCAGTCAGTGGCTGAGTGTCGGCCTGGCAGGGCGAACAGAGCCGGAGTGGACGGAACTGGAGACCGACGGCAAAGTCACCGTGCTGAGCAGCCAGCGACATCGTAAGAAGCTCAAGCGCGGTGTGCACCGAGCCAATGAGTTCGTATTGCGACTGGTGGCCGTGGAGGCACAGCAAACCGAATTGGAGCGCCGTCTCCAGTTGATTGCCAGCGGCGGGGTGCCCAATTATTTCGGCCGCCAGCGCTTCGGTCGCAACGGCTCTACCCTGGCGCAGGCCCGACAGTGGTTACTTGAGGGTGGCGGGCGCATTGCACGAAACCGGCGTGGGCTGTATCTGTCGGCTTTGCGCAGTATCTGTTTTAACACCTTGCTGGCTCAACGTGTGCGCGATGGCAGCTGGTGGCAGCCCGCGCCCGGGGACGCTGTCGCGCTGGCCGGTAGTCGAAGTATTTTTCAGGCCGACCCGGAGGCCGATGACCTGGCAGCCAGGGCAGAAGCAGGTGATCTGCACCCCGCCTTGCCGCTGTGGGGTAGGGGTGAGCCGGTGGCATCGGCGACAGTACATGAGCGACAGGCGGCTATCGTTGCCGGGGAGGAGGGCGTAGCTGCTTTTCTTGAGGCTCAGGGACTGGCGCTTTCCTATCGCGCGGCCCGGGTTATCCCGGATGACTTTTGCTGGCGGTTTTGTGATGATGGCACGCTGATACTGGAGTTCAGCCTGGGGGCAGGCAGTTACGCCACGGCGGTGGTCGACGAGCTCGTACAGTACGACGAAGGGGACCAGGGGAGTGGTAACAAGCAGTGAATAGTGCAGACCTGACTGGCATTGGTATGACCTCGCAGCGAACCCGCGAGAGGCTTATACAGCGGCTGGTAGAACAGGGCATAACTGATATGGGGGTGCTGGATGTCATCCGCACCACGCCCAGGCACCTGTTTCTTGACGAAGCTATGGCGCATCGTGCCTACGAGGACACTGCCCTGCCCATAGGCTATCAGCAGACGCTGTCACAGCCCTACATTGTCGCCCGCATGACCGAGCTCTTGTTGGCCGATGGTCCACGCAAACGTGTGCTGGAGATTGGTGCCGGTTCCGGTTATCAGACCGCGGTGCTGGCCCAGCTGGTGGGAGAGGTTTATGGCGTCGAACGTATCAAGCCCTTGCTGGACAAGGCGAGACAGCGCATCCGCCGATTGAAATTACGCAATGTGCACCTGCGCCATGCCGATGGCATGTTGGGCTGGGACTCGGAAGGTCCCTTTGACGGCATTCTCAGTGCTGCCGCCCCCGAACAAATCCCCGAGGAGTTGCTACGCCAACTTAGCCCTGGAGGGCGTCTGGTGATTCCTGTGGGCGGTGAGAGCCAGCAGTTGCAGCTTGTCACCCGTGATGAAGATGGTTACACCAAAAAAATTGTCGAGGCCGTGCGCTTTGTGCCACTGCGTCCAGGCACAGTGAGATGAAGTCATGACCTCTTTAGGTGTGTATTTGCGCGGTATGCTTATGGGGGCTGCCGATATCGTACCCGGTGTCTCGGGCGGCACAATGGCGTTTATTACCGGTATCTACGACACGCTGATCGATAGTATTCGGGCGTTTGACCTGGCGTGTTTGAGGCTGGTTCTGCGTGGACAGATCAAGGCCGCCTGGCAACACGTGAACGGCCAGTTTCTGCTGGCCCTGGCTCTGGGCATAGCAACCAGTATTGTGTCACTGGCTCGACTTATTTCGTGGCTATTGGAGAATCACCCGGTGCCACTGTGGGCCTTCTTCTTTGGTCTGATACTGGCCTCGGCCCTGGTGCTGCTGAAACAGGTGGAGCGCTGGGCTCTCCCCAGGATCATTTGCCTGCTTGCTGGTATTTCCTTTGCGCTCACCATTGCCCTTGCTCCTGTAGTGAATATGGATTTCGGGATGTCCAGTGTATTTATCGCCGGCTTCATCGCGATATGCGCGATGATCCTGCCCGGTATTTCCGGCAGTTTTATTCTTGTCTTGCTGGGCATGTACGCGACTGTATTGGGCGCTGTGAAATCACTCGATCTCGCCTTCATCGCTGTTCTGGGTGCTGGCGCCATTACTGGTTTGCTGGTTTTCTCCAGGCTGCTGCACTGGCTGCTGCATCATTTCCACCAGGCCACTATGGCACTGCTAACAGGTTTTCTGTTTGGCTCCCTTGCCGTGGTGTGGCCGTGGAAGCGTGTCCTTGAATGGGTCGTTGACCGGCACGGCGAGTTGAAGCCGGCGCAACAGCTCCCCGTTTCACCCGCAGAGTACCTCACGGTGAGTGGTCAGGATCCGCAGTTGATGCTTTGCGTGGTAATGATGCTGGCAGGATTCCTGGCGGTCTGGATTATCGATACCCGCTGGGGGCGTGTCCGGTCTCCCGGTTGATTCGCAGACACTCGTTGCACAGGACATGATGGTGCTGAGAACGTTTTGCTACAGTTTGTTCCTGGCAATGCTTGTAGCCTGTGGCAGCAGCCCGCCGGCGCCGATTGAGGATCGACAGCCCAGCGGGGCAACGTCTTCATCCTCCAGGTACTACACGGTGCAGCGTGGCGATACGCTGTACTCGATAGCCTTCCGTTACGGTTTAGATTTTCGCGTGCTGGCGGCGGCTAATGGCATTGCATCACCCTATACAATCTATCCTGGGCAAAAGCTCGATCTTGAAAAGCAGACGCCAGCGGTCAGCACCACCAAATCCACATCTGCAGCCAAGCCTGCGCCCAAGCCCGCGGCGTCACCCAAGCCTGTAGCAACGGCCAAGCCCACTGCAAAATCTTCGCAATCCGCCGGGACTGCAAAAACCGCACCCCTGGTTAGCAAGGCCCCACCTGCGCCTGTTAAAAGTGAGGGCGGCACCTGGACGGGAGCTTCTGTCAAAACCTGGCGCTGGCCAGCCAGCGGCAGGGTTACTCGTGGTTACTCGTCCAGCGTGCACAAGGGCATAGATATCGCTGGGAAACGTGGAGACCCTATTGTTGCTGTAGCAGCCGGTAAAGTGGTCTACGCCGGTACAGGCATCGTGGGCTTTGGTGAGTTGCTGATCGTGAAGCACAACGATGTATATCTCAGCGCCTACGGCCACAACGATCGCCTGTTGGTGACAGAGGGCCAGCAAGTCGGTGTAGGTCAAAAGATTGCAGAGAAAGGCAGTTCGGGTACCGATACGGTGAAGCTGCACTTTGAAATACGGCGGGAAGGTAAACCCATAGATCCTATGCGGATATTGCCCAAGCGCTAAATCTACGCTTTATGCCACACCCTCATGTGCCACAGACGGGTTATTTTCCAGCCCGGAACACGCTTATAAAATTCCATTTGGCAGCTTGTAATTTCGCCTTTGCCTGAGGTAATCTGTTCGACCGGCGAGAAATACTCTCAGTATTCGTACAAAAAACAATGAGGTATAGCCATGGATATGGATAGAACAACAATAAGCCCGAAACGGAATTCGAGGGTTCGCAAGGCCTCTACTGACAAGGCTGCGAAGGCAACTAAAACCCCGAAAACCAAGGCAGCCAAGGCTTCCCCTGCGTCCGGCAAGGAAGTGCTTGAGCAAAAAGGTGAAAATAGCGAGGCAGAGCTGGCTTCCGCTGTTGCTGCAGAAGAGGAGCGTTTCAAACGCGCCAAAGCTGCCAGAGGTGCTGAGCGCTCGCTTGATGCCACCCAGTTGTACTTAAATGAAATTGGTTATTCGCCGCTACTTACTGCCGACGAGGAGAAGTATTATTCTCGCCTGGCGATAGGGGGAGACGAGTCCGGTCGCAAGCGCATGATTGAAAGTAACCTGCGACTGGTTGTAAAAATATCTCGACGTTATATCAATCGTGGTCTTACCTTGCTCGACCTCATCGAGGAAGGTAACCTGGGTTTGATTCGCGCCGTCGAAAAGTTTGACCCGGAGCGCGGGTTTCGATTTTCCACCTACGCCACCTGGTGGATTCGTCAAACCATCGAACGCGCAATCATGAACCAGACTCGCACCATTCGTCTTCCAATTCATGTGGTCAAGGAGCTGAATGTTTATTTGCGCGCCGCGCGTGAATTGACCCAGAAGTTGGATCACGAACCTACCGCTGAAGAAATCGCCGACATGCTCGATAAGCCGGCGGCCGACGTGAAGCGATTATTGAAGCTTAACGAGCGGGTAACTTCCGTCGATACACCCGTAGGACCTGACTCCGACAAAGCCGTATTGGATACTATTGCAGATGCTCGCGTCTGTGATCCTTCGCAGCTTTTACAGGACAGTGATATCAAGGACAGTATTGCCGAATGGCTGGATGAACTCAGCGATAAGCAGCGGGAGGTTGTCTCTCGTCGTTTCGGACTTCGTGGTTATGAGAGCAGCACACTCGAAGAGGTGGGCCGTGAAATAGGTCTGACCCGCGAGCGTGTGAGACAGATTCAGGTGGAGGCATTGAAGCGCCTGCGTTTGATCATGGAAACCCAGGGTCTTACCGGCGAATCGCTATTTAGTTAGATTATCTGACCAGCAACACCACTGTAACGCCCGGCCAATGTCGGGCGTTTTTGTATCTGGCTGACAACTTGAACTGCAAGCCATCATTCCAGACGGTAGCTGGTAATCACTCCTGTGCTGGGTATGCTGCGCGCTTGGTGACATCCAAAGAGGAGAATCTATATGACAAATGATCAGGTATCCCCGGACTTGCAGCTTGGTACGCCCGACCAGGTCGGCTTCGTCATCCGCGACATGGATGCGTCACTGGCGCTGTATGAACCCATGTTTGGTCCATTTAATTTGATGGATACCGGGGTCATGAATTATACCTACCGCGGACGCGAAGAACCCTGCCACCTGCTGTTGGCGTTTGGCAAGAGTGGCGACATTGAAATTGAATTGATCCAGTGGGTCACTGGGGGCAGCCCGCACAAGGAATTCATCGATGCCGGTCGCGAGGGCATGCAACACCTCCGATACATCGTCGATGACCTGGATAGCAAGGTGAGCGATCTGGTTGCGGCGGGTTACGAATCTATCTGGGGCGCACGTTTTGGCGAGGGCCTGGCGGTCGCCTACATGGAGCGCGCCGGTGATCCCCTGATTATCGAGCTATTTGAGAATCACGGAATGGACGCCTGAGAATGAGTTATCAAAGGATAGTATTGCAGTCCTTTGGTGAGCCCGAGGAAATGCAGCTGGAGGAAGTGTCGGAGCTGCCACAGCCAAAAGCGGGAGAGGTGCGCGTGCGCGTGCTCACCGCTGGAACCGGGTTCACCGACACAATTATTCGTAAAGGCCAGTATCCCGGCGTAAAAGAGAAACCGCCCCTGGTACCCGGATACGACTGGTTTGGCGTGGTTGATGCGCTGGGAGAGGGTGTTACGTCCCTGCAGCTTGGCCAGCCTGTTGCCGATATGCCAGTGATTGGCGGTTACACGGGCTACCTTTGCGTGGCTGCAGATCGCGTGGTGCCTGCACCAGAAGGTTTGAATCCTGATGCCGCGGTAGCCATGATCCTGTCCTACACTACCGCTTATCAAATGCTCACTCGCATTCGAACGCTTGAGCCAGGTATGAGCTGCCTGGTACATGCGGCTGGTGGCGCGGTTGGCACGGCACTGTTGGAGCTTGGCCAGCTGATGGGGTTGAAGATGTTCGGCACGGCCTCGGCTGGCAAGCATGACCTTGTTCGACGCTTTGGCGCTGTTCCCATTGACTACCGGCAAGAGAAGTTTGAAGCCGTGATTGAACGCGAAACTGGCGGGCAGGGGGTAGATGCCATATTTGACACGATTGGCGGTGCAAGCTGGGCCCGCTCCTATGGCTGCCTCAAGCGCGGTGGGCTGCTGGTTGGATTTGGCGCCTTGCAGGTAGGTACAGGGGAAGAAAGCATAGCCAGTTTGTTGTGGGGTTTTGCGCGCCTGCTGGCGCTGTGGAAACTACTGCCAGATGGTAAGTCTTCCACGTTCTACAATATTCAGACTCGTCGCGAAAAGCACCCGCAGGAATTCAAGGAAGATGTGCAGGCGCTGTTTCAGTTATTGGCAGAGGGGAAGCTGCAGCCCGCTATCGCGGAAAGTGTGCCGCTTGCTGATGTGGTTGAGGTTCACCGGCGCATTGAGCGAGCGGAGATCGCAGGAAAAGTGGTTTTGCGCTGCGGCGAGCTTTAGAGAATAGCGGCAGCGCTGCCGGGTGCGGGGATTTCATCGCCCTCGAGTTTGCCGCTCAGGCCCGTTAGTGGATCCATCAGTTCGGTGCCGTTAACGTGCTGGATAACCCGATAGAGCATGCCCGCCGCAGAGCCATAGAGTAGGGCGTTGGTGACCATGTCGTCGGTATCGACAGCTCTGGCGCCTTCGATGAGTTTGCCGAAGGTAGTGACAAAATTGTTCGAGTGGCGGGTGCGTATTTCAGTGCCGTAGAAAACCTCTTGCATCTTTTCCTGGTTATCTCGCTCCCCGGCGACCAGAGCCAGCATTTTGCGGATGAACCAGGCGCTGTCGCCACTGCTGGCCTGGGCCCGCTGCTCAGAGAATTCTTCGAAAGTTACGTCTCCGGAGCCCGTCGGTCCGCATACAGACATGTACAGGAAGCCAGCGATAGAGCCGAGTTGATCCTGTACCAGGCTGAGTAGTTTGAAGTAGCTGTCACGACGGGAGTGTAACTCCAGGCGACGGGCGCTCATCTCCTGAATATTGATGGCTTTGGTATTGGCGGTAATTTCTTTTTGCTGCATGAAATGACCGATTACCAGCCACAAGAAAGCCAGTGGCGCAAACGCACCCTCCAGAAAACTGCCTATGTCAGCAGTGGGTAAATAGACGAAATTACCCCAGCCCACGACAGACAGCAGATAGAGCAATCCCGTGCTAATCCAGATGATGGTGACAACAAGTCCGAAAGCAACTCGCCAGTCCATCCTGAAGCTGTGTCTCTCCTCATCCATAAGCGCAGTGTAGCAGAGAGTGAGTGGCTAAGCTGGGTTGTGTTCACTCCCGTCCCGAATTTGCTGCTGAAGTGCTATTATGTGGTTTCGTGTAAAAAGAGTTAAGGATACGGTCATGGTGTTACGGCACAAGGAAAACATGTCACGACTCCGCCACAGGATGTTAGCAATAGCAGTGCTGCTGATAGGTTTGTGCGGAGCACCTTTTACATTGGCGCAATATGTGCCGCCGCAAAGCTTGAATCCCAATGCACCTCGCTACCCCGATTTCGATACCACCCAGTCTGGCGAAGTCTGGCTGGTGTATACCTATGAAATCGATGTGGATGGTCTGGTCAAGAAGCTACAGATACACAGCTCAAACGGTGTAGAGGAGGTTAACTCCGCGATCGTCGCTCATATTTCCCAGATGCGCTATAAGCCTGCCAGCCGTGACGGCAACCCCGTCCTGACCTATGTGGGCCCGGTATTCTTTACGCTGATTCTGGATGAAGAACGGCAGCTAACGCCTATTTTTCGTCAATATTACGATGCTGCTCAGCAACAAATAGCCGCTGGCGACTATGACGCGGCCTTTGAGAATGCGGTAGCGATGAAGGACATGGCGCGACGTAATGCCTATGAAGAAGTTCAGGTCCAGTTGCTGGCCGCAAAAATGGCGGCGCATTGGGAAGACCCGGCAGCAGAGTTACAGCACCTGAAGCGGGCGGTGGAGTTCCAGACGCTCGCCGACTCCAAGAACTTCAGCAATGGCTACCTGGACCCAAACCAGTATTTGCTGACGCTGGGACGTATTCATGAATTGCAGTTGCAGAACCAGATGTTGGCAGATGCTAACAGGACACTGTTTTCCATGATGAGCGTTAACTCTGACAGTATGATCACTACCGACGCCCGCTTTCGCCATGAAGATTTTGAGATCCAGGTTGACCAGACCAAGGCCTTGGAGATCAAGGCCGAGCTGACGCCTATCTATCGGGGTGGCCCCGGATCCTGGGAGGGCTGGCTGGCACGGCCTGAGTTTGCGCTGGATAACGTGCGTGGCGGCAAAATTGATTCGGTATTTCTCGTTTGCGACAACGGTGAACGCCGGCTTGATTATCCCTACAGCCGGCGCTGGACAATCCCGGCGGGTTTAAGCTCTTGCAAGGTTGAGCTCTCCGGTGCTTCCGGCACTCGTCTGCTGGTGAGACAGTTACCTACCGTTGCAGCGCCGCCGCCGGGTTGATGCCGTTTGATCAGACAAAAAAAACCCCGCTTTAGCGGGGTTTTTTGCTTAAGACTGTCGAATCAGCGTTCCAGCAATTCCAGCTTGTTAGGCTTGTTGGCCCAGTCTTCGGCGTCTGCTGGTGGCGGTTTCATTTCAGTGATGTTGGGCCAAACTTCTGCCAGTTCCGCATTGAGCTCAAGGAAGACCTGTTGGTCTTCGGGAAGCTCGTCCTCAGAGTAAATAGCATCGACAGGACATTCCGGCTCGCACAGGGCACAGTCAATGCACTCGTCTGGGTGGATGACCAAAAAGTTCGGACCTTCATAAAAGCAATCTACCGGACACACCTCTACACAGTCGGTGTGCTTACACTTGATACATTGCTCGCCAACAATAAACGTCATGTTGTAATTGCCTCTTGCTCTCGGGGGCTCTCATTAAGGGGCGCTAGTTTAACCGTAAGCGGGTCCCGTGAGAAGGGGTCAGGGTAGTAGCGATTTCAGAGCGTAAAGCGTTGCCAGTGCGTCGCGTGGGCTGAGGTCGTCTACATCCAGATCGCCGAGTTTATCCACCACCGGATGCGGCTGGGGTGCACTGAAAAGATCGGGCTGCCCAAGCGCAGGCGCGACTGGGGCTGACTCCTGTGCCCCCAGTTCCAACTCCGCGAGCTTCTCTTGCGCGGCGGCGAGAACGGGGCCGGGAATGCCGGCCAGCTTGGCAACCTGCAAGCCAAAGCTTCTGTTAGCCGGACCTTCCTGAATATTGTGTAGAAATACGACGTGATCCTGGTATTCAGTGGCATCCAGATGCACATTAGCCATGGTTGGGCACTGCTCAGGCAGGCTGGTCAATTCAAAATAGTGGGTGGCAAAAAGGGTGAAAGCCCGCACCGATTGGGCCAGTTGCACGGCTGCGGCCCAGGCCAGGCTGAGACCATCGAAGGTGCTGGTGCCACGGCCCACTTCGTCCATCAGCACCAGGCTGCGAGTTGTGGCATTGTGCAGGATATTGGCGGTTTCAGTCATCTCCACCATGAAGGTGGAGCGCCCGCTGGCGAGGTCGTCAGATGAGCCAATACGGGTAAAGATGCGATCGAGTGGCGCCAGGCGCACAGCGCTTGCAGGTACATAGCTGCCTATATGCGCCAACAGCGCGATGACCGCATTCTGGCGCATATAGGTCGATTTACCGCCCATATTTGGCCCTGTGATCAGTAACATGCGTCGCTTCTGGTTCAGTAGTGCGTCGTTGGCAATAAACGGCTCGGTGAGCACCTGTTCTACCACCAGGTGACGACCTTCAGTTACCTCGAACACTTCCTCGTCACAAAACTGCGGTTGGCACAGGCGCAGACTGTCAGCTCGCTCGGCGAGATTGGCAAGCACATCGATTTCAGAGGCCGCCGCCGCGGTATCCTGCAGCGCGGCAAGATCTTCATTTAAGCGCTCAAGCAGAGCCTCGTAGAGTGCTTTCTCCCGCGCCAGGGCGCGGCTCTTGCTGGACAGGGCCTTGTCTTCAAAGGCCTTCAATTCGGGTGTAATGAAGCGCTCTGCGTTTTTAAGAGTCTGTCTGCGAGTGTACTCAACCGGCGCCTGATCTGACTGGCTGCGGCTTATTTCAATGTAGTAGCCGTGAACCCGGTTATAGCCGACCTTTAATGTGGACAGGCCGGTCAGCTCCCGTTCCCGCTGCTCTATCTCCAGCAGGTAGTCGCCGGCATTTGAGCTGATCGTTCGCAATTCATCCAGCTCGGCATCGTAGCCCGGCGCGATGACGCCCCCTTCCCGTATGACCACGGGTGGGTTTTCGATAATGGCAGACAGCAATAGCTCGCACAGGGCTGGATAATCGCCAGCCTGCTGGCTTAGCTCTGCCAGTCGTGGGCTGTCGCAGCCACCAAGCTCACTGCGCACCTGCGGCAGTGCGGCCAGCGAACTGAGCAGGCGCGTCAGGTCTCTGGGCCGTGCCGAGCGCAGGGCCACCCGGGCCAGGATTCGCTCCATGTCGCCTACCGGTTTCAGCGACTCGCGCACCGTCTCGTAGTGATAGTTACTGCACAGGGCCTGAATGGCCCCCTGACGAGCGCGCAACACGTCGATATCAGTCAGGGGACGGTGCAGCCAACGTCGCAGCATCCTGCTGCCCATGGCGGTAACGCCTTTGTCCATCACCGAATACAGGGTGTTGGTGTCGCCGCCAGTCAGGTTGATATCAATTTCCAGATTGCGCCTTGTGGCTGCGTCCAGGATAACGCTTTCGGCTCTGCTCTCATGCGCCATGGCGCGAATGTGCGGCAGGCTGCTGCGCTGCGTGTCTTTGACATATTGCAGCAGGCAGCCAGCGGCGCCCAGGGCGAGAGAGAGTTCGTCGCAGCCGAAGCCCTGCAGATCGTGTGTTTGGAACTGGTCGCTCAAGGCCCGCCGTGCGCTGTCCAGGTCGAACTCCCAGGCCGGCTGGGAGCGGGCGCCAGCGCGTTCAGTGATGGTGGTGTGGCCTATGGTCTCCTGATAGAGGGTTTCAGCAGGGTCAAGTCGCTGTAGCTCACCGGTCAGTGCTTCCTCACCTTGTACTTCCAGAACCCGAAAGCGGCCGCTGCTCAGGTCCAGATAGGCCAGGCCAAAATGCTGTTCTTTCTGACTGACCGCCAGTAGCAGGCTCTCTACCCGGTCGTCCAGCAGTGCTTCGTCGCTGACGGTGCCCGGAGTGACGATACGCACCACTGCACGATCCACGGGCCCTTTACTGGTGGCCGGGTCGCCGATTTGCTCGGCAATGGCAACGGATACACCGGCTTTGACCAGGCGAGCCAGGTAGCCCTCAGCGGCATGATAGGGAACCCCACACATGGGTATGGGCTCGCCGGCGGATTTGCCACGGGCGGTAAGGGTGATATCCAGCAGCTCTGCGGCGCGTTTGGCATCATCGAAAAACAGCTCGTAGAAGTCCCCCATTCGGTAAAAAACCAGGTCGCGGGGGTGGTCTCGCTTGATGCCCAGGTATTGCTGCATCATGGGAGTGTGTTGCTGTTCTTTGACGCTGGTCACTGTTTCTCGTGGTATCAGAAGATGGCCGTGAAGGTGTAGGCAGATTGTAAGCGAAGGGCCTCGCTCAGGCTATGGCGAAGCGCATCTTAGGCCCTGAAAGTCTGGCCCTATCCGTCTCAGGGCGTGGCTTGGCCCCATCCGTCTGGCATTGCGTGGGGCAGGCCGACCTGTATAATCGCGGGCCGGTCGTGATCCGACGCCGGCTCTCTCCCAGGATATAGTCATGTCGACAGAAAATGCGGTAACCAGTTTTTCAGACCTGGACCTTCCCGCGGCACTCCAGCGCGCCCTCAATGAAGTCGGCTACGAAACGCCCTCGGCGATACAGGCCATGACGATTCCTCATCTGCTGGCCGGCACTGACTTGGTCGGTCAGGCGCAGACCGGTACGGGTAAGACGGCGGCATTTGCGCTGCCGGCACTGGCCAGACTGGATATGAGCCAGAAGACACCGCAGGTGCTGGTTCTGGCGCCCACGCGTGAGCTGGCGATTCAGGTTGCCGAGGCTTTCCAGAAATACGCTCATCATCTGTCGGGTTTCCATGTGCTGCCACTCTACGGCGGCTCTGACTACCGCAGTCAGTTGCGGCAGTTACAACGCGGTGTTCACGTGATCGTCGGAACGCCTGGCAGGGTAATGGATCACATGAGACGGGGCTCTCTTGATCTTTCTGGTCTGCGTACGCTGGTCCTTGATGAAGCCGATGAGATGTTGCGCATGGGCTTCATTGATGACGTGGAGTGGATTCTGGAACAGACGCCATCAGGCCGCCAGATTGCACTGTTCTCCGCAACCATGCCTGATGCGATACGTCGCATAGCGCGCAATCACCTTAGCAGCCCGAAAGAAGTCACGATCAAGATGACCGCGGTGGCACATGACGCAATTCGGCAACGGGTCTGGATGATGGCCGGCGCCAACAAGCTGGATGCCCTGACACGTATCCTCGAGGTAGAGGATTTTGACGCCATCATAATATTTGTGCGCACCCGAATAGCGACCGTGGAGCTTGCCGATAAGCTTTCTGCGCGCGGCTATTCCGTCGCCGCATTGAATGGCGATATACCGCAGCCGCAGCGTGAAAAAACGGTCGATAAGTTAAAGCGTGGTCAGTTAGATATTGTTGTTGCCACCGACGTGGCTGCGCGAGGATTGGACGTGGCCAGGATCAGTCATGTCATCAACTTTGATATCCCCTACGATGTTGAAGCTTACGTGCATCGTATTGGCCGGACGGGCAGGGCGGGCCGTACTGGCGACGCCATCCTATTTGCGGCTAACCGCGAACGTCGCCTGCTGAGAGCGATAGAAAAGGCAACCGGTAATACCATTGAGAAAATGACATTACCCACCGCCGATGAAGTCAGTGACAAACGTAATCAGCGTTTCAAGTCGCGTATTACAGAGACTCTGGATACTCGGGACATTTCCGGCTTCCGCCAATTGATTGAAGAGTATCAGCATGAGCATGGTGTGCCGGTTATCGATATCGCCGCGGCACTGGTTGCTCTCGCCCAGGGTAAGCAAAAATCGGTTGCGGCGACGGAGCCAGCCGAAAAACAGGGAAAATCGAAAAAGCCCGACAGCAAGCGACGCAAGGCGCGGGGAGACAAAAAGGAACGGGTAGACAAAAAAGAGCGCGGAGATAAAAAAGAGCGGGGAGATAAAAAGGAAGATCGCCCAGCGAAGGCCAAGCCGACTGCCAGTTCCAGCGATGATAAAAGCGACAAGGTGGCGCCACCCAGGAAGCCTCGGCCCAAGCCGGCGTCGGATGAGGGCTCAGTCAAGGCGGCAGATATAGGCATGGAGCGCTTTCGGATTGAAGTCGGGCACGATCACGGCGTCAAGCCAGGAAATATTGTCGGTGCCATAGCCAACGAAGCCGAAATAGACAGCGAATATATTGGTCGCATTGATATTCAGGATGATCACAGCTTTATCGACCTTCCCGAGGGAATGCCCAAGGAGTTGTTCAAACATCTACGCAAGGTCTGGGTGAGCGGTCGCCAGCTACAGATCTCACGATTGGACAAGGGTGGGCCTGCGAAGGGAAAGAAGGGCAAGCCCCGGGGAAAGCCCAGGGTATCCTGAGCTAACTCAACTCACGCGATCCAATACCTCATCGAGTGGCAAAGGTAAGCTGTCGCTTGTCTCCTGCAGGTAGCCCTGCAAATAACTGCGCGAATCATCCTCGCACCACGCCGGATAATCACGTCGCTGCCGGTGAAGAAAACGCTCCAACCCCTGCAGAGCACGTGCCTCACTAAATGCCTGTGGCTGTGGATTACGAGCCTCCCGATCTATCAGCACGTAGCTGTCTTTGCGGTCGATAAAAACGTCCTTGAGTCGGACTGTCCCGAAAAACCCCGCCAGGTGCAGGCGCCCTGTCAGGGCTCCCAGTCGTTGTAAGAGTAAATGCTGTTGTTCGCGTGTGGCCTGTATGAAGACACTTTCCAAGTCCGCGCCGTCCACCTGGGCCACCATAATAGCGCTGGCGACAGGTATTCCCCAGCGGGTGTGCTCACAGGCAGCGACGACCTCCATAACGTCGATGCCAGCTTTTTGCAGGTTCAAGACATGCTGCATTTCGCGCCAGGCATAGTGATGGGGTTTCTGCAGTTGTAGCAGTGGTTCCAGTGCACTCAGGTAGCTCTTTTTGCGCACCTGCTTTAGAAAAAAACCGTTGCCCTCAAGCTCGACTTTAAAGGTACTTCGCTCAGCTCCGTGCTCGATAATGTCGCCGCTAACGCTATCTCCGAGTAACTGCTTTTCCGTCGACAGTTGGTGCCGATTAAGTAGCTGCTGGTAGCGAGGGTTGATGTATAGGCGCGACATGGGCGGAGTGTAGCCTAAGCGCGCTGTATGCTCACATTGTTTAACTGGCCAGTCGGCCTTTCCAATTGCGCACAATCAAATACAATGCCCATTCGAAAATGAAAATACTTGAGGCGCAGGGATGAAAACACGGGCAGCAGTAGCGTTTGGAGCAGGTAAGCCACTGGAAGTTGTTGAGGTTGACCTGGAGGGTCCCAAGGACGGTGAAGTGCTGGTGGAAATGAAAGCCACCGGTGTCTGCCATACGGACGCCTTCACGCTGTCTGGCGATGACCCCGAGGGCGCATTTCCCGCTATTTTGGGGCATGAGGGCGCCGGGGTTGTCGTTGAAGTCGGTCCCGGGGTTAGCAGCCTGAAACCAGGCGACCATGTGATTCCTCTGTACACACCGGAGTGTCGTACCTGCGATTTTTGCCTTAATCCGAAAACCAATCTCTGTCAGTCGATACGGGAAACTCAGGGGCAGGGTGTTATGCCCGATGGAACCAGTCGCTTCTCGCTAGACGGTGAACCCATCCTGCACTATATGGGCTGCTCCACCTTTGCCAATCATTCGGTCCTCCCCGAAATCGCCTTGGCGAAAGTGCGTGAGGATGCCCCTTTCGACAAGATTTGCTACATCGGTTGTGGTGTGACTACCGGCATCGGTGCTGTCGCTTTCACCATGAAGGTGGAGCCGGGGTCTACCGTGGCCGTGTTCGGCCTGGGTGGTATTGGGCTGAATGTTATTCAGGGCGCGAAAATGGTGGGCGCGACGCGCATTATCGGCATTGACCTCAACCCGGCCAAAGTAGAGTTAGCCCGCAAATTCGGTATGACCGATTTTATCAATCCATCAGAGCATGAAAATGTGGTGGACCATATTGTTGAGATCACCGGTGGCGGGGTCGATTACAGCTTTGAGTGTATCGGCAATGTGCATGTAATGCGCCAGGCCCTGGAATGTTGTCACAAAGGTTGGGGCCAGAGTTGCGTTGTCGGTGTCGCCGGTGCGGGCCAGGAAATTTCTACCCGTCCCTTCCAACTGGTCACCGGACGCTCCTGGCGCGGCACAGCCTTCGGCGGAGCCCGTGGGCGTACCGACGTCCCACGCATCGTCGATTGGTATATGGAGGGCAAGGTTAATATCGATGACCTGATTACCCATACCATGCCCCTGGAGGACATTAACAAGGCGTTTGACCTTATGCATGCGGGCGAGAGTATTCGGTCGGTAGTGATTTACTGATTTATCCTGTGCGCGCGGGAGTGTTGAAGTGAGCCTACGGTTTTTACTGACCGCCCGCGCTCAACCAGAGTCTGTAGTCTTAGCCCCCAAACTACCATTGAAGGCTGCTGCCGCGTTCATGGCAATATTGCTGCTTGCCTGCGAGCCATTGGAAGACCCAACGCTGCAGCCGGCATTCGACCAAAATACCCGTATCGAGTTGCCAGAAAAGCCAGCGGTTGAGAAAAACCCTTTGCGCAATCTCCTCTGGGGCGACCTGCATATCCATACGAGCTATTCCACGGACGCCTATACCATGGGTGTGCGCGCCACCCCGGATGACGCCTATCTGTTTACCCGCGGCGGCACGATCCAGCATGGCGCTGGATATCCCATTACCATAGACAGGCCTCTGGACTTTGCCGCGGTAACCGACCACGCCGAGTACATGGGGGCGGCCCGTTTGGACCCGACGAAAACTGTTCTCGAGGAGCGTTCACTGCGGGATCGTTTGCTTAATGACGGCGCGCTGGGTGTCACCGTCGCGTTTATCAGAAGTACCATGCACATAGCCGGTGCAGATATGTCTCCCCAGGGAGATGCGTTGCAGGGCGCTGGGCTGGATGCCTGGCGACATATGATAGAGACCGCCGATGCGCATTATGATCCCGGTGTTTTTACTGCGCTGGTAGCCTATGAATGGACGGCGATGATCGGTGGCCAGAATCTGCATCGCAATGTTATTTACCGCGACAATCGTGTCCCGCCCCTGCCTTTCAGCTCGCTGCAATCCAATAATCCCGAGGACTTGTGGGATGCGCTGGATGCCCAGCGCGAGCAGGGGATGCGCGTTCTGGCTATCCCCCATAATGGCAATCTCAGCAATGGTCTGATGTATGACCGGGTGCAGTTTGATGGCTCGCCGCTCACTACTGACTACTCAGCGCGTCGTCGTCGCAATGAGCCGGTCAGTGAGATTCTGCAGATCAAGGGTACGTCAGAAACCCACCCGCTATTGTCTCCTGAGGATGAGTTTGCCGACTTTGAGTTGGTGACCGAGCAACTGGATACGGCTGGAGACTTCAGCGAACCCGCTGGCAGTTATGTCCGTGATGCCATGCGGTTTGGCCTGGAGCTTTCACATAGTGAGGGTTTCAACCCCTATAAATTTGGTGTTATCGGCTCCAGCGATAGTCATAACGCCAGTAGCTCGGTGCAGGAAAGTGAGCATCATGGAAAATTGCCGATAATGGATGGCACAGCTGGTTTGCGGCTGGGAAAGGCGCTCGTACTGCCGGATCGATATTTGCGACAGCGACGCTGGGGTAGCGCCGGGCTGGCTGCAGTGTGGGCGCAGGAGAACACCCGTGCAGCGATCTTTGATGCCTTGCAGCGGCGCGAAACCTACGCCACCTCAGGACCTCGAATTGGTCTTCGTTTCTTCGGTGGTTTTGCTTACCCGCAAGACATGCTCAGTCATCCGGATTGGCTGGAGGCAGCCTATCGCCTGGGTGTGCCTATGGGGGGCGAGCTGACTGCTGCAAGTCTTGAAGATGGCGCCCCCCGGTTTGCAGTGTCGGCGGGAATGGATCCGGAAGGGGCGCATCTGGACAGGGTGCAGGTTATCAAGGGCTGGGTAGATGCGGCAGGCGTCAGTCATGAACGTATCTATGATGTCGGTGCCTCCACCGGGCGTGGCCGGGATGCCGAAGGTCGCTTGCTGCCTGTGGGCAGCACCGTCGATGTACCAACTGCCAGCTACAGCAACACTATTGGCGCGCCCCAGTTGTCTGCGCTGTGGCGCGATCCGGATTTTGACCCTGCCATAGAGGCCTTTTACTACGCTCGTGCAATAGAGATTCCAACGCCGCGCTGGTCTACGTATGACGCGATGAAGCTAGGTATACCGGCGCCGGAGCCTGCGACATTGCAAGAGCGCGCAATCAGTTCCGCTATATGGTATCGGCCCGCACGCTAGCGAATTCTCAGGTCAACGACTGCGCCTTTAGTTTCGGATAGAGCCGCGATAACTGCGTGGCGACATGCCGATGGTTTTGCTGAATATTCGCGAGAAATAGAGCGGATCCTCGTAACCGAGCTGGCTGGCGATGGCCTTCACGCTCAGATCACTGGAGTCCAGCAGATAGCAGGCGTGCTCCATTTTCATATTTAGAAAATGTTTTACCGGCGAGTAGCCGGTCAGTTTTTTGTAGCGATTACTGAAGTGGAACTTGGACATTTTCGCGGTTGCCGCCAGCGCGTCCAGCGTCAGGTTCTGGTCAATATTCTCGAGCATGAACCCCTGCACCTGTTCCAGTTGCAAGCCTTGTTGGCTGCGTGCCTGGTTGGCGCGTATTTCTATAGCCGTGCTCGTCAGCAGATGCCGCAGTTGATTCGCTGCATTGATGAAAGCGCGGGTGGAGTAACCGGTGCGGCGGACTTCCATCAGGCTGGTAAAAGCGCCTATGAGTAGCGGGGATACGCCAGCATCCACGATAGGGCTCTTGCCTTCCCGGTACCCCAGATACTGTGTGAACACACCGGTGCTAGCACCTTGAAAATGTACCCAGAAGACGGTCCAGGGGTTGCTGTCGCTGGCGCGGTAGAGGTGTTGCAGGCCCTGGGGCAGCAGTGCCAGCTGTCCTGCACGGATTTCTCCGCGCCAGTCGGCCGTTGTCAGTTCACCTTGCCCATCAGTGCAATATATCAGCAGGTTGTCATCATGCCGCTGGCGCTCCATGTGGTGACCGCTGGCGGCGGGATAGAAGCCCATGGCAGTGGGGTAACAGTCTTTGGTTAGCGGATGTCGCGCCAATTTCTCGACCATGAAAGCCGGTGTCATGAATCGAATGCCGGTGTCCGGAAGAGGCCATTTGGATGGAGAGCTCATACCGCAACATAGTCCATGAATACAGCAATTTAGTCAATGTGGGGCTGTGTGGACCGGTGCTAGTATGTTCTGCTGAATTTTTAACCAGTCGATAAGAGGAGTTGGACTATGTCTGACCAGATGACCCCGCAACAGGAAATGGCCGCGATGATAGAGCGTTCGCGTAAAGCCCAGGCGCAAATCGCGGATTACAGCCAGGAACAGGTCGATGAACTGATACGCGCAATGGTGTATGCAGTTGCCCGTGAGGACCGAGCCGAGGAGATCGCGCAGTTCACAGTCGATGAGACACAGCTTGGTAACTACGAGGGCAAGTATCTCAAGATTCATCGCAAGACCCGCGCAACCCTGATGGACATCATCAACGATAAATCGGTTGGTGTGATTGAAGAGGATGCCGAACGCAACCTGGTAAAAATTGCCAAGCCAGTTGGCGTTATCGGAGCCCTGTCACCCTCAACCAACCCGGAAGCGACCCCTGTTATCAAGGGTATTTCTGCGATCAAAGGCCGCAACTCCATTATTGTTGCCCCGCACCCCCGCGCCAAACTGACCAACAAGAAAATCTGTGACTATATGCGCGATGCTCTGGAGCGCTGCGGTGCACCAGCTGACCTGGTCATAGCAATCGAAGTCCCGTCTCTTGAGTTGACCAATGAACTGATGGCCCAGTGCGATCGAGTTCTGGCCACCGGTGGTGGTGCAATGGTTCACGCAGCTTACTCCAGCGGAACCCCGGCACTTGGCGTTGGTGTGGGCAATGCCTGTATCACTGTTGATGATAGTGCAGACCTTGAAGAAACCGCCGAAAAGATCCGTATTTCCAAAACCCTGGATCTGGCTGCTTCCTGTTCCTCCGACAACTCGGTGCTGGTGTTTGATTCCGTCTACGATGAGTTGGTCCGTAAGCTGGAGCATGAAGGCGGTTATGTAGTCAATGAAGAAGAGAAACTGAAGCTGCAAAATACTATCTGGCAGGATGGCCATCTCAATACGGCAATCGTAGCCCAGCCAGCCTACAAATTAGCCGGTATGGCAGGTATTGAGCTGGCCGAAGGCAAGCAGTTCTTTATTGTTCCCGAAACCGGCGCCGGCGCGGATCACCCATTTTCCGGTGAGAAGCTGTCGGTGGTAATGGCGTTGTACAAGGTCGAGGACATACAGGATGCGATTCGCCTGACCAACGAGATTCAGGCCTATCAGGGCCAGGGTCATTCCTGCGGTATCTACTCCTATAACGATGACAACATCATGTCATTTGCGCACGCGACCAAGACCTCACGGGTGATGGTGAATCAACCACAGGCGGCGTCGAACAGCGGCAATCTGTGGAACGGCATGCGCCAGACTTTTTCCCTGGGCTGTGGTTCCTGGGGCGGCAACGCGACCAACAACAATATTACCTGGCGCGACCTGATCAATGAGACCTGGGTATCCAAGCCGTTGGCACAGATCAAGGTGATTCCTGATGATGCCGAGTTGTTTGGCGACGTGATGGCCAAGTTCGAGTAACGCAGCAGTGGACTTTTCACTGAGCGATGACCAGCAGGCGTTTGTAGAGAGCGCCCGCGCATTCTCACAGGGCGTTCTCGCCCCCAAGGCGGCGGAGTGGGACGAGACAGCCCACTTCCCGAAAGAGGCACTCGCCCAGGCCGGCGAGTTGGGCTTCATGGGTATGTACACACCGGAAGAGGCGGGTGGTCTTGCACTGCCGCGGCTTGATGCCAGCCTGATTGTTGAGGAGTTATCCAAAGGCTGCACAACCACGGCTGCCTTCCTCACAATTCATAATATGGCTACCAGCATGATCGGCAAGTACTGCACGCAATCGGTTATCGATGAGTGGTGCCCTGATCTTGTGATGGGGAGCAAGCTCGCTTCTTACTGCCTCACCGAGCCAGGGGCTGGTTCTGATGCAGCCTCACTTCGCACTTCAGCGACACTGGATGGCGATGATTATGTGGTCAATGGCAGTAAAGTCTTTATTTCCGGTGCCGGTGAAACCGATGTGCTGGTGGTAATGCTGCGTACCGGTGATGCTGGCCCCAAAGGCGTTTCAGCCTTGCTTATACCCGCGGACGCCGACGGTGTTTCCTACGGTAAAAAGGAAGACAAGATGGGCTGGAATGCCCAGCCTACCCGTATGGTTACATTCGACAATGTCCGTGTGCCGGTGGTTAACCGCCTGGGCGTAGAGGGCCAGGGCTTCGCGATTGCGATGGAAGGCCTGGACGGCGGGCGTATAAATATTGCGACTTGCAGTATTGGTACTGCCCAGCAAGCGCTGGAAGAGGCGACGGCCTATGTTCAGGAACGTCGCCAGTTCAACAGCGCTATCGCCGATTTTCAGGCGACGCAATTCAAGCTGGCCGACATGTTGACCGAGTTGGTTGCTGCCAGGCAGATGGTGCGACTGGCGGCCAGCAAACTCGACAACAAGGATTCCCAGGCGACCACCTACTGTGCCATGGCCAAGCGTTTTGCAACCGATGTCGGCTTCAATGTCTGCAACGATGCACTGCAGCTGTTTGGCGGCTATGGCTATATCAAGGAGTATCCGCTGGAGCGCCATGTTCGCGATACCCGGGTACACCAGATCCTTGAAGGCACCAACGAAATTATGCGCGTTATTGTATCTCGCCGTTTACTGATGGACGGCGCACTGGAGGTAATAAAATGAGTTTAAGTACTTCGGAAAAATTGAAAGTAGAGATTACCGGGCACACCGCTCTGGTTACTATTGATAACCCAGCCGCCAATACCTGGGACACCGAGAGTCTGCCTGCACTGAAGGAGCTGATTAATACGCTCAATGCAGAGCGCTCAATTTTTGCACTGGTGCTGACCGGCGCAGGCGACAAGTTTTTTTCAGCGGGCGCCGATTTGAAACTGTTTGCCGACGGCAATCCGGATACAGCCAGGGAGATGGCCAGTTATTTCGGTGAAGGCTTCGAGTGCCTCGCTGATTTTCGCGGTGTATCCATAGCGGCCATTAACGGTTTCGCCATGGGTGGCGGTCTGGAAGTTGCGCTGGCCTGTGACATTCGAATTGCTGAAGAACAGGCACAGATGGCATTGCCCGAAGCCAAGGTGGGCTTGCTGCCGTGTGCCGGCGGTACTCAGCGATTGTCCTGGCTTGTGGGTGAGGGTTGGGCCAAGAAAATGATTCTTTGTGGTGAGCGCATCAAGGCGGATACCGCAGAACGCATTGGTCTGGTTGAAGAAGTGGTGCCAAAGGGCACTGCAGTAGAGCGCGCAATGGCATTGGCAGAACAAGTCGGTGAGCAAAGTCCTATATCCGTAACCTATTGCAAGGAGCTGATTCACGCCGCTCGCGATAATGCTATGGGAGAATCCCTGTCCAATGAGCGCGATAAGTTTGTTGATCTGTTCAAGACCGACGATCAGCGCGAGGGCGTCAATGCCTTTCTTGAGAAGCGTAAGCCGGAATGGAAGAACAGCTGATGTCAGTCGTACTATTTGAAGAACTGACGGCAGCCAGCGGTAAGGTCGGCAGGGTCACGCTCAATATTGAAGCCACCCTGAATTCACTCACCCTGGAAATGGTCGATTTGCTGCAGGCGCAGTTGGATGCCTGGCGCGACGATGACAGCATTGGTGCAGTGTTTATTGATGGCGCTGGCGAAAAAGCGTTTTGCGCTGGTGGCGACGTACAGGCGCTGCATAGTTCTGCAGTCGCTACACCCGGCGGCCCCTGTGAGTATGGCGAGACTTTTTTCACTCGTGAATATCGCATGAACTACACCTTGCACACCTATCCCAAGCCCTTGATTTGCTGGGGGCATGGCATTGTGATGGGTGGTGGTCTGGGTGTTATGGCCGGGTGTTCTCATCGCGTTGTCACCGAGAGAACCCGAATTGCCATGCCCGAGGTTACAATCGCCCTGTTTCCCGACGTGGGTGGTAGCTGGTTCCTTAACCACATGCCCGGTAGCGCCGGCGTTTTTCTGGCTTTAACGGGCGCCTCGATTAACGCAGCGGATGCTATCTATACAGGTATCGCAGACCGCTTCATCGCCAGCGAGCACAAAGATGCAGTCGTTCGTCAGTTGCAGGCGCAGAGCTGGCAGGCTGATGGCGCGGCCAATCACTCTCTGGTTCGGCACGTACTCAGACCTTTCGCAGAGCAGAGCATAGGCGCCTGGCCCGCAGGGCAGGTTGAACCGCATATGGCGACTATTAATGCGCTGTGCGATGGCGACAGTGTGCACGACATCATCGATAACATTGTCGGTCAGTCCACTGAAGATCCCTGGTTGTCAAAAGCACGGGACAGTCTCGCGCATGGTTCCAGCCTCGCGGCTCGCTGGATTTTTCAACAGTTGCACGAGACCCGTCACGCATCGTTACGTGAAGTGTTTCAGTCAGAGATACAGCTGGCCACCAATATCATTCGCCATCCTGAATTTGCCGAAGGGGTGCGAGCACTGTTAATCGACAAGGACAGGCAGCCTGCGTGGCAGTACCCGAGTTCTCGCGAGGTAACAGATGAGGTGTTGGCGCCATTCTTTCAGCAACCCTGGCCGCAAAATCCGCTGGCAGACCTGAACTAAATACAACAAGAGGAATTGATCATGGCCAATGTAGGTTTTATAGGGCTGGGCAACATGGGCGGCCCCATGGCGAAGAACCTGGTAGCTGCGGGTCACTCGGTGAAAGTTTTCGATCTGGTCCCTGAGGCCTGCGCCGAACTGGAAGCTGCCGGTGCCAGCATTGCCGCTGATACTACAGAAGCAGCCCAGGGGGCAGACTATATCGTTTCGATGCTACCCGCGGGCAAGCATGTAGCCGGTGTCTATCTCGGTGACGATGGCCTTTTGGCCAAGCTTGATCCCTCGGTGACTGTACTGGACTGCAGCACCATTGATGCAGCTACTTCCCGGGAAGTGGGCGCTGCTGCCAGTGCCGCTGGCATCGGCTTTATGGACGCCCCCGTTTCTGGTGGTGTAGCCGCAGCGGCTGCCGGAACCCTGGCGTTTATGTGTGGGGGCGAGGCCGATACGTTCGAGAAAGCGAGACTTGTATTGCAGGACATGGGTAAGAATATTTTTCATGCCGGCCCTCATGGCGCTGGGCAGGTAGCCAAAGGCTGTAACAATATGCTGCTGGCAGTGCACATGCTGGGCACCTGTGAAGCACTGGAAATGGGTGCTCGCAACGGACTAGACCCCGCGGTGCTGTCGGAAATCATGCTGGCCAGTTCTGGCCGCAATTGGTCGCTGGAAGTGTACAACCCTTACCCTGGTGTGATGGAGACAGCACCGGCGAGTAATGATTACCAGCCAGGGTTTATGGTTGATCTGATGGTCAAGGATCTCGGCCTGGCAATGGAAATCGCCGACAGCTCCAACATCGAAAACAAAATGGGCAAGCTGGCACAGGCTATCTATCAAGCCCATCAGGAAGCCGGTAACGGCAAACTGGATTTTTCCAGCGCTCTGCAGAGTCTGCAACAGTAAGGTGTCTTCGCCAGCTGCAGAGGTCGAAAGCCTTCTGCAACATGCACGTCAGGTAAGTACGCCGTTACCGCAGGGCGGAAACCTGTGCTGGCAGTGCTGGGGACGCGAAGATGAAGATACCTTGCCACTGGTGTTGCTGCATGGTGGCTTCGGCTCCTGGACACATTGGTTTGCCAATCTGCCGGTGCTTGCTGAGACCCGGCAGGTGTGGACGGTAGATCTTCCGGGCCTTGGCAGCTCCGGCGATATGCCGGCACCTTTCACCACAGAACATTTCGCCGAACTCTTGCTTGCCGGAATCGATCAGGTTCTGGGCCCTGACGCTATGTTTGATCTAGCCGGCTTCAGCTTTGGTGCGATGATTGGTGGCCATGTTGCTGCTGGAGCCAGCGAGCGGTGCAGTCGTTTTGTAATGATCGGTGCTGCCGGCTTTGGCGATTTGCATGTGCAGGTGAGTCTTTTGCCGCCGCCCGGGCCTGATACAGAAGCAGGGGAGGCGGACGCTATACAGCGGGAGAATCTCGGCCGACTTATGCTGGCGTCACCCGCGGTCATCGATGACATGGCTGTTTATCTGCACGGCGATAATCTGGCCCGCCATCGCTTTCGCAGCAGAAAGCTTGCCGGCTCTGCGGATCTGGTGGCAGCGTTGCCGAACATTCATGCAGACCTTGTGGGTGTGTGGGGCTGTGAGGACGCGACAGCCGGAGGCCGTAAGGCGATAGAACAGCGGCGTGAGTTGTTACAGCAGGTGCAGCCGGGCGCCGAGTTTCATATTCTCGAGGGCGTTGGGCATTGGGCGATGTACGAAGCGCCTGAGTCTATCAACCGTATTCTTTTGGCTGACTAGGCGAGCATCCTGGACACTGAGCGCGAGGCCGAGATCTTGCCCTCATCGAACAGGGCCTCGTGATTAACCTCGATCTTGGACAGGTCGTAGAGATAGTTCACCATGATGCCAGCCGATTGCTTGCGACCCTTGTTGGATAAGTCAGCTCCCCCATGAATGCGATGCAGGCGCGCGCCATTGCCAAGGTGAAAGCGTGCCACTGGGTCTTTCGGTTGCTCACCTGATTTCACGTTCAGCAGATAGTGAGCGCAAAGTTTGAGGCGGGCCTCATACACATCGTTTCGAACAACCTTGCCCATGGGCTCTTTGACCAGTTCTTGCAGTTCGGGTGCCACAAGCCCGTCCAGGTCGGCCTTGCTTAGCCAGCGACAGAACCCGGGTACTGGCGACAGGGTGACAAAGGTCTTTAAATCGGGGTCTTCTTTTCTGAGTTCTTCCACAACGTTTTTAATCAGGAAGTTGCCGAACGACACGCCGGCCAGGCCGGGATGACAATTGCTGATCGAATAGAAAACGACGGTATTAGCCGTGCTATTGGCCGGTGTTTGTCTGTCCTGCAATAGCAGCGGGGCGATAGCCGTCGGGACCTCATCGGTGAGAGCGATTTCCACAAACACCAATGGGTCGTTGTCCAGTGCCGGGTGGAAAAACGCGAAGCAACGGCGGTCCTCACCCAGGCGACTGCGCAAATCGTCCCAGCCGTTGATCTCGTGTACCGCCTCATAGTCGATGATCTTCTCCAGCACCATGGCGGGCGATGACCAGTCTATTCGGCGAAGTTCGAGAAACCCCTTGTTGAACCAGGAGATAAACAGGTGCTTTAGATCGGAGTCAACACCCCGCAAGTTCGGGTTAGCCCGCAATACCTGCAATAGATGTCCGCGCATTGCGACCAGCGTTCGGGTTCCGTCTGGCGCCATATTGATGCGGCGAAACAACTTTTGCCTTGGGGCCTCTACCGACCTGTCTATTGCCCACAGGCTGTCTAAATCGTCGTTATCACGATAGGCCTGGGCGGCGGATAGTACGGCCTCACGATCAACTTCAAAGTCCTGGGCAAGGCTGGTGAAAAAAGCCAGCCGCTCCGCGGCGGGCAAATCCCGGTAGCCCTGGGTGATTTCACTGGCCAATGCCAGACCCGATGCTTCGCCCCGGTGCTCCAGCAGGTCGCGGCACAGGCCTACCAGGCTGGCATTGGGCCGATTTTTGCCAGCCATAGCTAGGCGTCGTTTAGCTAAAATTTCACGACCTGCGTCAACCACAGAGCCCAGCGTGCGTTCCAGCGGGCCAGGGCGGCTGCCTGTGGTGTTGTCGGTGACGGGGGTGCTTTCCGGCTCAGAGGACATGGGGAGGTAAACCGCAATAAATACAAGACCTTAAAGATAGACGATAAGCCCGGCCTGAGCTACTACCTGTAGTGGGTAGGCTGTCGCTGGCTGGTATTTTGCGAAATACCCAGATTGGTCGTTGCAGCCACTGGTTAAACGGCGGGCCTGTTGTTAGGATTGTTGGCCCACGTTAAATGAGGTGGCGATCATTATGTTTGATCGAAATAAGAGTAAGCCGGCGGCGACCCCCGCTCCGGAGCCAGTAAAGTCGCAGGTCCCTCCTGCAGCCAGTTCATCCGAGCCTGTCATTTCAAGGAGTGCCGCCATGATCGGACCCAGTATCGTAATCAAAGGAACCGTCTCCGGTGATGAGGACCTGGTTATCCAGGGCAAGGTCGAAGGCGCTATTGAACTCAAGGATAATGAAGTGTCCGTGGGCCAGTCGGGCAAGGTGGCCGCTGATATCAATGCCAAGGTGGTGAGGGTAGACGGCGAGGTATCTGGCGACATTTCCGGCAATGAGAAAGTGGTTATTTCGAAGTCGGGAAATGTACGCGGCAATATCGTTGCTCCGCGAGTGACGCTGGAAGACGGCGCGATATTCAAGGGTAGCATTGATATGGATCCAGGCGATGCGGCGAGCAGCAAAGTATCGCTGGCCTCACAGAAGCCGGCCAATAATACTGCCGACGACGTAGCTCCAGGCTTCGACCTGAAGAGCGGCTGATAAGATTTGACCTGGTGCCGCTTATGCGGCACCCCGGGAACCGGTAAGCCATGACATCGACACAGCCTTCGAAGCTGCTTTCGAACCTGTTTGAAAATATTGATGAAGACGCTCGGCTCACCGTGCTCCATATCGGCCCGGCGCTGCCAGAAACCGTCGATTTTTTCTCGCACTTTCGCTGCAAGTTACATTTTCTAGATCTGTTCAGTGAGCTTCCCATAGAGGCGGAAGAGGATGTTCCTCTGTCGCTTGATAAGCAGTTTGCCGAGCTGATGCAGTTCCCACCGGGCACGCACTTCGATATCTGTTTGTTCTGGGATATCTTCAATTATCTGGGCGCCGACGCCATTTCTTCCTTCTTACTCACGCTGCGACCCTATCTGCGAACCGACAGCATGGCTCATGGCTTTGCAGTACATAATTTGCGCAGTTCTCCGGTTGATCAGGTGTATGGCATTAGTGAGCCGCAAGTACTGACCCTCAGGTCGCGAGCGGCACCGTTGCGGGGTTATGCGCCGCATCCGCAGAGCCGAATGAAAACGCTGCTTTCCTGTTTCGACATTGGTCGAACTGTGCTGCTGGCTGATAGCCGTCTTGAGATGGTGTTAAACGCCAAGCTGTGATTGTTCTGTCTGTGTTGTTGTTCTCGCGCATGTTACTTAACACAACTACACTGATTTCCTGTTTTTACCGATGCCCTTAAATCGATAGACTGGCGCTTTATGCTGACCCCATTTCACATTGCCGTACAAGTACGAGACCTGCAGGAAGCCCGTAATTTTTATGGCCTTGCGCTGGGGTTACCTGAGGGGCGCAGTTCCGATCAATGGATCGATTTCAATATGTTCGGGCACCAGTTTGTCGTTCACCATAACCCCGCGTTGGGCAAGGACGGCAAGGTGACGAGTATCGCGAACCCGGTGGATGGTCAGGGCGTTCCGGTACCGCATTGCGGCGTTGTTTTACAGATGGCGGACTGGCGGTTGCTGGCCACCAGGCTGGAAAAAGTTATTAATCACTTTGTGATTGAACCCTATATCCGCTTCGCCGGAGAAACGGGGGAGCAGGGCACACTGTTTTTCCTTGACCCTTCTGGTAACGCGCTGGAATTCAAGGGGTTTCGTGATATTGAAAGCGAGTTGTTTGCCAGCTAGGCAGGCATTTCGCGTCACCGGGTTCAATGCCGTGCGATTTAAAAGGGAGAGTCTTAGATGAAGTTTTGGCAAATGGTGCCTTACATGGAGCCCGAGCAGCTGGTGGATGTTGCCAGAATAGCCGAGGAGGTGGGTTTCGAAGGCGTGATGGGTGCCGACCATCTGCTCTATCCACGTACCCTGAATAGCCCGTATCCCTATACGCCCGACGGTGCATCTCCCATCGACAGTGAGTCGCCTTATCCTGATCCTTGGGTAATGACGGCGATGATGGCGGCTGTCACGACCCGGCTGAAGTTTTCCACGTCAATTTTTGTATTACCCCTGCGACATCCACTGGAGGTCGCCAAAGCGACAGGCACGCTGTCACTGCTGAGCAACGGTCGCTTTATCCTGGGTGCGGGCGCGGGTTGGATGAAAGAGGAGTTCGATGCCGCCGGCGTCGATTTTCGCACTCGCGGCCGGCGCATGAATGAAATGCTGGAAGTTATGCCGGCGCTGTGGAGCGGGGATTGGGTGGATTTTGACGGCGAATTTTTCAAGCTCGATGGCGTTCGTTTACTGCCAGCACCGCCATCGCCGGTGCCTGTTTTCATTGGTGGCTCAAGCGCCGCGGCCCTGCGGCGAACGGTTAAGTATGGCAACGGTTTTATAGGACATGGCAATCATCCCGATGAAGTGGCGCCGCTGCTGCGAAAAATTGGTGCCCTGCGAGAAGAGGCTGGCGTGGCGGGACAACCTTTCGAGACCGTTATGGGACTGACCACTCCGCCGGATTACGACACCTTCAAGCGACTGGCTGATGAGGGTATGACCGCCAGCGTCAACTACCCCTTCAGTATGATCCTGGGCGGTGGCTCGTCCCTGGATGAAAAACGCAGGGTAATGGAGACATTTGCGGAAGATTTCATTGTGAGGCAGGTGTGAGGCCGGCATTCAGCTGGTGAATACTAAAAATATAAACTATTGATTTCAGTTATACCCCTGATGACCCTATTATTGCGCCCAATCAACGTCCGGCGTCGCCGGTTTCGTTATTTGTGTTCAATTTACTGAGTATCTGAGGTATCGCCATGTCAACCTACCAGCAGGACATCGCCGCCATTGCCGAACTGCGTGACGCGCAAACCGGCACCTGGAACAACATTAGCCCCGAATATGCTGCCCGTATGAAGGCGCAGAATCGCTTCAAGTCTGGCCTTGATATCGCTCGCTACACCGCGGGCATCATGCGTAAAGACATGGCAGAGTATGACGCCGACAGCTCACAGTACACTCAGTCTCTGGGTTGCTGGCACGGCTTCATCGGTCAGCAAAAGCTGCTGGCTATCAAGAAGCACCACGGTACCACCAACAAGCGTTACCTCTACCTGTCAGGCTGGATGATTGCAGCACTGCGCAGTGAGTTTGGTCCTTTGCCTGACCAGTCCATGCACGAGAAGACTTCTGTACCGGCACTGATCGAAGAGCTGTACACATTCCTGCGCCAGGCTGATGCCCGTGAGATGGGGCACATGTTCCAGGATCTCGACGAAGCTCGCGCCGCTGGTGACCAGGTTAAGGAAAAAGCTGCACTGAATGCGATTGAGAATTACGAAACTCACGTTGTGCCCATCATCGCAGACATCGATGCCGGCTTTGGTAACGAGGAAGCGACTTACCTGTTGGCCAAGAAAATGATCGAAGCTGGCGCCTGTGCGATCCAGATCGAAAACCAGGTATCCGATGCCAAGCAGTGCGGACACCAGGACGGCAAGGTGACTGTTCCTCATGAGGACTTCCTCGCCAAGATAAACGCTGTTCGCTACGCGTTCCTTGAGCTGGGTGTTGATGACGGCGTTATCGTTGCCCGTACTGATTCACTGGGTGCTGGCCTGACTCAAAAAATCCCAGTGTCTACCGATGCCGGTGACCTGGCGCACAAGTACAACGCATTCCTGGAAACCGAAGTCATCAATGGCGCTGACGACGTGAACGAAGGCGACGTCATCATCAAGCAGGACGGTAATCTGGTTCGCCCGGTTCGTCTGCCTAATGGCTTGTATCGTTTTAAAGCGGGTACTGGTGAAGAGCGTTGTGTTCTGGATTGCATCACCAGCCTGCAAAACGGCGCTGATATGCTGTGGATCGAAACTGAGAAGCCTCACGTCGGCCAGATCGGTGCGATGGTTGACGAGATCCGCAAGGTTATCCCTAACGCGAAGCTGGTTTACAACAACTCTCCATCATTCAACTGGACGCTTAGCTTCCGCCAGCAGGTATTTGATGCCTGGTCTGAAGAAGGCAAGGACGTGGCTGCCTACGATCGCGATCAGCTGATGAGTGCAGACTACGATGAGACTGAGTTGGCCGCTGAAGCAGATGCTCGCATTCAGTCCTTCCAGGCTGATGCAGCTCGCGAAGCTGGTATTTTCCACCACCTGATCACGCTGCCTACGTACCACACAGCAGCACTGTCAACTGACAACCTCGCCAAGGGCTACTTTGGTGAAGAGGGCATGTTGGCTTACGTTCAGGGCGTTCAGCGTAAGGAAATCCGTCAGGGTATTGCCTGCGTTAAGCACCAGGACATGGCTGGCTCTAACATGGGCGACGATCACAAAGAGTACTTCGCTGGTGATCAGGCTCTGAAGGCCGGTGGTAAAGACAACACCATGAACCAGTTTGGCTAAGGTTCAATAGGTGAGTAGAGAGGGCAGGTTTTCCTGCCCTTTTTTTTGCCTGTTGGTTTTACCCCATCCGGTAAAAAACCCTGTTTAGAGTTCCTGTACGATCAGACCCAGCGATTCTCTAAGGTCCGCGGTTGCGTCCAGTTGACCGGCATTGGTAATCACAGCAGTGCTGGCCAGTTCTGGCCGCAGGTAAGTCTCAGTCACCCTGCGCAGGTCATCCAGACTCACATCCAGAATGCGCTGTCGAAACTCTTCGCGCTGATCATGCGTGCGTCCGAAAAGCCTGTTGTGAAAATGCTGTTTGGCTTCACCCGCGGGTGAGCTGGGCTTGTCGAGACTGCCTACTACCCCGAGGATGGCCTCCTCAAGCGGTCGATAGTCGTGTTGCTCTTCAAGCATCCAGCGAACTGCCGCATCGAAATCAGTTAATGTTTCTTCCAACCTGGGGTCGCGGTAGGAGTAGAAGCGGAAGGCAGCAATACCCGAGTCCTGGCTTGCACCGCCTCCGTAAGCACCGCCTTGTTCCCGAATCGCTCTGTGCAGAAAGCCATTGCGCAGAAATCCGCCCAATATGGTCAGGGCGGCGGCATCGGTATGGCCCACAGGCACAGTGGGGTAGGCGCGTGCACTGAAGTTTACCTGGGTGTTGGTCACCCACATTTCCAGTACCCGCTCGCGTACTGGCGTGGCGGCGAAAGCGTCGGCAGATCCACCATTTGCCAATGGCTGCCAGTCTTGCAGCAATTGGGTGCACACGGAATCCAGTCGATCTTTTTCTGCAATCGCCAGTAACTGCGTAGGCTGTGCCAGAATAGAGCTGTGCAGGGTTTGCAGATGCGCTGCGAAGTCCGCAGCAGACTGGTCATCACGTAGTGACTCGTCCAATGCCCGCAGTGACTTGATGCCCGCCATACCTGAAAGCTGGTGATTTAAACGAGCGATAGGGCTCATGCCAGCACTCGCGGCAGTCATCGCCAGGCCGTGGCCGTTGCCTGTCACTGCCTGCTCCCTGCGCGCGCGCTGCTGGCTGATAATGTCACGAATGCGTGCATGCTCATCGAAGCGAACCGATTGCAGTGTGTCCACTAATAGTCTGGATTGTTCTTTGGTATTGCGTGCCAGGGCCTTGGATGACAGCACCATATTGGCTTGCAGCGACTGTTCATTGTCGACGGAGCCGCGCATGGATGTGAACGCGTTAATCGAGCCTACAGTGGCTGACTGCCTATGCTGTGTCTCCAGGTAGTCAGAATCCCCGAGGCCAAGCTCGGTCAGCAGGTTGGTGTAGGTAGGGAGCAGGGCGAGACTGTCATCATCCAGCTGTGGTACCGGTGAAATGGCCTGTACATAGACCAGTCCGTTGGTGCCCTGGGCATAACGGGTGACATTCAGTTCCCCCTGTGACTGCACCTCGCAGCTCAGTTCCGGCAAGCTGGCGGGCACATCGCTTAATTCCACCTTGGGCAGGATGCTTTCGTCATCCACTTGGTTCTGGCGGGCGAGCAGGTCCGCGGCCAGGGTGACAACCTGCTGGCGCTGTTCCTCGTCCATCTCCGATTTTATTTCGGCAAGCCTCTGGGACTCCTGTTCCTGTCGTTGGGTGGACAGCTCTCGGTCTGGCGCGAGTGTCAAGGTAACTCTGTGCGGATTATCCAGTAACAGACGCTGTGCGAGATGTTTGATGTACTCCGGGTCGGCAATCTGTTCCCGTAAGCGAACAATCACCGGGTCGAGGTTGAGTACCGCGATGGGGTCGCTGTAGTGAGTCGCGCAGCCCAGTGCTTGCATAATCAGCTGCAGTCCATAGGGGTAGCTATCGCCACTGATTTCTCGTTGGTGCAGTTCCAACTGATGCAGCACCGCTTCCAGTCGGTCGTGATCCACACCCTCGTTGGCCACTGAAGTGATGACATCCAGAACCAGCGTCTCCAGGGCCTGTGCATCTTCCACTTCACTGCCTTCAATGCCGCAACAGAACACCATCTCGCGCATCGAGTCTTCCAGCCCACACAGGGCGGAAGGTGCCTGTCCCAGGGCAGTGGTCTCCAGGGCGTGCTGCAGTGGCGAGGCGCTATTTTCCATCAATACGCTAGACAGCAACTGGGCCTCCAGCAGCTGCTCAAGGTCGGCGCTCTCACCTAGCATCCAGCCCATTACGATGTGCGTTTTACGCTCACTGGTTCCACTTTCATCAAAGGCGTAGCTGCCCTCAACGCGTCTGGGCTCCGGCAGGCGCTGTTCCGGGGTTACCTCGATACGTTGGTTCAGTTTGTCGAATTTGCTCAGTGCCTTCTCTTCGAAGTCTGCCTGCAGCTCATTGGCGGGTATGTCGCCGAAGGTCATAAATATGGCGTTGCTGGGGTGATAGTGGCTGCGGTAGAACGCCTTGAGTTGCTCGTAACTCAGGTCGGGAATATTTGCTGGGTCGCCGCCGCTGTTGTAGTGGTAGGTACTGGTTGGAAAAAGGTGCTCGCACAGCGTGTGCCACAGAGTACTGGTGACTGAGCTCATCGCACCTTTCATCTCATTGAATACGACACCTTTGAACACCAGGTCGCTATCGGCATTTTCCGGTTCGGCGAATTCCACCCGGTGCCCTTCCTGGGCAAAATCCAGAGGGTCGAGTCGCGAAAAGAAAACGGCGTCCAGATAGACATCCAGCAGGTTGTCGAAGTCTTTCCGGTTCTGGCTGGCAAAGGGGTAGGCGGTCCAGTCGGAGCTGGTGAAGGCGTTCATAAAGGTGTTGAGGGAACGCCGCAGCATCATGAAGAATGGGTCACGCACGGGGAACCGCTCACTGCCGCACAGGGCCGTATGCTCGAGAATATGGGCGACACCGGTTGAGTCTTCCGGCACCGTGCGCAGAGCAACCAGGAACACATTCTCGTTATTCTCTGAGGCGATGTGATAGTGCATGGCGCCAGTGGCACGATGCTCAAACTGCTCCACCCGGATGTTGAGTGACTCAATAGTTTCCTGACGTACTGGCTCGAATGCCGGGTGCGCGTGGGGTAGGGCGGTGCTCTCGCTCATGCTGTTCTCATGTGAATGCAAAGGGGGCTATTCTAACGTGATTCTGCTGCGGGTTGTGCCTGTTGTGGTGTCTTGCTGATTGGTACCAGTTCTATGCGGTAGAGGAAGGGCCAGCGCTTGCCCGTTACCCAGATATCGCCGTTAGCAGGGTTGCGGGCTATCCCATTGAGGACATCCGTCCCGGGCTCTCTTTGATCCAATGGCAGCAGCCCGGACAGGTTTATGTTGCCAGTAACCTCTCCTGTGTCAGGGTCGATAATGACGATGCGTTCAGTGCCCCAGACATTGGCCCATATGTTGCCCTCTATCCACTCTAACTCGTTGAGCCTGTCCAGGGGCTGACCGCCCAGTGTCACCGCCAGGCTGCGTTCAACCGCCTGTGTCTCTGGATTGAGGAAGTGCAGTTTGTCACTGCCGTCGCTATAAATGAGGCTGCTGTCGTTATGGGTAATCCCCCATCCCTCGCCCGGAATGGCAAACCATTCCAACGGTGTCAGATCGGCTTCCTTGTACACCAGGGCCATGCGGTTTTGCCAGGTGAGTTGGTAAACTTTACCGTCGAATACGGTGATGCCCTCGCCGAACATATTTGGATTGAGGCGTCGGCCGCTCTCCAGCGTACCGTCGGACAGTCGATAGCGTAGTAGATGAGACTGTCCGTAATGGCCCGTGCCCACATAGAGGTAGTTACCGACAATCTCCAGGCCCTGAACAAAATTCTGCCGGGATTGTGGTTTTGTCTCCAGCACTTTGTAGCTGTATTGCTGTTGTGCCTGCGCGGATAGGGCCGCACAGAAAAGCACAATGAAAAGTAGCCGCAGCATGCGTTTAGATTCGATTGCGCGACAGATCGCGGATCAGGAAGCGGGCAGGTGCCAATGCGCGGCACAGGTGGCGCGGCAGTGCCAGGGGCTCATCGCAGATCAGGCTGGCAAGTAGCTCGCCAGCCAGTGGGGTAGACGTGAGGCCGCGGGATCCGTGAGCGGTGTTCAGGAAAAGGCCTGGCACGTAATTGCCTCTGGTATAGATATGTTGGCGGGCATTGTTGCGCAGTGCAGCGAAGGTTTGCAAGAACTGCGGGCGGTCGGGCACGGGGCCGACCAGCGGCAGATAGTCGGGGCTGGCGCAGCGAAACCCTACGCGCCCGCCCAGTGCATCCCGGTCGATGCCGGCCAGCTCCTCCTGCCAGTCGGGTGCCGCTGCTGCGAGTGTGTCGAGGTTATAGTCGTGGTCGGCGGTGCACAGCTCGGTATCGCGCCTGGTGAGATCAAACGTGGCTCCCATACAGTGCGTGCCCTGGCGAGCCGGAGCAATGTAGCCTTCATGACAGAAAACGCTGCGCAGGGATTGCAGTGGCGCTGAGGTGGGCAGGTGTGTGGTCTGGCCGCGAATGCTACGCAGTGGCAGCCATTCAAGATGTTCGTGGCTGGTAGCGCTGGCACCAGTGGCTATTACCGCGCAGTCGGCCGACACCAGCTCTCTGGCGCCTACCCGTGCCACCCAAGCTTCATGCTGATTATGCAACTGCACGGCACCGCTATCCTCCAGCACGGTGATGCCGTGGGTTTTGAGCAGCGCCCGGCAAACGGCTGTCGGGTTGAGCCAGCCGGAGCCGGGGTACCAATAGCCGCCACCGGCCAGGTTCAGCCCGGTCAGTGCTGACGCATCGGCGGCGCTGACCACTCTGGCGAGTTCCGGTAGTTCGTTCAGCGCCTCAGCGAGGTAGTCAAGGTCGCGCTGGTCATCTACTCGATTAAGGCTGCCGCATAAGTCGCCATCGATCGCTGATGTTAGAAGCCCCTGTGCGAAGAGCTGCCTGTAACTGGTGCCGGCAAAAATAAAGCTCTGCAGGGCAAAGTCGGCAAGGGCAGAGTGCTTGCGCGATAGTCGGGTGTACAGCACGCCCTGTGAGTTACCCGACGCGCCGCTGGCAATACCGCTCTGATCGATCAGGCTTACGCTAACGCCACGCCTGGCCAACGCCGCCGCCACCTGACAGCCGGCCAGGCCGGCGCCCAGTACGATCGCGCTGGAGGGCTTTTTGCCGGGGCGATCACTCAGATCCCATGGCGTAGTTCTGCTCGCTGCAGGCTCGGGCGCCCTCGCCATATGGCCGCGAAGGCTCTCCCGTTTTTTACCAAACCCGGGAACTTTTTCCATCACAAAGCCTGCGGTCTGCAGGTCTCGTCGAACCTGGCTGGCAGCAGTGAACGTAGCCACGCTGCCCCCGGGTTGCGTTAGTTTAGCGACAGTCTTGAGCAGGTCTGTGCG
>JBDVXK010000007.1:0-41075 GCA_039964455.1 Halieaceae bacterium | reverse complement strand
CAAACGCTACCGCTTCGCCGCCCCAAACTTCTGCACAAACGCGTGTCAGTGCCGCCGTCAGGGTCGTCTTACCGTGGTCAACGTGTCCAATCGTACCCACATTCACGTGGGGCTTCGTACGTTCAAATGTTTCCTTCGCCATTCTGACGCTCTCCTATACACCGGCTAAAGCCGTGCCTTCTACACTTACTTACTAGTTCGCAGCTGTCTCCAGCTGTATTCTTTGTCACTGCTCTTCCCAGCTATTCGCCCGGGAAATGGAGCTCATAACCGGATTTGAACCGGTGACCTCTTCCTTACCAAGGAAGTGCTCTACCGACTGAGCTATATGAGCTTTGCGGCCTACCAACTTGGAGCGGGTGGCGGGGATCGAACCCGCATCATCAGCTTGGAAGGCTGAGGTTCTACCATTGAACTACACCCGCTACTCTATGGGTCTAACCCTTCCTGCTGCGCTCCTACCATTCCGCAAGCTCTCGGAATGCTTAACTTTTTCCACCAAATAGTGGTGGAGGGGGGTGGATTCGAACCACCGAAGCTTTCGCGTCAGATTTACAGTCTGATCCCTTTGGCCACTCGGGAACCCCTCCGAAAGGCGGCACATTGTCCAGACGGCCGACCTTTTTGTCAACCGATACTTTCCAATAAAATTATCAACTTACGAGCGATTTCGGCCGTTTCGCCGTCACCGCAAGCCAACCCCCTTCAAGGCACTGAACCAGGCCTCAAATTTGATCATTTTTTGTTCGATTTTGGGGTTTGCCGAGGGCAAAAAATGGAGCTGGCGAGAGGAATCGAACCCCCGACCGGCTGATTACAAATCAGCTGCTCTACCTACTGAGCTACGCCAGCCATATTCTGTGCCTGTTCCACACAGCTACGCCCAATGGACTGTGCTGTTTGGAGGAGCGCGATTCTAGGGAATGTGGGGCGGGGATGCAATAGGTCAAGACCAGGAAAGTGGCGGGTATCTGCATGGCGTTCGTCTATCGACGGATTGAGCGGTGCGCCGGTCAAAGGCAGTACATCTAACCCAAAGCAATAGCCATCGCCGCCTCGCGGGCAGATTGCAATAACTGCTCCCGAGGCAAGTGCCGGCCATCCGAGTCACCAATGGTCAACATCAACCCTTCAATCATGGACGCAATGAGGGTCGCACGCCGCTCTATATCAGCCGCATCAGCCTTTGGCTGCATGGCCCTGATGTGCTCACCCAAATGAGCAATATCAATGGCATACAGCTCACCAATGTAATGCCCGGCAAAGTCATCAATGGCTCCAAGCAGCGCCCACAGCTGAATAAAAAATTGTCGAGTGGTGGGCTCCCTGATATCTCGCATATTGTATTCCAGCACCACCTGAAAGCGTTCTACCGGGTCCTCAGGGGCCTGCGCCAGGGCTTCTTCATAGGCGGCGCGATAACGGGTATCCAGATCCTGGTACAAAGCACGCAGCAGGTCTTCGCGGCGAGGGAAATAGTACTGCAGGTTAGCGAGGCTGACACCCGCACGTTCAGCCACATTACGCATGGAGAAACGCTCCAGAGTCTCCACCTCTAATTGCTCGTGCGCGGCCGCTACCAGTCGCGCAGCGGTCTCCTTGCCTGCGCGACGCGTTGCAGTACCACGCCTGACCCCGCTGCCCACCTCTTCTTTGCTTTTCGCCACCGCAGCCTTCATCAACACCTCGTAATTCCATTAAAACAGTATCATGGTTGATTTTATTAGTCACTTGACTAAACTTTGGTCAAGTGACAAGTTTTGATACCGAATCCAGCGGAGCAAACAATGAATCAGCCATTCTTCATATCACCATCAACGACAGTTACCTCATCAATTCAGAGCAAGATAAAGGCAAGCAGCGCGCTGGTGGCTCTGTTTGGCATCGCTCTGGCCGTGTTTGGTCTGCCTACACACGCCTCTGAGACAACAGAGACGGCTGCCTTCAACAGCGCCATCCGGGCGAAATACGACATGAAGGAAGCGGCTTTCGCTGCCAATGACCCGGAGCCGATTCTCACGCGTTTTTACCACCCTGACGTGATTTCGACGGGCCCCGATGGCAGCACCCATGTAGGGCGCGCCGAAATCAGGCCTGTGTATGAAGAAGTCATAGGCGGCGATGTGCGCATAGAGTCTTACCAGAGTTTTGTGCGAGGTGACGCCGGCTGGGACTGGGTGAACTTCCATGTCACGCCACCTGCCGAGTCTGGCGAAGCGCCCTTCACTTTCAAGATGCTATTTTTATGGGAGCAGGAAGATGGCGAATGGTGGTCGCACGGCGAAATGTACGTGGTGGGTGAATTCCCGATTGAGTAAGCACCAGTAGCGAGGAGATTTTTAATGAGCAATAGAGAGAAAGACGACAAGGGGCCAACAGGACCTGGCGCTGAAATCACCCGCCGAGATTTTGTGGGTAATACCCTGCTTGGCAGCGGCGCTGCCTTGCTTACCGCAGGTTCCCCGCTATCGGTAATGGCCATGGGGAAGGATGGGCGCCCCGAATTCAAACTGGGCAATTCCATGCCACTACCGCTAAACCAGCTCGATAAAAGCTGGACGGGTTATGGCGGTGTGGGCGACTACGCCAGCGCCAATGGCAATACCCACTCGGTGGTTAACGCGGCACATACCCTGCGTAACGGCGATTTTGAAGACAGTGTCGCAAATGCGGCGGACGGCGGTGAGGAATACGACCTGGTGATTGTTGGTGCCGGGTTCGCAGGCTGCACCGCCGCTTACACATTTTTGAAGGAAAAGCCCGACGCCAAGGTATTGATCTTCGACAATCACGACATGTTCGGCGGCGAGGCCCGGCAAAATGAGTTTGAGGTGGACGGCTATAAGCTGTGGGCACCACAGGGCTCCACCGGTGCGGTATGGCCATTAACAGAGGCCAAGCGCATCGAGATGTACAGCCCCATCTGGGATGAGTTGAGCTTGCCGCAGGAGTTTGAGTGGCAGGAGTCGAAGCAGTCATCTATGAAGATTCCGGTGGACAACTACACGCCCATGCACCTCGCGTGGGAGGCCACCGACCTGGGGTGGTATCACAAGGGCCACCCTATGGCCGTGAATCCGTGGGCAAATCGATTCGAAGGTGTACCCATAGACGAGAAGACAAAAGCCGATTTTTTGTGGATGGAAACCTATCGCCAGCCTCCAGAGCGCGACGACTGGATGCAGTGGCTGGACAGCATGACCTATGAGGAATTCCTGGTGAATGAGATGGGGATAGATAACCCCAAGATCACCGAATACCTGGAGCCATTCGGCGCCGCAATGGGTATGGGCCTTGGGCCGGACGTTATCTCGGCGCTACAGGCGCACAACTTCCTGCAACCCGGAGTCATCCAGTACACCCGACAACTGGGGCTGCAAGATCCCACCGATTATGTCTATCTGGCGCAGTGGCCCGGCGGCAACACCGGCACCCTGCGTCACATCGTCAAGGCACTGAACCCCGATATCTTTGGCAAAGCCGACTCGCTGGGCAAGGTATTGTCCAACCCTGTCGATTGGTCGGTTATCGATGCGGACGGCAGGCCTGTGCGTATGCGGCTAAGTTCGCTGGTTGTGCGGGTTGAGCACGACGGGCCTGCAGATAAAGCGGGGCATGTGAACGTCACCTACCTGCGCGATGACAAGATGCACAGGGTCAAAGCGCGGCGAGTGGTAATGGCCGGCCAGCAGCATATGAACAAGCGTGTCGTTGCAGACTTACCCGATGGTCACCGTGAAGCCATGGACCAGTTCATGCACGCACCAATGATGATGATCAACGTGGCGCTGCGAAACTGGAAGTTCATGGACAAGCTGGGCGTGGCCTCGGTGCGCTGGTTTGATGACGACCTGGGCTGGTTCACCACCTTGCGCCGCCAAATGATCATTGACGGCGAGGAACCCATGCCCATGGAACCCGACAAGCCCACCGTGCTGACGATGTACAACTCGTTCTGCCAGAAGGGCTTACCCATCGAAGAACAAACCGTAGCTGCGCGCATGCGCATGTTCGGTATGACCTACGCCGATATTGAGAAAAAAGTTCGTGACCAGTTCACTGCCATGTTCGCCGAAGGCGGGTTCGATGCCGACCGCGATATCGCCGGAATCATCGTCAACCGTCAGGGCCATGCCTATGCGGCAATACCACCGGGATTTTTCTTTGGCAAAGACGGTAAACCACCAGTGTCAGATGTAATTCGCCAGACTCACGGCAGAATTGCTTTCGCACACGCGGAACTCATGGGTATGCAGATGTGGGAAGGCGCGGTGCATGAGGGCGAGCGCGCCGGGAAACAGGTGGGGGAGATGAGCTAAGCGCGATGGCAGGTCTATAAATTGTTAGGCCTAGAAAATAGGCCCATTATAGAGGGACTTTCCGACTCGGCACCGCTCACTGGCCTATCAATTAACCGCCAATCGCCATATTTTAAGACAACTAAATTTACTATTTATTATTGTTTTTAGTTATATCTTACCGACCTCCGCACTTGATTGTCCCCACATGACGTCTAGTCCCTCAAATACCAGGTCCGGGAGGTACTCTCCCCCACGGGAGACCAAACTCTGCAGAACCTCTCCCCCGCCGCCACAAAAAAGTAACTCCAGTGCATCGCTCTCGCCCGTCTCGCGCTCCACACCATCCAGCACCAACTGTAGGGCCCCAGCCTGTGCCAACGCGATACCATGACGCACTGCTTCAGCCGTTGAGCGGCCCGGCGACAAACCATAATCCACGTCATCGCTAAAACGCACCCTATCGGTATCCAACAGCAGAGCCCGCTCCATCAGCGCTGCACCGGGAATAATGTAGCCGCCTTCATGCCGACCATCGGCCGCCACCAGGTCAATCGTCAACGCCGAGCCCGCGTCGACCACACACAAACGTTTTTTACTGCGCTCGCGCGCCGCCAGCATCGCCAGCCATCGGTCCACCCCCAGACGCTGGGGCTCAAGGTAGCTATTCACCAGATCACCCGTCTGTTGCTCACTGCAAGGGAGCCAGGGCTCAACGCCCCAGCGCTGCTGCAAAAGGTTGCTGAGTTCGGCATCGTTGTCAGCAGAAGCCACACTGGCTACCCAGATACGGGCTACAGATTCGGAACAATTCAACAGGGCTTCGCGCGAGGCGACATCATCCGGGGAGTAACGGCCGCGATCAATCACGCCACCATCAGCGTTAAGCAACCGCCACTTGGCACCGCTATTGCCCACATCCAATTGCAGGCAGTTATCGCCAGCCATTAGTTCGCGGGCCTCAATGAGATTTCACCACCATAGATTTTCTGGATTCCTGTTGTCGTTTCGAGCTGCAGGGCCCCGCGCTCATCTACCCCTCGACACACGCCGCCCTGACGATGATCGCCACTATGTAAAATGACACTGGTACCGGCAAACGCATCCAGTTCTGACCAGGGCGCCTGCCATGGCCCAAAGCCACTTGCCTCAAAACCAGCAGCCAGGGGCAATAGCTGATCAAGTAGCGCTGCAAGCAAGATGTTTCGAGAGGGCGCCTGCTCGCCTGCTACATGCGCCAAATCTGTCCAGCGCTGGTCTATGGCCTGCCCTGCAGCCGCAGGCATGGCTACATTTATGCCGATGCCGATAACGACCTGGCAGGTTCCCGAGGCATCGCCCACCATCTCCAGCAAAATACCACCGAGCTTGTCGCCTTCGAATAAAATATCATTGGGCCACTTCAGGCGAGCGCCTCTTACACCCACCTGCTCCAGCGCGCGGGCTGCTGCCACGCCCACTGCCAGGCTAAGGCCTTCCAAAGCCGCAGCACCCTGGCTGAATTCCCACATCAAAGACAGATAGATGTTGCGCGCAAAGGGGCTTACCCATTGGCGACCCAGACGCCCACGCCCCGCCATCTGTTGCTCGGCTGTGCAGGCAAGTCCTGAGCCTGCGCCCTGCTCGATACGGCGCATCGCCTCGGCATTGGTTGAATCAATTTCGGGGAATATCAGCAAGTCGCCCAGCAGTTGCCGTGCCTCTGGCCGCATGGCCTCACGCACGGTCTCCTCGTTCAGTAAATCCAGCCCGCCAGGAATTCGGTAGCCGCGGCCCTTCACTGACTCGACTTCCAGCCCAAGCTCGCCCAGTTTATTGAGCTGCTTCCATACCGCCGTTCGGCTTACGCCAAGTGCGTCGGCCAGGTCCTGCCCGGAGCGGAAATCGCCATCAGCCAGCATGGGCAGTAAGGTGGTCTTGATCATCTTGAGGCCGGGCCCCTTTCTCGCAATTACGTCAATGAACGCGATAATAGCAAATGCAGCTGCGGTTCACTCATGCAACCTCACTACGTGACTCGCCCTTCGCTGTCACCCTACACTAGGGTCCGATAACTACCGACAGGAGCAAACCATGGGAACACTGAGCAATGCGACGTTAAGAGCGGCCGCCGACAAACTGATCAGCGCTCATGCACAGGCATCCCGTACGAATGAATGGACATTTTTCGTCGATGACATTTATGCGGCTGACTGTATTTATACTTGCGAATACGCTGGCGTCATGAAAGTGGAAGCCAACGGCATTGATGAAATCAAGGCCACCCACTACGGACGCGACATGCAGGTGGGCTGGGAAGGTTGGTCCTTTCCCTACCTGGGTGTTTACACCGGCAATGAGAACAATCTGATCACCCACTGGCTTAACCGCGGCCCCGGCCTCAAGCCCGACGGCAGTCACTTCGAGACTCCGGGAGTTTCTTTCATCACGCTCAACGATGAAGCCAGGATCTGCAGACAGTTTGATATGTTCGACCTGGCCCACCAGATGAAGCTGTGTGACGACCTTGAAGATGCCGGCCTACTGTCTGCCGAACTTAAGGAAAACTGGGTGCTACCGATGAAAGCAAAGCTGAGAGCGCAATTAGCCGACTAACGAATACTCTGTGATACATTGCCGTTATGGCTGGCACCCCTACCCGCTTTATGCGCAACCTCGCTGCAATCCTGATCACCCTGTCGGGTATAAGCCACCTTGCGGGGCTATGGTTTCTCGATCTCAGTAATAAAACGCTGTTGTCGGCCTTGTTCGGGGCAGTTTATCTGTACATCGGCCTGGGCCTGTTTGGTCAATCCCGCTTCACCCTGTTTATGGCCATGGTGATCCCGGCCGGCGGCGTTTCACTACTGCTGCAATACACCCCAATCGAGACCATGAGCGCACTTGCTCTGCTGCGAATAGCTGCAAGCATATTGGTGATTCTGTTCAGCGCGATTGCATTATGGAATGTGCGCAATGATCCCAGAGTTTAGGATTTCGACTGGGACCGTGCGCGCCGGGCATTGTTAAACAGATAACAACCCGTATCCGAAGGTATCTCCAGAAGGGGCGTTTCAATCTGCGCGGGCGTTGGCCCAACCTCGGCTGCCAGGGGCTTTAGCTTCTCAAGATCAAAGTCATACAACCGCGCCGCATTCTCCCCCAGTATCAACCGTCGCTCACTGTCGGGCAGACCCGGGAAAGTCAGCTGTAAGGACTCGAGGTTGTAGGGGAAGGTGCCCTCGTAATGTGGGTAATCATTGCCCCAAAGAATTTGCTCGATGCCAACTTCATCACGACCAGCCAACTCCTCGAGGCTGGGGAAGCTGGCGCCGTAGTAACAGTTACGACGGGCATAGAAACTGGGCGGTTCTTTCAACACCCACTGCATGTCCGAGTAATCCATCTCACCAATGGCGCCCGCCAGAACACCGTAGTGAATGCGATCAAGGCTGGCCAGCATCTCCGGCGCCCAGGAACAGCCGGACTCGGTCAATATGTAGCGCAGCTTCGGGTAGCGCTCAAATACACCACTCATCAACAGGTGGCTGAAACCCCGTTTGCAGTAAAACGGCACCTCCGAAATCCACAATGCCTCCGCCACCGGACCGGTGCCGTAATCAGGTAAACCCTGGCCGGAATGCTGGTTCATCACCAGGTTGCAGTCCTGGATTGCCGCGTAGAGTGGCTCCCAGTCCGGGTGGTAAAGCGGCTTTAGCCAGGTGCAGTCTTCTGGAATCAATGGCAGTAGAACGCCTCCTCGCAGCCCATGCTTGGCGATCCACTCCACATCCTTGATTGCTTCGCCAATATCATTGGGCAAGATCAAGCCAATGCCGGCACGACGGTCCGGGTCTTCGGCACAAAAATCGACTAGCCAACGATTGTGGGCCCGCACACCGGCTAGCGCACGCTCATAGTCTTCTGGCCGCGGCGGTTGCGCCGTTACCACGCTCTTGCGATAAAACGGCGGTACGGTATTGGGGAAGACCACCTCGCCCACAACACCTTGGCTGTTCTGGTCACGGGTGCGAATCTCAAGATCCCAATTGCGCAGCTTCTTGGTACCGTAATGACCCTGTGAGGGATTTCGATAGCCACCGCGCCACTCATCAAACGGTTCACGCCATTCGGGGTCCAGATACTCGCGATACTGCGAATGACTGCCGCCAGCATGGGTATCGGCTGTAATCAGCGTGTAGGGTTCATTGGTCATAGTCGCGGGACTCGGTTGGGTTTTAATCTCCTGAGGATACCAGTGACCCACGCTGCTGCGAGTAATCTCATCGCAGAACTGACAGCCGGCACAACTGTTCGAACCACTAACTCACGCCACAAGCTAACGGCAATCGGCAATAGGGCTGCGACAGGTATAATGTGTCTAACCCCATTGAAATGGCCACGCCATGATCGATCCGCTCATTATTCTCGTCGCGTTGTTGTGCGGCATGCTCAGCCGCGCCATTGGCCTGCCCGCGCTGATTGGCTATCTGGCAGCCGGCTTCGTGCTGCACGAGGTTAATGTGGATGGCGGGGAGCTGTTATCGCAGCTATCCGAGATTGGCATCACATTGCTGCTGTTTACCATCGGGCTGAAACTGCAGCCTCGCGCTCTACTACAGACCAAAATCTGGGGCACCACGGTCATTCACATGGCGGCAATGCAATTACTGTTCATGGCAGTGTTGTATGTTGCGGGCCTCCTTCTGCCGTCGCTGAACCTAAACCTAACGGCTACCCTGGTCATTGCATTTGCCCTGACGTTCTCCAGCACTGTATTTGTAATCCAGATCATGCAGGAACGGGGCGAAATGGCTTCGCGACACGCCAATTTAGCGATTGGAATATTGATCATCCAGGATCTGGCGGCAGTTGTCTTTTTGGCATCATCAACCGGCAAGATACCCGAGCCCACCGCATTACTTTTATTGCTGCTAATTCCACTTCGTCCGCTGGTATTGCGCCTGCTGGCACTTGCCGGCCACGGCGAACTTTTCACCCTTTGTGGCCTCGCGCTCGCTCTGGGTGGCGGCGCCTTATTTGAACTGGTGGGCGTCAAGGGCGACCTGGGTGTGCTGATTATTGGTGCGGCCCTGGCAGGCAACCAGAAGGCCAAGGAACTGTCCCGCAACCTGCTGCAATTCAAGGACCTGTTTCTGGTTGGGTTCTTCCTGTCCATTGGCCTTGGCGGCTGGCCACAAACCGAAATCATGATTCTCGCGGTTATCATCGGCTTGATGGCGCTGCTTAAACCGCTGGTCTACTTCCCGCTGCTCACCCTGTTTCACACACCCCCACGCATGGCGGTGCTGTCATCCGCGGCACTGGCCAATTTCAGCGAGTTCGGGCTCATCGTTATCGCTGTCGCGGCCGGTGCCGGCTGGGTTGATGACCAATGGAGCGCAGGTATCTCCCTGGCCATCGCCGTAAGCTTTGTGCTGGCATCACCTATCAACAGCGCCTCACACAACTTTTACCGACGCCACCGCGATCGACTGATGCGTTTTGAAACATCCAGGGTACGCGCGAAGCGGCCGGATACCAGCAGTGTAAAAGTGGTGGTACTGGGCATGGGTAACATCGGTACCGGCGCCTACGACTCCATTGCCGAGCATTACGGCAGCGCTGTGCTGGGCGTGGATGACAACGACATGAAGCTTGCCAAGCACAATCGCCGCCACCGTCGAGTAGCCGCGGCCGATGCCAGTGACCCGGATTTCTGGCATCAGCTTGATATGGCAGAGATCGAGCTGGTGATGCTGGCATTGACTAATCATCGGGAGAATATGCTGGTGGCGAGGCTACTTAGAGAATTGGGGTATGAGGGCCGCATTGCGGCGGTGGTTCGATTCTCAGAGGAGGCCGAAGATCTGGAGGAACATGGCATTTCGGCGTTCAACCTGTACGCGCAAGCGGGTGCTGGTTTTGCCGCCCATGCGGCGGACATTCTCGTAAGAGGCGAAACCAAGACCTGAAGCAGCCCGATAGCCTGCTCAGGCGGTTGCAGGCAGATCCACGTCTTCTGTCTGACCTGCGAGCACGAGTAACGCCACAGCGTTTACCAGACAGTAAATGGCACCGCTCAGCAACAGAACGCTACCGAAACCCGCCTGCAGTCCAGCACCCAAGAGCACCACGAAAACGGCGAGTCGCAGCCATTCCCAGCGCATCAGGCGCGCCGCCGGCCATTTGTCCAGCCACTGCGCAGTGGTCACGGTGGTTGCCAGCAGCAGCGCCCACAGCGACACCCCGCCCAGATAGGTCAGGGTTGTTTGCTCCATCACGTTCAACAGCACAAAAACTGCGACCAGCTGGAAGAACGCATACCAGGCCACCCGCCGGCTGATTTGGGGATCATACTTCTCGAATGTCGCCAGATCAGGTTTAGGGCGAGGAAACCGGGCTTCAACATCAGCCGGGCGCCAACCAGTTCGGGCCACCCACACTCGCAACTTGTCACCCCAGCTTGCGGTGTGCCAACTGTCCCGCGCCAGATCAACATAAATATGGGTTATCGCCTTGAACGGATTGAAGCTGTGCAAAGGACCGCGGATACCGTAAATCGGCGGGTTATCGTCCTGCTCTTCCTGGAAGGTGCCAAAGAGGCGATCCCAGATGATAAACAGGCCGCCATAGTTTCTATCCATGTACATGTCGTTCTGGGCATGGTGAACCCTGTGATTTGAAGGGGTCACGAAAATCCACTCATACCAACCCAGTTTGGGAATATGCTCAGAGTGCACCCAGAACTGGTAAATCAGGTTTATCGAGCCCACCGTCACCACGACCTCGGCGGGAATCCCCAGCAGGTACATCGGTATATAAAATATCCAGCCCAGTAACCAGCCCGTGCTGGTCTGGCGCAACGCGGTGGTAAGGTTGTAATCCTCACTCTGGTGATGGGCCACATGCGATGCCCATAAGATGATGCGCTCGTGGCCCAGCCTATGCAGCCAGTAATAGCAGAAGTCGTAAAGAACCATTGCCAGCACCCAGGTAAACCAGTGCGAGGCATCCATGAGTGACAAAGAAAAATACTGCGTGATCAGGTAATAGACATACCCCCCCACGCCTAATGTGACAAAGCGCCGGGCCTGGCTGAGCGTACCCATAAAGAGGCTGCCAATACTGTCATTCAGCCTGAAGGTATTATTGCGTCGCCAAATGCCGTAGGCCAGCTCAAGCACAATTGCGAGCAGGAAAAACGGTACCGCGTAAACCACGAGATTCATTACATATCCTCAAAACCGCCGCATCATCCGCAGCCGGAATTTTCACGCCACTATCATCCGACCATTTCCTTAATGCAAGCTGAAAAGCCTCTAACAAGTTGGACAAATCCTTTTGCGGTTACAGGGCCGATTTTGGCTAGTGGGCCAGTTCCGACAGGGCTATAGTGAGTCCATGACCTCACCCACTCACCTCCTGAGCCATCCGCTGGACCCCGCCATCTGTCAGGAGGCACGTCTGGCCCGCGACCCGCGTTTCGATGGCGAATTCTTTCTGGCGGTGACCAGTACCGGAATTTATTGCCGTCCCATCTGCCCCGCACGCGCACCCGCTGAACGCAATGTACGTTACTACCAGCTCGCAGCGCAGGCTGCCGGAGACGGTTTCAGACCCTGCCTGCGTTGCCGGCCCGAAACGGCCCCGGGCAGCCCTGCCTGGCTGGGTTCCAACACAACCGTGCAGCGTGGCTTGCAGCTGATCCGGGAAGGCGCCCTCAATGGGGAAGGCTCGCTAGCCACATTGGCTGGCCGTCTCGGTGTGGGCGAGCGTTATTTACGCAAGCTGTTTCAGCGCGAATTGGGATTGTCACCACTGGCAGTTGCGCAGAATCAGCGACTGCATATGGCCAAGCAACTGCTGGCCGAAACATCCCTGCCGATTACTGAAATTGCACTGGCATCAGGTTACTCCAGCGTACGACGCTTTAATTCAGCCATTCAGAGTGGTTTTGCAACCACACCCGGCAAGCTGCGCCGTCACCCCGGCAAAGCCCGCGATACCGTCACCCTCGAATTACACTATAGGCCACCTTATGACTGGAACGGCGTGATCGATCTGCTTTCGCGTCATGCGGTGGCTGGTGTAGAGATTGTTACTGCCGATAGCTATCGCCGCAATATCATCGTCAACGGGCAATTGGGACAGCTGACCGTTACCCAGACCCCGGACAAAAACTCGCTGCGCTTGTCGGTAGAGTTGGCCAGTTTTGCCGAGCTCATGCCGCTTGTTGCCCGGGTACGACGCATGTTCGATCTGGACGCAAATCCCGCAGTTATCGCTGAATCACTGAGCCATTCGGCCGAACTGGGCAAGCTGTTGGAGCACCGCCCGGGCATACGCATGCCCGGCTTCTGGTCAGCCGAAGAAGCAGCTGTACGGGCGATCGTTGGCCAGCAGGTGAGTACAGCAGCCGCGCGCAGCATTTGTTCCCGCTTTGCTGCCGCCTGCGCAAGCAACAATGAGCCATTAACCTTTCCTCGCGCTGAGCAGATCGCCGCATTGCCAGATGACCAGTTTCCTATGCCTGCCAGCAGGCGGGATACGCTGCGCCGGCTAGGTGAGCTTCAACATAACGGGTCGGACAATATCGACCTGGAAGCTCTGGGCGCTCTTCGCGGTATAGGGCCATGGACCACCCATGTGGTGGCAATGCGGGGGCTGGGCCAACCTGACTGCTTTCCCGCCAGTGACCTGGGTTTGCTCAACGGCTGGGCGCAGCTGGGCCAAGAAAAACCGATGCTGAAACGCGAATCGGATCGCTGGCGACCCTGGCGTTCTTACGCCGCCAATTTGCTCTGGAGGAGCCTGACAGCATGAACGTATCAACCATTGAAACGCCAATAGGTGAGCTACAGCTGATATCGGATGGCCAGCATCTGGTAAGAATCGCGTTCCCCGGGCAACATCAGCAAACGGCCAACGGCGGTACCGAGGACTCTGCCCTACCGCGCGCAGCAGAGCAGCTGAAGGAGTATTTTGGCGGCCATAGGCGCCGGTTTGATTTGCCCCTAGCGCCGTCAGGGACCCCGTTTCAACGCGAGGTGTGGTCGCATCTTGGGCAGATTCCCTATGGTGAAGTACGAAGCTACCGTGACATTGCTGAGGCAATGGGTAAGCCCACCGCCATGCGCGCGGTGGGGGCGGCCAACGGCCGCAATCCTCTGCCTATCGTTGTGCCCTGCCACCGGGTTATAGGGGCAGACGGCTCGTTAACCGGTTTTGCCGGGGGGCTGGAGAGTAAGCGGCAGTTGTTGCTACTTGAGGGCTATCTGCAGCTGTAAAGCGGACTACAGGCTGGCAGCGATAAAGCCCACCCAGGCCTCGGCACTGATAAAGCCGGAATCCCAGGCGATCCAGTCGTCGCCCAGGCCCGCCTCCGTAATTGCAGCCACGGATTCCCCTTTGGCCAACTTTTCTTTTACCAGCGCCGTGGTGCTGACCAACATCTCATGGTAGCACTGCAGATCGGCCCGATTGGCGAGCGCACCGTGCCCGGGAACAATGAGTGTGTCGTCATCGACGCGCGCCAGAACTTTGCCCACGTTTTCGGTGAAGCTCAGAACATTGCCGCCCGAACCGAGGTCGACGAAGGGGTAACGGTCCTTAAAGTACAGGTCGCCCATGTGCACCACGTTGTGGGCGCTGAAATACACAACGCTATCACCATCGGTATGGCTACGCGGCGCGTGCTGCATCTCGATGTCATCGCCATTGAAGTGCAGCGCAATCGAATCACCGTAGGTAACCACCGGTAAGGCAGCACGCGGGCTGGGCTCCACAATCCGGTCGAACGCTTTCATCTCTTGCCGTGTCGACATGCGGGCGTAAACATTACTCTGGGCCATGATCACGGCACCGCGCTCGCCCCAAAACGCATTACTGCCCACATGATCACCGTGCCAGTGCGTGTTAATTACGTAGCTGGCTTTCACTTCACCATCGACGAGTTCATTAAGGGCATCGCGGTAGGCGGTGGCATATTCCCCATAATCGGTGTCGATCAGCAGAATTCCGTCCTCGCCCAACGAGGCCACTACATTGCCACCCCTACCCTGCAGCAAATAGAGATTACCGGTGAGCGGTGTTGTTTTGACAGACGGGGCACTGTCATCGCCCTGACTCCAGCCGGACAGCGGCAGAACCAGTAAAGCAAGCATCAAGGAGGCTCGAATAATCGTAGTCATAGTTAATCCTTCGGGATTTGTTACCGCGGTGTTCAGGCGTTCAGGTCGGGAATCATTTCGTCCTTGAGTCGCTCAATCGCGTCTTTCAGGCGAAGTTTTTCTTTCTTAAGGCGCTGCAGCAGAATCTGGTTTTGATAGGGAAAGCTATACAACTCGGCGATCTTGTTATCGAGCGCACGGTGCTTGCCCTGCAGCTCCATGAGCCGCATAGCCGGAGTCAGCACCTCGTTCGCTGCTTCCTCCCGGGATCCATTAATAGGTGGCTCATTCATGCCGATATGGGTCTACTGCCAAGTCACGATGTCAGCCTGCAACTCTAACCCCAGTTGGATTACCGGCACAAGCACCAAACGCCGATGCATGGCTAACAGACTTCACGCAAAAACACCTTCCGGCAGACTGCGCCAGAGATCCGCCTGCGGATCGGCGATAGCAAGAAAATTGGCGCTGAGCAGCGTGTCGCGGCAATTGTAGCGCAGCGGCAGCCCGTCCATTCCGATCACCGCGCCTCCCGCAGCCTCAACCAACGCCTGCCCCGCGGCCACATCCCACTCACTGCAAGGGGAAAATCGTGGGTAAAAGTCACCCTCTCCCGCCGCTAATTGGCAAAACTTCAGTGCGCTACCGGAGTTATCGCGGGCAAATTCACCTCGCTGTTCTTGCAGCCAGTCAAGGCAGCGGTGCAGACGAGGCCCGGAGTGGCGGCGACTGGCCAAAACAGTTACTGGTTTATCGGCATGCAGAGCACGGCCGCAAATATCCTGCTGCACCCACAGCCCCTGCTCATCGCGCTTGCACAGAGTGGCGCCGGCCCCCGGAATTCCCACATAAGCAGAGTGAGTCAGGGGGACATAGAGCAGGCCAAGCACAGGCCGGTGATCATCGACCAGGGCGATATTAATAGTGAACTCACCGGTGCCATTGATAAATTCCTTGGTGCCATCCAGCGGATCAACCATCCAGAAACGAGGCCATTCGCGGCGTTGGCGCAATTCCGAGGGAGTGCACTCTTCCGAGAGCACGGGCAAATTGCCCGGCAACTGCGAGAGGCCTTCAGACAGAATATGGTGGGATTCGATGTCGGCTGCGGTGACCGGGGAGCTATCCCCTTTCGATTCAAACGCCGTCTCACCGGGCTTGTGATAGTGGCTGCAAATCGCTTCGCCCGCCGCATAACATAGCTCTAGCAAGGGGGGAATGTAGCTGGCGAGGTCTTTCACGCTGTGTTCCTGTTCGACGAAACCCATTGTACCACCGCAACCGCCCGGCCCTGCGTAGGCTAGCGGCATAAAAAGGTGCATAATTCCCGCCCTGACACCCTTCAGCAGGCCATCGCGTTAATGATCGATTGGAACAACATCGATACCGTACTTCTGGACATGGACGGCACCCTGCTGGATCTGCGCTTTGACAATTACTTTTGGCTGGAACACCTGCCGCAGGTGTATGCTCGCAGCAAAGGCGTTACCGAGAGCGAGGCGACAGAGCTTCTGCATAGTCGGTTCGGTAGTGGCCAGGGAACCCTGGATTGGTATTGCCTGGATTACTGGTCAGAGCAGCTGGAGCTGGACATACCCGCTTTGAAGCGTGAACTGCAGCACATGGTGTCCGTGAGGCCCTTTGCTATCGATTTCCTCAAGCGCCTGCACGCCAGCCACCGCGATGTGGTGATGGTAACCAACGCGCACCGCAAAACGCTGGAGATCAAGATGGATGAGGTAGACATTACCCGCTGGTTTGATCGGCTGGTTGTATCGCATGAGCTCAATGCGCCCAAGGAAGATCAACAATTCTGGCACAACCTGCAGCTACTGCACCCCTTTGATCCCCAGCGCACCCTGTTTATTGATGACACAGAGCGAGTACTTGAGTCTGCAAGAGAATACGGCATCGTCCATTTACTGACGCTTTTGCAACCGGACAGCAGCCAGATGAAACGAATTGATACGCACTTCCCGGGTATCCACCACTTCGATGAAATCATGCCGGATCAACCCCAACCATGAGTGAGCCTGCCGAAAGCGGCAAGCTGCGGCTGGATAAATGGCTGTGGGCCGCACGCTTTTTCAAAACCCGCAGCCTGGCCAAGGCAGCCATTGAAGGCGGCAAGGTGCAGCTGGAAGGCAACCGGGTAAAGGTGTCCAAGGAAATCAGCGTTGGGGATCAACTTAGAATCCGCCAGGGCTGGGACGAGAAAGACATTGAAGTACTAGCGCTGTCCGATCAGCGACGCGGGGCGCCCGAGGCACAAAGTCTGTATCAAGAAAGCGCCGACAGTATCACTCGTAGAGAGGAAGAGGCTGCAGCCCGCAAAACCGCAGGTGGCATGATAGACAGGCCTGCCAAACGCCCGACCAAGAAACAGCGACGGCAGATTCATCGGTTCCGGGAAGACCCTTACGAACGCTAGCTCGATCAGCAGATAGCGATGGCGTTTCGGCCCGAATCTTTTGCCTTATACAGACAATCATCAGCCGCTTGTACAAGCTCCGCGGGCTGGGTGTTGGCATCAGGCGATACCGTGATCACACCCTGGCTGACTGTGATGTGTTCAGCCACTTGCGAGGTGTTGTGTGGAATGCGCTCCTCCATCACTAGCTCCTTTAGCCGATTGGCAGTGCGTACGGCAGAGGCCTCAGTGGCACCAGGCAAAATTAACAGGAATTCCTCTCCGCCATAACGGGCCACAACCTCACCAGCGCGGGTAGCGGCTCGTTGCATGAGATCCGCCAGTTGCTGCAATACGGTATCGCCCGCGGGGTGGCCATAGGTATCGTTGTAGTTCTTGAAGAAATCAACATCCAGCATAATCAGCGAGATTTCACCGCCAACACGACGGGCCCGGTTTATCTCTTCCTGCAATACCTTGTTGACCAGGCGCCGGTTACCAAGTCCGGTCAGTTCATCGACATTAGCCAGATCAGTAAGCTGGCGTCTGGCATCGCGTAGCTGGCGATTGCGATCCCGCAATGAGCCAGTCAGGTCACCCAGCTCCTGGGAAATCGCCTCGCGTTCCCAGTTGAGGGCAATCATGTTGCGGAAGGATTGATAGATCCAGTTGCATACCGCCACCAGCAAGGCGCAAATACCCAGCAGCACCAGGCCGATCAGCAGGTTAAAAGGCTGCTCCCAGTAATGCACCAGACTCCACCAGGCGATGGGCCACAAGGCTGTGAAGAGATAGGCAAGAAAGTATTCGCGCACCACCACAGTCACACCCACCGAAATTGCTGTGATGATTACGATAAGCAAAAGTATGGTGTAGAGAGATTCTACGGGCACGCGCGAGGAGGCATAGATATACACGCCCGACCACACCAGGCCGGTAACTGCCGATCCCAGTATCAGGTTCCAGTAAACCCGCTTGGGATGGCTTTGAAAGCGGCGCTCTACCAGCGCATTACTCATATACAAAGAGCGGGCCAGCAGCATGATCAGCACCAGGCACGCCCAGAGTAAAAGATAAGCAAAATCGGCAAAAGGCCACAAGAGGGCGATGGTTGCGAGAACACCCACCATATTGGAACTGATTGTCGCCACCCTACCGTGCTGCATCAGCAGCTCCAGTTGCGCGGAAAACAGCTCTTCCTGCGGTATGTGGCGTTGATAAATCATGTGTGAATCCTACACGGATACAGCAAAAGTGGTAAGTCAGACGCCAAAAGCTGCGAACCGTGTCACAGGCCAGGGGGTTATCGCATTGCCAGTCACCATTATTTACGACAGACTGGCCACATCTCAATCGGGGGGAAGAGATGTTTTCCTGGACTCAAATCCGCATTTTCTGCGCCATTTTGCTGCTGGTACCCGTGGTGCATTTCGCTTACCTACTCTCGAAAGAAACGCTGGCCACGCTGGATTCTTCCCCGGATGCCTGGGCCAGCGAGCTTGAGGCCTACGCAAAACTGGACCGCGCCAATCACCTCCCCAAGAGCCCGTTGGTTGTAGTGGGTGGCCGCAGAGTTAAGCTATGGCGAGACCTGCCCGAAACTCTGGCCGAAAAGCCCATATTGATGCGTGGCCTGGGCGACGCAACAGTCGAAGATATCACCCAAAATTACGAGCGATTAATCGGTTTTTATCAACCGAACGCTGTCGTTTTCCTGCCCAGCAACAGTGAATTCCACATCCGCGATGGCAAGTCAGCGAATGACTTCATCAGAGCGGCGCAAACCCTTGTCGAGTTGGATGAGGAACACGGCGTCACCCGCCAGTTCTATCTTATATCACCTCTCAAAACCCCCTTGTTTGCTAGCGACAGCGCCAAAATAGATGCAATTACAAATGAAATGACTACCTGGAGTGCTCGACACTCACACGTGACCTACCTGGATGCCAACGCCCTGCTCTCCTCAAGCGACGGCAAACCCAACCCGCGCTACTTCCGCTCCGACGGCGTCAACCTGAATGACGGGGGCTATACACGACTCTCCCTTATGCTCCGAGCCGAAATTGACGCCCGCAAGAGTTAGATTTATTCACAATTCACGCAAGTAACAGGGCGACACTTCCAACGCCGAATACGCTAGAATTGCACCATGCTGTCGGAAATACCCACCACCCGCCCACAGACACCGTTGTTAGATGCGGTGGATCAGCGCATGTCCACACTAAGGGATCTGTCGAAAGACCAGCTTCTGGAACTGTGCGACGAGCTGCGCGCCTTTCTTCTATACAGCGTTGGGCAGACTGGCGGGCACTTTGGCGCGGGTATGGGCGTGGTAGAACTGACTGTGGCTCTGCACCATATCTACAACACCCCGTTTGATCGCATCGTTTGGGATGTAGGGCACCAGACCTACCCTCACAAAATCCTGACTGGTCGGATGAACCAGATGCACACTATGCGTCAGGCTGGTGGATTGTCCGGCTTCCCCAAGCGCAGCGAAAGTGAATACGATGCCTTTGGCGTAGGCCACTCCTCCACCAGCATTTCTGCGGCCATGGGTATGGCACTGGCGGCGAGGCAGCAGGGCATAGATCGTAAGGTCATCGCGGTTATCGGAGACGGCGCAATGACCGGCGGCATGGCGTTCGAGGCCCTGGCGCATGCCGGGCATGAACGTCCCAACATGCTGGTCATCTTGAATGACAACCAAATGTCGATCGGCCACAACAAGGGCGGCCTTGCCACCTACTTCGCCAAGATCTGGGCCAGCAAGACGTATATCGCCATGCGTGAGGGTTCCAAGCGCGTGCTGGAGAAGATCAAGCCTGCCTGGGAGCTGGCCAAGCGCACCGAGGAACACATGAAAGGGATGGTGGCGCCCGGCACCCTGTTTGAAGAGTTGGGCTTTAACTATATAGGCCCGCTGGATGGCCATGACTTACCTGGCCTGATCAACACGCTGCAGAACATGAAAGACCTTGAAGGGCCTCAGTTTTTACATATTCGCACGATGAAGGGTAAGGGCTTTGCGCCGGCGGAGGCAGATCCGGTTGGTTATCATGCGATGAATAAGCTGGAAGCCAAGCCGCAACAGGAAGAGAAAGAGAGACCTGCTTCGGCACCACTGCCAGCCAAACCAAAATCCCCGCCCAAGTACCAGGATGTCTTCGGGCAGTGGATTTGTGACATGGCCGAGCAGGATGAGAGATTGGTTGGTATTACACCGGCCATGTGTGAAGGCTCCGGCATGGTGGAGTTCGCGCGGCGATTTCCCGACCGATATTACGATGTTGCAATTGCTGAACAGCATGCACTTACGCTGGCAGCAGGTTTGGCTTGCGAAGGGCTAAAGCCTGTCGTGGCGATCTATTCCACCTTTTTACAGCGCGGATATGATCAGCTGATACACGATATTGCACTTCAGAATTTGGATGTGACCTTCGCAATCGACCGCGCAGGTTTGGTTGGGCAGGACGGGCCTACCCATCATGGGGCGTTTGATCTGAGTTATATGCGGTGTATACCGAATATAGTGATTGGGGCGCCGTCGGATGAGAATGAGTGTCGGCAGATGTTGTATGCGGCTTACCAGCACAAAGGCCCAGCGGCGATTCGGTACCCTAGAGGTGCGGGGCCTAATGCTTCAGCTTTCCCTAAAGGTACTCAAATAGAAATAGGCAGGGCTAAGGAAGTTCGCACGGGACAAGAAGTCGCAATTCTTAATTTTGGCGCCCAGCTCCATGAAGCTAAGAAAGCAGCTGAAGAAATCAACGCATCTCTCTTTGATATGCGTTGGGTTAAGCCGATTGATAACGTGCGACTCGAGTCGATTGCACGATCGCACAACATTTTGATAACGCTAGAAGACGGGGCAAAGATATCGGGAGCGGGAACGTCTGTAGTAGAGGCACTATCTGAGAAAGCGATCAATACCGAGGTCTTAATCCTGGGAATTCCTGATGATTTCGTAGAACACGGGGGTCAAAGTGAGCAGCACTCTTGGGCAGGAATTAACTCCACAAGTATAGTTTCGGCAATAAAACGACGCAGTCCATTCACTGAAGCGCGACTACGAGTCGGCGCTGAAATTAGTGCAAGCTGAACACTAGTATTAGCTTATCGAGGTTTGGTTATCAATAGCCCCCCCCCTGTAGTCACCGTGGTTACAGTCGTGTTTAACGACGTGGAGCATATCGAAGATACGATCCTTAGTGTCATTGGACAGACTTACAATAATATAGAATACATTATTGTCGATGGCGGCTCCAAGGATGGGACGGCAGAAATTATAGATCGATACAACGACCAAATTGCCTGTTGGATTAGCGAGCCAGACAGTGGAGTCTATGATGCAATGAATAAAGGCATAGACTTGGCCAACGGATCGTGGCTGAACTTCATGAACTCAGGTGATAAGTTTTATTCGAAAGACTCAGTATCCAAGACAATAGGACTAGGTGAAGGGTCATATGACGTTATCTATTCTGACTATTTTCGACACAGGGGTGATGAATCGGCTGCCAAAAGAATAGCGTGTCAATCAAGCAATTTAACGCTAATGCATCAATCGATGTTCTACAGAAAATCGCTTCATTCTACCTACGGGAAATATATTTCATCGAGAGGTCTAACGATATCTGACTATATTTTTTTTAACTGCCTTGATCGAAACCGATACATCAAGAGCGACGAGCCCATCAGTGTAAACCTTGCCGGAGGACTGTCTTCAAGCTTTCATCATATTCAGCAAAAATATACTGTGGACTTCTTATTCGGCAGGTCTAGTTTTCCAAAGTCACTTCTTAATATTCTCTACCACTCACTAGGAAGATCAGTAAAACTTCTAGTAAATTTAAGAAACAGGAAAAATGTCTAGCTCGAAAAACTTACCGGGTGATGAATTTAGGTGTAATGCCCACCACCATCACGCACGCATTTTTTAGATATTAAGAGCGAAAATATAAATAGCGTACTTTCCCAACGAGGTCTATCGAAAAAAACTCCTGATCTTAAGAGAGGAAGAATTCGGGATAACCTACTATGATCAAAAGAATCAAGTAGCAAACGCATTCTCGCTGGAATTTTCAAGCCAGCAGACTCAACTCTAGCTGCCGCAATCTCCCCCTGTCTTATCACAGCTGAAACATTGCCAGCACCCGTTCGCAGAAGCCCGCTACTCAAGGTTGCTGAAAAAGATTTACTCAGCGAGCCCACGCCCTTCACATTATCTGAGTGGACACGGTAGCACATAGCTGGCGACTTAAGTGCCACGGTATTTCCGATCAAAGAAAACAGCAGCATTATCCACCAATCGTGCATTATCGCTGCACTTGGAAAAGGTAATGCTAACTCCAAAATCCTCCGGTCGAATACAAGACTACAACCTGGGTAATTATTGCGGACTAATAATTGCTGCCACATACCCTCGGGCGCCTTACGTTGCTTGCCCGTCTGAAAGAATGTCTTTCCTAGCGACACTCCAGACTCATCCACTAGGTCAAGATCGCTTAAGTAGACCGTTGGCACACGAGTTGAATTGCGTTCTATCTGGGCGCTAACTCTTTTCAACTTATCGGGATACCATTGATCGTCCTGATCGGCGAGGGCAACGAAGTCACCGCTACATGCCTGCAAAGCCACCTCAAAGTTCCTCGTCACTCCTAATCGGCTTTCGTTGACAGTAACGATTACAGGGATACCAGTAGTTTTGGCCATCCGCTCGAGAATATTTACAGTGTTGTCTTCGGAAGCATCGTCAAAAATAACGACTTCCACAGGGGGAACCTCCTGATCTAGTATGCTTCGCAACATTTTCTCGATAAAGGGCTCACCATTACAGGTACACATAGCAACCGAAATTTTAGCCGAATCTGTCAAAACTTAGTGGCCCCTACGACTTAAAGTCGAGGTGCGGATAATCCGTAAGAAGTCCAAGCGTTTTTCCAGATGGCTCTTGGATGAAATATATCTGTGTCTAAACATTCGGGTCTGATCGGCTTTTCATACTACTCAATACCATTGACCGACCCTTAACTCCACGGAAGCCATCTACACACCCCAGAAAGCCGAGCTGAATCGATCGCCAACTAGGCCGGCGAATCAGCAACAGAACAGAATTCATGAAAAAGGATACGCATGCCCAAAACTCTCCGCCATATTTTCTACTTAAAAGTATTGAAGACCTTATACGGTAATAGTAATAAGAATCCGAAAGCCCTGAGCTGGAGCGTGTAACTCTACATTCACGGACATACCCAACTCTCCAGCCCAATTTTCTAGCTCTAATCTGCCAGTCGACCTCCTCCGAATACATAAAAAACGACTCATCCATTAGGCCAAATTGCCTAATTGCCGCTGTGCGTACAAGCATGTTGCAGCCCATAACATAATCGAGCTCTTCATATTTTTCTGAATCTGGCGGGGTCATGTTCCGCTGGCAAAGGCCAACTCGTTCGATTACGCTACCTCCACCATAACAATATACTTTCCCTGTCGAAAGATCGTCGACAAGGCCTCCGGTAAATCCGATCCGTAAGTCCTGCTTGGTGTATTCAAGTAAGGTATTCAACCCTGCAGCATTCACGCACACATCATTATTTAGAATCCAAAGGTACTCGATCTCAGGGTCATTAAGCACCTGGCTGATAGCAATATTGTTTGCCGCGGCATACCCGATGTTAGACGTTGTATCTAACCATAGAACTCTGACTCGCTGCATAAGAGAGTAGGTGATTCGATCAGCCACCAAATCGGCATGTATTTGAGTGCAAGCATCGTCTCCGGAGTGGTTATCGATAACAAAAATTGTACCCGGGACCAAGTCACCCTTGAGAACGCTCTTTAAGCAGCTTGCAGTGGCACCTGCATTCCTCCAGTTTAAAACTATACAAGCCACTTTATCCGACTTATTAATCAACAGATGCTACTTCCCGATACAATTCAAGGTGTGCTTTAGCGACTCGCTCCCAAGAATAGTTCTCAGCTATTTCCCGTTGCAATGATCTGGCAGTTGCACCATCCTTCTTTAAGCACTCCGCCAATGTCTTAGCCAGACTCGCCGGATTCAGAGGCGATACGATATACGTGGAATCGATATTCAAGGCAGATAGTCCAGGTAAATCAGAAGTAACGATAGGGATTCCCGCCCCAGCTGCCAGAGATGCAGCACCGGACTGGCCTGAAAATTCCCTGTACGGAAAAACACAAATACTTGCGCTCAGAATCAGCTCATCCAACTCCTCTTCCTCAATAAAACCAATTCTAGGTTCAATATTTATCTCATTCGCTCGACTAAGCCTACGCAAGATATCCGAGGAAAACTCACTACCCCCAAGCAACTGATTCATAAACCTACGGATCATTCCACCGCCCTGCCCCCATATCCTACCGGCTAATATAAGCTTATAGTCAGGAAAGTCCTCAAAAATTTGCTCCCAAGCGTCTAGCAGTATATCTGTACCCTTATACTTACGAATATTCCCAAACATCAAAATATAAGACTGCTGCGGTTTGTCCTCGATAGCGGGTACCAATTTAATACCATGAGGAATCACCACCACTCTGGGAGGTTCAGTATTTGCAGTCGCTTCTCTCAAAATCTCAGCGCCTTTTTCAGTATGCACGATCACGCAATCAACGGATCTGAACAGCGCTTTCTCAAATCGACCTAAAAGGAATAGTGTTTCATGTGCTACCGGGTTGTGAACCGTTAGAATCGATTTTTTCCCCAGTTTTCTTAGATATTTACATATGTACAATAAATAATAAGCACCAAACTGCGTCCAATATTGAATATGAACTACATCTTCAGCTTCAGTACAAAATTTCCGCCAACTCTTGGGACTCGCGTAATGCACATCACTCTTTCTATCCGAATCTAGGTCTAAGGCTGATGGGTTAGGAGAAGCAAAAGTGGGATAGGCAGATCTATAGTCAATGGCCGTGACTACAAAATCATCCCTGTATTTCTTGAGGGCTGACAGCAGCATGCTAGAATATGGGCTTACACCACGTATAGGCAGCCCAAAATTAGATAATAACGTAACTTTAAGAGGTGAAGTCACTCTCACACCCTCTCTGCTAAATGAATAGGGAATAGATTTCGAACGGAGGTTGCAGCACCTGTAAGAAAATGTCTTCCTGACAGCGCTGATGATACTTGATCACGAGTAATAGAGGAATTGACATAGCTTAGGGGTTAACTCAAAGCTTATTTGATTATAGGCCTTACAAAAATTTCCACACCTCAGAGTGTAGGGTCTAAATATTATTATCACAGTACTTTAAATCGCAATAAAGGGATCTATCCCCGTGTACGTTTGAATATCGTTTTATCCAAATCATATTCGCCTTGAATTTATGTTTGAAGCGAAACTAAGCGGCGCCAAACCTGACATCCTTCCGGATGGCAAGCCACCATTGGGAGTCGCCGTTAAAATACTGCCCCAGCCAATCTACACATTACTGAGAGCGCCCATTTCACTTCTAGACGGAACAGAAAAAGCAGTTGGACCGCAAAATTCATTACGATACTGTTTGCCGTATTCCGACATGAAGTCTCAGATAAGAATCATCCAGATAAAACTTTTCTATAGAGTTCTATATATTGCTTGGCAACACGATCTTGGGAAAAACTGTCTTCGGCTTTTCTTCTAGAATTTAGTCGGAGTTGCTCTCCAGTAGAGGAATCAAGCACCCATTGAATACCTGTGGCTAAGTCCTCTCTATCGAAAGCTTCGGAAAGATAACCCGTGGTTTTATGATCCACGACATCTGGCATACCACCAATATTAAAAGCAACAATGGGCGTACCACAGGCATGAGCCTCCAACGCTGTATTAGGAAGGTTGTCCTGCAACGAGGGGATAACCATCGCGTCCACTGCGCTGTAAATCAAACGCAGACTGTAGTCATCATGCAAATGGCCGATATAGTGCAAGGGAAAGCCGAGATCGGGCGGGCTGCGCGGAGCCATCTCACCAAAAACCACCAGTTCCAGATCGGGGATTTTTCCTCGAAGGTAATCGAGCGCCCCTGCAAATAAACTAAACCCCTTGCGGGGATCATCGGCACCACCCATAGCGCCAAACAGCAAGAGTGGCACACTTGTCGGTAAGCCTAAAACCTCGCGCGCCAGACCTTGCTCGAGCGGCCTCCAAAGTTTGGTGTCCACACAGTTGGGGATAACGCTCACCGGCCAGTCCCCCATTAACGCACTAGTGCTCGCGCATTCGGCCAGCCATCGACTGGGGGTGACAATATGTACTGGATGGCGCCAATGCTTTAGTTTGCGAAGCCAAGTCCAACGATTGAGGTCAAAGCCCGATTCGCTCGCAGGGCGATTATCTCTTCGGTAGCCATTCCTCCAGCGGAAGTCCTCAGAGTAATGCTCCGCACCACAGAAGGCCCACATATCATGTAGCGTCCAGACTATCGGTTTTTCAATGCGGCCGAAATCTGCGATAGACAGCATTTCGTCCTGCACCCAATGGATATTTACAAGGTCCGCAGAACTGGAGTTAATGGTTTTAGGCCAGCATGATGGTAGCAGCGAAGGCGATCTAGGTGCGTTGTTTGAGGTACGGAGTAGTCTATTGGGGATTCTCCCGATAGGTCCACGAAGCTCTGCCCAAAGTTTCCGCCACTTCTTTTCTGGTCCGCGAACCGTCCAATCGCCAATACTAGTCTGATTTACTAGCATCGTCGATTCAACGCTATTTCTCCGAAGCGCTTTGTGTATTCGATATGCCGCACGGGCTGCGCCGCCGTCGATGTCGGTGCAGCTTAGATGTGACACCTTCACGATTTTCGCAGTCCGAAAAAAGCACCTAACAAGACCTCGCCTATTAGTTTCCCGTGACCTGGCAAGTACTGGAACCAAGGGTAGAGTCTACGAGCAAAATCACCGACTTTGCGTGCCTCTGCAACATCCAGCTTTTCCAATCGTCGATATGCCCTCGCGTACTCGACCCGATCACCGGGCACCAACCCCAGAGCTCGCATGGCCGAATCCCACCCCATATTGAAATAGAAGAGTTGTGGTAAATGGCATAGGATCACCGGCTGAAAACAGTTAGCGATCAGGTATTGCCCATCGACGCGCAAGTGCTCAGCCGTCTCGAGCGCCAGTCCAAGTGGATCAGGTACATGCTCAAAAACATCTGTCGCGATTAGTAAATCGTAGTCCCCGGTAAGCTTAGGCACGAATCTCACATTCGGAGCGTCCTCTGATATGGCAATGGCAGCAGCGTGCGGATATGGCTCAACCACTTCAATTTGTGCATCTGGTAAAGCTTGCCCTATCAGACGCGCCAGCCCTCCGAAGCCACCACCAAAGTCGGCTACGCGCGTCGGGCGATGCGCCACCACCCAATAGGTGAACGCAACCCGATTCTCCATACTTAGTAAATGCTGCTCAATAAATAACCCATTAAGCATCCAGACTGGATGCCGGTAAAAACGCGCTACCCTATCATCCATGTGTTCGGGATCGCAGCCCAAGGCAACCCATTGCTCATCCATAAGCTGCCAAACCTGTTCTAACTTTGGATAACCGTCGAAACGATCGAATATTTCCCGTAAGTAAACCTGCTCTTCCAAGGTCAGCTGTTGCAACGCAACCGCCGGGACAAGTGTTGCCAGATCAGTCACGCATTCCTCCGAGCGAGGAACGCATTTGTTTGACGCACCAAGCAACTCTGCGCTTTAGAAACCGGTAAGAGGTTTCAACCGCTCGAAGGAGCGTGTGGGACCAACTTCGCCGAAAATGTTGGTCGAAGACATGGCCATCCGCCTCCGCATCCCGAACAACCGCTGATGGGTGAGTAATTTGACCCAGCGCCTTAGTCGCCATAGCTGCGAATGGACTGTTCAATGAAGCGGTGTGTGTTGAATCTGACCCAAATCCAATATTGCTCACCAAGTTCACATTAGGTGTTGCGGTCAAACCGCCAGACTTCCAAACGCATGCCGTCCATGGATAGGCCCATGAATCAATTTTGTTTGAACAAACATGATCAAATATCCTCCCCCAGTACCTTCGTTCACGCCTGTCAGTTACTGTTTCTTGCCAATCCTTTGAATCATGCCACTCCGGCCAAAAAGGCAAATCGCCTTCATAATTTTTCCATGCTCGTCTCCAGGTTGCCCAGCCCCAACAATGGTTGTATCTGGAAAAGTAATACGATGCTTCGCCGCGCCAATGGCCATTCTGAAAGTTGTTACCAGTGATCACGTAAATTTTTTCATTGTCTGCAAAACGGTCTAACAGATCATCGCAAAAAGTAAAGAAGTCAGGGTGTGCCACACAGTCATCTTCCAAAATGATGGCACGTTCGACCTCCTCAAAAACCCAGTCAAGCCCACTACTTATGCGCCGTTTAAGTCCTAGATTACTATCTGCATAATTGCGCCTTACCTCACACGGCCAGTCTACCTGATCTACAATTTTGCGCACTGCCAAACAACGCTCAGCGTCGGTAGGATGACTAGAACGAGGACCGTCAGCAATAATGAACAAGTGTGCAGGTTGCAGCTTTCGCAGCACTGCAAACGTCTTCTCCGTGTGTTGAGGGCGATTAAATACGATATATGCGACTGGTGTTTGTATGGACATGGCAACCGTAACTTTCTATTTACCATCTAGCTGGAGATTGAGAAATACTGACTGTAATCGAATGTACTTGCTATAAGAGTCGATATTACCAGCTATAGCTTCGTTAAAGAGCCGCCGGGACATCTCGTTACCACCAGCCCAATCATTCAGATTGTTAGAGGTCCAAACAGGATCAAATGCGGGGTAAAACGCATCTTCGCCGACTAAGTTAACGGATTTTAAGTTGAATTCAAAAGAATCGTATTTTAACGATTTTGGCACCATGCGCCCGAGACCAAATCGACTTAAAACCCTAGAGACTTGAAATTTAGGCCCCTCTAGAGGGTTGGCAATAGCCCTGGTTCCATTGCTATTTGATATTACCTTTGCCAGATCTTTGTAATGGCGAGCAAACATTAACTCAACTGCTTTTCGATTCCACAAATGCTTTTTACTGAGTGATAGAAAAAAATTTGCATATTCAGATTTCATATGAGGACTAATAACAGGCATCAACCACTCGAGTGTTCTAGGGTAGTAACTAATAAATTGTCTCTGCCGCGTCCACACATCTAACATGACCAGTTTCTGAAATATATGGCCCTCAAACCTATCAAACGCCTGCCGAAACCTAGCTTCAGCTACATCCTCATAAGCTTTACCTTCAAAAATGGGAAGCTGCTCTAACTCTGCAGCAGCCCATACTCCACTTTGCGGAAATCTATCCATGGCCTCGGCCAATGAAGCCGATGAATTAAAAATATTTAGTAGACCATTGTGCTGGCCCGCTGGCACACCTGTCATAAACCCCGAAGTCAGTGCAGATCTATCGCCCATAGCGTTTGTTTTTTGTATTTCACGAAGAAATTCAATTTGGTACATCCCGTGCATGTGAAGAGATGCGCCAAAGATGTCTGAAATTTCTGAGAGTTTTGAAGCCTCAAGAAAATGGCACGGGAGGTCCACAAAAGACCATTCTACCTGCTTATTTTTCGTCAAGCGTCGTGCAGCCTCGACTTCAACAGAGCCTTCACAGCCATAGGTAAAGCACTTTGTCTTCTTCTTAAGAGCAGGGTCATTAGAGACTACAGCAAAGATCATCCTGGAATCATAACCAGAACTTAAAGGCAAGATAATCTCGTCGTAGTCTTTCAGTGAGTTACTCACAAGCCGTTGATTGAGTTCAAATAGCTCATCAGCTACCTGCATCTCATTCAAATTACATCTATCTTCGCTTGAAAAGACAGTTTTTTTACTAAACTGTCGCCTGAGCAACCCTAAAGCATCAAACAAGTAAGAAGAATCTGGAAGCATCTGGTAGATGTGCTTCCAAGCGGTTTCATCCCAAATAAAATGACCATATTTTAAATAACCATACATGTTCTCCGGGCTGAGGTCATCGATTGATGATCCGGTAGCCATGAATACACAAGGCTCAATATTCGAGGCACAGAAATCTGATCTATTTGAGTAATAAAAAGGTATGGAGCCAGCGTAATCATTTTCGGCATGCACTCCGGCTTTACTAACTTTTATTTTTAGAAACCTATCTGAACTTACGTTGAGCTCATCTACACACAAAGTGAAGGCAACGTATTCGTCAGTGATATCAACCGTACCTGATCCAACAACACTTATCTGAAATCCGAACAACCTATGCTCTACTATACTTTGCGCATACCTATCAGCAATTTTTTTTAAGTGGGAAAATGCACGATGATGGTCAAATTTCGAGCTTTCACCCGTGATTAAGAATGCCTTTATCATAGGTATTCCCGACTAATTTTATGATTAGGACTCACCTTCGCACTATTAATCATTTCGACGCTTTTATCGCTTGAACACCAATTGGTCGATCATGAAAGCTGTCTGGTTAGTTCTCATATCCTCAAGTTCACCGCTCAAAACACCCAGCGCTGTTCCGATGGCATCATTGTGACTATCGCAGGCAAACAGATGATACCAGAGCAGGTATCGACTGCGCTGCGGGCCGCAACTATCCAACTCACCTTGACCTGTTAATAGTAAATTTTTTAATCTCTCGAGCCGCCTGCGGATTATATATAGATTACTCCCAAAAAAAGAAGGTGACTTGAAGCCAAGCCATTTCGCAAAATATTCAGTGTACATTTTGATTGAGGCTTCTTGCCATAAACCCTCAAGTAGTACTGAGTCACCTAGCGGCAGATTGCATTGGTGAAGGTAGGTAAGATGCATAGTATTCTCGGCTTCGTCGGCTTCTCGAATACGAATTCGATCACCAAGATCATCAATAACCGTCGTCTTGGGCCTCATGGCGATGCCTCGAGTGGTCTTCGTCAACTCAGGTGCTAAGGACCATAAACCCTGTGGATGCCAACCCCATTTATCCGGATCAACGCAAAAATTGCCCAGCCCGTAGAAAATTAAGCCGCCATTGTATTCCTCCCAACCTTGCGGCACATGCGCGTGGTGGCCGTGAACCACGTCAGCGCCTGCGTCAACCAACGAGCGCCATGTTTCCTGACGCCTGGGCGATGGCCATGGCACCATCTCGGCCGCTGCATGCACGGAAATTATCAGGATATCAACCTCGCATTTTAACAAGCGAATTTGATCGTAAATACTGGCGTCGAAGCCCGCGACGCCAGCCCTTGCCTCTGTAGCAATACCAAACTGAGTCTCACAGCGCGCAAGAACCCCAACACGAGTGCCGCTCCAATCCATAATGAGTGGCGCCTGACTAGCCGACTTTGATAAACCCGCACCGGCATAAAGCCAACCTGCACCCTTGATTATTTTGGTGGCCTCCTCCAGACCCCTTAGTCCAAAGTCCATCAGGTGATTGTTAGAAAGAATCGCAATCCCGGCATGATCATTAGATGGAAATTCCAAATTGAACAAAGAAGGGCCGGCCTTCTCACTTCTTTCAAACTTGGCCGGCCCATTTGGTAAAACTGGAGCCTCAAGGTTCATGATTAATTTGGTGTCGAACGAAAGTGGAGCTACCTTTCTCTCACAAGGAGCCCAATCACCAACTAACTTTAAGGTACCCATAGAACTCATCACAGAAAAATTAAATTTTTACTCGAATGATCGTATCAAACGGTAACAATGTGTGGGATTCAAACTACTTAATAGCATCCACGATGAAATTCTCGTTTTCTGAAACAATGCAGGCGCAATAATGGCTGTAACAGCTTGCGAAATCAAAGTCGTGAATGCTGCTCCAGTCATTCCAAAATATGGTATCGCTAAATAGTTGCAAACCACGTTCGTTATCATCCCAAGTCCGATATACCAATACCCAATGTTTTGCAAATTTTCTGCAAGCAGCCACTTTCCTCTCGCCACACCCATTGAAACAAACAATCCCGCCCATACATGGATGGCCAACACCCCACCCGCAGCCGCATAAGCTTCACCGAAGAGCAATATTACGACAAAGCTTGACAAAAATGTCATCGGCAACGCAACGCATATAGAAAGCCACGTCACCAGATCATAAAGGTACTGCAAACGTTTATAATATTGACCCTCGCTTCTCTTCTTTGTCTCGAGTATTGCGGGGAAAACTGAGGCGGCGATCATAATCGGGATGAAATACCATACCTCACTGATACGTACGGCGACGCTGTAAATGCCCACTGCTTCGTCGTCCACCATCTGCCCTAGCATAACTTGGTCGATTTTCATGTAGATCATGATAGCGATCCCCGAGAGCAGAAGTGGCCAGCTATCCGCTAGCAACTCTTTAGCTCTCGTCGCTGTAATCCTCAACTGCCGCAAATTTGGCCCGTGAAGATTAAGCATGACCAGCATCAGAATCGCGACGACAATCGCTTCGGCCATCGTGGCCAACGCGAAGGCGAGCAATGGAGCGCTTTTGAGCACAAACAACACTTTCATCGCGGCAAATCCGACAAAACAAACGTTTTGCACCCATACGGTGTATTTCGATAACACCTGAGATTCAAACCAGTAGACAGCCACTTCACTGGCCTTAAACAGCACTGCCGTACCGAGTACGGCGACCAGCAGTTTGGCCATCACATCATCAGAGCGCAACCAAAATATGGTGCTAATAATTAGTCCATAGGCACACAGGCCACTGCAGAATTGCAACGCCGCGGCGGTACCAAGGGTCTTTTCCGTGCAGGCTGGGTTCCGAACAATATCACGCACCACAATGCTCTGCAGACCAAGACCAGCAATGGTGGCAAACAAGCCGACAAAAGCGGCGGCGAAATTGAAAAGGCCAAATTGTTCAGGCCCAAGGTAGCGCGCAATCCAGACGCCGACAAAAAGGCCGACTCCCATGCGCAGGATCTTGTCGAAAAACAACCAGCCGATATTATCGACGATCTTGACCAAATTCGGCCGGTGCGCAATGCGGCGCTGAATAAATTCAGGAATGAGGTTCAACTTGGACGATCGCCAGACGACTGCATTATTCAACCAGGATCAGTGGGGGATACGCCCTAATATATTATCAGTGTAGAGCCTGGCATACATTGAATAATCTGCTGAATAGTAAAACATTCAACAAATAACTCTTTCACTAGAATTGGTATACTTCAGCGGAAATAGAGCTCTTCGGAAAGCAATAATGCCCTCAAAATCCAAATCTGACACAGAGACTATGGTCTTCGAGTCTGCCATCACCAAACTAGAAGCCATTACCAACCGCTTGGAAAGTGAGGACACTAGCCTGGCAGATTCTTTAGCATCTTTCGAAGAAGGTGTGACGCTCACTAGAGATGCACAACGCGCGCTTGCTACAGCGGAGCAGAAGGTAAGGCTACTGCTTGAGGAAAATGGAGAGCCTATTGCCAGCCAGACTTCGGATTTTGAGGATCTGGAGTGAGCCGGGCAGTCCCCTCTTTTATCGAGCAGTACCAACAAAGATGTGCCACCGCATTGGCCATGCTTACTATAAATCCACCGCCAAAGAGTCCACTCAAAAGTAACAACCTAGAAAAACTGTTCGACTGCTGCGATTATGCATTGGCTAACAGCGGCAAGCAGATTCGCCCAGCTCTCGCCTATTGCACAGCACATACGCTGGATCCGACACTGGAGTCGGTAGCTGTAGATTCTCTAGCCTGTGCTCTCGAACTAATCCACACCTACTCCCTAATCCATGACGATCTCCCAGCCATGGACGACGACGATATGCGCCGTGGCAAGCCCAGCCTGCACAAGGCCTTTGACGAGGCCACTGCCATCCTGGTCGGAGACGGCTTACAGGCCCGTGCATTCGAGCTAATCGCCGACGCTCCGGATCTAACAGATACCCAGAAAGTTCGAATGATCAAAGTGCTCTCAAACGCCGCTGGCTTCGAGGGCATGGTCGGCGGCCAGTACATCGATATTCAGGCCACTGACTCCGATATGACACTGGAAGAACTACGGGCCATGCACTCCCTGAAAACCGGTGCCCTTATTCGCGCATCGCTGGCGCTGGGCGGCATCGCGGCTAACGCCACCGAAGAGCAGTTGGCCGCGCTGGACGAATACGGAACCCACATCGGCCTGGCATTTCAGGTGGTGGACGACATTCTTGATGTCGAGGGCGATGCGGAGAAGCTGGGTAAAACTAAGGGGAAGGACGAGGAAGCCAACAAGCCGACTTACGTCAAATTACTGGGACTGGACGGTGCCAAAGCCGAGGCGCAGCGGCTCCTGCAGGCAGCGCTGGATGCACTTGGCGATTTTGATGAATCAGCAGACAACCTGAGGGAAATGGCGCGGTATATTATCGAAAGGGACCACTAACCCTTTGATAAATAGTTAGTTTCTATGTCACCAATCCCTGGACAGTGACAAAATCCCTCCGTTCTCTACCATTTCCACATGCTTCAGATAACTCATTCCCAGCAATATGGTGGTCGGATAGCCTCCCTCAACGACCGAGGCATCCACATTCTCCACACGGATACCGCCAACATCCACTGAATCCAGCTTCACAAACCAGGCATTGGCGATACCGCCGGCTGTTTCCACCTGGGTGGGCAAGCCCTCTTCGTATTTCAAGCCCACGCTGCTGGCATGGCTGGTGCTCATCGCCACGATATTTGCGCCGGTATCAACCATCACTGCCACTCGGCGGCCATTGATGGTAGCCACCGTACGGTATTGCAGTAACGCATCGCGGGGGATGGTCACTACTTTCTTTTCGGGCTCCTGATACTTGCCGGTTATCAGCTGGGACACTTTAAGCACATGCTTTTCGCCATTGATTTCGAAGGTACCCTGGCGTGAGTCGGCTTCAAGCAGGGTAACGCCCGCATGACTCTCCCCTACCCTCAGAGTCTTTTGTTGCCCATTGATCTTGACCACGGCGGCATTTGGGAACAGGGCTTGCACCTGCAGCCCGATGTTTTGCGCCAGGGCTGCCATCGAGAAACAAAGTGTTATCAAAAGTACTGCTTTCTTCATTTTCGTCTCCCGGCCAGCCAACTCAGGTAAACCAGAGCGCCAGATGCAGTGTGCCGCAGGCAAACAGCCCGGCCACCACATCATCAATCATGATGCCAAAACCGCCATGCACCTTCTTGTCCAGACCACTGATCGGCCACGGCTTGGCGATATCGAACACCCGAAACACCACAAAGCCGAAAATTATCCAGGTGATATCGGCTGGCACCGCCCACATCGTGATCCAGAAGCCTACAAACTCATCCCACACGATGCCACCATGGTCATGCACGCCCAATTGCTCACTGGCCTTGCCGCAAAGGTAAACACCAACAATAAACGCGAGCAAAACCACGGCACTGTAGGCCAGCAGATTGAGGTCAGCCATAAACCAATAGAGAGGTATGGCCGCGAGGGTGCCAGCTGTGCCAGGCCCTTTGGGGGACAGACCACTGCCGAAGCCAAAGGCCAGAAATTGTATGGGATTGGTAAACGGCGTTGGCTTCAGGGCTTCGCCATCTGTCGGATGTTGAGTTGGGCTGTCAGAATCGGGGCTCATTCCAACTCCAGAGGATCATCGTTGCACAAGTGTACGGTGATCGCGGCCGAGTGTAACCCTCTAGGCAGAACGGTCAGCGCTTAAAAGTGGCTAAATCCGGCTTGGTCGCCAACATCCACATCGCAAGAAACACCCTCGCCTTCCAGTACTTGGCCAATCAGCGTCATACCATTTGGTACCGCCCTAACTGGCGGCAGGCAAGCCAGTAGCTCATAGTCATCACCACCGCTCAATGCCCAGCGTAATGCTTGGATAGGATCAGGGTGCAACTGCAAAGCTACTGACAATGGCAGAGCTGCCGAATCAATCCGAAGTTGAACACCACTTGCAGCAGCAACGTGCCCGGCATCGGCGATAAGCCCATCCGAGATATCGATCGCCGCGGAGGCCACTTGAAGTAACTCCAGCCCCAGAGCAAGCCTAGGTTCTGGCCGATAAAACCGCCGGTGCAAATATTCGCCAGCATCAGGGCCGCACTGCCAATCGCCATTCAACAAAGAAAGGCCCGCGGCTGAGTCGCCTAAAGTCCCGGATACATAAACGCCATCCCCCACCTGCGCACCCCCACGCAACAAGCCGCCGGTAGCTGGCAGCGCACCCATTACCTGCACTGAAATAGATAGTGGCCCGCGTGTTGTGTCACCCCCTACCAGGGGCAAACCAAAGGACGAAACCGCTGCGGCGATGCCCTGACTAAAGGTATTCAGCCAGAACTCATCGGCGTCAGGCAGGGTTAGTGCCAGGGTCATGCCAATGGGCCTGGCACCCATCGCCGCGAGATCGCTGGCCGCCACTGCCACCGCGCGGTAGCCAATATCCTCGGGAAAGGCCTCTACCGGAAAGTGAACCCCCTCCACCATGGTATCCACGGAGGTCGCCAGTCGCTCACCAGGTTGAAGGCTCAAAATGGCGCAATCATCGCCCACACCCAGGTCGACCGCGTCACCACGGCCAAGTGAGGAGAAATATCGATAGATGAGACTGAATTCTGAGAGTGGCATTGGAGTATTACTCAGCAGTTAGCTGATAGGGAACTAGCTGGTGCGCGCGAAGTTAATGAGACAATTAACCGGAGGCCGCGTCAATCTCGACCTTACGCAGCTCGTGGGCGGACTTGTCGAGCACACCATTGATGTACTTGTAGCTATCAGTGGCCCCAAACTTCTTGGCCAGGGCAACCGCTTCATTGATCACTACTTTATAGGGCACGTCGAGACGTTCGGTCAGCTCCCAGGCGCCCATGCGCAACAGGGTTCTTTCGATGGGATCCAATTCGTCCAGCTTCCGATCCAGCAGCGGGGTCAAACCTGCTTCGAGAGTATCCACGTGAGTGGGAATCTCGTGCAGCAAGGCTTGAAAGTACGCCAGGTCCACGTGGCTGAAATCGTATTCGGCCCGGAACTCTGCTTCGATATCACTCAGCGAGGCGCCAGCCATATGCCACTGATAGAGCGCCTGCATGCCGTAATGCCTGGCTTTGCGTCGCTCGGCGGCCAGCGTATTGTGCTGCGTTTTGGCCACTAGCCGATTTTACCCAGCAGGCTAACCATCTCCAGCGCAGACTGGGCCGCCTCAGCGCCCTTGTTGCCCGCCTTGGTGCCGGAACGCTCAACCGCCTGTTCAATGGAGTCCACCGTCAGCACGCCGAAAGCAATCGGCACACTGTGATCCAGGCTCACCTGGGAAATACCCTTAACGCATTCGCCGGCTACGTATTCAAAGTGCGGGGTTCCGCCTCGAATCACGGCACCCAGGGCGATAATGGCATCCACGCCACCCTTGGCTGCCACCTGCTTGCAGACCAGCGGAATCTCGAAGGCTCCGGGCGCCCGCACCACGGTAATTTGCTTGTCGCTAACACCGTGGCGACGCAGGGTATCGATCGCGCCGTCCAGCAGGTGCTCAACCACAAAGCTGTTCCAGCGGCCCACTACAATGGCGTAGTCGCCCTTGCCGCTGGTGAAGTTGCCCTCTATTGTTTTTACGTCACTCATTGTTCGCTTCCTTCTCTGTGCTATTCGGTTTTATTCAGTTCAATGCGAGTTCTCTTTAACTCTCTGGATTCACAAAATCCATCACTTCCAGATCAAAACCGGAAATCGCATTGTACTTGATCGGCGCGCCCATCAGGTGGATTTTGCCCACCCCAAGGTCACGCAGAATTTGTGAGCCAAGGCCTACGGTTGTGTAGGTATCCGGGCTTACGCCGCCGCTCGCCGCATCCTCACCCAAGGCCATGTCGACGCTCGCCAACAGTTGCTCAGGGCCCTCTTCTCTTGCCAGCAGCACGATAACGCCACGGCCAGCCTCAGCAACCGTTTTCATGCAGCGGTCCATACTCCAGGTGGGCCGACCGGCCAATTCGCTGCCTACCAGATCTCGCAGGGCGGACTTCACGTGCACTCTAACGAGCGTTGGCTCATCGGGAGAAATCTCTCCCTGTGACAGGGCCAGATGAATCTCTCCGGCATTGTCGTCGCGGTAGGCCGTCAGGCGGAACTCTCCATAAGCCGTATCAATCGTGCCCTGGCGCACCTGGTGAACAGTGCGTTCATTGACCATCCTGAAATGGATGAGGTCAGCTATCGTGCCAATCTTGAGTTGGTGCTTCTGGGCGAACTCAACCAGCGCCGGACCGTCAGCGACCTCGCCCGCAGGTGTCAAAATATCCGCGATCACAGCTGCCGGTAACAATCCCGCCAGTTGCGCATAGTCCGAGGCCGCTTCTGTATGGCCGGCACGCACCAGAACACCCCCGGGCACCACGGCCAAGGGGAAGATGTGTCCCGGTTGCACGATATCGCCGGGTACCGCGTGAGGCGCTACGGCTGCATGCACCGTTCGGGCGCGGTCGCCCGCGGAAATGCCAGTATCAATGCCCACTGTCGCTTCAATGGACAAGGTGAAGTTCGACTTCTCACCCAGCGCATCGTCCACCATAGGCGGCAGGTCCAGCTGCTTGCAGCGCTCTTCGGTGAGCGTCAGGCAAACCAGGCCTCTGGCCTGGCGGGCCATGAAGTTTACGTGATCGGCATCGCAGTGCTCTGCCGCCACCATCACCACACCCTCGTTGTGGCTGTCAGCGTCATCGTCCAGCAGTACCACCATGCGTCCCTGGCGGATATCACTGATCAATTCATTGACGGTATTTACTTGCATCATTCAGTTCCATTAGGCGCACATTTACGCCACTGCGGCTCCCGGTTAGAGGTAGCCGTTTTCGGCCAACTGGGCCATCGATAGTCCACTGGCCGCCGGGTCTGCAGCGGCATCACCCAGCACCAGACGCTCCAGGTAGCGCGCAATCACGTCTACCTCCAGGTTCACTTTGGTGCCTGGCTTATAGTCACCAAACACCGTCTCGGCCATGGTCTGCGGGATAATATTCAACTCAAACTCAGCGCCGTTGACCGCGTTGACGGTCAGGCTGGTGCCATCAACACAAATCGAGCCCTTGTGGGCGATATACTTCGCCAAATTATCTGGCGCCCGGAATACGAACCGCCAGGAGCGGCCATCTTCACCCAAGCTCAACACTTCACCCACGCCATCCACGTGTCCACTGACAATATGGCCACCAAGGCGACTCTCGGGGGTCAGTGCCTTCTCCAGATTCACCTGCGCACCTGGCGAGAGATTACCCAATGTGGTGAAATCCAGCGTTTCTATAGACACATCAGCCCAGTAGCCATCACCGGGCAAACTGGTCACGGTCAGGCACACGCCGTTGGTCGCAATGCTGTCGCCCAGGCCAACATCACCCAGCGGCAACTTGCCGGTGTGCACGCGCAGCCTCATGTCGCCACCACTGGGCTCCATGGCGGCAATTTCGCCAACGGCCTGAATAATGCCTGTAAACATACGTCCTTAAATCCTTACGCCAGATCAGCTAATCGATGCTGGTGTTACGGTGAAGCGCCAGTCCTGGCCCACTTTTCGAACATCGGTGATGTTCAGCGGCACCTTATCGCCCATGGAATCTATGGGCAGCTCCAGCAATGGCTGAGCGCGGCTACCTAACAATGCCGGCGCCATATACACAATCAATTCATCCGCCAGCCCGGCCTGCAGCAAGGCTCCCGCCAAACGGGGGCCAGATTCTACCAGAATTTCATTGCACTGCCGCTCTGCCAGCAGGGTCATCACTGCATGAAGATCAAGGCCTGCGAAGCCCACCGCCAAAGGTGCAATTTCGGCAGGAGACGCTTTCAAGGCCTCAGAAGTCTCTGCTTGCTCGCCGTGTAGCAACAGCGTGGCAGCATCAGCCGACAAAACCTTCGCATTTAGTGGCGTGCGTAATTGGGAATCCAGGACCACGCGCAAGGGCTGTCGCCCTGCGGCCCTCTCTGCCTCGTCGGCAGGGAGGTCCAGCTCCCCTGCTCGCACCGTCAGGGCGCAGTCATCGGCCAATACCGTGCCAACACCGGTCACAATCGCACAACTGGCGGCACGCAGACGCTGCACATCAGCCCGCGCCGCCGGGCCAGTAATCCATTGGCTCTCTCCTGAGGCCATAGCGGTTCGACCATCAAGCGACATTGCCAGTTTAACGCGCACCCGCCCGCGACCGCGGGTCATGCGAGCGATAAATCCGGGGATCACCTGCCGCGCCTCGTCTTCCAACAAACCGCAGCTGGTCTCAATACCCGCCTCGCGCAATCTGGCCAACCCATTACCGGCCACCGCGGGATTAGGATCTTCCATAGCGGCGACCACCCTGGCCACCCCCGCGGCTATCAGCGCATCCGCACAGGGACCGGTTTTGCCATGATGACTGCAGGGCTCCAGCGTCACATAAGCCGTGGCAGCGGTGGCATCGCCCGCGGCAGCAAGGGCTTCAATTTCAGCATGGTTGCCACCAGCGGGCTGAGTGAACCCCTCGCCTATCACATGGCCGTCACGCACCAGCACACAACCCACATGGGGGTTAGGCATCGCCGAGTACTGACCAAGCCTGGCCAATTGCAAAGCGCGAGCCATCATGCGGGTGTCGAAGGTGGTATCCATTACGGGGGCGAAAGTGGGCCGGTCAGGCCGACTCGCTCTCCTCATCGGGTGTTTCGGCAGGCTCGGCTTCCAGCCGCTCAATCGCTCGGCGGAACTCGGCGATATCCTCAAAGCTACGATAGACCGAGGCAAAACGAACATAGGCCACCTGGTCCAGCTTCTTGAGGTGGTCCATCACAAACTCACCCAACACCAGCGAGCGTACCTCGCGCTCTCCGGTAGCACGCAGGGCATGTTTGATCTGGTTGATCACTTCTTCGATGTCCTCGATAGACACCGGACGTTTTTCCAATGCACGCAGGAAACCCGCCCGCAGTTTCTCCTCATTGAAGGGCTCGCGCGTACCGTCCTGCTTTATCACCCGCGGCATCACCAATTCAGCCACCTCGTAGGTGGTGTAGCGCTCCTTACAGCTGAGACATTCGCGACGACGACGCACCTGGTCGCCACCGGCAACCAGACGGGAATCGATCACTTTGGTGTCGTCTGCGGCGCAGAACGGGCAATGCATTGGCTATTCCTGTGAGCTAAGTGTTTGAAGAATAACACATTGTTGGATAAAGCGCTGGAAGGGTTATAGCTAAGCAGTGTGAAGAATAGTTCGTGTATTTCGGACCGGAATTTACTCGCCCGCGAGCAGCGTCAGCGCTTTTGCGGC
>JBDVXK010000006.1:0-2255 GCA_039964455.1 Halieaceae bacterium | reverse complement strand
GCCAAAAGTGAGATAACAACAGCAATTCCGCCTATTGCCTCACCCAGGTTGCCAAATTGCTCGAGAGTCATTCTGCGGTCCCCTGAAAATCAGATTTAATATAAGAGTACACCAACAGGCCGCTATTAGGCGAAAGCGGACATTAGAGAGCCTTAATCGGCCAGAGAGGCCGAAACGTCCGCTTTCACCTCGAGGAGATAGCCTTCGTAAATAGCCAGCCGATTGCTGAACCTACAATGATGGCGGCCCCATATGAGAGTTGAACTGGTAAGAATACCCAGACGGGATCCCAGACAATAAATACTTCTCGGAAAACCACCACCATCCCAATAAGTCCAAACCCATGGGCTGCAAAAATTACTGTAAGTCGTGAATCCTTACTTGTTTTGGTTAGACCTGGTTTGCTCAATGAGATTAGAGCCACGACCGCTAGGACAAGAAAGGGAGAGGCCCACCACACGGAAAGAGGTAATGCCATAGTGATGAAGTACTTGAGCGGCACCGTAGGTTGGCCCTGGGTCATCAGGCTCATCTTTATGGCTAAGCCAACAATCCAAGGTGTAAGCATACTGCTTATGATTATTACCCAGAAGACTTTCGTAGCGCTCTTCTCTACATGCTTCCTCTTCATGGACGTCATCATGCTAAAATGATCTTGAACTCCGCGGAACAATACCATGATGTGCATCAAGATCATTTGAGCTAGCTGAAAAGAGCACTTTGCCAGGCGAAAGTGGACATTTTGGGCTCTAGATTCGGCGGATTAGCAAAAAGCGTCCGCTTTCACCTCATTGCAGATATAGCAGGCTAGGTAAATCGACGTCGTCCTGGTCGCCAGTTACCGTGACTATTTGATGCCTCCGTACTATTCGATGCCCTCCAGTATTACTCCGAGCTTCGATAGATCCAAAGTTTGGATCACTTCGCTTCGATCCCGATCCCAAATATCGATCAATTTCGTGCCTGAATGCGTTCCATGGTGTTTTGGGTTCCGACTGAAGGTCTCCTTTCGCCGAGATGACAGCCAGTAGGTAGTTCCAGGCTGAACGGGAATACATATCTCCTCATATACTTTAAAACCAGGCTCACCCCTATAAAGCTGTGTTTTATAGGGCACAAGCATGGAGAGCATTACTAACCCTTGGTCGATTATTGTCTCCTCCACTAAATTGAAGCAATCTTTACCGGGATTCAGTCTTAGTTTGTTGGGAAAAACCTTTGGGACATTGCTACGTATGGACGCGCTATCTGCGGGATGAATCGGTCGCTCTTCTGCCACAACTACCATTGATTTCAGTTGTATAGGATCGTAGAAGGTATCGGTGATCTTTTTCTCACTGGATCTTTCTTCAATCCAATACTTATATACTGAGCCAAAGATGAGCTGGCCGCTAACTTTATAGCTCACCCCTGGGCGTAGATTGACTGAAATGTGAGAGACATCCACATCTAAATCTTCGGTGTTTGTCATCTGTCTTATGCGAATAAGTGGTATTTTGTATGATCCAGGGGCTACCTTCCACTCAAGATCGGCATTCAACCTCGCAGTTTTTAGCGTTATCGCTCCTCTGTTGATCGGGCCTAAGGGTTCCGCCTCTATGTCTTTTAGATAGAAGAACAAGGCTATTTCGGCATTCGATACGCTAGGGTCTATGATCACGCCACCGCCTAGAGTAGCGTGATCGTCGACCCCCTCGGGAAATTTGTGGACACTATGATTACTCATACAACCATAAGCCAAGGCGGTTATAAGCCCGAGGAATATTCGCAGGCAAGAGTTTTTGACATAGACAGTTGGACATCTCATGTTCTGACTATAGCAACCGCTAAAACTCGGGGCTTTGATACGCGTCAAACACATGGGCCACGCTAGCACAGGAGACTGGCGGATGTTGATAACCCCCGCTTCTAGGCTTTCATTCAAACGGTTGATGCGACACACGGGTTAAAGCGGTTGGCTGGCCCGAATGTCGCTTTCTAGGCGAAAGCGGACATTAGACGGCTTGTGTCGACCCTGGGGCGGGAAATGTCCGCTTTCACCTCAAGGCGGTCGTAGAAATCTTCGATAAAACGCTATTCAGGGAGCAGCTTTGTGCCAAATGCAGCCGGAAAATTATTGTTGGTTTGGGCTTGATTCCTCAGGTTCGAACAACTAGATGCCTTTGCTCGATGGCTTTACTTCCCTTGTCATAATTTACCAATTTTGAATGTACTTCATGCCTAACTCGGGGCCTGAAAGAAAATTTATGGATTCT
>JBDVXK010000005.1:0-57025 GCA_039964455.1 Halieaceae bacterium | reverse complement strand
CTGTCGTTGGCCGCCGCTGCAATGCGTTTGTACAAGATCAGCCGGGTGTTTGTATCCGGTAGATAGTCTTCCGGGATCAGCGCAGGTGTATGCAGGTTGACCTCGGTGCCTGCATCCAGCGGACCATCGGTGTCGGGTATTTCGCCGCGCCGCAGTGCCCCGACTGCCCGTTCCAGCATGTCCATGTACATGGCAAAGCCAACGCTGTGAATCTGGCCACTCTGTTCGTCGCCCAATAGCTCACCGGCCCCGCGAATCTCAAGGTCGTGGGTGGCCAGCAGGTAGCCTGCACCCAGGTCGCCTGCAGCCTCGATAGCCTCCAGCCGCTTGGATGCATCCCCCGACAGGGCGGAACGTGGCGGGCACAGCAAATAGGCGTAGGCCTGGTGGTGTGAGCGACCTACACGCCCCCGCAACTGGTGTAGTTGGGCAAGTCCAAAGCGGTCCGCCCGCTCAATGATAATCGTGTTGGCATTTGGAACATCGATTCCGGTTTCGATAATCGTTGTGCAGAGCAGGATGTGATGTCGCTGGTGGTAAAAGGCAGACATGACGCCTTCCAGCTGAGTCTCTCTAAGCTGCCCGTGGGCGACGGCAATTGATAGATCGGGCAATAGCTCTCGTAACTTTCTGGCCGTCTCCTCGATGGTCTTTACTTCATTGTGCAGATAGTAGACCTGCCCGCCGCGCAGCGTTTCGCGCATCACGGCTTCTTTGACCAGCGAGATATTGTGCTCTCTTACAAAGGTCTTGATGGACAGGCGCCGAGCCGGTGGCGTGGCAATAATAGACAGATCGCGCATGCCGCCCAGGGCCATGTTGAGTGTCCTGGGAATAGGTGTTGCGGTGAGGGTCAGGATGTCCACCTCAGCACGCAGTGCCTTGATGGCCTCCTTTTGCTTCACTCCGAAACGATGTTCCTCATCTATAATCAATAGGCCCAGATCGCTGAATTTAAAATCGCTTTGCAGAAGTTTGTGGGTGCCTACCAGAATGTTGGTTTTGCCGCTGCTGACTCGCTGCATCACCTCTTTCAATTCGGCGCCTGTTTTAAAGCGTGATACAACCTCGACACTGATAGGCCATTCGGCAAAGCGATCGCTGAGCGAGTTGTGGTGCTGTTGAGCGAGCAGGGTAGTGGGTACAAGAAGCGCCACCTGCTTGCCATTTTGTGCGGCGATGAAGGCGGCCCGCATTGCCACCTCGGTTTTGCCAAAGCCTACGTCGCCGCAGATCAGGCGATCCATTACCCGTGGGCTGGTCATGTCTTCGACGACAGCCTCGATCGCAGCTTCCTGGTCTGGCGTCTCCTCAAAGGGAAAGCTGGCACAGAATTCCTGATAATCGTGCTCTGGTAATTGGAACTGGAAGCCTTCCCGCGCCTCACGTCGGGCGTAAACCTCAAGAAGTTGTGCCGCAACATCGCTGGCTCGCTGGCTGGCTTTGCGTCGGGCTTTCTCCCACTGGTCGGATCCAAGTCGGTGTAATGGCGCCAGGTCCGGGTCACTGCCTGCATAGCGGCTGATCAGGTGCAGAGACGCTACTGGCACGTATAGCCTGGCTTCCTGGGCATACTCCAGTGTCAGGAATTCTGCGCTGTCGCCGTCCACTGCAAGAGTTTGCAAGCCCACGTAGCGACCGACCCCGTGTTCGATGTGAACCACCGGTACGCCCTCGCGCAACTCATTGAGATCGCGAAATACATTGACGGGCTCGGCGTCTGCCGTTTTCTTTCGGCGTCGACGCTGGGCGACCCGATTGCCGAACAGCTGCGCCTCACAAACCAGCGTCGGTTGACCTGACCCAAAAAATAAGCCTCGGTCCAGAGGTGCTGTCGTGATGGCAAAGTCTGCACCGCTTTCCAGAAAGCTGTCCCAGCCATCGCAGGGTTCGGGCGCCAGTTCCTGAGCCCTCAGTGATTCCAGCAAGATTTCGCGCCGTCCCGCCGATTCAGCGCAAAGCAGCACGGGGCCGTCATGGTCTTGCAGAAATTTCGCCAACTGTTCCGTGGGTACCTGATGCCTGCCGCTGCCGCCCAATTCCGGAGGAGGTAAAACGCCTGAGTCACAATGCACAGGTGCATCCGGATTGCGACGCAATTCCAGTACCGGCACAGACCCGAACTGCTGGTAGAGTTCTTCTACCGGAATAAAGCAGCGTGCAGGTGGCAGCAGCGGACGTCGCGGATCTATGCCGTATTCGCTATAGCGTGTTTGCGCTTCCTGCCAGAAGACCTGGGCTGCACTGTGGTGATCTCCGCAGGCGATAACCGCCGTATTATCGGGCAAGTAGTCAAACAGCGAATGACACTGCTCAAAAAACAAGGGTAGAAAGTATTCACAACCGCCGGGAATACGTCCTGCACTGACCTCGCTGTAGACGGTGCAGGCATCGTGGTCCACGTCAAAGCTGTCATACCAGTTGAACTGAAAGCGGCGAATTGCGGCTGAGTGCAGTGGAAATTCACGAGCCGGCAGCAGGTTGATTGCCTCTACCCGGTTGACTGTCAGTTGTGTGTCCGGGTCGAAAGTCCGCAGTGTGTCCACTTCATCATCGAGCAAATCGATGCGGTAGGGCAGGTCGCTGCCCATGGGGAAAACATCCAGTAGCGAGCCGCGCAGTGCAAACTCACCATGCTCGTACACCGTATCCACATTGCTGTAGCCATTGCTTTCCAGATTGCGACGGAACGTGTCTATATCCAGTGCCTGGCCGGCCTCCAGTACCAGGCTGGAGCCCGCTACGTATTCCGTGGGCGGTAGCCTGTGCATCAGAGTGGGAACCGGCACAATGAGTACACCACCGGTGGTTCTGGGCAGCTGATACAAGGTATTCAGTCGCTCAGAGATGATGTCCTGGTGGGGTGAGAAATTGTCGTACGGCAGTGTTTCCCAGTCCGGAAGCGCCAGAATCTCGATATCGTCTTCGAGAAAGAAAGGCAGTTCTCGTTCCAAAGTGAGCGCCGAGCTGGTATCTGCTGTAACCACCAGCAGAAGGCGGTCGTTGCTGGCCAGCTCAGCGATGCAGCGACTCTCGGCGCAGCCATGGAATGGCCCAAAGGACGTGCGCGTTCCCGGCTTTTCGGGCCAGGGCGTATTTGCGAGTAGCTTGCTAAACATAGTGGGGCCGGTTTGACAGCTCATTGTAATTCGGGCGCACATTGTAAGGGCAAGCCAGTGCAGGCTCCAACGGTGCAATACGCGGTAATTTGACCGATGCGACCTTGCTACCGCGGTTGCCTCGTAAGATAATGCGCAGCCTCGAACCCCGCTACAGTCGAAGGTGCCGCTAGTGAACGAACGCAAGAGAGCTCGTCCCGCTGATTATTTTGCCGATTGGAAGGAGCGTGAAGCTCTGGCCGAAGGCATGATCCCGATGGTTGGCAGCCTGTCCCGTGAGCGCAATGTGAAGTGCTACATCTACGGGCAGTCACTGGTAAATCGCTCCGTTTTGCAAATCATGAAAGACCACCGCTATGTGCGTCAGGTTGAGGAGAACGAACTTTCCGAGTTCGAGACCTTCCCCATTCTCAACGCCATCTCCAGCATGGATCTTGGCCCGGCCCATATTGATGTAGGGCGTATGGCAGTCGATTACTTCGATCGCGGTGAGGGCGAGTCTCTCTCTATCGAGGAGTATGTCAGGCAGGAGCTTGCATCTCTTGAGGGCAGTAAGGATCAACCGGTAGATAAGCCGGTAGATGTCGTGCTTTACGGCTTTGGCCGTATCGGCCGGTTGATGGCGCGCATCCTGATAGATAAGACAGATGGTGGCGCTTCCCTGCGTCTGCGAGCGATTGTTGTTCGCAAAGGCAAGGCGCCCAACGATATCGTCAAGCGCGCCAGTCTGCTGCGCAGGGATTCAGTGCACGGGGCCTTCGAGGGCACCATCCGTGTGGATGAGGAGCGACAATCCTTTGTTGCCAATGGTAATGAAGTAAAAGTGATTTACGCCGACTCTCCGGATTCTATCGATTACACTGAACATGGCATCAATGATGCCCTGATTATTGATAACACAGGGGTCTGGCGTGATGAAGCGGGCCTGGCGTTGCACCTGAAATCCAAGGGCGCCGCGAAGGTTATCTTGACTGCGCCGGGCAAGGGCGACATGAAAAATGTAGTTGCCGGGATCAATAATGAGATTATTGAGCCAGGCGATACCATTATTTCGGCGGCATCTTGCACCACAAATGCGATTGCGCCGCCCTTGAAGGCGCTCGATGATCAATACGGCATACTCACTGGCCACGTCGAAACCGTGCATGCCTACACCAATGACCAGAACCTGATCGACAATTATCACAAGGCCGATCGTCGCGGGCGTAGCGCTCCGCTGAATATGGTGATTACCGAGACCGGTGCCGCCAAGGCGGTGGCCAAAGTGCTGCCGCAGATGGCGGGCAAGCTCACCGGCAACGCAATTCGCGTCCCCACCCCGAATGTTTCGATGGCCATTTTGAACCTGACGCTGGCCCGTGAGACCACCAAGGAAGAAATCAACGAATACATGCGCAGCATGGCGCTGCATTCGACCATGCGTAAGCAGATTGACTACTCCAACTCTCCTGAGGTGGTGTCCAGCGATTTTGTCGGCTCCAGAACTGCGTGTGTGTATGACGCCCAGGCCACCATCGTCAATGGTTCACAAGCGGTGGTTTACCTCTGGTATGACAATGAATTTGGCTACAGCTGCCAGGTACACCGCATTCTCGAGCAAATGGCGGGAATTGAGTACGCCACGTACCCACAAAAGGCCTGAGTATCGGCCTTTTGCTCTCGGGCCGAAGTTGATAAAACTTGTTCAAAATCAACTCACTTTCCTCATTCGGGTGGTGTTTTGAACAGGCCATTCCGCTATAATGCGTCCGGTTTGAAGGGGGCATGGAGTTCCGGTTCGGTTAATACCGGGTAGACGGGAGCTGCGGTCCGATTAACAAGTGGCTTTGGCCAGCCTCCTTCTTATCGTTTCAAATTACGTTTTCTAATCTGCGGGCAGATCGTATGATCAAAATCAAGCGGGGCTTGGATATTCCTATCCAGGGCGCTCCCGATCAAACTATTGAAGATGCGCCGGCCGCCAGGGCGGTAGCGCTGGTTGGCTTTGATTACGTTGGGATGAAGCCCACCATGGCAGTTGCCGAAGGTGATCGCGTCAAGCTTGGCCAGCTTCTTTTCAGCGACAAAAAGAATGAGGGCGTGGGCTACACCGCACCAGCCAGCGGCGTGGTAGCGGCGATCAACCGCGGCGCAAGGCGTGTTTTACAGTCTGTGGTTATTGAGGTTGAGGGCGATGAAGCAGAAGCCTTCGGCTCCTACTCGGCGGAGGAAGCCAGGGGCTTGCCAGCATCGACGGTTCGCCAGCAGCTGATAGAAAGTGGCTTGTGGCCCGCGCTGCGTACTCGGCCATTTAGTAAGGTGCCAGCCATCGATAGCGAGGCTGCCGCTATTTTCATCACGGCGATGGATACCCAGCCGCTTGCCCCGGACCCTGCACCAATCATTGCCGCCCAGGCAGATGCCTTTGCGCTGGGTCAGGAGCTTCTGGCTTCGCTGACAGACGGCAAAGTCTATGTGTGTGCCGCAGCGGGTACCTCCACACCCGTTGGTACAACCAAGAATATCGAGTTAGCTGAATTTGCAGGGCCTCATCCGGCCGGTCTGCCGGGTACCCATATTCACTTCCTGGAAGGCGTCAACGCCGAAAAGGTAGTGTGGACAGTCGGGTATCAGGATGTCATCGCGATTGGCCGACTGTTTCTCGACGGTCGACTCTACACAGACCGGGTAATTTCCCTGGCAGGGCCTCAGGTTGAGAAGCCAAGGCTGCTCAGGACCAGGCTGGGTGCAGACTTACAGGCCCTGTGCGCGGGGCAGCTGCGTGACGGTGACAACAGGATTGTTTCCGGTTCTGTACTTGGCGGGCGTAACGTACACGCGCCTACCGCCTACCTTGGCCGTTATCACAATCAGGTTTCTGTTCTTCTTGAGGGGCGCCAGCGCGAGTTTATGGGCTGGCTGTCGCCCGGCGTCAGCAAGCATTCCAATCTTGGCATCTATGTCAGCAGCTTCTTCGGGCGTAAGCCCCTGGCAATGACAACCAACACCAATGGCAGCGAGCGTGCCATGGTGCCGGTGGGTAGTTATGAAACGATCATGCCCCTGGACGTGCTTCCTACCCAGCTGCTGCGCTCCTTGATTGTCGGCGATACCGAGACGGCCCAGGCTTTGGGTTGTTTGGAGCTGGAAGAAGAGGATCTGGCCTTGTGTACCTATGTGTGCCCCGGCAAGTACGAATACGGTCCCATTCTGCGGGACAATCTGACACGAATCGAGAAGGAGGGCTAAGCGGTGGGCCTTAGAAAAACGCTCGACAGCATCGAGCATCACTTCCACGAGGGTGGTAAGTACGAGCGCTTTTTTGCGCTCTATGAAGTGTTTGACACCTTCCTTTACGCGCCGTCTTCTGTAACCCGTAGCACCGCACATGTGCGCGACGGGATCGACCTGAAGCGCATCATGATTACAGTCTGGCTGGCTGCATTCCCGGCCATGTTTTACGGCATGTACAACCTGGGTTTTCAAGCCAATGATATTCTCGCGGCAACAGGTGGCGGGGTCGATGGCTGGCGTGGTGCCTTGATAGAGACGTTTGGCGGCTACGACGCGAGTAATATCTGGCACTGCTTCTGGTTTGGCGCCTTGTACTTCCTGCCCATTTATATCGTGACGTTTGCAGTGGGTATTTCCTGGGAAATCCTGTTCGCGATCAAGCGCGGTCATGAGGTTAACGAGGGCTTTTTTGTTACCTCCATCTTGTTTGCTCTGTGTTGCCCGCCCGATCTGCCATTGTGGCAAGCGGCCCTGGGTATCAGCTTTGGAGTGGTGATAGGGAAGGAAGTTTTCGGCGGTACTGGCAAGAACTTCCTCAACCCGGCACTGACGGGTCGTGCATTTCTCTACTTTGCTTACCCGGCCCAAATGTCGGGTGATGCTGTATGGACGGCAGTTGACGGATACACCGGGGCAACGCCTCTGTCTATTGTCGCGGCCGAGGGTATGGAGGCCCTGCAAGCGAGCGTGACCTGGACCCAGGCTTTTGTCGGGTCGATTCACGGTTCTATCGGGGAAACATCAACACTGGCGATTGCTATAGGTGGGGTGCTGCTACTGGTCACCCGGGTGGCTTCCTGGCGTATCGTGCTGGGTGTTTTCCTGGGTATGTTCTTGCTGTCCTCGCTGTTCAACCTGATTGGCTCGGATGATAACCCGGCCTTTGCCATGCCCTGGTATTGGCACCTGGTGACCGGCGGCTTTGCTTTCGGCATGATCTTCATGGCAACCGATCCGGTCTCCGCCGCCATGACTAACGGAGGCAAGTGGGCCTTCGGTATTCTTATTGGCTTGATGACAGTGCTCATTCGAGTGGTCAACCCGGCGTTCCCGGAGGGCATCATGCTGGCAATTTTATTTGCCAACCTGTTCGCTCCGCTCATGGATCACTTCGTGGTTCAGGCCAACATCAAACGGAGGCTTGCACGTGTCTAGTAACGACAAAACATCCAAGATAGTGCTGGTAGCAATATCCCTGTGCCTGGTCTGTTCGGTCATTGTATCCACGGCAGCCGTTGTGCTGAAGCCAGCGCAGGAAGCGAACAAGAGCCTGGACAAAAAGCGCAACATTCTGCAGGCCGCTGGCATGCTGAATCCGGACGTTGGCGTGGAAGAGCAGTTTTCCAGTGTTAAAACCCGGGTAGTAGATATGCGTACCGGCAAGTTCGCGGATGATGTGGACCCGGCTCGCTACGACCAGCGCAAAGCGGCGAAAGATCCCGGCCAGTCCCTGAAGCTGACACCGGAACAGGACATGGCGAAAATATCACGCCGTGAGGATTATGCGGTTATCTACCTTGTTGAAGCAGAGGGTGGTCAACTCGACAAAATCATCCTGCCGGTGCATGGCTACGGCCTCTGGTCCACGCTTTACGGATTTGTAGCTCTTGAAGCCGATGGCAACACGGTGGCGGGCCTGGGCTTTTACGAGCATGCGGAAACACCAGGGCTGGGCGGGGAAGTTGATAATCCTCGCTGGAAGGCACTGTGGCCGGGTAAGCAGGTATACAAGGATGGTGACGTGAAGATTGGCCTGGTGAAAGGCAGCGTCGATCCAGCCAGTGCAGATGCAGAGTGGCAAATCGACGGTTTGTCCGGCGCTACGTTGACTGCCAGGGGGGTGACCAACCTGGTGCAGTTCTGGCTGGGTGAAGATGGCTTCGAGCCGTTTCTGGAAAACTTGAAAACAGGGGAAGCCTGACATGGATACGGTAAAGGACACCCTGACGGGGCCTATCTTCAAGAATAATCCGATTGCCTTACAGATTCTCGGTATCTGCTCGGCACTGGCAGTAACCTCATCACTGCAGGTTACGCTGGTAATGTGCGTCGCCCTGACTACGGTTACCGCGTTTTCAAACCTGTCGATATCGGCGATCCGTCACCATGTGCCGGGTAGCATCCGTATCATTGTGCAGATGATCATCATCGCCTCGCTGGTTATTGTGGTGGATCAGGTGCTCAAGGCAGTGGCCTATGGCATCAGCAAGCAGTTGTCGGTGTTTGTCGGTTTGATCATTACCAACTGTATCGTTATGGGCCGAGCCGAGGCCTTTGCGATGAAGAATCCGCCACTGCCCAGCTTTCTGGATGGCATAGGCAATGGCCTTGGCTATTCAGTGGTTCTTATTGCAGTGGCCGTTGTGCGCGAGCTATTTGGTGCAGGCAAGTTGATGGGTATTGAAATTCTGCCGCTGGTGACCGAGGGCGGTTGGTACAACCCCAACGGCTTGCTGTTGTTGCCACCTAGCGCATTTTTCCTTATCGGCCTGTTTATCTGGGCATTGCGCAGCGTTCATAGTGAGCAGGTAGAGGCCCCGGATTTCAAGATGGCCAAACATACCGCCGTGGAAGAGGGCGCTTAAATGGAACATTTCCTGAGTTTGTTTATACGCTCGATTTTCATCGAGAACATGGCGCTGTCGTTCTTTCTGGGGATGTGTACATTCCTGGCGGTATCGAAGAAGGTGCAAGCAGCCTTTGGTCTTGGCGTAGCCGTTGTTGTGGTGCTGACCATTACGGTGCCGGTAAATAACCTGATTTATACCTACCTGTTAGCCGATGGCGCGCTCGCCTGGGCAGGTTTTCCAGACCTGGATCTCAGCTTCCTTGGATTGCTGTCATACATTGGTGTGATTGCCGCTCTGGTGCAGATCCTCGAGATGTTTCTGGATAAGTATGTGCCAGCTCTCTACAACGCTCTGGGCGTATTTCTGCCGCTGATTACGGTGAACTGCGCGATTCTGGGTGCATCGCTGTTCATGGTGGAGCGAGATTACAATTTTGGCGAAAGCGTCGTATACGGTGCCGGCGCCGGTGTGGGTTGGGCGCTTGCGATTGTGGCCCTGGCTGGCATTCGGGAAAAGCTCAAGTACAGTGATATCCCCGACGGATTGCAGGGTCTGGGCATAACCTTTATAACCGTGGGCCTTATGTCACTAGGCTTTATGTCCTTTGGCGGCATCGATATTTAAACGGGGCAACAAGTAATGGATTTAACAATCATTTTCGGCGTCGGCATGTTCACAGCGATCGTGTTGTTGCTGGTATTTGTGATTCTGGTAGCGCGCTCGCAGATGGTCAGCAGCGGCGATGTACGTATTGAAATCAACGGTGAGAAGGTCATTACTGTGCCTGCCGGCGGCAAGCTACTGCAAACCCTGTCGGAGGCTGATCTGTTCCTTCCCTCGGCCTGTGGTGGCGGCGGAACCTGTGCCCAATGCAAGTGCATCATCAGCGAGGGCGGCGGCTCCATGCTGCCCACCGAAGAGTCCCACTTCACTCGCAGAGACGCGGCTGATGGCTGGCGCCTGAGCTGCCAGACAGCGGTTAAGCAGGATATGAAGATCGAAGTCCCTGAAGAGGTGTTCGGGGTCAAGCAGTGGGAGTGTACCGTCGAGTCCAATCCCAATGTGGCAACGTTCATCAAGGAGCTCACGCTTAAACTGCCAGAGGGGGAGAACGTCGACTTCCGCGCGGGCGGCTATGTTCAGCTTGAGTGCCCACCACACCTGGTTAACTACAGTGACTTTGATATTGAAGAGGAATACCGCGGCGACTGGGAGCGGTTCGGCTTCTTTAATATGTCCTCAGAAGTGAAGGAAACCGTGATCCGCGCTTACTCCATGGCCAACTATCCGGAAGAGCACGGGGTCGTGAAATTCAACATTCGTATCGCAACGCCACCTCCCGGCAGCGAGGGTATTCCCGCAGGGCAGATGTCGTCCTGGGTGTTTGGCTTGAAGCCCGGTGACAAGGTCAAGGTATATGGCCCCTTCGGTGAATTCTTTGCCAAAGAGACTGATGCCGAAATGGTGTTTATCGGTGGTGGTGCGGGCATGGCGCCCATGCGCTCACATTTGTTTGATCAGCTCAAACGGCTTAATTCAAAGCGTAAAATTTCATTCTGGTATGGCGCGCGTTCGCTTCGCGAGATGTTCTACCAGGAAGACTACGATCAGCTGGCGGCCGACAACGATAACTTCGATTGGCATGTTGCCCTGTCTGATCCGCAGCCTGAGGACGACTGGGATGGCCTGACAGGATTCATTCACAATGTGTTGTTTGAAGAGTACCTGAAAAACCATCCTGCTCCCGAGGACTGCGAATACTACATGTGTGGTCCACCAATGATGAATGCGGCTGTCATCCAGATGTTGACTGATCTGGGTGTAGAGCCGGATAACATCCTGCTCGATGACTTCGGCGGGTAAGCGCAAGAGCCACTCACTGCAGTGGCTTTTTTGTTGTGCGTGCCTGCTTTTGCTGTCGGCCTGCGGCAGCACCGACAAGCCACTGCAGCTGTCAGGCTACGGACTCGGTACCAGTTGGCATGTAACGCTACTGCCAGGTCAAAATGAGGTCGATGAGGCCACTGTGCAAGCCCTTGTTGAGGGTCAGTTGGGCCGCGTAAACCGGAGCATGTCTACTTATCTGCCGGCCTCCGAAATAAATCGTTTCAATGCCTCTACGCTGGGCGTGTGGCAGCAACCCTCGGCGGACTTCCTCAAGGTGCTTGATGCCGCCATCGATATTGGCGGTAAGACGGCGGGTGGCTATGACATAACTATTGGGCCTCTTGTGGACCTTTGGGGCTTCGGCCCGGGCGAACCGCGCATTGGTATGCCGTCACGTCAGGCGGTTTCCGAGGCTAAGGCGCAAGTGGGGCTGGACAGCCTCGAGCGCCGGGACGAGGAAGCTCGCCGCCTCAAGCCCATCGAGCTCGATTTCTCTTCTATCGCCAAAGGCTACGCCGTTGATCTGATCGCCGAGGCTTTGTTGGCCAATGACGTTAATGATTTTCTTGTTGAGGTGGGTGGTGAGATGCGCGTTGCCGGCGCCAGCCCCAGGGGTGACGCCTGGCGAGTTGCTATTGAGCAACCTATTGTCGAGCGCCGGGAAGTGGCGACTGCGATAAACCTCGTAGATCAATCGGTGGCGACGTCGGGAGACTATCGTAATTACTTTGACCTGAATGGCACACGATACTCGCATACGATAGACCCACGCACTGGCTATCCCGTGCGCCATGATCTGGTGTCGGTTACCGTTGTGCATGACAGCGCCATGTTGGCAGACGCCTGGGCGACAGCACTGACAGTGCTGGGTGCTGAGGGCGCTGCGCAACTGGCCGAAGAGCTGCAGTTAGCGGTATATTTCATACGCAGCGAAGGTGAGGACTTTATTGCCTCGCACAGCACCGCCTTTGAGCCTTATTTGGCAGAAAAACGGGTAAGTGCCGACTGAGTTTCAGCGGCAAAGCGGAGAGGACTATGGCTTTATTTTTTATCAGTACCTTGGTAGTTGCACTGGTGATCGCCGGTATGGCGATTGGGGTGATTATGGGCCGACCGCCTATCAAGGGCTCCTGTGGTGGCCTGGGCGCTCTGGGTGTTGATCAGGCCTGTGATCTTTGCGGCGGTGACCCCAGACGTTGTGACGAAGAGACTCGCGATGGAGAGGTGGGTAAGGATAACCCCGGCCTGTACTATCCTGCAGACAAGTAAAGCGACTTCTCTTGAGTAACTCTTCTGCTGCGGTTGGCAACTATGCGCCTTTTATAGGTCTGCGATATAGCTTCAGCCGCAAACGAAATCGTTTCACGGCGATTATCTCGCTGGTGTCCATGTTGGGGATGGTGCTTGGTGTCGCCAGCCTGATCACCGTGTTGGCGGTAATGAATGGCTTCGCCGGTGAATTGCGAGGCCGCATTCTTTCTTTGGTACCCCATGGCTACGTGCAGCCGGAAAGTGGTGGCTTGGAAGATTGGCGGGAACTCGCCGGGCAGCTCGCTGGTGAGCCGGGCGTTGTGGCTGTTTCTCCGTATCTGACTGACAAGGTAATCCTCGGCAATGATCGCGCCCTGCGCGGGGCTGTTCTCACCGCCATCGACCCTGAGCTTGAAGCCGGCACCTCCCAGATTCCTGGCGCCATGGTGTTGGGTACACTGGATTCCCTGAACAGGCAGCCGTTCACGGTCGTCCTCGGGTCTTCCCTGGCACGCATCATGGGCGTTATTCCAGGCGATGAAATCGAAGTAACTGTGCCGCGTTTGACCGTGACCCCGCTTGGGGTTTTTCCCCGCAGCAAACGATTAACTGTGACCGGGCTTTTTGAGGTGGGTGCTCAACCGGACAGTATTCAGGCCTATGTTTCCCTCGCAACCGGGCAAAAATTGTTTGGTGAGGGTAATAGGGTAAGTGGCTTGCAGGTAAAGACGCTGGATCTGTTCTCAGCACCGCAAACCATGGCAGACCTGCAGCACACGTTGCCGGATGGCCTGAACGTTGTCGATTGGAGCGAGACCCAGGGGTCGCTGTTCAGGGCAGTAAAAATGGAAAAAATAATGGTCAGTGTGTTGCTGCTCAGTGTGGTCGCCGTTGCAGCCTTTAATATTGTATCCACGTTGGTGATGTCAGTCGCTGAAAAGAGAAGTGATATAGCTGTGCTCAGAACGATGGGCGCACAGGCTCACGGGATCATGGCCATCTTTCTCGCTCACGGTCTTGGCCTTGCCGTCGTGGGTATTGGTGTGGGGGCTGTGGTGGGTACTTTGTTGGCAGCAAACATTGCTCAGATCACTGCATTTTTTGAGGCTGCACTGGGTGTAAAGCTGTTCGATCCCTCGGTGTACTTTATCAGCGAACTGCCGGCTGATTTGCAGTGGACAGATGTAGCCGTGGTAGTAACGGCATCGCTTTTTCTGAGTCTGCTGGCATCTGTCTATCCGGCATGGCGGGCGGCGCGAATCGCGCCAGCGGAGGTCTTGCGCTATGAATGACGACTCGGTTTTACGCTGTGAGGCACTGTGCAGGAGTTACCAGGATGGTGATCGCGATATTGCAGTCCTGGAAAATGTTGAACTGGCGCTGGCGCCAGGCGAGAAAATAGCTGTTGTTGGTGCATCGGGTTCCGGTAAATCGACCTTGCTCAACCTGCTTGGTGGCCTCGACGCGCCCAGCTCGGGCTCGGTGTCGCTGGCGGGCCGTGACCTGGCCTCGCTGAATGAGCGAGACCTCTGTCACTGGCGCAATCAGAGGCTTGGCTTTGTCTATCAGTTTCACCACTTGCTACCCGAGTTCGACGCTCGCGAAAATGTAGCCATGCCACTGCTGATCGCTGGTGTCGCGCGCCGTGAAGCCTGGCAGACATCACAGGATATGTTGGAGAGGGTAGGGCTGGCGCACCGGTTGTCGCACCGCCCAGGGCAGTTGTCCGGCGGGGAACGTCAGCGCGTGGCCATTGCCAGGGCGTTGGTCAATACGCCTGATTGCGTTCTTATGGATGAGCCAACAGGGAACCTTGATCCGCAATCAGCAGAACAGATACTGGGCCTGATTGATGAGTTAGGGCAGGAAAGCGCTTCATTTGTCGTGGTCACCCATGATCCGGCGATAGCCAGACGAATGCATCGTACGCTGGAGTTACGCGACGGCGCGCTTTGGGCGGCCAACTAATGAGCTTTGCCGAGGTCAGCCGTATCGCCTTGCGCTACACCTTTGCCTTTGGCCGCGGCTACCTGTCCAGTTTCTTGTCCTCGCTGTCCATGGTTGGGTTGATTCTGGCGATCACACTGCTGATCACCGTACTGTCTGTGATGAATGGATTCGACAAGGAGATGCGTGAGCGCATTCTGTCACTGGTGCCACATGTGAGCATCCACTCCCACACGCCTATTGCAGATTGGCAGCAGCTCGCAACGACAGTGGCGGATCATCCGGATATCACTTCGGTAGCGCCGTTTGTGCAGTTCGACGCCTTGTTCATGCGCGGTGCTGATATCGAAACCGCGCAGGGTGTTGGGCTAGAGTTTCTGCCGGGTGGTAGTGAGTCACTACTGCTTGCCGGTTTGGCGTCCTCTGCTCAGGAGAGCTTTCGCAATAGTGATAACGGATTGTTGCTGGGTAGCGGTATCGCTCAGCGCCTTGATGCCAGGCCTGGAGATCAGCTCACGCTGATCGTGCCGGCGAGAGCGGGTGTTGGCGGTGCCCGCGCCAGTCGATTTGAAACACTGACGCTCAGCGGGTTGCTGGAGACCGGCACCGAATTGGACCAGTCCGCCGCCCTTGTGCATCTCGAGATGGCATCGCAGCTTGCTGGTTACGAAGGCGCTGTAACCGGCCTGCGACTGAGTAGTAACTCAATTTTTGAGGTGTCGCGCATTGGCTGGGAGTTGGTGGCCAGGATGCCCGCGGGCTATTACGCAACTAACTGGCAGATGACGCATGGCAATCTCTATTCAGCGATTCAGTTGTCGCGCAGTCTGGTCACAATCTTGCTTTTCTCGATTATCGCCGTGGCCGCGTTCAACGTTGTTTCGTCGTTGGTACTGGTGGTATTCGATAAGCGCGGAGATATCGCCATTCTGCGAACGCTGGGTGCCTCACCCGCTAACATAGCGGCTGTATTTGTATTGCAGGGCGCCATGATAGGGCTGGTGGGTGTCTTGCTGGGCAGCGTGCTGGGCATCGCTACCAGTTTGGCAGTGCCCGATGTCGTCGCCTGGCTTGAGGGTGCGCTATCAATCCAGTTTCTGAATACCGATGTCTATCCGGTATCTTTTTTACCGGTGGATTTGTTGCTATCCGATATTCTTCTGGTGGGTACGGTTGCCTTTGTCATGTGCGTACTCGCCGCAATCTATCCAGCCCTGCGTGCGGCCCGGCTGGCGCCTGCCAGTGTGTTACACGAGGATGGCTGACTCGAGTCAGGCGTTTCCGCTGTCGGTATCCTGGGGCTCTGCTTGCTGCGCACGTTCCGCTCGCATCTTTTTACGCTCGGCCCAATGTTTGGCCACTCGCCAGCGCCACAGCATGCTCACAACGAAGTAGCCCAGAGAGCCCAGGAACAAACCGCAGATGAAGCAGCCCAGCAGAAACGGCTGCCATATGTTGGCAAGGCTGCTGGTAAGCCACTCCCAACTCAGCTGAAACTCGATGGCCTGAACAGGTACATCGATAATCATCGCGCCAACCCGGTACGACAAATAAAAAATCGCCGGAATTGTCACGGGGTTGGTAATCCACACCAGTCCTATCGACAACGGCAGGTTACAGCGCAGCCGCACGGCCAGAATAGCTGCCAGTACCATTTGCCCGGGTATAGGCATGAAGGCTACAAATAAACCGACGAAAAAAGCCATTGATGCTGAGTATCGGTTTATGTGCCACAGGTTGGGCTCATAGATCCAGCTGCCCAGCAATTGTAAGGACTTGATCTCCCGCAGTTTGGCCGGGCTGGGCGCGAGTTGTTTGAGTGTTTTCTTCGGCATAGCTGTGTTGGCTGAAAGCGATGTGTAAGGCTTACCCCGAATGTGTTTGACTGGCTAGTCTGGGCGATGTCGGACACGCGTCGCAAGGCATTATGCACGTTATAGCGCGGGTTCTCTACCGATGCGGGTATGGATGACAGGCCTTGTTGTCGGACTACTGCTGATGGGTTGGCAGGCAGTATTACCGCCAATGTGGTTATGCCTTGCAGGCCTTCTGATCGCGTTAGCAGCTGCGTATTTTAATAGAAATAACCAGCTTTTATGCGCGACTCGAGCCGTACTGGGGTTGGTCACGGGGATCACGCTGGCAAGTGCCTATGGCTACAAGTTGCTGGAAAGTCGTTATCCGGACACCTGTGCCGGTCGGACCGTCGCTGTATCAGGGATTGTTTCCAGCCTGCCCCGGCTGGACAGTGTGCGAGAGGGCACAATCAGGCAACGCTTCGAGTTTTCGGTCGCCTCAATTGACGATGCACAATGCCGGGGGCCGCGTCGCTTGCTGTTGTCCTACTATGGCGACTCCTCCATTCGCGCAGGGGAGTGGCTGGCACTGCGGGCCCGTTTGCGCAAGCCCTGGGGTCTGGCGAACCCGGGGGGCTTCAATGCCCAATCCTGGCTCGCCCAGATCGGGATAGATGGCACCGGAACGGTTAAATCCCTGTTGCCGACAGAGCCAGCCGGTTCTGCGCTGTTGGCGGCGCCTCATCATTTGCGCGCCAGAATCAGCACGGCGTTGCAAGAGGCCTCCCTATCAAGCAGCGCTGCTGGTATCTTGCGGGCAATCACCGTGGCCGACCGCGGCGGTCTAAGCCCCGATTTGTGGCAGCTGATGCAGTACTTCGGTATCAATCACCTATTGGTGATTTCCGGCTTGCATGTGGGTATGGCGGGCGGGCTCGGTTACCTTTTAGGTCAGTTGTTTGCCAGAATAGCGCTGCTGCTTACCGCGGCATACTGGTATCGATACCTGCCTGCGTTGCTGTCTCTCTGTTTCGCGCTGTTTTACAGCAGTCTCGCTGGCTTCAGCCTGTCTACCCAGCGCGCGTTGGTCATGCTGGCCTGCGTCTTACTGGCATCGCTGGCACGCCGCAGCTCCTCTGGCTTTTATAACCTGCTGTTAGCCGCTGTTGTACTTCTGGTAGTGAATCCACTGGCCGGACTTGCCAGCGGATTTTGGCTGAGCTTCAGCGCAGTTGCCTGTCTGCTCTGGCTGGGTCTGTGGTATCCCAGCCAGTCACTGTTCGGGCGGCTCTTTGCTACGCATGCCTACATGTGCCTGGCCATGATACCGATAGCGGGATGGTGGTTTGGCGGTGCGAGTCTTGTGGCCGCCGCGGCCAACTTCCTGCTGGTTCCGCTGGTAACCTTTTTACTGGTGCCCCTGGCGCTGTTGGGTGCTGTGCTATGCCTGTTGACTGTGCCGGGCTTTGAGGCGCCTTGGCGATGGGCAGCTGACTGTATTGATGCCCTGTTACAAGGTGGGCATGATATCGCCGCCAATTATGGCCAGTGGTTTTATCTTTGGTTGTCGCCCAGCCCGGTGCAGATGTTGCTGGCGCTTTTGTCAGCAGCGTTGTTGGTCATACCGCGTTACCCGCTACTGCGCGTTATCGCCCTTGTTCTGATCATGCCGCTCGCACTGCCGGTTGAGCGTGAGATCCCCGAAGTACCTGTGCTGACAGTGTTCGATGCGGGGCAGGGGACGGCAGTTTTGTTTCGTAGCGGTGCTAATGCCTTGCTGTATGACACCGGCGGCGGTGATTCAACGGGGCCCAACATCGCATCCTCGGTTATTGTGCCTATGCTAAGACGCCTGAACGTTGCTGAGCTGGATACCCTGGTTATCAGCCATTCAGACAACGATCACAGTGCCGGTACCGCGGCGATAGTGAATGCGCTACCGGTAACGCGCTATCGATACGGTGGTTCATCAGTCGTCGCCGGCGCTGGCGGCTTGCCTTGTCGGGCAGGTGAGTCCTGGGAGTGGCCGGATAAGGTGCGTTTTCATTTGCTGGCTCCGGCCCTGGAACCTGCGCTATCCAGTAATGATATGTCCTGCGTGCTGATGATAGAGCTTGGCGGGCGGCGAATATTGCTGCCCGGTGATATTCGGGCAACGCGCGAGCGGGTGCTGGTTGACTACTGGGGTGATGCGCTGGACAGCGATGTCTTGTTGACAGCGCACCACGGTAGTCAAAGCTCTTCAGGCTGGGCTTTTCTAAAAGCGGTGCAGCCAGGCATCGCCTTGTTCAGTTACGGTTTTGGGAATCCTTTTGGCCACCCTAATGGGGCAGTAGTTGGTCGGGCAGGGCAGTTCGCGGATGAGCTCGGACTAACGGGTCATGAAGGGGCGCTACAGTTACGGTTTTTGCCCTCAGGTGAGATTGAGCTGAGCCGCTGGCGACAGCAGCAATGGTATTACTGGATGTAATTTTTGCCGGCTTTCGCCGTCGCTGGGTGCGCGTATAATGGCAGAATCCGATAAGAACAAAGGACGTGGATGTGCTTGAACTGGTGACAGCCGGCGGCTGGTTGATGGGATTCATATTACTCAGCTCTGTGGTGGCGGCGGCAATATGTATTGAACGACTTTACACCCTGAATCCGAAGAAAATCGCGCCACCGCATCTGCTGGCTTCTGTCTGGAAGCAGCTCAAAGCCGGTGAAATGGACGCCAACCGGCTGCGTACCCTCAAGCAGTCGTCGCCATTGGGCAGGATTCTGGCTGCTGGCCTGGGTAATGCCTATCACGGCCGTGACGTTATGAAAGAGAGTATTCAGGAAGCCGCCAGTCATGTCATTCATGAGCTTGAACGCTATCTCAATACGCTGGGCACTATTGCCGCCGTGGCACCGCTATTGGGTTTATTGGGCACTGTGGTGGGTATGATCAAGGTATTTGCAGAGATTATGGCCCAGGGCACAGGTAATGCCAGCGCGCTTGCTGGCGGTATATCAGAGGCCCTGATTACCACCGCGGCAGGGCTAAGCGTTGCGATACCAGCGCTTGTTATGCATCGCTACCTGACAGGGCGAATAGACTCGATCGTGGTGGAGCTGGAACAGGAAACCATCAAATTGGTTGACGCGCTGCACAGCGAAGAGAACATGGAAGGCGACGCTTGAAATTTCGCCGCCAGCGCAGCGAAGAGGTAGGGGTAAACCTGACGCCTCTGATCGACGTTGTGTTCCTCTTGCTTATTTTCTTTATGGTGTCGACGACATTCACCCGCGAGACACAGTTAAGTATTGATTTGCCGGAAGCTACCGGCACATTAAAGGAAGCTCAGGACAAGCAAATCGAAATTTTGATCGACGAGACCGGTAGCTACCGCGTAAATGGCAAGGGATTGGTTGATGACAGGATGCGTACGCTGCAGGCAGCGATTTACAAAATCGCTGCGGGAGATACCACACTACCGATGATTATTACTGCTGATGCTCAATCCTCACACCAATCAGTGGTGCGTGCCATGGATGCGGCAGGGCAAATGGGTTTCGTTCACCTGAGTATCACAACGCGGCAGCCGACGCGGGGTTCTGCCGATGGCTAATCGTGAAATTTCAGCGAAGCCGATGCCCAATCGCTCGGGCAAGGTGAGCGACTGGCACCTGTACGGCAGGCTGCTCGGGTACATCGTGCCTTACTGGTACATCTTTCTGTTCAGCATTCTGGGTTATGTGGTGTATTCGCTGGGAAATGTGTTGCTGGCGGATTTGATGCAATTCCTGCTGGATTCCCTTAACGATGCCGAGTCGGCCGATAGTGGCCTGGTTGGCGGTGCCGCCTACGCGCTACTGGACTCCACCGGTATGACCCGGCTTGAGTTTGCCCGCATCGCGGTGCCATTGGCCGCTATTTCCCTGGCCTGTACTCGTGCCACTGGCTTCTTTGTAGGCACCTATTTTATGAACCATGTGGCCCGCAGTTTGATACACGACCTGCGTTGCCAGCTGTTTGATAAAATGTTGGTGGCGCCCAGCAGTTATTACGATCAGCACAGTCAGGGTGTTCTCATTTCGAAAATCACCTATAACGTTGAGCAGGTGAGTGGTGCGGTCACTAAAGCCCTGAAGATTATCGTTCGCGAGGGTTTTACCATCGCGGCCCTGCTGACTTACATGTTGTACCTGAATTGGCGCCTGTCGCTGGTGTTTTTCGCTGTTGCACCTTTTATCGCTCTCATCGTCGCCGTGGTTGGTAAGCACTTCAGGCGCTATAGCAAGCGTATTCAGGCATCTATGGGCGATGTTACCCAGGTGTCGAATGAAAGCATCGGAGCTTACAAAGAGGTGCGTGTTTACGGCGGGCAAATGCAGCAAAGCGATCGTTTTCGTGCAGCAAGTGAATACAATCGCATACAAAGTCTGAAGTTGGCCTTTGCCGATGCGGTGAGCACGCCGGTTATTCAGACTCTGCTGGCAGCCTCGCTGTCCACGCTGGTCTGGTTTGCTCTCAACCCGAGCATACTCGCCGGTTTCAGTGCCGGTTCACTGGTGGCCTTTCTTACTGCCGCTGGCCAGTTGGGCAAACCTATACGCTCTCTCAGCGGCGTGCAGTCCATCATTCAGCGCGGGCTAGCGGCGGCGGAAGATATTTTCGCCCAGCTTGATGAAGAGGCAGAGACTGATAAAGGCCAGCGTAGTGTGGAGCGTGCGCGGGGCCAGCTAAACATTAACAACCTCAGCTTCAGCTATCCGGGTAACGATACAAAAGTACTTGATAATGTTTCGCTGCAGGTGGAGCCGGGGCAGACCATCGCGCTGGTCGGTCGTTCGGGAAGTGGCAAAACAACGCTTGTGCAGCTGCTCTCTCGCTTTTATGGCCAGTATGATGGAGAAATACTGCTGGATGGCTTTGCTATCGAGGACTACCAGCTGGCCAATTTACGCGACCAATTGGCGATGGTGTCGCAGAATGTGACCTTGTTTAACGACACCGTCTACAACAATATTGCTTACGGCTCCCTGGCAGAGCGCCCGCGGGAACAGGTTCTCGCCGCGGCGAAATCTGCCTACGCGAGTGAATTTATCGAGGCGATTCCAGAGGGTTATGACGCGGTGCTGGGTGATGATGGTGGCGGGCTTAGCGGAGGGCAGCGCCAACGTATTGCCATAGCCCGTGCAATTCTCAAGGACGCGCCCGTGCTGATTCTCGACGAGGCTACCTCAGCACTGGATAACGAATCAGAACACCGGATTCAGCGTGCATTGGAAAGCATCATGGCCGACCGTACCACCCTGGTTATTGCCCACAGGCTGTCGACAGTGGAGCATGCTGACAGCATTGTAGTCATGGATGCCGGCCAGGTTGTGGCCACGGGAAGTCACGCTGATCTGCTCGCGCAGGGTGGCCTCTATGCCCAGCTCTACCATCAAGAGTTCAGCGATTAATGTCCGGTGCGCAAGCGGTTCTGGAAACAGCATGGTATCGCGGCGACTGGTGGCTTTGGCTGCTTCGGCCTATTGAGTTTCTGTTTCGGTTGCTTAGCGCCACGCGCCGAGCTGCCTACAAACATGGATTATTGAAAGCCTGGCGCGCGCCGGTGCCGGTCGTTGTTGTCGGTAACATTACGGTAGGCGGCACCGGTAAAACGCCTGTGGTTATCGCTTTGGTGGAGCACCTGCAGCAAGCAGGTCTTCGCCCTGGGGTGGTGAGTCGCGGGTATGGCGCTTCGAGTACGCAATTCCCCCATACGGTGAACTCAGCGAGTACCGCAGCGGATTGTGGCGACGAGCCTCTATTGATACATCTGCGAACCGGTTGTCCCTGTGTTGTCTCTCCGGATCGGCCTGCTGCGGTGCGCCAGCTGCTTGCGGAATTCCCTGTCGATGTCGTCCTTTCCGATGACGGTTTACAGCATTATCGCTTGTATCGAGATGTAGAGATTGCGGTTCTTGACGCATCGCGAGGAATTGGTAATGGATTCTGCTTGCCGGCGGGTCCTCTGCGTGAACCGGTGGCTAGACTGGCCCAGGTACACCACGTGCTGAAGCGCGGTAGTGATGATTTGAGCGACGGTGTACGTTACCGTGCGCAAGCGCTGGTCAATGTGGTCAGCAACGAGCAGAAGGCGCTGGATGCCTCTGAGGGACCGGCTGTGGTCAGCGCCGTAGCCGGTATAGGCCAGCCCGCTCAGTTCTTCGGAACTTTGCTGGCGGCAGGCTACGTGGTGCAGGAGAACGTTTTCGCAGACCATCATGCCTATACTGCTGATGATTTTTCCGACCTGCAGGATGCCTTCGTTATAATGACGGAGAAGGACGCGGTAAAATGCAGGCGCCTGGTAGGCGATAACACCTGGTACCTGAAGATTGAAGCAGAACTCCCCAGAGCGGTGATCGAGGCGGTGACTCTTCTGGCACAGACACAACAGCAGGAAACACCCTAGATGTCTTACTCCGTTATCATTCCGGCCCGCTATGGTTCAACGCGCCTGCCCGGTAAGCCCTTGCTGGCCATTGCGGGTAAGCCCATGGTGCAGCATGTATGGGAGCAGGCAAGTCGCTCAGGGGCGGAGTCCGTTGTAATCGCAACCGATGATGAGCGCATCTTTGAGGCTGCTCAGGGTTTTGGCGCTGCAGCCTGTATGACGTCTGCAGATCACCCCTCAGGTACGGATCGCTTGCAGGAAGTGACCAGGCTGATGGATTACCCTGACGAACATATCGTGGTTAACGTCCAGGGTGATGAGCCGCTTATCCCCCCGGCGGCGATTGACCAGGTCGCCGCTAATCTGGCCGGTGTGCCCTCGGCCGGTATTGCCACTCTCTGCGAAGAACTGGACAGCGAGGAGGAGTTGCGCAACCCGAATATCGTCAAGGTAGTCAGATCCGTCAGCGGCCGGGCATTGTATTTCAGTCGGGCGCCTATTCCCTGGCCTCGGGATGGCGTTGCTGATACATCTCCGGCGCTTAACAGCGGGGCCTGGCAAAGGCATATTGGAATTTACGCGTACCGCACCGGGTTTTTGCACCAATACGTAAACTGGCCGCCGGCGCCGCCAGAAACGATGGAACACCTGGAGCAACTCAGGGCTATGTATAACGATGTTGAAGTTCATGTCGCGCCCGCGTGTGAAGAGGTTCCAGCTGGCGTTGATACGCAGGAAGACCTGGACGCAGTGCGCGAGTTGCTCTCACGGGCTTAACAGAGATGGCTGACTCCAAAGTGGTACGTGTATTGTTTGTATGTCTCGGTAATATCTGCCGATCGCCTACCGCCCACGGTGTTTTTGACGCGCAGGTGCGCGCCGGTAATTTACAGCACAGAATAGTCGCGGACTCATGCGGTACAGGTGACTGGCACGTGGGCAGCCCCCCGGATTCGAGAGCCATGGCGACCGCGGCGGAGCACGGCTACGACCTTTCTGACCTGCGCGCCAGGCAAGTATGTGCACAGGACTTTGATCGTTTTGATTACATCCTCGCGATGGATGAACAAAATCTTATTGATTTGCAGCGCTTGAAGCCGAAAGGTTTTACGGGCCACCTTGGGCTCTTTTTGAAATTTTCAGGCGAGGCAGATATTACTGAAGTGCCAGACCCTTATTATACTGGCGCCGACGGGTTTACCGAGGTATTGCAACTGGTAGAGTCAGCAAGCGCTGGCCTGTTAAGAGCGATTAATGATGCAGATTGATCGCGATGTAGATTTGCAGCCCTTTAATACGCTGTCCCTGCAAGCTAAAGCCAGTGCGCTGGTCAGCGTTAACAACGATGACGAGTTAACCGAAGCGCTGCAGTGGGCCCGCCAGCAGCAGCTGCCGGTAGTGCCTCTGGGCGAGGGCAGTAATGTAGTTATCGCTGGCGATATTGATGCGCTGGTAGTCGTTCAGCGTAGCCGTGATATCACCTTACTCGAAGAAGATGACAGCGGTGTTGTGCTGCGTGTGAGTGCCGGACAAAACTGGCATGAACTGGTCCGCTGGGCCCTGCAGCATAACTACTATGGCCTGGAAAACCTTGCCCTGATTCCTGGCACTGTTGGCGCCGCGCCAATACAAAATATTGGCGCTTATGGTGTCGAGTTGGAGCGTTTTGTCGAATCGGTGCACGGTGTACAGATCGCCGATAGTGCGCCACTTACACTGACCAGAGACGCCTGCGAATTTGCTTACAGAGACAGCGTATTCAAGCACGAATTGCGAGATAGCCTGGTGATTACAGCGGTCGATCTGCGTTTGTCCAAGCATGCGCTAGTCGATGCCGCGTATCCGGCGCTTGCTGATTACCTGCAAAAGCATGATATGGAGCGCACCGCAGAGGCGGTATTTGAGGCGGTGGTTGCAATACGTAGCAGTCGTTTGCCGGACCCGGCACAAGTGCCCAATGCGGGCAGCTTCTTCAAGAATCCGATTATTGCCTATGAACGCAGTGCCTATCTTGGTACGCGTTTCCCGGGTATTCCTCGTTATGCGCAGCCAGATGGCCGGGCAAAGTTGGCGGCGGCCTGGATGATTGATCATTGTGGCTGGAAAGGGGTTGAGCAAGAGGGCGTAGGTGTGCACCCTGCGCACGCACTGGTGTTGGTAAACCACGGAAGCGACAGTGGTGAGACCCTCTTGTCGCTGGCAAGTGCCATTCAGCAATCGGTGTCGAATACTTTTGGTTACACTCTCGAAATAGAGCCGCGAGTATACGGGGCCAAGTGATGGCAGAGTTTGATCACGAGTCCTTTCTCAAGACATTGACCACGCGTCCGGGCGTGTACCAGATGTATGATGATGAGGGCCGGCTCTTGTATGTAGGCAAGGCTAAAAACCTGCGCAGCCGGGTAACCAGCTATTTTCGTGCCAGTGGTCTTACCAGAAAAACAATGGCCTTGGTCGCAAAGATTGACAACATCGAGGTGACGGTGACCTCAACGGAAGTCGATGCCTTGTTGTTGGAGCACAACCTGATCAAGACGCATCAACCGCCTTATAATATTTTACTGAAAGACGATAAATCCTTTCCCTACATACACCTTTCAAGCAACGATAAGTATCCAAGGCTAAGCCTTCACCGAGGAGCCAAACGTCGCAAAGGGAAATACTTCGGCCCTTATCCAAGCGCGGGTGCGGTACGTGAGTCGCTGCACTTTTTGCAGAAAGTGTTCAAGGTTCGCCAGTGCGAGGATAGCTATTTTCGTAATCGTTCGCGGCCCTGTCTGCAACACCAGATTGACCGGTGTACCGCACCTTGCGTGAACCTGGTCAGCGAAGAGGAATACGAGCAGCAGGTTGAAAATACCATGCTTTTCCTGCGTGGCAAGTCGCAGCAACTGATTGTGCAGTTGGCCGATGACATGGAGCGCGCCTCCGCCGAGCTGGAATATGAAAAAGCCGCCGCTTATAGAGACCAGCTGCAGCAGTTGCAGCATGTCCAGGCCAGTCAGGGAATAGAAGGCACGACTGGAGAGCTCGATATCATGGCAGCCGCTGTCAGTGGTGGCCGGGCGTGTGTGCAGGTTCTGTTCGTGCGTGGTGCAAGGGTGTTGGGCAGTAAAACCTACTATCCGCCTTTGAAATTGGAGGAGAGCCCGCAATTGGTGTTGTCGGCTTTTTTACCACAGTACTACCTGGCAGATTCCAAGCCCATTCCCGGGGAAGTTATCGTTAATGCCTTGCCAGACGATGCGGATACACTGGAAGAAGCGTTTACCGTGCAATCCGGCCGTAAGGTAAAGGTCCGGTCGCGGGTGAGAGATGCCAGGGCCAGGTGGCTGCAACTGGCCCAGCAGACAGCCGAAACCAACCTGGAGGCTCACCTTGCTGGCAAGCAAACCACGATAGAGCGACTACAGGCGCTACAGGATTTACTGGAATTACCTGACCAACCCCGGCGAATGGAGTGCTTTGATATAAGCCACTCCTCAGGTGAGGCCACGGTTGCGTCCTGCGTTGTGTTTGATCAAAGCGGGCCAAGGAAGTCTGATTATCGGAAATTCAATATTGAAGGAATCACCGGTGGTGATGACTATGCCGCTATGCAGCAGGCCCTTGAGCGCCGGTATAAACGGCTGAAATCAGGGGAGGGCACCATCCCGGACATTTTGTTCATCGATGGTGGTCAGGGACAGGTCTCGCAGGCTATGTCGGTGCTCAAGGATTTGCAGATAGAGGGCGTTGAGGTGATTGGTGTGGCCAAGGGCACCACGCGCAAGGCGGGCTTCGAGACGCTGGTTGACGGTAAAACGGGCCGTGAGCAACAGCTACCCGGGGATAGCCCCGCGCTGCACTTGATCCAGCACATTCGAGATGAAGCCCACAGATTTGCCATTACTGGCCATAGAGCCCTTCGCGATAAAGCACGGCGTTCCTCGACACTGGAGGGCATACAGGGTGTGGGTGCAAAGCGCCGCAGAGAGCTGCTTCGTCACTTTGGCAGTGCACAAGCGGTTGCCAATGCCAATGTTGAGGAGTTGAAAAAGATCAGCGGCATTAGTGCTACCATGGCTCAACAGATCTACGATCACTTGCACAGTAGCCCCGACTAGTCGTTATGGATGTACGCGATTGAATATCAACATACCTAATGCCCTGACCATCATGCGCATCATGCTGATTCCAGTACTGATGGTGGTTTTTTATCTGCCTTTTAAAAATCATTTGCTGGTTGCGGCGGGTATCTTTGCCTTCGCAGCGATTACCGATTGGGTGGATGGGTACCTGGCTAGAAAACTGGGCCAGATGACAGCCTTTGGGGCTTTCCTGGACCCCGTGGCCGACAAGCTGATGGTTTCGGTGGCGCTGGTGTTGTTGGTAGAGCGACACGATACGCTACTGTTCACCCTGGCGGCCTGTGTAATCATTGGGCGCGAGATCGTAATCTCCGCCTTGCGTGAGTGGATGGCGGAATTAGGCAAGCGTACATCGGTAGCTGTCAGTTACGTGGGGAAGGTGAAAACGGCTTTCCAGATGATCGCGATAGTGGGTTTGTTGGCCATTGACCCCAACACCGACGAGAGCTGGCTGCTGGCGTTGTCCTACCTGATGCTGTATTCGGCAGCGGTATTAACCCTGTGGTCAATGTTCATCTATTTGCGTGCCGCATGGCATGTCATCAGAGATGAAAATGTCATATAAAACAGTTAGATATAGTTCTAATTGAAGAAATTGGTTGATTATTGATTTGCGGGCGCTAGAATAGCGCTTGTTGGTATTGCGGGAATAGCTCAGTTGGTAGAGCGCAACCTTGCCAAGGTTGAGGTCGCGAGTTCGAATCTCGTTTCCCGCTCCAAGTTCCTACTCCAGGATCATCCCTGAGGCGGCAGTATCAAGCTTGAGCCTAGGTCGTAGTTGCAGCGATGTTTGGGTCGAAGGTGGCATTCCTCGCTCAGCCCTTAGTTGATTGATTTCCTGCTCCAATACCTCCCGCCACATCGAATTCGCTGCTTTCAGCTTCCTATCCCAGAGCCAACGCGAAACCGGGGTCCAGGCGGATTCCAGTTTTTCCAGACAGAGTTCGGCTCGGTCGTGGTAATGCCGAACCAGTGGCGCGTCCATAGCTTCAAGGCGAAGGTCATTCATGGCGCGTAGATTAGTGCCTGAGCCCGCAAAGCGGCATGGCTGTGCACGACACAGGCATGGCATTTACCGCCAGATCAGGATTTGAGGACGTTGCAGGGCAGGTAGAAGTCGCCTGAGAGCATGGGGAGCCAGCCTTAACTAGCGTAAAGGATTCATATCGATCCGTTAACCAACGCCAGGCAAAAGAGCTTTACCTAAACCAGAACCGGGCCGCGAGGCCCGGTTCTGGTCATCTGATAGATCTAGCGGAATTCGTAAATCAGATCAAGGCCATAAGTGCGGGGCATGGCGTAGGTGTTACCTGCATAACCCAGTGAGGCGAAATCAATACCCCACTCGCGATACTCTTCATCAGTAGCATTTTTCACCCACCCCGACAGCCGTATAGTGCCTCTGTCGCCCACCACGATGTCCTGCAGGTTCACGCGACCATTTAATATGGTTCTGTCCTCGGCAGCATCGAATTGATTCTGGAATGGGTGGAATACAAACTCATCGGTATAAACGACGTCCAAGCGAGCGGATAAAGCGCCGAAGCTAAACGGCTCAAAATCATACTGAAGCCCAAAGCTCGCCGTGTGCTCTGGCGTTCTTCCCACGGTCGTGACAGAGGAAATATCTTCTTCCTGGTCAGTCACTGGGTTGCGCGCCAAATACTCGTCGAACTCCGCGTCGAGATAACCGTAGCTAAGCTCTAAAAGGAGGCCCCTGGTCAAACGCGCCGTTACCTCGAGCTCCAGTCCCTTATAGGTTGCTTCACCGGCGTTAACCAATCGGCTGGAAGCGCCGCCGGACCCTGCCTCAAACTGAGCGACCTGAATGTCTTCAAAGTCGTTATAAAATATCGCGGCGTTTACGCGCACGCGATTATCCATCCAGTCAGATTTTATCCCCAGCTCGTAAGCGGTAATCTCTTCCTCATCGACTTGATTCTCCCAAGCGCTCAGCGTGCTGGCTCTGGAGTTGAATCCACCACCGTTGTAGCCCGTGGAATAGGATCCATAAATATTGGCATTGTCACTAAGCGCATAGTTCAGCGAGAGCAGGTAACTGACATTGTCCCAGCTGTCACTATTCTTCAGCCGCTGGTCAAACGATGTTTGCCCCAGATTCTCATTGAACAGGAACGCGTCTCTATCGTCTTCCGTGTAACGAATGCCCGCGGTGACATCGAGATCATCGGTCAGTGAAAAAGTACCCTGACCATACGCCGCCCAGGATTCTGTTTCCTGCCCATAGATGAAGTCAACAAATCCATTCAGGTTCGGATCACCTCCGGGAGCTGGAAACGGTAGTGGCAGGCGCTGGGATCCCTGGCACACGAGCCCGGCCCCCGGTACTTCATTACAGAAGCCTGCTCCGGCATATACGGCGTCAAGCGGGCTTCCCAATAAGAACTGAATGGGTAATGAAAATGTCTGTGGATTGTCCTGGTAGATTTCCTCTTCGTACTGAAAATAGCCGAAGGTGAACTGCAACCGTTCCTCGAAGGCGCTGCCAATAAGTTGCAGTTCGTGGGTTTGCATGTCTATCGAGCCATCATCAATCGCAGCATGAAAGCCAGGTGAAGGGACCTCCATCCCGCCGCCATAAAAAAGGTCGCGAGCGGTAAGCGCGCCTCCATCAAGGTCGGTCTGCTCATAATCCGATTTAGTTTCCCGGTCACCATAAATGTACTTGAGTGTGATGTTATCCAGTTCCCAGGCAATAGTGAGGTTGTGTCCCTCGACTTCCAGGTATTCCTTGGACACAGCGTCGAGATTGTATTTGTCGCGTCGTTTATCAGGGTCCCCAACAAGTGCAGCCATCTGTTGGTACAGCTCACCACCCAAAAACTCGAACGGGAATGGGGTATCGGAGAAGCCGTTGTAAATACTATCTTTCACTTCGGTGATCTGAAACGGCGTTGGGACGCCTTCGTTTTCAGTCTTGTCATAGGCATAGTCGATGGTAATCGCGTCGGTAGGTTCCAATCGCAATGCGATACGGTAGGCATCGTTATCCTCGGAGCCGAGGTCTGACTCGCTGCCGGGGTAATCATTGTCTGCCCAGCCGTCGTACTCCATCATCATGCCTGATACCTTCGCGGAGAGCATGCCAAACATCTGAGGAAAATCCACGGAGCCAGCGGCACGCTGATAGCCATCGTTACCAACACTGCCCTCCAATTTGACACCCCAATCTCCACTGGGTTTGATAGTGGTCACGTTCAAGGCGCCGCCCGAGCTGTTGCGTCCAAACAAGGTTCCCTGTGGACCGCGTAATACCTCAACACTCTGCAGGTCAACGATGTCAAAAACGGCACCAACGGTTTTACTCATGTAAACACCGTCGAGATAGAAACTGGTTTTGGGGTCGACCATTAACGAGGTTTCACCACTGCCAATGCCTCTTATATAAATTGACATATTGGAGTTTGACGACGGCTGTTTCTGGATGTTTGTGTTTGGCGCTCGACTGCCAAGATCGGTTAGATCGAAAACGCCAAGGTCCATAAGCTTTTCGCTAGAGAACGCAGTGATTGCGATCGGGGTATCTTGCAGGCTTGTCTCTCGACGCTGCGCAGTTACAACGACTTCCTCCAAAGCCATATCCTGAGCTTGGGCGATAGGCGCGTTGGGTAGAAAACTTGCCCCCGCCAGGGCGGCAGCAATGGTTGTCAAGGCGTGACGAGTCTGGTTTGCCATGTAGTTCTCCCGATTAATTATTTTAATGTCGGATAAAGCTGGAATTGCCTATTTAGACTAGAAAGCTGATTGATAGGAACCCCGCCACTAATTGTATACGACAACTGCGCGATGCATTCAAGGGGGCTGCGTGCATAAATCCTGATGGTTTACATACTGTTAACACCGAAAGGTAGCGCGAATGTCGACCTGCGGCGGGGCCAGGATCTAATTGGTAGATATCATTTGCACGTATAGCCGCCGTCGATCACCAACTCACTGCCCGTCATATACTTTGACTCGTCTGAGGCGAGGTAAAGGCAGCCATTGGCAATATCTTCGGGCTCGCCCATATACCCAAGGGGTATACGCTGAGCCACGACTTGCTCCATATCGAGACGCATGTCCTCGGGCATGTTCTCAAAGCCCTCGGTGACCATCGGGGTGAGTATAAAGCCAGGGTGCACGGTATTTATACGAATGTTATAGCCTTTGTCGGCACAATGCAGGGCTGCAGATTTGCTGAAGATTCTTACGCCGCCTTTACTGGCGTTATAAGCGGCTGTAGCAGGCTCGCCGACAATGCCTTCAATCGAGCTGATGTTAATTATCGAACCACCGCTATTCTTCATTACCCTGATGCCTTCGCGAGTTCCCATAAATACGCCATCCAGATTGACGCCGGTGACCTTGCGCCAATCCTCAAGGCTCGCGTCTTCTGCCGTGCCGGTAATTACAATTCCCGCATTGTTTACAAGAATGTCTAAATGGTTTTGCTCGGCAATAATTTGATTCAGTAGTTCGCTCCACTGACGCTCGTTGCAAACATCCTGTGCGAAGCTGCTGGCTTTACCGCCGCCTTCGTTTATGGCTTCAGCTACTTTAGCGGCCGCTTCTTCGCGTATGTCACCGATATAAACCCGGGCGCCTTCGGCTGCAAAACGCATTGCTGTGGCTTCACCCAAGCCACTACCCCCACCGGTGATCATCGCCACCTTGCCCTCCAGTCTGCAAGGCATCGTGTCCTCCTTATGTAAAAGATGTTAGGTCAGGGTGGAGTATAGGAAATATGTGTCGGATGTGTCGATGAATATTGAATGGCACACCAATCGCAGACAGTTGAGCGTTCTGTAGCCTCTTTTGTTTAGCGCTCACCTTGTTGTTTGGAGCTGGTTAGGGGTGGCTAAAGGTGTATTGCATATCCGCTGCATGGCTGTATACTGCGCGGCGGTAAGTCACTGACTTACTTGAAATTTGAGTTGTTATTCAATGACTTGGAACACCTGAATGGCTCGGTGGCAGAGTGGTGATGCAGCGGATTGCAAATCCGTCTACGCCGGTTCGATTCCGACCCGAGCCTCCATTCAGGTTCTAAATTGGCCGCGCACTTTCTGCGCGCTGTTTACCACTCCCTGGCAAAACCCTTGAAGGGCGTTTCCAGGCGCTTAATGTCCTGCAGCACCTCTGCGGGTATCGCGGGCAGTTGGTCTGAAGACAAGCTCGCGTATAGCATGTCTATTGAGCCTCCAAAGCGATTTTCCACAGACTCTGCCAATTGCTCGTAACGACCGAAAGCAGTGAACAGGGATAACACATCATCACTGATTTCCGCTGATAGTTGCTCCCATTGTCCAGCCTTGGTCATCTTATTGAGTTTGCGGCCAAGGTCACCTAGGTCGTGGTGTTCAAGAACCGGCCAATAGCTGGGTGTAGAGCCGTAGAATGCGATGCGATAGCGTACCCATTCAAGTACGCTCGCCACTTCCTCGTCGGTTTCGCCTGTGGCAACAAAACCACCTCCGGCGATCTGAAAGTTTTCCCGTGCTTTGCCCGATTCGGCAAGCCCCTGTTCTATACGCGGCGTCGCCACATCCTCTATATAAGCGCGAGTGCAGAAGGGGTGTAGATGTACGCCGTCACAGACTTCTCCGGCAAGCTTGAGCATGTTCGGCCCAACCGCAGCGATAGTCACGGGTACCCGGGGTTGATTGGTGGACTCAGGGACGAAATTTGGCGTCATCAGCGTGAACTTATAATGCTCACCCCTGAAGTCGAGCTTTTCACCCAGCTGCCAGCAGCGCCAGATCGCACGTAAGGCCGTCACATACTCACGCATGCGCGGAACGGGTGCGGACCAGGGCGTGGAGAAGCGACTTTCATTATGGGCCTTGATTTGTGGGCCCAGGCCCAGAACAAAGCGGCCGCCTGAAGCATTCTGCAGGTCCCAGCAGGTGTTGGCCAGAACCATGGGCGAGCGGGGGAAGGCGATAGCGACTGCGGTTCCCACCTGTATTTTCTGTGTGGGGATCGCGGCGATCCCCAGCGGCATGAATGGGTCGTGTTTGTTCTCCATGCTGCAGACCTGATCGTAGCCAGCCAGTTCGGCGGCCTGAGCTGATGCCTGTATCTCATTGAGATCATTTTGGGGCAATACCGTCATTACTTGCATGTATTCGATTCCATTGGCGCAGGGGCGCTACATTCTGGTGCCTGAGGTGTTGCGGTCTGACACTTCGCTGTCTCAGTATAAGTTGCCGCTAACCACATCCATAGCCTGTTTCCGGTTGCCCTTGGGAAGAGGGTGGGCTCGGCCATTTGAATACAGTGACGCATCTGCCCATAGACCCTCAAATCATCATTAGATGTGAAGAGTGCGCACGGGCATAATGTGCTCCGTATCAGCTTGGCCAGCCGGGCATTATTCGCTCGAATAACTTTGTACGAACGACAGGACATAAAAAACTATGCTGAAGTGGATAGCCGGCGCGATAACTGTACTTATCATGGCGTTGGGGCTTTTTTATATAACTGCTGACAAAGACACCCGCAATCTTCTTGCAAACCTGCCAACCGACCGCGATGTCCTGTTTTGGTCGGTGGCGCAACGTGATGCAGGGTTCCGGGCCCTGGACTCAATCCCCATTCTGGCCAAAGCAAACGTGATAGAGGCGGGCCGGGAAGTGTTACCACTCCCCGAGGGGCAGGCAATTAACATTGGTATGGACCTGGACGGCTATTTGAGAGCCCAGCGCGTTGCAGGCCTGTTGATTGTCCAGAACGGGAAAGTCCGCCTGGAGCAGTATGGGCTGGGTTTTGGCGCGGAGGGGCGATGGACCAGCTTTTCAGTGGCGAAATCTTTTACCTCCACTCTTGTTGGCGCGGCGATAAAAGATGGTTTTATCAAGAGCATCGATGACAAGGTCTCTGATTACATTCCTGATTTGCGTGGCTCAGTCTATGACGATGTGTCAATTGAGCAGCTGCTGACAATGACGTCGGGCGTGAGATGGAATGAAGATTACGAAGACAAGGCCAGCGACGTGGCACGTTTTAACGAACACAAAGCTGAGGCGGGTCTGGACGTAACAGTGAGCTATATGCGCACATTGCCCAGGGAGGCACCTGCCGGCAGCAAGTGGGTCTACAAAACCGGTGAAACCAACCTGATCGGGGTGCTAGTCAGTTCGGCCACGGGTAAGACACTGTCAGCCTACCTTTCCGAGAAGGTCTGGGCGCCTTTCGGAATGGAGCAAGATGCCAGCTGGCTGCTTGGTCAGACGGGGCATGAGATCAGTGGGTGCTGTATTCAGGCGTCTACCCGGGACTTTGCCCGCTTCGGGCTGTTCATGTTGGCCGGCGCCAGTATCAATGGAGCTCCGGTTTTACCGGATGCCTGGATCTCCGCGGCCACGACAAAGCAGGTAGGTATTGGCAGGCCGGGTAAGGGCTATGGGTATCAATGGTGGACTTACGACGACGGAAGCTTTGCTGCCCAGGGTATATTTGGCCAGGGTATCTTTATCGATCCCAAGCGAAACCTGGTTATAGCATCGAACAGCAACTGGCCTCGGGCCACGCATCAGGCGACAGTTGGCTCTCAGCGCGAGTCGTTTTATAGGTCGGTACAGGCGGCGATTGATGCCGAGGAAACTTCCGTTAGCTTCAGTAGCGATGTCGCCGAAAGCCTGGGCGCTGATCTGGCGGTGCTGTCTGTAGAAAGTCGTAGCACGCAGCCGGTAGCCCTCTGAATTAGCGTGAACTACTTTCTCGAAATCTACGGCACATTGCCTCGCGCGGGCCCCGGGTCCGATGCGCTAACGCGAAAAGCCTTCGAGCTGCTGGGTCCGCTCCCAGGCTCGCCCCGGATACTTGATCTGGGCTGCGGGCCAGGCGTGCAAACCCTGGAGCTCCTGCGACTTAGTGCGGGCTCTGTTGTCGCGATGGATCTTCTGCCAGAGATGACTGATAGACTGAGCCGGGCTGCACATGGTGCAGGCGTTGCCGAAAGGCTCGAAGTCAGGGTCGAGGACATGAACGCGATGAGCTTTCCCCCCAACAGCTTCGACATCATCTGGTCGGAGGCGGCGATCTACAATATGGGTTTCGAGAATGGTCTTCAGCAACTTCAGACGTTTCTCAAGCCGGGTGGTTTTGTCGTTGTCAGTGATGCCGTGTGGACAAAAGCAGACCCTCCACCCGAGGTGGCAGACTTCTGGCGGGAGTATCCCGAGATGGATACGGTAGAGAATAAGCTTGATGTGATTAAGCGCGTTGGTTTCGAGCCTGTTGGCCATTTCCTCTTTCCGTCCGGCGCCTGGACGGAACAGTATTACGACCCCATGGAGGCTCGCATCGCTGCCAAGGCCAAAGAGTGGCAGGGCAATGCCGAGGCTGAGGCGGTACTTGCGGAGGCGCGCAAGGAAATTTCCTTGTTTCGTCGGTTCTCAGATTACTTCAATTACGCCTTCTTTGTGATGCGCCTGTGACGATTCACCCTAAATATCGCCCAGACATCGACGGCCTGCGCGCCGTGGCGGTACTGTCTGTATTATTTTTCCACTCGGGCTTTGATGTCTTCAGTGGTGGCTATGTTGGCGTTGACGTATTTTTTGTCATCTCTGGCTACCTGATTACAACAATCATCGTGCGTGAGATCGCAGCGGATGACTTTTCGATACGGCTGTTTTATGAACGACGCTTTCGTCGCATTCTCCCGGCCTTATTCGCAGTGGTGGTCGCGAGCCTGATTGTTGGCTGCGTACTGTTGCCGCCGGATAGTGTGGTTGAGCTTGGTCGCAGTGTAATGGCGACGGCCTTGTTCTCCTCTAACATCTTTTTTTACATGGAGTCCGGCTACTTTGACGCGCCAGCCGAGCTGAAGCCCCTTTTGCACACCTGGTCTCTGGCGGTCGAGGAGCAATACTATATTCTCGTGCCATTGCTGCTGCTGGGGCTTGCCCGATTTGGCAGCAGACATTACCTGGCAGGGTTTCTGGTACTTGGGGTGGCATCGTTTCTGGCTAGCTTGCTTTGGACTCCCAGTAATTCCTCTTTCGCCTTTTACCTGATACCGACTCGCGCTTGGGAGTTGTTCCTGGGCAGTGTGCTGGCTTTGCATGTATTGCCAGCACCTGTTTCGCGGCCAGTGCGCGAAGTGTTGACGCTGGCTGGTGCCGGCATGATTTTTTACAGCGTTTTTGCTTTTGACTCAGCCACGGTTTTCCCTGGCAGCGCAGCGGCAGTGCCCACTCTCGGTACTGCGCTTATTATCTACGCGGGGCTTGGTGGCGCCTCCGTCATGTCTGTGGCGCTGTCGTGGCGTCCCGTAGTATTCATTGGACTCATTTCGTATTCGCTGTATCTGTGGCACTGGCCGGTCATTGTGTATACCCGCCTGCTGGCAGTGCATGAGCCCGGCAACGCAGTGTTGGTGGCGATGCTTATTGTTATCTTCGCGCTGTCCGTGCTCTCCTGGCGTTACGTGGAGACGCCTTTCAGGAAGGGGAATCTATTACGTAAGCCCGGCCAGCTACTCAAAGCCTCGGGCCTGGCATCGCTTGGAATAATTGTGTTGGGGGCTGTGCTGGTTGTTACTGACGGTTTGCCGGGGCGCTATGAGGCATTTTTCCCCGAGTCATTTGATACGGATCACCAGCGCTGGGATGACTGCAAGAAAGTGGCCAGTCGTATTGAGTCTGGAAAGGGCCTTTGTGATCTAGGTGCGCCCAATGTAGCGCCAAGCTTCCTTCTTTGGGGTGACTCTCATGCGGAGTCGTTTGCTTCGGGTGTCGATCTGAGTGCAAGCCAGGCAGGCGTCGCCGGTTCCTTTGCAACAGAGTCGGCCTGCGCGCCGCTGTTAAATATCGAGCGACCGGGCAGGCGCAAGTGTGAAATCTTCAATGCTGCGGTTCTGGACTATGTGGCAGCGCGCCCCGAGCTGAAAACGGTCATTCTGGTAAGTCGCTGGGCGCTGGTATCCCGCGGTACTCGCTACAAAGAGGAGTCAGGTGATCCGGTGGTTCTTCTGGACACGCTCGCGGATCAGCCCTCGACAGAAAGCAATGAGGAGCTGTTCGAGCGAGGCCTGCGCCGAACCGTCACAGCATTGCAAGGCCTTGGTAAACACGTGGTGATTGTGGAGATGGTGCCAGAAGTCGGCTACGAAGTGCCGTCGGCTTATCTTATTGCGGAGCTCACCGGCAGAAAAGTGGATACCCTGGTCGCACCAACCTCGCTGGAGTACCGTCAGCGCAATGATGCAGCGAGCAAGCTTTTCGCAGAACTGGGTCGCGATGCAGGTGTTGATGTCATAAGGCCATCTCTAACGCTGTGTGACGAAGAGCTTTGCGCTGTCGTCGCACGCGGTGTGCCTTTGTATCGCGACAGTAACCACCTGTCGACCTTTGGTGCCAGATACCTGGCGCCCTTGCTGGATCCGGTTTTTTTGTCGCGTCAGTGACGCAACTGCGCGTCCAGCTGATCAACCACCTCTGCCCAGTCGGCGTCTTCAGCAATCGCCTCCCTGAGAAATTGCGCCTGTCCGGCGCTCCAGAAGGCAGCTCGCTCCAGAGGCACCTCGTTGGGTAGGTGATTGTTTTTGACGAAGGCCTCGATGGCCACGTCATTGTTGGATAGGCCTAACTGTGCAAACAGGGTGTAGATAGTATGACTGGAAGTATCCATTGCGTCCCTTTAATGTGCTGTGCCGTTAAAAGCGGAGCAAGCTCCGCTACTCGTTTTTTACTCTGCTGGTGAGGTCATTGCTTCCTTGACCTTGTCCATGTCTACCGAGTCTGCCGCTTTTTCCTTGTCCACAGAGTCGTAGGCCTTTTTGTAATCGACCTCACCACTGCTAACGGATTCGGTAAGCTTTTTTGTGTCCACCGACTCGGTGGCTTTTTCCTTGTCTACTGCTTCCACCAGTTTGCCAACATCCTGTGCCGATGCGGTCAGGGTGATGGAGGTGAGGAGCAAGGCGCAAAGCCCTGTAGCAATATGTTTCATGTAAAGTTCCCAGTTTGGTTTCGAGTTAATGAAAGCATAGTTCGCGCGGGCGAATGATGCTAGTGCTTGTCGTTAATTCCTGTGCGTCGCTTATGTCTTGAGTGATCCGTAAGCCGATAATGCCGCCTCTCTCGCCTGGCGATGATCGACGATAGGGTGTGGGTAGTGTGATCCCAGCTCTACGTTCGCCGAGGTCAATATCTCTGCCGGAGCCTCCCAGGGCTTGTGTAGGAATTTATCTGGCAGCAGGGCCAGCTCAGGCACCCAGTGCCTGACATATTCCCCGTGTTTATCGAACTTCTCGCCCTGGGTTACCGGGTTAAAGATACGGAAGTAGGGCGAGGCGTCGGCGCCGCTGCCGGCAACCCATTGCCAGCCGCAGGCGTTGTTGGCCAGGTTGGCGTCCAGCAGCGTGTCCCAGAACCAGTCTTCGCCCGCCCGCCAGTGCACCAACAGGTGCTTGGTGAGAAATGAGGCCACTACCATTCTTACCCGGTTGTGCATATATCCGGTCTGCCACAGTTCCCGCATGCCGGCGTCTACTATCGGGTATCCAGTCTGCCCCTGTTGCCAAGCCTTCAAGTGGGCAGGCGTGCCTAGCCACGGAAAGCGCTCAAACTGACCCTTGAATGGAGCCTGTGGCAGTGTGGGGAAATGACTTAGCAGGTGGTGGGAGAACTCGCGCCAGCCCATCTCACTAAGGAATTTATCTATTTCATCCTGCAGCATTGGCTCGCTGGCAAGTGCTTCCATTGCTGCGTGCCAGACCTGTCGCGGCGAGACCTCGCCAAAATGCAGGTGGGGCGACAGACGGGTCGTTGTGTCCAGCGCTGGATGGTTTCTGCCGTCACTGTAGTTGCGTATGCCTTCGCGGAAAAATCGGGTGATTCGGTCAGCGGCTCCGGCGGAGCCCGGTTGCCACCTTTCCGGCCAGTCAGCGGCCCAGTCCGGCGACTGCGGCATCAATTGCCAGCTGGCAAGCTCTTCACTCTCAATCGGCTCCTTATGCCATTGGGCATCTTCAGGTGCTGATTGGGGTCTGTCGGGCATGGGCTCGCGACGGCAGGCTCGCCAAAAAGGCGTAAAGACCTTGAAGGGCAGGCCGCTCTGGTTTTTTATCAGCTCGGGCTCAAAAAGCAGTGACCCCGGATAGCGCTTTAGCTCTATATCCTGGTCGGCGAACCCGCCATGCAGTACGTTCTCCTGTTCGCTAGCCCAGGGTTCATGCTGGCGAGAGCAGTAGATCGAGCTGGCTCCGGTTTCCTTGGCAAGGGAGAGCAATACCTCTCGCGTATCGCCCCGACGCAGGACCAAGCTTGAGCCCAGTTGTTGGAGGTCGGTATGCAGTGCGCCCAGGCTTTGATGCAGCCACCAGCGACTGGCCGATCCCGGTGACCATTCGCCCGCGGCATTTTCGTCGAGAATGTAGCAGGGGATGACCGGCCGGCCGGTAGCAGCTGCAGCGAGCAGCCCTGGCAGATCGGTGACTCTCAGGTCCTGGCGGTACCAGAATATAATAGGATTTTTCATACGGTTGGTACGGGCTTCGGGTGGCTGAGGATCACGTTTCGGCTGTCTTGTCGGCCGGTGTCAGTCATAATAGGCGGATTGTCAGAGGTCACAAGGAATTCCCAATGTCAGCGACACTGAAAGGTCCCTGGAACGAAGAGCAGGTGGCGTCGTTTCTGGAAACGGCGGTAATACCCATGAGACTTGCTGCGGTAGGTAAAGACGGCTTCCCCAGGGTCGTGTCAGTGTGGTTTTGCTACCTTGATGGTGAATTACTGTGCGCGTCCCACAGTGGCTCCCCGCTGGTCAGCCTGTTGCGCAACAATCCAAGAGCCGGTTTCGAGATCGCGCCCAATGAGCCTCCCTACCACGGTGTTCGCGGTCAGGGGACGGTAGTTATGTCGCCCGAGGGTGCAGGGGCAACCCTGGAACATCTGATTCAACGTTATCTGGGGAATGCAGACAGTGGTCTGGCGCAATGGCTGCTATCGCGTAAGGACGAGGAGTTGCTGATCAGCTTGCGCCCCGAGCGAGTATTCAGCTGGGACTATCGCGAGCGTATGTCGGAAGAGTAAGAACCAGCTGCGGGCGTCGTTGCTGAAGGGGCCATGGTGTTTGGGCCCGGTAAGCTTTCGACAAGTGCTGATAGCAGCGGTGCACAATGAGTCTCCAGCCGCAGCGCCGCCAGAGAGTCTGCGCGAGTTTGTCCCGGATTGATTAACGCAATAGGCTTTTGTCGTTCGGTAGCCCTGCGACAAAAGCGGAAGCCCGAGTAAACCTGCAAAGAGCTGCCCACGACTAGCAGGGCATCGCATTGATCGATCGCCGCCATACACTGGTCAACCCTTGCCCTTGGCACGGTGCCCCCAAAAAAGACAACGTCTGGCATCAATACGCCGCCGCAGTTGAGGCAGTGGGGTGTTTTGAAGTCGCGCACAACGCTGTCAGGAACGTCTGAGTCTCCGTCGGGGCGCACCTCGCCATTTGTTGTCATCGCCTCAGGGTTGTCATGCTGCAGCCGCTGCTGAACCGTTTCACGTTCGGAATAGGTGTTGCATTTCAGGCAGACCACCCGGTCCAGTCGGCCATGAAGGTCCACGACGCGAGAGCTACCGGCGCGCTGGTGCAGGCGGTCAACATTCTGGGTGATCAGCTGTTGAACGTGTCCGCTATGCTCCAGCCGTGCTACCGCTCGGTGCGCATCATTGGGCTGTGCATCGCGAACGCCCGGCCAGCCGCGCAGTGATCTGGCCCAGTAGCGCTGACGGCGGCTTTTGTCGGCGACAAACTCCTGGTGTTTGATGGGTTCGTTCGCTCGCCAGTTGCCTTCTGAGTCCCTGTAGGTTGGTATGCCGGAGCCCTTGCTGATGCCGGCCCCGGAAAGAACCACCAGCTTGGGGTGGGCCCGCAGGAACTCCTGTAGTGATGTAAGGTGGTTGGCAGCATCGATCATAGTGAAAGTATACGTTGAAGTTTCGCTGGGGGATTAATGCGGACAATGATCCAATGGTGTAGCCGCTCGTACATTGCAGTGAAGCGAGGGTATTTGAAATGAACATACTTATTACTGGCGGAACAGGCTTTATTGGCGCCGCACTGCGGCAAAGTCTCCTAGAGCAAGGTCACTCTTTGGTCATTCTTAGCCGAGAGGGCCACGCCGATCGCGATCACTGTCGGTTTATCACCAGCCTTGAGGCATTGAGTGACGACTATGCGCTGGACGCGATAATCAACCTCGCCGGAGCATCGATGGCGGGCAAGCGCTGGACTGTCGCTTATAAAGAGGAAATTGTTGCCAGCAGGATTGATACGACCCGGGCTCTGGTAGCGCTTATACGCAGGCTTGAGCAGCGCCCCGCGGTGCTCCTCAGCGCCAGTGCTATTGGGTATTACGGCCCTAACGGCAGTGATAGATTGGATGAAAATACACCCGTAGGTAATTGTTTTTCATCTGAATTATGTGATCAATGGGAGCAGGAGGCGAGTGCGGCCCAGGCCCTGGGTGTGCGGGTCTGTTTCTTGCGCCTGGGGGTCGTGCTGGATAGTGATGGCGGGGCGATGATCGAGATGGCGCGCCCTTTCAGGATGGGTTTCGGCAACTGGATTGGCTCAGGACAGCAGTGGCTGAGTTGGATTCACCGGGATGATGCGGTCGCAGCGATGCTTTGGCTGCTGGCTAGCGACAGCGCGAGCGGGGCTTTCAATGTGACTGCACCGGAGCCTGTCACCAGCAAGGGTTTCTGCGAGGCGATGCAGCGTAAGTTTCGCACGCTGCTGGCTTTGCCAATGCCGGCATTTGCCATGCGCTTGCTGGTTGGTGAGATGGCTGATGAGTTGTTGATTACCGGTCAGCGGGTGGTTCCGGCGCGCTTGCAAGCCGCGGGTTTCACTTTTAATTACCCTGAGATAGATAGCGCGCTGGACGCCATCATCGCGGACTAGATGAGATTGCGTAACTTCAGTTCGTCAGGGTAGGGCGTCATGAAAACCTGCTGGTCGATGTATGAATTCGGGCTATTGGCGAAATGATGTTTCAGCATTGTGACAGGTACTACCAGCGGTACATGACCCTGGCGGTACTGTTCAATAAGCTCGTTCAGTCGTTGTCGCTCCGAAGATTCTACCGTTCGCTTGAGGTACCCCGACAGGTGATGTAGCACATTGGTGTGGCTGCGCCTGGTTGCTCTAAAGGTGAGTGCTGCCATCAGGCCAGTAATAAAGGTCTCTGCCAGATCTTCAACGGGCTGCTTTCCCGCATCTGCCAGCAGTCGCCCAAGCTTCTTGTAGCTGGGCACGTGATGGGCCATCACCAGATATTTGTAGCGGCTGTAAAACTCGATGAGCTTGTGCGCTGTTAGTGGCTGTGCGGCCAGGGTTTTCCAGTCGTGATAGGTGTATGCGCGAGTGACGAAGCTCTCGCGCAGGCCCGGGTCGTTGAGTCGGCCGTCATCCTCCAGGGGTAGCAGGGGGTCAAGTTGGCCCAGGGCGCTGGCGAAAATACCCTGCTGGTCCGAGGCCAGGCTGTGCCCGTTATCGGCAAAGCGTTTCACCCTGTCGAAGCCGCAGCTGGGGCTTCCTTTCACCAACACATAGGCGCACAGCTCCGGTGCCAGCTCCATTACGGTTTTTGCGTAGCCGGCAATCTGTTCTGTGTAGTCGTGAGTGTGTGTGGCGACGTCCAGTATTCGCACATCGTCTTCTGGCCCCACCAGTCGAATCGGTGGTCTCGGCACGCCCAGACCTATGCCCATTTCCGGACAGAAGGCCCGCAGCTGAAAGGCACTTGCCAGGTCCTGTATGTGTTGGTTGGGACTTTTGGTCTGCCCGTCGTAACGCACTGCATGCCCCGCCAGGCAGGACCCTATGCCCATTACCGGAGCGTCGGCAGGGGGAGTGCTGGCTGTTTTGGGCATGGTCAGGTCTCTGGATATGTTTCCAGCAACTTACCGCGGTGGCAGGGGTGACGCAACTACCAGGCAGACACGCTGCTATAGTCCTGGTAGGCGCTTTGGATGGTGTTGTTGTTCTTGAGCTTTTTCAGCGCTGAACTTTCCAGTTGCCTGACCCATTCGCGACTCACCGACATGCGATCGGCGATTTCAGCGCGTGACAGGGCAGGGCCCTGATGCAGGCCCCAGCGAGCGATTACCACCTCGCGCTCAGCGGGTTCCAGACAATCCATCTCTGTTAGCAGGCAACGCTGCAACGACTCGGTCTCTGCAGATTGTGTGGTCTGCTGAAACGGGCCGCCTGGCATGGTGTCCAGCATAGTAGAGCTGTCGTCCTCATCGTACTGAGGCGCATCCAGCGATATGCCCAGATTACGCAGCTGCTTAAGACCGCGAATTTTTTCCAGCGACAAGCCCGCCGCTTCGGCCAGCTCGGCGTCTGAAGGCTCAAAGCCCGTGCGAGCAACAGCGTCCAGTCGCTCGCGATACACCTTGTTCACCTGCTCCTGCACGTGGGTGGGGTATCGAATGAGTCCGGCGGTGTCACCTACATAGCGCCGTATAGATTGGGTAATCCAGTTGAAGCAGTAGGTACTAAAGCGAAAGCCTTTGCTGTGCTCAAATTTTTCTGCGGCCCGGATCAGTCCCAGCGTACCTTCCTGCACCATGTCCAGAAAATTGACGCCCTTGCCGCGGTTACGACCCGCGATGGAGTAGACAAGCCGCAGATTGTGCATGGTGAGGGTATCGCGTGCATCGTTGTATTGCTGCAACATGGTTGTCATCGCCAGGCGATTGCTCTCTGTGATGCTGCGCTTGGACGCTCGCTCAGCCGGCCACTGTAATTGCCACTGTTGTAGTGCATCTGCCACGCTACACGCTACTTCGATGTTGTGATTGCGCATAAGTGTAGCCACAAGACCTACAACGAGGCTGGCGGGGAGCTTGAGTTCCTGCAGAAGCTCTAGCGATTGTTTGGCATTCGCCCCGTTGGCAATGTTGCTGTGGAGAGTCTGAGCCGCGTGAGCCGATTTGCCGCCGCTCAGGTAGTCTCCTACTTCTCTGCGCAGAATAAAGTGCAGGTCGCGGCTTCTGAAGCGGCTGACATCCGGCGGCGTCTCAGCGCAATTCTTGCACCAGCGCCGCAGGAATGTTCGCCCCGCAGCATCCCGGGTCAGCAGGCGTTCCAATTCATGTACTGCTGCCCATTTACTGCCGTCAATATCGCCTTCCTGCTCTGCCGTCAGCAAGGGATACTTGCGTGCCTCGGCGAAGAGTCGTTCCAGGTCTTTTTCATCGGTATCAGCGATTGTTTGGTCCACGTTTGTGCTCCTGACTGTTTCGTCATTGGATATACGACAAGTATCCGATGACTGGACGGAAAACACCCCTCCCTGTCCATATAACATCGCGACAAGGCATGGACATACTTGTGCCATAGGCAATCCGGTCCGGTTTTTGTCGCGTATCTTGTCCAGAAACCCACAAAAGGAACGTCGACATGCAGCAAGCTAATCTGGAACCACGACCCCTCCACGGCATCGGTACTGTAGCAAGATTGACCGGCTTGAAGCCTGACACCCTCCGGGTGTGGGAGCGACGATATGGCCTTGGCGCTAGTCATAAATCTGCTACCGGCCGCAGACAATATACGCAGGCAGACCTTGAGCATCTCCAGATGGTGGCGGCACTGGTCAACAACGGATCACGAATAGGCGAGATCGCGTCCTCAGAGCGTAAAACTCTGGAGATGTTACTGCGAGGGCAGGCCAGCGGTGCCAAGCTGAATCTTCCTGAGAGCAAGCCAAGAGTGGTTTTCATGGGAGAGCAGCTGTGTAGTTGGCTGGAGGAGCATCAGGGCTGCATCGCGAATGTAGATGCTCTGCTGGCCAGGTTTGCACCTGCGGCGGCCGAGCCAACTTTATTCGAGGACATGGGTAAGGTCGACAGTCTCATTGTTGAATGTGCGACTTTGTCGTCGACCAGTGTGCGTCAACTGACCGAGGTGATTGATCAACTCCAGCCCGGCCGTGTGCTGGTTACTTATCAGTTTGGCAATGAGCGCTGGCTTAGCGAGTTTGAGAAGCAGGGGATTACCACGACAACATTCCCGCCGGATCCGGCTTACATCGCGTTCGAGATTGGTCGCAGCGTGGCTGAGAAGGCAACCGGGCTGGGCGAAACCAACCTGGGAGAGTTGATCGCTTCAAAACCCAGGCGTTTCGACGAGACCCAGTTGAGCGCCGCCCGCTCCTTGAAAAGCACCCTGGATTGCGAGTGCCCGCGTCATATCGCCGACCTCATTCGCGCGTTGGCGCACTTTGAAGAATATTCCTCCAGTTGTTCTGTAGAAAACTGGCATGACGCGGCTGTGCATTCCAGTATTTATGCTTACACAGGGCAGGCTCGCTGGTTGATGGAGCGGGCCCTCGAAGCCGTGCTGGAAGAGCGGGGAGAGGAGTTCCAGCAACTCATGCAGGCCCAGGGCAAATCCGAGAAAATCTCTGATGCAGCCTGAGGCAGATGCAGGAAGCGAAGCGGCAGAGGTTTTGCCCTGCAGGGGATGTATGCCAGATTGCCCCAACCGAAAACGCTGCCAGGGAAAGCCCTGGCGGTTAGGCTCGGAGGGTGAGTCCTACGATTCTGGTGAGGCAGGCTGAGGCGTGTCTTTTTTCACTGGCGTTTCGATGAGCTGTGGAAAAAGACCGACATCACGCGCTTCAAAGGCCCAGATCAGCACGGGCGCTACCGGTGGCACCATGAGCACACTGAACTGGTAACCCAGTGCGATTGCGTCGGCGGGTGGTACGCTTGAAGAAAAAAATAGAGCGCCCAAGCCCAGCATCAAATCCTTGAGGCTGGTGAAAATCAAACCGATGATGATTAACAGCCAGAGAATCAATAGGCCGCGGGCAAAACGTTCCAGGCTGCTGTGCATGGGCGTGGCAAAGTGCAGTGCAGCGTAAAAGGGAATCGAGTAGCTCAGGGTTCGGGTATCGAGCTGGAATGCCAGTTGATTGCCAGCTTCCGCTGACGGCAGCAGTGCGCCATTCAATTCGCCAACGGCTGCCGCAATAACCATGTGAGTGCCGTTAAGGGTGACCTCACTGATCAGTTCAGGCAGCCACCATTGCAGTATCGCCCCGGACAATGCCACCGCAGGTGCAGCAACAACTGACCCGAGTGCATGCCAGACAATAAACATTGCCGGCAGCAGTACCACTACAAAACCGAAGAACCGCTTTACCGTTGCCTTTTTCATGCTGTGGCAGGGCTGACAGACTGCCGGGACAAATAGCGCAGGTAGAGCATAAAGACGACCAGTACATCCAGCATGATCAGCACCGGCCAGATATACAGATGAGTCCAGGTGAATATCGCCAGATCCCACTGGCCGAGGTAAAACAAGCTAACGATTCGCAGGATATTCATTGCCTGAACAGCCACAAAGCCCAGCGCGATCGCAGCGAGCTTTTGCCGCCAGGTGGCCGGAAAGGCGAGTACGCCGGCAATCAGCACAATGGTTGCTTCTACACCGTTACAGCCAGCTTCAATAGAGACCGCAAACTGCGCCACTGTGTGCTCAATGACGCGGCCGTAGGCGACCACGGCGTCATCAAAGGGCATGATCAGGCCTGCGCTTATCGTCGCAAGCCATGAGGTGAATGGCTGTATCGCTGCGGCCTGCACGGGCTCCAGCATTTCCAGGGTAAACAGGCCGACCAGCACAATTGTGAATATGATAATGAAGCGTGACATAAGTTTCTCAATTCAATTGGCGATAGATTAACAGAAATTACCTGTGGTTTTTATCGGTCGCATCTCGGTCTCGATTCGTTAAAATGATTGTCATGCCAGAGATCGCGCGTAGACTGCTGGCGCGTAATTCACAAACGTAGCGGGGCGGACAATAGTTCGCAGGGTGTAGCATGTCGTCGAGTGTAAAATTTGTGGCGTTGCTGTTGTCTGCCGCAATGTTTGCCTTCAGTAGCTGGATGTATCTGGAGACCGGTGATTGGGTGGCGGCAGTATTTGCCGTTGGCAGCCTGGGCTATGGCGTATTTTTCATTGCTTTTACACGATGATGATTTTTAGGAGTTGCAGATGAGCGCCACACGCATTCCCGGTTCTTTCCAAGCGGTTGCCTTGCTCTTGTATGCCGCAATTTTTTTAGCGGGTTGTGCCACAGTACTGCCGAATCTCGATCCTCCCAAAGTAACTATCGAAAATATCCGCAGTTTGCCCGTGGAGGGCTCGGGTCCCCGTTTCGAGATATCGCTGCGTATTGTAAATCCCAACAGCATTGACCTCGACATCGCTGGTATCAGTTATACGATGGACTTGCTGGACAACGAGGTTATCAGTGGTGTGACCAACGATGTGCCGGTTATTGAGGGCTATAGCGAAGAAGTGGTGACCGTTGAGGCGGGTATAAACCTCTTCGAGGTGCTACGCCTGATAGGCAGCCTGGGGCGCAGTCGCGCTGAAGAGTTGGATTATCGGTTTCAGGCCAAGATCGATTTCAATGGCCTGGTGCCCACCCAGCGCATCGAAGAGACAGGCACGATCGCCCTGTAACCCTCAATCGCCAAAATCGTCGGCGCTGGCATAGGAGGTCTGTGTGCCGCGCCCGGTAACACTGTGTGAGGCGTAACGTATGGCACGCTTGATCGCCGCATCGATATCCCCGCCGGTGGCCACGAAGGACTGTGCGAAGCATCCAATAAAGGCGTCTCCGGCGCCGGTTGTATCTACCGCCGCAACCCCGGGTGCTGTGTAGTGATGCTTCTGGTCGCCATGCAGGTAAAGCGCTCCGCGCTCCCCAAGAGTGACGATTAAATGTTTAAGGCCGTGATCCAGCAACTTGCGGGCCGCAGCCTCGATTTCCTCCAGCGTTTCTACCGGCATTCCCGTGAGAATTTCCAGCTCGGTTTCATTGGGGACAAAAAAATCACAGCGGCAGGCCGCATCGATATCCAGCTCTCGATTAGCCGGGGCAGGGTTGAGCAATACCGGGATACCGGCGTTGTTGCCAAATGAAATAGCGTGGTAAATGGTCTCCAGAGGGATCTCAAGCTGCAGCACGATCATCTTGCACCAGTTCAGGTCGTCTGCCGCGGCGTCAATATCGGCGGGCAGCAGATGATTGTTTGCCCCTGGAATTATCAGAATACGATTGTGTGAGTCGCGATCGACCATAATGGGCGCTACACCGCTGGAAACGCCGGGGACACGGCTGACATGGCGGGTATCGACTTCGTAGGAGGCCAGGTTGGCTATGGTATTGTCGGCGAACATATCGTCACCCACTTTACTCATCATCATTACGCGTCCACCCAGCTTGGCGGCCGCTACGGCCTGGTTTGCGCCTTTGCCGCCGCAGCCCATGGCAAAGTCATCAGCTAACAATGTCTCCCCGGTCTTGGGCATTTGGTCGATGTAGGCGATCAGGTCCACCATGTTGGAACCAATGACTGCAATATCCATGTATGTTTCCCGTAACAGATGTTTATACTCGATGAGTATAGACACAACGCCGTAAATAAGTGCAAAGGACCGCATATGAGTGCCAAAGAAATTCCACCAGCTGAGATGGCTGCCTTCATCGATCACACCTTGTTAAAGCCAGAGGCGACAGCTGCAGACATTGCTGTTCTGTGTGAGCAGGCGATGGCCCATAACTTTAAGTCGGTATGCGTCAACTCAGGTTTTACCGGTCTCGCAAAGCGCGAACTCAATGGCAGCGAGGTGCTGGTATGCACGGTGGTAGGGTTCCCGCTTGGGGCGATGTCTGCTGGTGCAAAAGCTGCTGAAGCGCGATTGGCGATAGTTGATGGGGCTCAGGAAATAGACATGGTGGTGGCGGTGGGCGCCGTAAAGGCCGGAGACTGGCCAGCTGTTAGTGCCGATATTGAGGCGGTGCTGCAGGCCTGTGGTGAGGTGCCGCTGAAAGTTATCTTTGAAACCAGTCTTTTGACTGATGAGGAAATTATCAGGCTATGCCATATCTGCAGTGATCTGGGCACGGCATTTGTTAAGACTTCAACTGGATTCAGCACCGGAGGCGCTACGCTGGAGACTGTGGCACTGATGGCGACTGAAGTGGGTGCAAACGTCGGGGTGAAAGCCTCGGGCGGCATTCGCGATTATGCGGCCGCCCTGGCTATGGTTGAAGCCGGTGCCACACGGCTGGGTACAAGCGCCGGTGTAGTTATTGTCAGCGGGGAAGCGGGGGCCGATAGCGGCTACTGATTCAACCGAAGACGGTTTGCGCAAAGATAGCGAGAATAATTACCGGGCAAACGAAGCGTACATAGCTTGGCCAGATCTTCCAGAACAGACCGTTCTCTACATCGGGGCAACCTTTACGGACTTCCTGCAATACCTTATCTCGCTGCCAGACCCAGCCGGCATAGATGCAAAACATAAATCCGAGCAATGGTTGGCTATAGCGCGTCGTTAACGTCACCACCAAACCAAATAGTTGCTCGAAGTTGATAAGAATTAGTGTGCTGGCGATGGCGATCGCAATGCCGATGGCGACCACCGATTTCTTACGGCTGATGTTGTGCTCTTCGATGGTATAGGCGACGGGAACCTCCAACATTGATATGGAGGAGGTTAATGCGGCGATGCTCATCAGAAAGAAGAAGACAAAGGATACCAGAGCGCCTGCCATCCCCATTGTGTTGAACAGCTCGGGCAGGACAGTGAAGATCAGCGTATCTTCAGAGATCAACTCTCCGGTGGCCGTGAAAATCTCCACGCCGTTATGCAGAGCCACATACATGGCAGGCAGTACCAGAAAGCCCGCCATTACCGCGATCGAAATATCCACCAACGTTACCAGTCCGCCAACCACAGGCAGATTCTCTGAGTCGTTAATATAAGATCCGTAAACCAGCATGGTGCCAACGCCCAGTGACAGGGAGAAAAAGGCAGAGCCAAGCGCACTGATGATCAGCGAGGGTGACATGGCGCGTTCGAAGTCTGGTAGCAGGTATACCTTCAGGCCATCTGTGGCGCCATCCAGTGTAAGTACGTAGATCACCAACAGTAGAAGAGAGCCCAGCAAGATGGGCATCAGTCGCGCCGACCAGCGCTCGATTCCTTTCTGTACGCCCTCCGAAATTATTCCCACTGTGAGCGCGATAAACAGCAGCATGAAAACGATATTGCGAGTGAAGTCAAAATCGGTGAGCCAGGTTGTTGCCGATTCAATGCCCAGCATATCGGCTAGCGAACCCAGGCAATGGGCGATCATCCAGCCGGCCACGATGGCGTAAAAGCTCAGAATGGCACTTGCCACAATAAAGCCGACGACGCCGGTGGTTGCACCTATACGCCGGGTAACACTGCCGGTGGAAACAAGCTTAAGTGCATTCACTGCATTGGAGTGTGCGTGGCGGCCTATGATGAGTTCGGCCATAAGGGCAGGGTAGGCAAGGGTAAAGGCGAGTATCAGATAAACGAGTAAGAACGCCGCGCCACCATTACTGGCGGCCTGAGTGGGGAAGCCCCATATATTACCCAGCCCTACTGCGCTGCCGGCTGCAGCCATGATAAAACCGAACCTCGAGCTAAACTCGCCGCGTGCCGCTGCCATTAGTGCATCCACGTATTGTTGTTATCGAAGAAGTGTAGCACGAAGAAAAGGCGGTCAGCCCGAATTAGACGTCTCACACGGGCGTGCCTGTTCCTTTTCTGAGCGCTTGATCCCAAATATTTTCATGGTGAGTGAGGGGATAAGCATCAGTGCCTCAGCGGATGCATTGGCGGTTGCCTTGATTGGGGAGGTGATAACCTTGGGGCTGTCCAGGTCCCCCCGCAGCCTGACGGAAGCGGGGATCTGGAAACGTCGCGATTTTGATAGTGGCTCTATGGTCGCATCCAGACGCTGTCGCTTCAGGTCGATCTCTACCTTACCCGTTGCTACCATCCGTTCGGATTCGATAAACAGGTTCTTGCTGCGTGCCACGCCCGAGTTGATGTTGAATTTGGCCATGGTGCAGTCGATGTTGGTCGATTTTTCTCTTGAGGCTCCAGAATAAATCCACTCAAGCACGCTGGTAGCGAGTACATCATAGGCCGCCCCTTCAATCACAGCATCTTGCAGTGCCACGGCGAGGCTGCCGCTCAGGGAACTCAGCAGTTGCTCGCGCTCGGTTCCTCTGGCCAAAAGGCCCCCTTGGAACGACAAAATGCCCTCTACATCGGTGTTCATTCCCAGATCAGCACCGAGTTTATTCAGGGGCAGCGTGATGCCCTGGCCGGCCAGGCTGATTGCAATCGGCTGTGGGTTGAGATCAATGATCCCGCGAACCTCTGCTTTGCCACTGGCGTAGCCGAGATTAAGTTTACGCAAAGTGTAGCGGCCGTTCTCACCGGTTGTATGGATGTCCAGACCCTCAACAGCAAGGTTCTCGCCTGTAATGGCGCCAATGCTTAGCTCAAGATCCGTGGGATACTTGGGTGTTCGCTCGAGTAGGCTTCGAGGGTCTTGCTGCTTTGCCAGTGGGTCCAGTTGTTCGGAGGGGTTGTAGCCATTGCTGGACGCCGTATCTGCTTGCAGGCCTAGATCCTTGAGTAGCAAATGGGGAATCTTTACGTTTGCCGTGACACTGGTAATTTCGGTGCGATCGTGGCCCACAGTTGCGTCGCTGTTGATGGTGGTGCTTCCCGCCTGCAGGGAGGAGGTAATAGCCACCACGCCTGGTTTTGTTTTTACCGTTACCTCGCCCTTGGTTGGCGCTACAGCAAATCCGGTGGCGGTACGCAGCACTTTCGTGTCACGTATATTGAAGCGGCTGTCGAGATCGCCCGTGGTAAAGCCGTTGAGGTCGTTTAGCTCTCCCTCTAGCGAAAATGCTATCGCTTCGCTGCCAACGTTATCGACCATAAGGTCAACAAGCTGCCATCTGTTTTGCGGATTACGAATTGTCACGTGGCCGGCAAGCGTGCCCAACTGCGTGGGATGGCTAAAGTCCTCCAGCAATGTGGTTAAGGTTGTGCGTGTATCGACACCGGAGAAATTCATCTCCAGATCCGTACCCTCCAGCGTGAGCACGTGTTCTATGGAGCCCCCCAGTTCCATAGTTAATCCATCGCTGTGAACTTGCAGCTCTATGCCCTCCAGCCCGTAATGATCTCCTCGCTGGGTTAGCGTCGATACAGCTGAGATAGGCCCTAGTGAGATGAATTCGCGGTCCAGGTATTGGGAGAGGGCGCTAGTGTCAGAGAGTTCCAGGGTTAGCTGCGCACCGAACTCGCTGAATTCCAGGGTTTCTATGCCGACAACCCGTAGCTCGATGTCGCTGATACGTGCCTCAAGGTCGCTCGATTCGATATCGATGAATCCTTCGGAGATAGTCACGTCGTCGCCACTGCCCCGAATCAAGGCTTTGCCGGTGGCGGCATGGTAGGAGGGCAGGTCAAGCTCGAACCACTCTCCCAGAATCGCGGTATCCTCGGTGGCCGCCGTAACTGACAGGTCTATACCTGTGACTTTTGCCAGCGTGAATGGCTGCCTGGGGTCAATGCTTTCTATAATCCCCTCAGCCCGGAAGCTGGCGGTATCGGGTGTGCCCAGCCCCAGGATGAAGTCCTTCATGGTGAAGCCTTCGCGGGTGCCACTGATACGTGATGAGCTGAACCAGGGGCCGGTCTCAAATGCCTGTACCCCTATCCAGGGCTCAATGCTTTTCAGGCTGGGTCCGCTGGCGTCAATCCTGATTTCATTGCCTTCTACGGGTTCACCTTCTTTAAGCTCTCCAAAAGACAATTTCCCTGACATGTTGATTGCAAGGCCTTCATCATTGCGGGTTATCACAATAAATTCTTCGATTCTCGGCCGCGCTATCGATCCAGACAGTTTCACGTTGGCTTGTGCCCGGCCCAGCGCAGAGAAGTCGATACCTGCGACTTTGGTCAGTTGTGCTGTCGAGGCCAGCTCACCGGCGGCGACCAGTGATATCTCGGCATCCTGGTTTCTCATCCTTACCAATTGCCCCGAGGCCTCGAAACCGTAGTCAGGCATATTGTCGATGATCACTTGCTCAGCAGAGATGGTGTAGCCGTCGAGATTGCCGGTGAGATGGCCGGTGAGCTTGAGTGAGCCATTTATAACGTTCGCAGCGCGTTCAAATCCCTCGAGAAAGTCACTGATGCGCTTGTAATCGGCATCTACAGCCAGGTCGTAATTGAAATCAGTTTGGCTGGCCTGGACCTCGCCAGATAGCTTGACGATGCTTTTGCTGACCGGTGCGACCACTTCTGCGGTCAGCTGCATGCCCGTAAAGCGCGTCTCGTTCCTGGTGCCTAATAAAGACAGCTCTATTTCGAGCGGTTCTCCCTCGTAATCTGCCGCCGCTGTCAGGTCAAAGCGGCGCTCTCCGGCACGAGAGCCTTCCAGATTCTTCAGTGGGAATATCCAGACATCTACATCATTGGAAATAACATGCATTGTTCCAATGCTCAGGTGCCTGGGCAGCCAGCGAACGTAACTCAGCCAGTCTAGAGGGCTTGGATTTTCCGCAGCATCCGTATCGGAGGTATAGACCATTACCGCCGAAGCCGAGAGATGGCTGGAAGAAAGGTTCCTTCTCAATAGATCGCCGATCTCAGGCCGGGCATCGAAATCGAGTATGGAAACCAGCGGAGGGCCGGTGGTGTCGTCCTGGTATAGGTGGATCTGGTCAGCGCTGGCGTTGCCGCCTAAAAGGTCCAGCCTGGGGTTTACTAGCTCCAGAGACAGCGATGAGAATTGGTCTACCCCCCAGGTGATTAGTTTCAGCGCAAACAGCTCCGAGCGCAACGCCATGATCAGTGAGAGCAGGGCGATGGACAGGAGGGCGAAAATGGAAAAAATGATGCGCATCGCGTGCTTGGATCGCTGTTAAACAGCCGGAAGTGTAACACGAGCCAGCCCATACAGGCGGGGGTTAGGGGCGCTTGCCATCACTGGATTGTTCTATGTTATGATTCCGCCGCCCGTCGATGTCGGGCCTTCTGCAGCACCGCCCGGGTGGTGAAATTGGTAGACACAGGAGACTTAAAATCTCCCGATCATTGCGATCGTGCCGGTTCGATTCCGGCCTCGGGCACCACTGGAATTTCGTCTCTTATCTGCACTTCGATTGTCGTTAGGCCTCGCCAAGGTCTATGATTGGCTCCTGAATAAAATTCTGACAGGAGATTTTACATGCTGGTCCTTCGCGCTTTCATGCTTTACCTACTGACACTTCCTTTCTTAATTTCTGCCCAGGCTGTTAACCCGGAGAAAGCCAGCCGGTGCAAGCAGGAAGTAATGACGCATCAACGTGAATTTCGTGATATTCCCATGGCAGCGTTCTCCATTCGAGGCCACCACCACGACAATGTGCTCTGGAATATCCATTGGGACGGGCGAACGGCCAACGGCAGTTGCCAGTTCCATAATCATCAGTTTAAGAGCGTTGAGGTCAAGACGCATTTGAACCACCACAGTAAGCAGAAGCAGAGCGAGCACTACAAGGGCAACTACGGTGATTTTTATTACGACTGGCATGTTGGGCAGTGGCGTGATCCCGATGGAAAGATTTGCCACACCTGCACTCCCGAGAATGGCTTTCCTCGGCACGGGGGATGACTAAATAGCAGTGCAGGCCCGCTAGTTGGCCAGATGTATTTACAAAGAGCACGTTCAGGCGCCAGGTAAGCTTTTGTGTGGCGCTGCCTTTGTTGCCGCCGGTGCGGTATGTATATCGCTGTCCTCCTTAATTCCTGTGTTTCTGGCGCCGCTACCACCGGCAATCGCTTTGTCGGTCGTCTTTTTATGCATATTTGGCGCGGGTTACATCATCGGTAGGCTTGCCTATGGTGTCCGCATAAAGGTAACTATTGGTGGTGGAATAGGGTTCGAGCAGGGCGTTGTGCTAAGTGCCTTGGGGACAGGCCACAGTGGGCGCTTGTATATTCCTGCTGCCGATATAACAAATGTTGAAGACTTTATGTTTGACCAACCTCTAGTCCAATCATTATTCCAACCCTTCGCTCTGCAGAAGAAACTGGATGGATTTGTTGTGAAGCTACCAGGTTATAGAGGCAGTGGGCTTCGGATTACCTATTCTCACGCTCCTCTTTATGACAGTGGCCAAAGCGAGTCAGTTATATATCTCCCCACCATCAATCCAGATTCGGTGCGGGCGGCTATTCGGGAACAAACTACCCGAACTCTCTAGCGAGAAGCTTGTTGCATCTCGATGATCAGGTTTGTGTGGCTAATGCCTCGGAAAATTCCTTTACCCGCGCTACCGCCTCAGGTGAGTGCGTCAGATCGGCATGATCAACGCCGCTAGCCTCTAAAAACTCAGCGTTGGGTAAACCGTCGGCAAGTGCTCGGCCCATGCGCATAGGAACTGCCAGGTCACCGGAAAAATGTATCACAAGGCTGGGGCATTGTATTTCGGGAAGCAAGCCGCGTACATCTGTTTCCTTCATATAGGCGACGAGCTGGCGAATTGAATCGCGTGTGCTTACCAGTTTCTCAAAGCCCTTGTAAGCCTCGTCATCCATAACTTCACGCGATATGCCAGGATAAAATATATCCCTTAGCGTGCCGTTACCCCATGACTTGGCCATGGCGTCGAGCATTTTTTCGGCGAGGCCTATGGGAAAGTCATCTCGCTGCACCCAGGTGCTAGTGGTTCCTAGTAGGACCAAGCCGGCTACCCGTTCGGGAAAATCGTGGGCGAACTTGATGCACATAGGTCCACCTTCGGATATGCCGTAGAGTATGGCTTTGTCCATGCCGGCGGCGTCCATAACTGCGCCGATATCATGGGCGCGCTGCTCTAGATCCGGAATATGCATGCATGGGTCAGATAAGCCCTGCCCACGCTTATCAAAGGCAACAACCCTTGCGAAGCTGCCTAGTTCGTTAAGGGTGTTTCGCATGAGCGGCAGGTGCGACATAACGTTGAGGTGGCTGATAATACCTGGCGCCATCACCACGTTCACCGGTCCGTTGCCACTCACGGCGTAAGCAATTTTTAGCCCGTCGCTATCTGCAAAGTGAATGTCGAATGGGGCGGGGGCGCTCAAGGTTCTGAGAGTAATTTTCTGATCGTTATCAGCCCGCTCACTTTTATCGTTTAAGGGGCCAGGGTTGCGTTTATTCAATGCACGATAGGCGAGCCCCACACCTGAAATCAAAACGCTCACGAGAACGATAAGAGCGGCTGCGCCACTGAGCAGTGACTCGCGCTGTGAGATCCACTCTAAAATGCCTGCAACGAAATCCATTAGACAACACCGCTTATTTTTATAAAGTTATAGTAGCAGCTACTTGGGCTTGCGCGAACAGGCTACATCGTGTGGCGAGCGAGGCACTGGAAAGAAGGATGACCGCTATTAGGTGGAGGTGGACGTTTCTCTTTCAGGTCCGAATCAGGCGGCCTAATGTCCGCTTTCGCCTAATAGCGGACATCGGTCTATCCTAGTTGGAGGACTTACAACAAGGAACTGATTATATGACCGAGTATGAATTGGAGGACGCACTAACTTCCACAACTGTGGCCTCGCTCGAGGCATTCAGTATGTACGTAACTATCTTGGCTAGCTACTTGGTAGTTGCATATCTTGCTGGGAGCAAGCTAACAACCCAGCAAACGTTTATTGTCTCTGTGCTTTTTGCCATTTCATCCCTTTTAGCAACTTGGTCCGCATTCAGCTACATGGAGCGCTCGATTCCCTTCGCGGATGCTCTTGAGTTACTTAATCCTGAGCGCCGGTACGGGGCTCAACCTAGTACCCAATATTGGATGCTAACCTTAATGCTACTGGGCGTAGGTGCTTCTCTTAAATTCATGTGGGATGCTCGACACCCCAAAACAGAGTGACCGCTTAGAGGTGAAAGCGGACGTCTAGCCTTCTGGGCCGTACTAGGCCCAAAACGTCCGCTTTCGCCTAATATTGTTCATAGGTCTATTCTTGTTCAAGGTCAAACAAGAAGGAGGCGATCATGGATGCAGGTGGAACTGGACGTTGGGCGCAGGCTCTTGGATTTCTAGGCGTTATTCTTTCACTGCTATTTGTGGGTTTTGAAATTAAGCAGTCGAGAGATATTGCTGAGGCGCAGGTCTATGCGCAGCGAGCAGAACTAGATGTAATGATACGCGCTCAATATATTCCCAGCGACAGGATCTATGATATTCAAAGGCGAAAGGCCGCAGGTGAGAAAATCACCGATTTTGAGTTAGAGAAGCTGCTTTTTGCTTATGGCTCTAGTTTTATTTACTGGGAAAATAATCACTTTCTCTATCTTCAAGGATTGTTAGGTAAAGAGCATTGGCAGGCGTCGAGACAAAGTATGCTTCAGACTTTTATAGAAATACCCGACTTTCTGGCTTTTTGGGATGGCTACAGTCACGAATATCGAACTAGCTTTAGAAACGAAGTCGATAAAGTCGTGCAGGAAGCAAACGTCAAGTTAGAGAATGATGCCAGAATGGAAGCCAGCAAAGCTTTGTGATTGATTCTTTAAGATATTGAATTGGCCCCTTCGAGGTGAAAGCGGACATTTCTCCTCTAGGGTCGAATCAGACCCTCTGAGGCTAGCTTTCGCTTACTTTGCGTCGTTCAGGTTATGGCGTGCTGAATGTCCGCTTACGACGTCAAAAGCGGAGGTTTATGACAACGGGTGGTTTGGTTTTTTAATGGACAAGCTCAATATACTTCGCTGTCA
>JBDVXK010000004.1:0-312480 GCA_039964455.1 Halieaceae bacterium | reverse complement strand
CAGCGATACACCAACGACCTTCTGTGTGGCGAAACCGTCAGCACCGGGAACATCTGCGTTGGTATCTCCTTCGGTGGTACCCACACCGGTAACAACATTACCTACAGCAGTACCACCTGCTTCTGCTTCATCTGAATCAGCGCTGGCCTCCGGTAGGTCATTAATAATATTTATGACAAGATTCCCGGGCTGTAAATCATCGTCCTGGTCCTGAACAAGAACAGCGAACGAATCGGACGTATCATCGCCACTGGTATTGTCTGTAAGCACGTAAGTGTACTCAACACTACCGGCGTTAACGGCATCAATGGTCAGCGTCCCGTGATCTCCAGTGAAAGTATCACCGGCAGAAATAGCACTTCCATCCACCGACACAATTGCTGGGCCATCAGGCGCAGTAAAGAAGAATTCTCCTGAGGTGGAGGCTGTATCTACACCAACAGCTTCAGGCTCGCTGGAACCCGCAGGCTCGCCAACAAGGTCGCCGTCGCGCGCCGGAAGACCAGCTTCGTCAACGACTGTGCCGTCGTCTTCACCCGTAACAGGGAGATCGAGAGTAACGGGCGCATCGCCGATAGAGATCGTAAGTGTAGTGAAATTAGTATCACCATCTTCATCAAGCAAGGTGTAGGTAAAGACATCCTGTACATCACCTGGAGTACCCGGGTTACGGGTGTAGCTGTAATTGCCAAGCGCATCGATAGTCAGCTCGCCGTAGGTACCATCAATTACAGCATCTACGGTCGTCGCGTCCACTGCAGCCACACCGGTAGTACCGGCCGCTACACCAGCAACAACAGAACGGTCTGCGCCCTGAGTATCGTTAGCAAGTACATTACCCTCAGCCGGACCAAAATCGTCAGCAGCCAGACTATCGGCGTCCTGCACGCCCTCTGGTACGTCATCGAACACTTCAGCTGTATAGACCCCATCGGCAGTAGCGCCATTGGTATCAACAATGTCCACTTCGAAGGTCAGAGTGATAACTTCACTGTTATCACCGGTGTGAACAAAATCGCCCAGCAAAGTCGCAGTGACGCCCACGGTGTACTCGCCCGTAGTGCTATTGAAGCTGATGCTGTCAAAATCTATTCGCACAACATCCTGAGTTACGAAAAGATCTTCATCGGTACGTAACTGGCCGTTGGCATCAAGCAGTTCCAGGCCGTTCACCTTCAAACTGGTCAAGCCATCTTCAGCAAGAATGCTAAAGGAGCCAGTTTTAGTCGGCAGCGGGTCTCCTGCCCTGCCCTGTGAACCGGTCGGCAAATTGGCTTCATCCACGTCAGTTCGTCCACCAGGTACACCAATTTCACCCGGAGGCGGCGGAGGCGGCGGAGGCGGCGGAGGCGGTGGCGGCGGTGGCGGCGGCGGCGGTGGCGGCGGTGGCGGCGGTGGCGGTGGCGGCGGTGGCGGCGGTGGCGGTGGCGCAGGCGGCTCTACCGGAGGTGGTGGTGGCGGCGGTGGAGGTGGTGGTGCAGGCGGCTCAACAGGCGGCGTGACCTCAACCGTCACAGTAGCGGTATCTTCCTGGATACCGGTGGGGTTAATCGCGGTGTAAGTAAATGTATCGGTACCGCTAAAACCTTCATTGGGCGTGTAGGTAACCGTACCATCGGGATTCAACACTACCGTGCCGTTGGCACCTTGTGTTACACCGGTGATGATCTCACCTTCAGGAAACTTGTCATTGGGATCAACGCCGATGGTAACCGGGCTACCATCACTGGTGGCAGAGTCGTCGATCGCGTCGACGGGCTGCAAGGGATCTCTTACGGGTTCTTCGCTGCTGTAAGTGTAGTTAGGCAGCACACCACTAAACTCAGGCGTGTCTTCAGCGATACGGCCCAGACGGATAAACGAGGAACCCTCTCCTCCGGGTCCGCTAGCAGAACCACCAGCGGCGGTGGCTTCCAGCACGTCGCCCAGGTCTTCGCCGCTTTCCAATGCGGCCAGGATGGCGTCTACTGATTCGTCTTCAACGACGGTCTCGTCGGCGCTGGAGGCCGTTTCGGCCATCAGGTCGCGGGTGATCGCCATCTCTTCAACATCACTGATGATGAAGGGATTGCCGTCGGTGAGTTCCAGCTCAACGCGGCTACCGTCGGGAGTGACAACCGTCTCTCCTTCCAGCAGAACATCGCCTGGCTTGATCTCACGCAGTTCACCATCGGCGTTACGGGCATAGGCCTTGCCGATCACTGCTACTACATTTGCTATCGCTATATCTGCCATGATTGCTTCCTTTTAACCCCTCCGGGGCTGCAAAAATGTGACTTTTATGAAATTAGGGTATCCGATACTACGCCTGTAACTAAGGACGTACATTGTACTTTTGGACAGGTAAGAGGCCTTATTGGCGGGTTTGTGACCTGGATCACGAAACCTCTGTAAACGCCCATAATTAGGCTGTGACGGGGGTCACAGTTTGTCGGGGAGCGCTCTGGAGAATTTACCTTCATCACCCCCGATAATAAGCGTCACAGCGGTTCAGACACATGGCAAAGCGCGCCAGCCACATGACCATGGGCGACAATCGGCGGCTTCGCAGTGTTATCTAGTACTTTGGTACAGGTGCGCCACGAATGGGCAAAAGTGTGACTCAGTTCACAGTTGTGTAGGTAGGTATATTGTTCATGGCCAACGCCAGCTGCACGCGGTCGCGCACCGCCAGCTTTTCGAAGATAGATGACAGGTGAGCCTTCACGGTGCGCTCGGTAATATCCAGCGTTTCGGCGATCTCGCGGTTGGTCGCGCCCTTGGCCACCTGCTCCGCCACCATCAGCTCTCGCGATGTCAGCGCATTAAGCTCTGGCTCCACCGGCGCCGGTGCCGGTGCTACCCGAGAAGACAGCGCTAAAAACCGCTGCAGCAGCTCTGGCAACATCCACACGCCACCGTGCTCTACCACCAACGCAATCTCGCGCAACTGCTCCGGCGCCGCCTTCACATGGCAATAGCCCACTGCACCTGCTGTCAGCGCCTGAAAGGCATCGGTCTCATTGGGCACTGCCGCCATTACTACCACAGGCCAGCCAAAGCTCACGGCGTCCTGTAAATCCCTGGCAGCATCCACTGGCTCAAGGTTGCGTGTATCCAGCCACAGCACACCACGTGGCGCGGCCGTTGCTTCCGGCACGTCGCTAACCGCCACCACAGCAATCGCCTTGGGAAACGCCTTGTTCCAGCGCTCCAACAATTGACCATTGGCAGTAACGAACAGTTGTTCCATCAGCGCTCCGTGAGGGCGTATTGCTTAGCCCGCAGTACGGGCTTCATCAGGTAGGCGAGAATACTCTTCTTACCCGTAAGGATGTCAACCTCTACGGTCATGCCGGGGATGATTGGCTTGTCTTCTCCCAGATTTGGCTCCTTGGTACGCACGTTTACCTCGTAGAAGGGGTTGCCCTCCTCGTCCATCACGGTATCGGCACCGATGTGTTCCACAGTGCCGTCCAGGCCACCGTAAACCACAAAATCGTAGGCGGTGAACTTCACCAGCGCTTTCTGTCCCGGTATCAGGAAGGCGATATCCTTGGGCCGGATGCGTACTTCCAGCAGCAGGGTATCGTCCAGCGGTACCACTTCGATGATTTCCTTGCCCGGCAGTACCACACCACCAATGGTGTTGTAATACAGCTGTTTGACGGTGCCATTAACCGGCGAGCGCACATTAGTCTGCTTAACCCGGTCGGACAGCCCGGTACCCGCCTCTTCCAGCGCATTCATGCGTGTCAGCGTATCAGTGAGCTCCTGGCGCACTTCGTTAACGAACTCCAGCTCAACTTCCTCGATCTTGCGTTCCGCCTCGGTAATAGAGGATTTGATCCTCTGCAGCTGGGCCGCGGCCTGCTGGCGCTCACCGCTGAGCTCGTTCACCTGTCGCTCCAAGCGCAAAATCTCTACTTCCGATACGGCGCCGGAGGCCACCATAGGCCGAGTCTTATTGAGCTCCCGCTGGGTTAACTGCAGCGAGCGCGCCATCTGCCGCTCGCGGGCGGTGATTTCAGTGAGCTCTTCCTGACGCTGCAACAGCTGCTGCTCGGCTATCTGTACTTCCAGAGTCAACTCGGCCTGGCTTGATTGGTAGATCGCTATTTCCTGGCCAACGATCAGGGGCACTTTTTCAACCAGCGCCGGGTCGGGCACAAATTCGGTTTTTTCCACCACGGCACGCAGGCGGGCGGCCTTCACCGACAGCGCCTGAAATTCGGCACGATTCTCTCTAAAGGTCGACTCGGAGCGGGTCTGGTCAAGGCGCAGCATCAGCTCGCCTTTATCCACAATATCGCCCTCTTTCACCAGGATTTCGGTAACGACACCACCATCCTGTGAGCCCACCAGCTGGATCTGCCGCGAGGGAATCACCTTGCCCTGGCCGCGGGTTACCTCATCTATTTTGGCCAGCGCCGCCCAGATCACCAGCGCAATCACCACAAGCGCCACCCCGTATAGCATGGCGCGTGCTCGCAAGGGTTGCTGTTCTACAAACGCGCGATGAGCGTCGCTTTGCCAATCATAGGGCGTGGTTTCAACGTCTTTCATCCACGGCGCAAACAGCTTGTCCATGATGCGCCGGCCTGGGCCCTTTTTCTTCGGCGGCTCCTGCATCAGGTCTTCCAGGTTGATCGGCTGCTGATCGCTCATTGGGCTTTACCTATCTTGCCCTGCTGCAGGGCCTGCACCACGCTCTCGCGCGGCCCGTCTGCCACCAGCTTGCCGTTATCAATCACAATAATGCGGTCAACCATTTCCAGTAAGGAGTTGCGGTGGGTTACCACCATCCAGGTGCGGCCTTTCACATACTCGGCCAGCTGCTGCTTCACCGCCATCTCGGTGGAATGGTCCATAGAGCCGGTAGGCTCATCCATGAGCAGGATGGGCGGGTCGTTAATCACGGCCCGCGCCAGGGCCACACACTTGCGCTGGCCGCCAGACAGCGAATCACCGCGCTCACTCACCACCATGTCAAAGCCCTGCGGGTGACGGTTGATAAACTCTGTCAGGTTGGCAATCTCTGCTGCACGCACCAGCGCCGCATCGCTCACCTGGCTTTCGGCTAATGTGAAATTGTCGCGCAGGCTGCCATAAAAGAGCGTCACGTCCTGGGGCACATAGCCCACCCGCGAACGCAATTCTGTGGGGTCAAGCTGACGCAGGTCGATGCCGTCAACCATAATGGAGCCTTCTGTGGGCTGATACATACCCATAGCCAGCTTCTGCAAGGTCGATTTACCGGAACCCACGCGCCCCAATATGGCCACATGCTCGCCCGGTTTGATGCGGAAGCTAACATCGCTTAGCGATTCCATCTCGGCGCCCGGGTAGGCAAACGACACATTCTTGAACTCGATGTCGCCCTTGAACATATCCCGCGACAAGAACTGCGCGCCTTCAGGGCGCTCCAGCGGCGTGGCCATCACATCGTCCAGCGACTTCAGCGCAATCTCGGCGTTATGGTATTGGGTTACCAGACCGGCCACCTGACCAAAGGGCGCCATCACCCGGCCCGACAACATGGTGCAGGCAATCAGGCCACCCATGCTCAACTCGCCGGCGGTGATCAGGTAAACACCCGTAATAATCACGAACATGGTCACCATCTGCTGGCTCCACATGGTCACGTTAATGGTGGAATTGGATAGCAGCCTCAGTTGCACGCCCACGTGGGCGAGGAAGGACGTGGACTCTTCCCACTTGCGCTGCATGCGCGACTCGGCGCCCATGGCCTTGATGGTATCCAGCCCCACCAGGCTTTCAATCAAGGTAGCATTGCGCTGTGCGCCTGCCCGGTAAGTAGTTTCAGACAGCTCCTTGAGCTTGCCCTGGGCAATAAAGGCGTAGCCCAGCACAATCACTAAACCAATAGACAGGGGAATCAGCACAGGCCAGGCAATCCAGGCAATCACCCCCATAAAGATGATGGCGAATGGCACATCGATAATAGTCGCGATAGAGGCGGAGGTAATAAAGTCCCGCACTGTTTCGAACGAACGCAGGTTCACCGCATAAGACCCCACCGACGGTGGCCGGTGCTCCATACGTATGCCCAGCACACGCTCCATGATCATGCCCGACAGGTTCACGTCGACTCGCCTGCTGGCCAGGTCGAGGAAATATCCCCGCATGGTGCGCAGGCTGATATCGGCCAGCATGATGATGATCACGCCCGCTGCCAGCATCCACAGCGTTTCCACCGCGTAGTTGGGCACCACCCTGTCATACACATTCATAGTGAACAGCGGCAATGCCAGCGCAAACACGTTAATAAAAAAGGCCGCCAGCAAAACATCCCTGTAAATAGGCATGTTGGCTCGCATGGCATCCCAGAACCAATGGCCGCGCTCGTTGGTTCCGGTGCGCGGCGTCCGTGCGTCAAACTTGAAGCGGGGGCGGCAAACGATGGCTGTCCCGGTATCACTTTCCAGTAACTCCGCAGCCGGTATGCTAACCACGGCCTCATTCAAATCGGGGTAGACAACCTGTGCATTCTCACCGCTTTCATCCCAGCCCATTAACAGGCAAGCGCCCTGGTCTTCGCGAATCAAGACAGCAGGCAGCAGCGCACGCTCGATCTCATTGGCACGGCGATAGACTATCCGGCTGGTAAGACCCACCCGGCTAGCAGCGCGCTCAAACAGCGCCGGTGTCAGCCGTCCGTCGGCCAATGGCAGGCCGCCAGCCAACGCTTCTGCAGTAGAAGCGTTGCCATGGTAGCGGCACAGCGCCAGCAGGCACTGCAGCAGCGAATCGTTTGCGCTCGCGTTCATGGGTCGTTAATTCCCCGCCTGGCCTTAAGCCCGGTTATTCGAATAGGCAGCTAAGCTGCTGAATATTATGCTTTTTGAGGTTAAAGAGAATATGCCAGATAAGGCGGCAATACCACGGCATTAATGCGGCTGCGGTCACAGTTTAATGGGAATTCTGCCGATATTTCCGTTGGTTAGTCATGACTCGGGTAAAAATTGGTAATTTTTGGTACCAAATCCACAGAGCTAACTACACTTAATGAGCGGGTAAAAAGCATGGAATCGCGACGCTAGCCCGCGTGAGCACTCGGTTTCGATGTTTACAGCCGCATCCAAAGCTGGTGATTGTGACCGCGTTCACAGTTCCAGAACATATAGCCCATTTTGGGTCGTATGCCTGCTGATTCGGACATCAATTTGGTTCAGACTCGGTTGCGTGAGTAGGGAAGCACAAAAAAAGGGGCAATAGATATGCCAACACAGAAATCCGTATTTGAAGTCAAAGACGCGACGCCACCGCAATTCGATACAGAAGATTTGCATGAGCAGAAGTACATGGGACCAGAGAGACGCCGGGACAATCGACGCACAGGCCACGACCGCAGGCTGGATATACGCTTCGAATTAAGTGCTGAAGACCGGCGCCAGAGCCACGGCCGCCGCGACGGCGATAAGGCGCCACACTTCTGGTAGACCGCTATCGGGCGGTGAGCCTTAGCAACAAGAGAATCCCCTTGAAGGGCGCCCGCAAACGGCGCCTTTTTTTTGCCTAGGGATTTGCCCGCTGCAAGCCATGTGCGGCAAACAGCATCGCACTAAGCAGCAGTACCGCCCCACCCTGATGGGCAGCTGCAATTGCCACCGGCACATGCAGCAGCAAGGTGCTGATACCCAGCGTCACCTGCAGGGCCAGCGCCAGCAGCACCAGCACAACGGCCAGTTTGCCGCGCGATGCCACACCGCCGGCAAGTACCCTGACCGCAAAAAAGCCGATCAGACCTACCAGTACATAAGCGAACATGCGGTGGTTAAACTGGATGGTGGTGATGTCTTCAAACATCGCCAACCACGCCGGGCTGGTAGCGTACAAACCCTGCGGCACGAAGCTCTCACCCATCAGCGGCCAGGTGCTATAGGCGTAGCCCGCATCTGTACCGGCCACCAGGCCCCCGCTTAAAATCATCAAAAACACAAGCCCGACAAGGGTGAGAGAGAATCCGCTGTGGCGGCCCTCAGCCAGGCCCTGCTTGGGAAATACCAGATCGAATATCACCCATAGCATGTAGGCATAGATCAGCACTGCTAACCCCAGGTGAGCGGTGAGGCGGTATTGACTCACATCGGGGCGATCAACCAGACCACTCTTGACCATGTACCAGCCCAGCAGACCCTGACAGCCACCCAGAATAAACAGCACCCACAGTTTGGGCATCAGGCCGGCGCGCACCCTACCCTTCAGGGCAAAGAACATCATGGGGAAAAAGAAAAGCACGCCAATCAGGCGTCCCAGCACCCGGTGCAGGTACTCGTACATAAAGATGGATTTGAAGGCATCCAGACTCATGCCCTTGTTGATCTTCTGGTACTCGGGGTACTGCTTGTACTTGTCGAAGGTTTCCAGCCAGGCCTGTTCGCTCATCGGTGGCACGACACCCATCAGGGGCTTCCACTCCACCATAGACAGGCCCGAATCGGTGAGGCGGGTCACTCCGCCCAGCAAAATCATCCCGAAAATAACGACGGCACAGAGGGTTAGCCAGGAGGCGATCTGGCGATCGTAGCGGGCTTGTTCATTGGTCAGCATGGTAGCGGTTTCAATGGCTGATGGAGCGACAATGATAACCGAAAATCCAGCCAGCAGGCGTTAGCCAGCCTCTACGGATTCAGGACAGCCAGCGGCTCAGCTTTGCAGTTCGGCCAGGTCGCGATACAGCTCCAGCGCCTCCGGATTGGCCAGTGCATCGGTATTTTTCACCGGTTGATTGTGCACTACGTTGCGCACCGCCAACTCCACAATCTTGCCGCTGATGGTGCGCGGAATATCACTCACCTGAACAATTTTAGCGGGCACATGACGCGGTGTGGTGTTGTCCTTGATGGACTGGCGGATACGGGCAGACAACTCATCACTAAGGGCTACGTCATCGCGCAGCACAACGAACAGCACAACCCGCACATCGTCCTGCCACTGCTGGCCGATCACGATGCTCTCAACCACTTCCTCAACCCGCTCTACCTGCCTGTAAATTTCTGCGGTGCCAATACGCACGCCGCCCGGATTAAGCACCGCATCAGAACGGCCGTGAATGATGTAGCCGTTGTTGCTGGTAACCTCGCCATAGTCACCATGCGCCCAGATGCCTGGCCAGCTATCAAAGTAAGCCTCATGGAAGCGGCTGCCATCTGCGTCGTCCCAAAAGCCTATAGGGCAGGAGGGAAACGGGGCAGTGCACACCAACTCGCCTTTTTCCCCGGTAACAGGCTGGCCCTGGTCATTCCAGATCTCAACCGCCATGCCAAGCCCTGCCGCCTGAATCTCGCCAACATGCACTGGCAGAATCCCGCAGCCGCCTACAAAGCACGACAAAATATCCGTGCCCCCAGAGATGCTGGACAGGCAAACATCGGCTTTGAAATCGCGGTACACATATTCAAAGCTTTCGTGCGACAGGGGCGAACCAGTCGACAGTATTGTCTTGAGGCTATCGAGCTTGTGACTTTGCGCAGGCTTCAATCCAGCCTTCTCCAGCGCCGCAATGAATTTGGCACTGGTACCAAACACCGTGATGCCTTCGTCATCAATCGCATCCAGCAGCAATGTCCCTTCCCGGGCAAACGGCGAGCCGTCATAAAGCACCAGCGTCGCACCCAGCGCCAACCCCGACACCAGCCAGTTCCACATCATCCAGCCGCAGGTGGTGAAGTAGAAAAAGACATCGGCACGGCCAAGGTCCACCAGTAACTGATGTTCTTTTAAGTGCTGCAACAAGGTGCCGCCGGCCCCGTGCACAATACACTTGGGTACTCCGGTAGTCCCGGAGGAATACATCACATACAGCGGGTGGTCGAAAGGCAGCTGGGCAAACTCCAGCTCGCTGGCATCACTATCCAGGTAATCGTCAAACAGCACAGCGTTATCAATAGCAACAAGGTCTGGAGACGGGTTGGTCAACGGCACCACCACCACGCGCTGCAGGCTATCAATCTGCCCCACAATCGCCTTGATGCGTTCCAGCGAGTCGCAGGTTTTGCCGTTGTAGTAATAGCCATCGGCGCAAAACATCACCTTGGGCTGAATCTGGCCAAAACGATCCATCACCCCATTGATGCCAAAGTCAGGCGAGCATGAGGACCAGATGGCACCGATACTGCTTGCCGCCAACATAGCAATCACCGTCTCGGCGATATTGGGCATAAAACCCACCACCCTGTCACCCTGGCCTACACCTTCGGCGCGCAGGCTGGCGGCCAATTGCGCTACCCTGGCGTACAGCTCGGCATATGAAAGCTCGCGTCGGTCGCCATTTTCCAGCAAGGAGACAAGCGCGATGCGATCATCGCGATAACGCAGCAGGTTCTCGGCAAAGTTCAGCCGCGCGTCGGGAAACCAGCGAGCCCCGGGAAATTTGTCGGCATCAGCCAGCACCGTGTCACCAGTCTCGGATGCAACCACACCGCAGAACTGCCACACCGCCGCCCAAAAGCCCTCGGGATCAGACAATGCCCAACGCTGCAGGCTGGCGTAATCGCTGGCCTGCGCTTCTGGAAACGCCTCGTTGACCATGGCTATAAACTGGCTGATCCAGGCGCTATCGATTCGGGATTGCCTGGGGGTCCAAAGTGGCTTGCTCATAACGTGGCTCTGCAACGGGTGTGGTCGGGAGAATGCATAAGCCACGGCGATTTGGCAAGGCGCCGGCCACAGATTGAGCGATGGTCTGCCGGTAATGACAAAAAGCAGCCGCGCAACTGCAATGGGCAACAGTTATACAGGGGCTTATTGATCCCTGTGCAGAACCGGTAAGCTGGCGTAGAATGCGCGCCTCTTTTGCCTTCCGCCACACGGCGACACCTTATGCCACTGCTGAAACTCGACAAGGTCGACCTCCAATACGGCACCCAGGTTCTGCTCGACCAGGTAGAGCTGATCATCAAGCGTGGCGACAAGCTGGGCCTGTTGGGCCGCAACGGCGCCGGCAAAACGACCCTGCTGAAAATGCTGGCCGGAGAGATCGTTCCCGATAACGGCGAGCGCTGGCTGCGCCCCGGCGTGCGCATGGCGAGGCTGGAACAGACCCTGCCCGATGCAGACCATGCCAGTGTCTACCAACTGGTGGCCGGCGGGCTGGAAGAAGCTGGTGAATTACTGTCCCAGTACCACGACCTGCTACTCGCCGGTAACGATGTAGACATGGACGCACTGGCCAGGGTGCAGCACAAGCTAGAAGCGGTAGATGGTTGGAGCCTGCAGCAGCGGGTAGAGACGACACTCAGCCAGCTCCAACTGCCTGCAGACGCCAAACTGTCGGAATTGTCCGGGGGTTGGCGCCGGCGCGTTGCCCTGGCAAGAGCACTGGTGTGCGAGCCGGAAGTTCTGTTGCTGGATGAGCCCACTAACCACCTAGACATTCCCGCCATCCAGTGGCTGGAAACGCAACTGGCTAATTACCGCGGCGCCCTCATCCTCATCACCCACGACCGGCGCTTTTTGCAGAACGTGGTTACCAGTATTGCCGAGCTGGACCGCGGACACCTGACCTATTGGGAAGGCGACTACCAGGGTTTCCTGCGCCACCGGGAGCAGCAGTTGCAGGCAGAAGAACGGGCCAATGAATTGTTCGACAAGCGCCTGGCCGAGGAAGAAGTGTGGATTCGCCAGGGAATCAAAGCCCGGCGTACGCGCAACGAAGGCCGTGTTCGAGCCTTGAAGGAAATGCGCAACGAGCGCGCCGAGCGTCGCGCCAAAACGGGCACCGCAAATTTCAACGTGGAAGAAGCACAGGCCTCTGGCAAAATCGTGGCGGAGCTCAAGGGCGTCGGCAAAGCCTTCGACGACAAGACCGTCATCCGCGATTTTTCCACCATCATCCAGCGCGGTGATCGTATAGGCATTGTCGGCGCCAACGGTGCGGGGAAGTCCACCCTGGTCAAGCTGCTGCTGGGCCAGCTGGAGCCGGACAGCGGCACGGTAAAACTGGGCAGCAAGCTGGAGGTCGCCTACTCCGACCAACTGCGTGACAAGCTGGACCCGGAAGCCAACCTCATTGATAACGTGTGCGGCGGGCAAGACTTCATCGAAATCAACGGCAAGCGCCGTCATGCCATCTCCTATCTCGGGGACTTTTTGTTCAGCCCTGAAAGGGTACGCACACCCGTCAAAGCGCTATCCGGGGGCGAGCAGAATCGCGCCATACTCGCGCGCCTGTTCAGCAAGCCGGCCAACCTGCTGGTGCTCGACGAACCCACCAACGACCTTGACATCGAAACCCTGGAGCTGCTGGAAGAAATTCTGCTCACCTTCGATGGCACCGTAATACTGGTCAGCCACGATCGTGATTTCATGGACAACGTGGTTACCAGCTTGCTGGTCGCCGAAGGCGGTGGCGTGATCAGCGAGCACGCCGGTGGCTACAGTGAATGGGAAGCCCGCGGTGGAAAATTGGTAGAAGTTGAGGGCTCGGCAGGCGCGATGCCAACCAGCACCATTGAACAGGTGGAGCCGGTTGCGAGCAAGCCCGCTGCACCGCCGGCCACCCGCAAATTATCCTATAAAGACCAGCGCGAGCTGGAGGCCTTGCCAGCTACGATCGAGACTCTGGAACAACGCCAGGGCGAACTGGAAGCCGCCATCGCAGAGCCCGGCTTTTACCAGGGTGAGCGCGACCATATCGATGCCACCGTGCAGGCTCTCACCGACACCCAAAAAGAACTGGAGCAGGCTTACGACCGCTGGGCCGAACTCGACGGCTAAGCCGATCTAGAGAACTGCCGCCACTGCCTTTGCGAGCGTATCAATGTTCGCGGCATTGATGCCGGCAACATTGATACGCGAGGAATCCAGCATATAAACGCTGTGCTCCGCCCGCAGGCGCTGAGCCTGCTCGGCACTGAGCCCCAGAAACGAGAACATGCCTTTCTCACGCTGGATAAAACTGAAGTCGCGATCGCTGACAGCCTGTAAGCGCGACACAAGGTCGGCGCGCAGACCATTGATGCGCTCGCACATGGCCGCCAGTTCGTCGCGCCACAGTGCTTCCAGCGCGGGCTCAGACAGAATGCGTCCGGCGAGAATTGCGCCGTGCGCCGGGGGCATGGAGTAGACCCGCCGTGCAGCCACCGCCGCCTGACTGAACACCGCCTCTGCGTTGTCACTATCGCGACAAATGAAAATACAAATACCGGTGCGCTCGCGATACAAACCCATATTCTTGGAACACGATGCCGCCACAATCAACTCAGGCAAACGCTCTGCCAAAAGCCGCAAGCCTACGGCGTCCTGGTCGAGGCCATCACCCAGACCCTGGTAGGCTATATCAATCATTGGCGTAAAACCCTGCGCCTCAGCCATATCGGCAATCACCGCCCACTGCTCAGGCGACAGGTCTGCGCCGCAGGGGTTATGGCAACAACCATGAAGAAGCACGATCTCGCCGGCTTTGGCTTTTTTCAGGTCTTCGACCATCCCGTCGAAATTTACCCCATGACTGGCAGGGTCGTAGTAACGATAAGTTTCGAATTTCAGGCCCACACTACCCAGCAAGGGAATGTGCACAGGCCAGGTCGGGTCACTCACCCACACCCGGGTACCGGGTGATGCGGCCTGCACAATCTCGGCGCCAATACGCAGGGCACCACAGCCACCGGGAGCTTGTATGCTGCTTACCCGGTTCTCTTGCAGCGCGGTACTGCCTTCGCCCAGCACCAGTTTCTGCATGCCCTGATTGAACAGTGCGTCACCCGCAGGCGGAATGTAGACCTTGGTTGTTTCCTCAGCCACCAGTGCTTGCTGTGCCTGCCTGACCGCCTCGAACACCGGCGTCACACCGCTCTCGTCCATGTAGACGCCAACCGTCAGGTCAACCTTGTTAGGGTTGGGGTCGGCGCGGCATTCGGCGGCCAACCCGAGAATGGAATCCGGGGGAAGTCGTTCCAGTGTATTTAACATGACTCTATTTTCCTTGCTTACATTTCCGCCAGCAGTGTCGTCAACAACTGCCAGAACGGGGTAACTGTGCTTATTTCCAAACGTTCGGTGGGCGAGTGCGCGCCGCGAATTGTGGGCCCGAATGAAAGAATATCCAGATCCGTTTTCTTGCCCTTGAGGATACCGCATTCCAGGCCCGCGTGGATGGCCTTTACCGCAGGCTCAAAGCCAAACAGGCGCTCATGCAGCGCAATGCCCTGAGCCAACAGCTTACTGCTGAAGTCAGGCTGCCAGCCGGGATAGCCCACATCCGGGGTTACGGTCAGCTCAAACAACGCCGCCAGGTCCAGCACGGTGCGCTGCAGCGGCAGGCTCTGCTGCTCGTTGAAAAAGCGGAAGCTGGACTCTACAAACAGCAGGCCGTCGGTGAGCGTCAGCCGTGCCAGGTTAATACTCAGGTCAACCAGATCCGCAGGCTGCTCCAGACTGTAGGCCTGCGGGCCGTGGGGCATCAGGCTGATCAGGCCGCATACCCGTGCCGTGTCAGGCTCTGTTAACCCCATAGTGGCGATCGCGGGTGAGAGAACAAACTCCAGGCCGTTGTCAGCCGCAGGCAAATAGCCCAGCCAGCTCTCGCGCAGTGCTGGCAAACGGGCAGCCAGAACATCGCCCTGCCCGGGTGTGCAGGCAAACACCGCTGAGGCCTCACGGGGTATCACATTGTGCGCCACCCCGGCGTCAAAGCCAGCCAGTCGCAGCCCGTCGATACCATCCAATGCCTGCGCCAGTAGTTTGATGGCGTTGGCCAACTGGTGATGAATTTCGATACCCGAGTGGCCACCGGCCAATCCTTTCAGCGACAGGCTCCAGCATTCTTCAGAGTCTGGCAGTGCCTGCTGCTCAAACTGGCGCTCGAAGTGCCAGCCGCCACCCCCTGCGCAGCCTATGTACAACTCGTTCCAGTCCTCGGTATCGAGGTTGAGCATGCGGGTACCCGTGAGCAGGCCTGCGTCCAGGTTAAGTGCGCCACCCAGACCGGTTTCCTCATCTACGGTGAACAACAACTCCAGCGGTGGGTGGGCCACCTCGGTATCGGTCATCACCGCCAGCGCGGCGGCACAGCCAACCCCGTTATCGGCACCCAGCGTGGTGCGGTCGGCCAGCAGCCAGCCGTCATTCACCTGCAGGCTGAGCGGATCGGTAGAAAAATTGTGTTCCTTGTCTTCGGTTTTAACCGTCACCATATCCAGGTGGTTCTGGATAATAACGGTGCCGTTGCTCTCCATGCCGGCGGAGCCGGGAACACGGATCACCAGGTTACCCTGCGCGTCCATCTGCCATGCATGGCCGGCGGCCTCAGCCTGGTCAATCACATACTGACGCACCGCCATTTCCTCTTTCGACGGTCGCGGTATGCGGGTGATCTGGTAGAAATGCTCCCACAGGTGTGCGGGCTGCATTGGATAGTGCTCAGGTTTCATTCAGGGCTCCGACAAGGGGCCGCGATTATAACCGAGACATGAGCGCCATTAAATGAGAACCACCGCTACAGCGGCTACATAAAGGCGAATTTGGCCATGAATATCAGCGCCAGGAACCAGGCGCCGGGTGTGATGTCAGCGTGGCGGCCTACACACAGCTTGATCGCAACATAGCTGATAAAGCCCACGGCAATACCGTTGGCGATGGAGAAGGACAGCGGAATCATCACGATGGTAATGAGCGCAGGTACCACCTCACTCATATCGCTCCATTCCAGGCTCTGCATACCTGTCATCATCAGCATGGCCACATACACCAACGCGCCAGCAGTAGCATAGGCCGGCACCATGGCCGCCAGCGGTGCAAAGAAAATAGCGAGCAAGAACAAGGTGCCCACCGTCACCGCAGTCAGCCCGGTGCGCCCTCCGGCGGCAACACCTGCAGCACTCTCCACATAGCTGGTGACCGGGGCACAACCAAGGAAGGCACCGAACACACTGGAGGTGCTGTCTGCTTTCAGCGCCCTGTCCATGTTCTGGATATTGCCCTGCTCATCCACCAGTCCGGCACGGCTGGCCACACCCAGCAAGGTGCCGGCGGTATCAAACAGGTTGACGAACAGGAACGCGATAATAACGCTGGTCATCGCCACATCTAATGCGCCGAGAATGTCCAGCTGCATAAACGTTGGCGCAAGGCTTGGCGGCGCAGACACCAGGCCGGTGAACTGCACCAAGCCCATTCCCAGCGCCGCCAGCGTGATAGCCAGAATGCCGATAATTATCGCGCCATGCACTTGCCGTATAGACAGTATCGCGATCAGCAGAAAGCCCAGCGCCGCCAGAAACGGCTCGGCCTGTGTGAGATCACCCAGAGTCAGGTAAGTAGCATCACTGGCGACAATAATGCCGCCGCTCTTAAGACCGATAAATCCGACAAACAGGCCTACGCCAGCGCCCATCGCCACGCGCAGATCCAGTGGAATACTATCCAGCATCCAACGGCGAATGCGCGTGACACTCATGATCACAAACAGAATACCTGCCAGGAATACTGCACCCAGGGCAACTTCCCAGCTATACCCCATGTCGGCAACAACGGTGTAGGTAAAAAAGGCATTGAGCCCCATGCCCGGGGCAAGGCCGACCGGCCAGTTGGCATAAAGCCCCATGAGGTAACAGGCCAATGCAGATGCCAGGCAGGTGGCTACAAAACTGGCACCATAGTCCATACCCGCACTGGCCATCATCTGCGGATTCACAAAAATGATATAGGCCATGGTGACGAAGGTCGTGGCACCGGCAATCAATTCAGAGCGAATATTGGTGCCATGTTCGGAGAGTTGAAAAAATCGCTCCAGAGCGCCACCGGTGGGTTGTTTGGCCTGATCCATGGTTTACCTTATGTCTTCTAGGTGCCGCGAGGCGGTCGAGGCAGTTTACGCAATCACCTCGCCACAAACCACCGCCGGGCAGGTTTCAGCCGCCCACGGCTATGCTAATCTTGCGTTCTCTCTTTTCCTCACCGGCCAGCGGATCACTTCATGAACAAGCTTTACATCAATGCCCAGCAACTACTGGAAGATTCCTACCGACTTGCCTGGCAGGTGTATGAAAGTGGTTACCGGCCCAACTACATTGTTGGTGTATGGCGCGGTGGTGCGCCGGTGGGTATCGCGGTGCAGGAGCTGCTGGATGTGTTGGGCGTAGATGCCGACCACATTGCTATTCGCACGTCTTCTTACACTGGCATTGGCGAACGCTCCCGTCACGTGATGGTGCACGGCCTTAATTATGTGATCAAACGGCTGGAAGCCGAAGACTCACTGCTGATTGTCGATGACGTACATGACACGGGGTTGTCGATAAAACAGGCGGTTGCCGACCTGCGAGAAGCCTGCAAAAAAAATACCCCGGAAATTCGTATCGCTACGCCTTACTTCAAGCCTAAAAACAATCAGGCGGGCCGTGCGCCAGACTACTTCGTTCACGAGACCGAAGAGTGGCTGGTGTTCCCGCATGAGCTGGATGGTTTAACGGCCGAAGAAATACGTGAAAACAAGCCTGAGCTGGGCTTTCTGTTTGACCAACTACCGGCGCTGCTCAATAAAACGGATTAGGGGTTAGGCGTGTAGGCCTCTATCAGCTGCGCATGCTGCGGGAACTCGGCCAACAGCGCCTCACGCTGGCCCAGTGTCATATCAACGTATTCAAACCCGGGTGATACCGCCTCACTGATCAGGCCGTAAGAGCCCTGCGGCAAATGCGATGCCTTCCACACCCCGCCTTTCACAGTCAGTTGTAACTGCTGACCCGCTGCGAGGTCCGGTCCCAAAACCACCGTTTGTAATTCGCCATCCGGTTGAATCAGGTAATAGTGAACCGGACCGCCAAGATGATAGTAATGAATGATATCTGACTTGTTCCTGTGCCAATGCCCGATGGGGGCATCGTCGGTAAGCAGATAAAAAATTGAGGTCAGCGTGAAACGCTCGCCCTCCCCCTGGTCTATAGTGGCCCGGTGATCCGCCTGAAACGTACGGCGAAAATAACCGCCCTCAACATGCCCTTCCAAACCCAGTTCACGGATAACGGTTTCTTTATCGGGATACTGCATGGTGTTCTCCGCGCTGGCGCCGAACCCTGCCAACAACAGCAGGGCAAATAGGGATGCTGGCAGCTTAATCATTGTCAGACGCTCTGGTCTCTAACAGAGCGCCGCGAATTTCATCGCTTTTCTTCGCCACCGCCTGCCTTAACGCCGATTCATTAATGGTTTTCACCTCACGATCCTGCATCAGCACCTGACCCGCCACTACCGTGGTAACCACATTGGTGCTGTCCAGCACGTAGACAAGGTGAGAGAGGATGTCATACAAAGGTTGCTGATGGGTGTTGTCCACCTGTAACTGGATGACGTCGGCCTGCATGCCCGCTTTTAACTGACCCACGCTGTCGCCCAATCGTGCCGCACTCGCGCCCAGGCGCGTCGCCATCGCCAGCGCCTGCTGTGCGGGTAAGGCTGTAGGGTCGCCACTGGCGACCTTGTGCAGCAGAGCGGCCATACGAATTTCTTCCCACATGTCCAGATCGTTATTTGAGGCCGCGCCATCCGTGCCTAGGCCCACGTTGATGCCGGCGGCCAGCATCGCCGGCACTGGCGAAATACCCGCCCCCAGCTTCATGTTCGACGTGGGGTTATGGATTGCTCCCACACCAGCGGCGGCAGTCAGACGAATGTCCTCTTCATTCAACTGCACCATATGCGCAGCAATCAAACGCTGCTGATACAAACCGAGCTTGTTGGCATGCTGCACAGGCGTGGTGTTGAAATTCTTGGCGATATACTCGGTTTCTGCCGGCGCCTCAGCAAGGTGCATCGAAATTATCGCACCCATTTCCTGGGCGGATTCAACGGTTGCACGCAGGTGTTCCGGCGAAACCGTGTAGGGCGCATGGGGCGCAAACGCGGGGGTAATCCTGGGGTGCTTGCCCTGCCAGCGCTTTACAAAATCTTTGGCGGCGGCGAAGGAGTCGTCCCAACCGCTGAATCCCGGGCTGGGGTAATCAATATGGGGGGAGGCAACCACAGCGCGCAGGCCGCAACGCTCGACAACGCCGGCGATCTCATCCGGGTAGAAGTACATATCGACGAAACTGGTGGTACCACCACGGATCATCTCCCAACAGGCCAGCTCAGTGCCTACCCTGACGAACTCGGGGCTGACAAAGCGGCCTTCCATGGGAAAAACGTAATTGTTAAGCCAAGTCATCAGGTCGAGGTCATCAACCATACCCCGAAACAGGGTCATGGCTGTGTGGGTATGGCCGTTAACCAAGCCGGGCATCACCACCCTGCCGGCACCGGATAGTGTTCGCTTGGCAACAAAGCGCTTATCGATGTCGGCCCGCGGGCCCACCGCCACAATACGGTCAGCCTGCACTACCACCGCACCATCACGCAGCACCGTTTCACCGGGCTCCATGGTGAGCACATAGTCACCATAGATAATCAGGTCAGGTGTCTGCGCCTGCGAAACAAGCGGCCATAGTGAGAAAACAGCACTGCCCAAACACAGCGCCAGAGTGGACCAAACATTACGCACCTGGGTTTACTCTCCCCGAATTAATGATGGATCGGCGGCAAAGCCTCGATGAAATAGCGGTACTTTTGCCAAACAATCTAGCTGCACTTCGCCGCAAGAATGTGTAACTTTTTCACAGTTCACATCAAACCGCCAGACCCGTGGCATTCGAACCCTGGGCTCGCTCGCAAGTACCGTTATTTTTTTGACCCAAACACCCGGAGAAACCGCATGAAAGCCCTTACCGCACCCAAGCTGGCGCTAGCGACTGCAATTGCTGCCACTGTCGGCACAGCAGCGCCCGCCATGGCTCAACTGGAAGAAGTTCTAGTCACTGCGCAGAAGCGCGAACAAACACTGCAGGACGTTCCAGCCTCTGTATCCGTTGTGAGCGGAGAGTCCATGCGCGACTTCATCGGTTCTGGTGAGAACATTCGTGCTCTCGCGGGCCGCGTTCCCAGTCTGCAAATCGAATCATCCAATGGTCGCCAATCGCCCCGCTTCTACATTCGCGGCCTTGGCAACACTGACTTCGACGTCAATGCCAACCAGCCGGTCTCACTGCTGCTGGATGACGTGACCCTGGAAAACTCCGTACTGAAAAGTATTCCGATGTTCGACATCGATCGAATCGAAGTACTTAAAGGCCCGCAGGGAACACTGTTCGGCCGCAACACCAACGCTGGTGTTGTAAAAATCGATAGCGTCCGGCCTACTCAGGAAACCGAGGGCTACATCAATGTTGGCTACGGCAGCCGCGATACGCAAACCTATGAGGGGGCGATCGGTGGTGGCTTGACTGAAAACATTGCCGGCCGTGTGTCCTTGAAGTATCTGGAGCGAGATTCCTGGATAGACAATACAGTGGAACCGGGTAGCGAGAACTACGGCGGCTTCGACGAGTTTGCATACCGGGTGCAGCTAGCCTGGGATCCCACCGACAATTTTGGTGCACTGCTGAAGATACATGGCTTTGATCAGGACGGTGACCAGCCACAGATTTTCTACGCCAATGCGCTCAAGCAAGGCAAAGAAGGGCTGCGCTCAGGCTTTGATGAAGAGGAAGCATCACACGATGGCTCGGCCGGCTTCGATATGGAACATATTGGTGGCGCACTGCACCTCGAATATGAAACCTCTGGCGGCCTTACCCTGACCTCTATCACTGGTTACGACGAAGTTGAGAGTTTCAGCCGCGCCGATGTTGATGGCGGATTGATTGGCGGGCCGGAAGTGATCGGTGAACTTGGCCGGCAAGCTTTCTTCAATGTGGAATCTGGCGATGGCCTGGACGACCACTATCAAATAAGTCAGGAACTGCGTCTGGCAGGCCAAGCGGGCGACGCCTACTACCAGGTTGGACTGTATTACTTCGACGAGGAAATAGACGCGATCAGTCGCAACTTCGATAGCAGCACCGGGCTACCCACCTCGCTGGATACGGCAGCTCAGGACACAACCTCTATAGCTGTATTCGCCCATGTCGAATATTCGATCACACAGGCGCTTTCGATTACCGGTGGTTTGCGCTACACCGATGATGAGAAGGAGCTGGAGACCATTCCCGGCCCGGGCTCTTTCGCCTTCAGCGATGTGATCAAGGCAGATGACGATTATATTAACTGGGATCTGGCTCTGAACTACGACATCAATGACGATTGGAGCATTTACGGCAGGGCGGGTGACGCCTCACGTGGGCCAGTAACCATTGGTCGCTTCGGCTTCACCAGCTCAGCAGAAACCGAAACACTGACTTCCATCGAAACTGGTTTCAAGGCCAACCTCTGGGACAGTCGTGCACGTTGGAGCAGTGCGATCTATTACTACGAGATTGATGACCAGCAGCTCACCGCGACCGGCGGCTCACAGAACCTGAACCGTCTGCTGAACGCCGACAAGACCATAGGACAGGGCTTTGAGACCGATCTCGAGATACTGTTCACTGACAACCTCAAAGTGCTTACCAACCTGAGCTGGAATGACACTGAGATTGACGACAGTGAATTGCGGGCCGAGCAGTGTGGCTCCAACCCCAGCTGTACCGGTAAAAATGAAGTTGCAGGCATCTTCGACGGTCCTTTCGGCCCGGTGACCAGCGTGTTCGTTGACGGCAATGAATTGCCTCGCGCACCCGAGTGGCTGTTCAACGTTGCCCTGCAGTACGATTTCCAGCTGAGCTCCGGTGCCGAGCTTTACTTCAACACCGACTGGAACTACCGCAGCGAATCCAACATATTCCTTTACGAAGCTGTTGAGTTCGTCGCTGAAGAGCGCTGGATTGGCGGTGTACGGGTTGGCTATCGCAGCCCCTCCGACGCCTTTGACGTGGCTGTCGTTGGCCGTAACATCACCGATGAAGTTGTCGTCGACGGCGCACTGGATTTCCTCAACCTGACCGCGTTTGTCAATGAACCCGCGTTCTGGGGTGTTGAAGTCGGCTATAACTTCTAATCCGGACCACAGTATCAAGGCTCGATACCTCCAGGGTATCGGGCCTTTTTTATAGGCGATAAAAAGTCGTGGGAGATTTACAGTGTAGCGCACTGCTCCTCGACGCTGTCGAGGTGTAGGCAAGCCACTCACCGTATCCTACACTGTGATAACACAAGTAGATCATCCCCCGGAACATGGCGGGATTTTGTGGACGATCTCTACAATCATAACCAGAGGATCAGATCATGTTCATCGTTGAATCCTACGCCGTAGCCGTAGCGCTGTGTTTCGTCACCATGCTGTGCTGGGGCTCCTGGGCAAACACCCAAAAGCTGGCCAGTCAGGAATGGAAGTTCCAATTATTCTACTGGGACTATTCCATCGGAGTTCCCCTGCTAGCCTTGGCTCTGGCCCTGACATTGGGTAGTTCCGGCGAGGCGGGACGCGCATTCCTGCCCGATATCTCCCAGGCCAGTGGCGATGCCATTCAAATGGCGCTGTTGGGTGGTGCTGTTTTCAACCTGGCCAATATCCTGCTGGTTATAGCTATCGAAATAGCGGGGATGGCTGTAGCCTTCCCCGTTGGTATTGGCCTGGCACTTGTTATCGGCGTCATCGCCAATTACGACCCGGCCCAGGTATCCAATGCAACACTGCTGTTCGCCGGCGTCGGCCTGGTGGTGGTCGCTATAATTATTGACGCGCTTATTTACCGGCGTGTTCCCGGAGACGGCAACCAGGGAATTGGCAAGGGCCTGATGATTTCGATTATCGCCGGTATCGCCATGGGCTTCTTTTACCGTTTCGTGGCGCAGTCCATGTCGCTGGATTTTGCCAACCCGGATGCGGGGCTTATGACACCCTACTCTGCCGCTGTTGTCTTCGGCATAGGCCTGCTGCTGTCTAACGTTATTTTCCTAATTCCGCTGATGTACAAGCCGATTACCGGCGAGCCAGCCAAGCTTGGCGAATACTTCTCGCTGGGCAGCCCCAAGCTGCACCTTGTCGGTATTCTTGGCGGCGCTATCTGGGCCACCGGCTTCTGCTTCAATATCATCGCCGCTGGCAAGGCCGGTTATGCGGTGTCCTACGGCTTGGGTCAGGGCGCCACCATGGTAGCTGCGTTCTGGGGCGTATTTATCTGGAAGGAGTTCAAGGACACGCCATCCGGAACCGGAACCCTGATCGGTGCCATGTTTGCCTGCTTCTTCGTGGGCCTGGGCATGATCATCTATTCAAACTTGTAGGCACTGACCATGAGTAAACTCGTCGTAATCGGATCCTCCAATACCGACATGATCATCCAGGTGCCGCGACTGCCCGGCCCGGGTGAGACCATCCTGGGTGGCGACTTCACTACCGCGGCCGGCGGCAAAGGTGCCAACCAGGCGGTGTCGGCGGCGCGCGCGGGCTGCAATGTCACCTTGGTGGCGGCCGTGGGCGACGATATGTTCGGCGAACAAGCCCTCAAGGGCTTCGGGGAAGAAGGGATCTACACGGGCCTATGCGTCATAGACGCAAATGCCCCCTCTGGTGTCGCACAGATCTTTGTCGATGCCAACGGCGAGAACTGCATAGGCGTTGCCTCTGGCGCCAACAGTTGCCTTGAGCCTGGTCATATCGACCGCGCCGCCGGATTGTTTGGCGAAGACGTTGTGGTCTTACTGCAGCTGGAGTCACCACTGGAAACCGTGGAGTACTCCGCAAAACTGGCCAAGGAAAAAGGCTGCACGGTTATCCTGAACCCGGCACCAGCCACCGTCCTTCCCGACTCCCTGTTCGACAACCTCGACTACATCACGCCCAATGTTAATGAAGCCGAATTGCTCACCGGGATCGCCGTCGTCGATGAGGCCTCGGCGTCCGCCGCAGCCACTGCACTACACCAACGCGGCTGCCAGAACATTATCATCACCCGCGGAGAAAACGGCGTTCACTTGTCGCAGCGGCGCGATAATGGCGTGCACTCCACCACTTCATACCCGGCCTTTCAGGTGGATGCGCTGGATACCACCGCAGCCGGTGACGTATTCAATGGCTGCCTGGCTGCGCGACTGGTGGCCGGCGATGAACTGGACAACGCTATCATCTATGCACAAGCCGCTGCCGCGCTATCGGTGCAGGTTCTTGGCGCGCAAGACAGCGCACCAAAAGATGCCGCCGTACAACGTGTACTCAACCCCGCTTAAAGGAAGCCCAACGTGAACAAACTCTTTTTGATGCTGCTGATTACGCTCTTGCCTGCGCTAGCCATGGGCGCACCCATTCCGGTGAAGGTTGTGGTCGTTACCATGTTCGAGACCGGCGCCGACAGCGGTGACAAGGCCGGAGAGTTTCAGCGCTGGAACGAGCGGCAAAAACTGGACACGGTATTTCCCGCGCCGCATATGCATCACAACATTCACCTCAACGCGGACACCGGTGTTCTCGGTATCGTCACTGGCATGGGAACGGCGAACGCCGCTGCCAGCGTCATGGCACTGGGCCTGGACCCGCGCTTTGACCTGAGTAAAGCCTATTGGCTGGTCGCCGGCATATCCGGTTTTGATCCCGCCGATGCCTCACTGGGTTCAGTCGCCTGGGCCGAGTACCTGGTCGATGGCGACCTCGCCCACGAGATCGACGCGCGAGAGATTCCCGACGACTGGGACACAGGTTACTTCCCGCTATTCAGCCAGGGGCCTGGTGACCAGGAGCGTCTCAGTTACAGCCTGGGCGAAGTGTTCCAGCTCAACCCGGGGCTGACCAATTGGGCCTACAACTTCACCAAGGACATGGAGTTACCAGACCATCCCACGCTGGAAGCCACACGAAAACTTTATGTGAAGCACCCCACCGGGCAGCGCAAACCCTTTGTACTCAAAGGCGACCAACTGGCGGCCATGACATTCTGGCACGGGGAAGTCATGAATGACTGGGCCAATGAGTGGACCGATTACTGGACGCAGGGCAAGGGCGAGTTTGTCAGCTCAGCTATGGAAGACACCGGCACCTACCAGTCCATCACCTACCTGCATAACGCCGGCAAGGTCGACAAAAACCGGGTAATGGTGCTGCGCACCGCATCCAATTACACCATGCCACCACCGGGGAAAAATGCCGCTGACTATCTGCGTGAAGAACAACACGACAGCTACGCCGGACTGGATGCCGCGCTGGAGAACGCCTATCTGGTGGGCAGTACTGTGGTCGCGGAACTGCTGAAAAACTGGCAGACCTACGAAGAAACAATCCCGGGTTCCTGACAGGTCCGGGCTTATTTCACAGTAAATCTAGGGATTTTTTACGCCACTTCGTTTGCGTGGGTGCTTACAATCCGTCGTAAGTTGACGGGTTAATGAAAGAGTTTCCCCATGGAAAGACGATATCAAGGTAAAGCGAGTCTGGTAGATTTTCTGCGCAGCATCAAGGTCAGCCAAGCGAGAACGGCGACCAATGTTGGTGAATGCAATACGCATTTCGCGCATTTCGTGCCGCGCGTTCAGCGTGACCAGCACGGAACAATCGAAGAGTCGCAACTGATTCGCAGCGCTAACTAGCGCGCTGCCCCCCTGCGCATCCGGCCTCGGATTGCGCCATTTACCCCTGCGCCAGTGTCAGCAGACTGCTCTGGCGCGCACCTACCGCATCACCCCCGCTTTACAAAAGGCCCCAGCTTCGAGCTTCCGCAGATATCCCAGCGCTCGTGTGGTTCCACGAGGTGGTTGGCAATTACGGCATAAACCAGTGGATTAAACGGAAAACCCACGTGACTCGCCATCACGGCAATATTAGTCACATAACGCGGATCGCCTTCGCAGCGCGCGATCCCGGCACCGACGATGCCATCTGATTCACTGTAAAGGGTCAGTACCGGTACCCGAAGCTCACCGCCGCGGTAGGTATGTTGCACCCAGCGCTCCAGTGCACCTTCATCGACTTCAACCTCGTTGTTATACACCCGCCCCATAATGTTATAGAGCGACGTACCGCGCGGATCGCCAAAGGGCGTACCCAGGGTAATCACCTGGCGCACCCACTGCGGGAAACGATGAGCAAGGGCAACGGAATAAAGTCCGCCCAGACTCCAACCTATCAGGGTGACCTTGCGACCGCTGCGCTCGAACTCGGCGCGCACCTGCTCGGCAACCTCATCTTCTATGGATTCGCGATATTCGAGAAAGGCATCGAGGCTGCTTGGCTGTTTGTCAGCGGCATTCCGGCCCTTGGACCAGGGAATGGCGTTATACCCGCGCTTGACCAGAAAACGGCGCAATTGCGAGGTAGAGCCATCGGCACCCATGAAACCGGGGATGGTGATGATGGTGTGTCCGTCCCCTTCGGGCAGGCGGTTAAGAATAGGCTGCAGCAAGGCTGTGCTGCCAAACTCGGCGACAACCCGCCCCAGCTCGGCAACGCTGTGTCGCAGGCGCGGCGGGCGCAGGTCTGGTCTGAACCTTGGGGCAGTAGCCTCCATCGTCGAGCCTCACTTATTTCCTTACAGCCATTGTGGCCACTCAGGGAGCAGGAATACAGGGAAAGCTGCAGCACGCGGTTTAAAATATCATGCTAAAATCGCGCCGTTTTGCCGCCCAAGATAGCCCTGAGGGAGCCCATTGTGAGCGATACGCGCGACACAATTTACGCTGAGCCACTCGCCGATCCCGGCCTGTTTGCTTTCGACGACAATGTAGCCCGGGTCTTTCCCGACATGATCAAGCGGTCGGTGCCTGGCTACCCCACTATTGTAGCCATGACCGGGCTGCTGGCAGCCCGCTACGCCAGCCCTGGCAGCACACTCTACGACCTGGGTTGTTCACTGGGTGCATCTACGCTGGCCATGCGGCAGAACCTGCAAACTCCGGACTGCCGCATCGTCGCGGTAGATAATGCCAGTGAGATGCTCCAGCGCTGCAAGACGCTGATCGACACCGATACGCACGATACGCCCGTAGAGCTGGTCTGCGCACCATTACAGGATGTCGCCATCAAGGACGCCTCTGTGGTCGTGCTCAACTTTACCCTGCAGTTTGTAGAGCAGGCCCAGAGAGATGAGGTGATAAAGAGCATCTACGACGGTCTGCGGCCCGGCGGCATCATGGTGCTGTCGGAAAAGGTGCTATTTGAAGACCCGCACCTGAATGCGCTGAATATCGACCTGCACCACGAATTCAAACGGGCCAACGGCTACAGCGACCTGGAAATCGCCCAGAAACGGGATTCCCTGGAGAACGTACTGATTCCCGAGTCACTGCAGGACCATCGCCAGCGTATAGCGCAGGCAGGCTTCAGTAGTTGTGACGTTTGGTTCCAGTGCTTTAACTTCGCCTCACTGGTCGCGCTGAAATGATCGACTACCAGCCGCTGATAGAGCGCTGGCAGGAGGGCGACCTGGCGACCTGGGCCGCTCAACTGCCGGAACAGATTGCCGCTGGTCTGTCGCAAAAACGCTACGGCGACCTCGCTCGCTGGCAGGACGCGCTGGCCGCCCTTCCCGATCTGGTTGCCGACCATATCCAGCTGGATTCTGCGCGCGTGGGCGCAACAGCAAACCAACAACCCGCGGCTGCCGAGCTGGAATGCCTGGAAACCAATCTGCGCGGACTGCACCCCTGGCGCAAGGGTCCCTTCGAGCTGTTTGGGCTGCACCTGGACACCGAGTGGCGATCGGACTGGAAGTGGGACCGGCTCAGCGACGCCATTGCCCCGCTAACTGGCAGGCGAGTGCTGGACGTGGGCTGCGGCAGCGGTTATCACTGTTGGCGTATGCTAGGTGCAGGCGCAGCCGAAGTCATCGGCATAGACCCGACCCCGCTTTTTGTCGTGCAGTTCTGGGCGCTGCAAAAGTACCTGCAACAGGACAACATCTGGGTGCTGCCCGCAGGCATCGAGCAGGTACCACCTAAGCTCAAGGCCTTCGACAGCGTGTTTTCCATGGGCGTTCTATACCATAGGCGCTCACCCATGGACCACCTCATGGAACTGCGTGACTGCCTCAGGCCCGGGGGTGAACTGGTGCTGGAAACGCTTGTAATAGAGGGGGAAGCTGGCGCCACACTGGTACCCGCCGGTCGCTACGCGCGTATGGGGAATGTCTGGTTCCTGCCCAGTACCGAGACCCTGCTGGGCTGGCTGGGCAAGGTAGGATTTGAGAATCCCAGGCTCGTGGATGTCACGGTAACCTCGACCGCCGAGCAACGCAGCACCGACTGGATGACCTTCCACTCGCTAAGCGATTTCCTCGACCCCGAAGATCCGTCTAAATCTATCGAGGGCTACCCGGCACCGATGCGAGCGATCGTCACCGCGCAGGTACCTGGCCAATGGGAACCCTCTGCAGATCCCGCCTGAGGGCTTGCCCTGCCAGGGGGATCAATGCAGCGACTTATCCAGTCTATGCTCGTGAAAAACATACTCGAAAACCTCGCGGTAGTTCCGCGCAAAGTGCACGTTAATGCCTTCCACCAGGTAATCCGGCAGCTCTTCAAAATCGCGTCGGTTAGCATGGGGCAAAATCAGCTCCATGATTTTGCTGCGCCGGGCTGCAATCACTTTCTCCCGAATACCACCCACTGGCAGCACCTGTCCGGTCAGTGTTAATTCCCCGGTCATCGCCAACGGCCGCTTGATACGTTCCTTGCGCGCCAGCGATACCAGCGCGGTCGCCATGGTAATACCCGCACTGGGACCATCTTTGGGCGTGGCACCCTCGGGTACATGCAGGTGCACCATACTCATATCGAAGAAGTCCAGGTCGCAGCCGTAATCCTTGAGGTGACCAATCACATAGCTATAGGCGATCTCCGCCGACTCTTTCATCACCTCACCCAAACGACCGGTGAGTTTGAAGCCCCGGTTCAGGGTATGAATCTGTGAAGACTCTATAGCCAGTGTTGCACCCCCCATCGCAGTCCAGGCAAGCCCGGTGGCCACGCCCAGTCCACGTAGCGGTTTATCGGGCTGGAACGGTGGCAAGCCCAGCAGGTCATCAATGTCCTTCTTGCCGACTCGCATCTTCTCGTCATCACTCTCCAGCAAATGCACAATCGACTTGCGCATAATGCGTGACAGCTGTTTTTCCAGGGTCCTGACGCCAGCCTCGCGGCAGTAGGAATCAATCACGTACTTTAGACCGGCATCGTTAATTTTCAGCTGCTCATCACTGAGCCCGTGGCGCTCCAGCTGTTTCGGCCACAGGTGCTTTTTGGCAATACCGAGTTTCTCTTCGGCAACATAGCCGGAAAGCCGCAGCGTTTCCATACGATCCAGCAATGGTCCGGGGATGGTATCGAGCTGGTTCGCTGTACAGATAAACAACACCTTGGACAGATCTACTCGCAGGTCCAGATAGTGATCCAGGAACTCACCATTCTGCTCCGGGTCCAGCACTTCAAGCAGCGCTGAAGCCGGGTCACCACGAAACGAAGAACCGATCTTGTCGATCTCGTCCAGCATGATGACGGGGTTGGACACCTGCACCTCTTTCAGCGCCTGCACAAACTTGCCGGGCATCGCGCCAATATAGGTTCGCCTGTGACCCTTGATCTCGGCCTCGTCACGCATGCCACCCAAACTGAAGCGGTAAAACTCACGGCCAAGGGCATCGGCCACTGACCGGCCTATGCTGGTCTTCCCCACTCCCGGTGGGCCCACCAATAAAAGGATAGAGCCTGAAATTTCGCCGCGAAAAGCACCGACCGCGAGAAACTCAAGAATACGAGCCTTAACGTCTTCCAGACCCTCATGGTGCTCGTTCAACACCTTGCGGGCGTTGGGCAACTTCAGATTATCTTCCGAGTGGACACCCCAGGGTACCGAGGTGGCCCAATCCAGATAGTTACGAGTAACACCATATTCCGGCGAGCCGGTTTCGAGCACAGACAACTTCTGCATCTCGTCTTCGATACGCTTGGCCACAGCTTCAGGCAGCTCCAGGGCAGCAATGCGCTCCTCGAACATTTCGGCATCGGAGGTGCGATCATCTTTGGAGATGCCCAGTTCTTTCTGGATAATCTTCAGTTGCTCGCGCAGGAAAAACTCCCGCTGCTGATCTGACACCTTCTCGTTAACCTGGCTGGTGATCTGGCCCTGCAGTTCAGCGACCTCACGCTCCTTGCGCAGCAGTGTCAGCACCTTTTCAATGCGCGAGCGCAACGGCAGTGTGTCGAGTATCTCCTGCAACTGATCGCCCGAGGCTGTAGTCAGCGCCGCGGAAAAATCCGCCAGCAAGCTGGGCTGGTTGGTGTTGAAGTTGGCCATGTACTGCTTCAGCTCTTCGCTGTACAGCGGGTTGAGCGGCAGCAGTTCCTTAATTTCCTTAATCAAGGCCATGGCATAGGCCTTGATCTCATCCGAATCGCGATCACCCTGACTGCGCGGATACTCCACCTGCACCAGGTAAGGCGGTTTGTCGCTCAGCCAGCGAACAATTCTAAATCGCTTTATTCCCTGAGCCAGAAATTGTCCGGGGCCGTCCGTTTGCACGGGCGGACGATGCAGCCGCACTACACAACCCATTTCAGGAAAGCTGCGTGGGTCTGTACCCGTGGCATCAGCATTCTCAACGTAGGACAAACCCAGCAGCCCATTGCCAACCTCGCCTATCGCATTCAGGGTTGAGCCCCACTCCTGCGGGTTTATGGCGACCGGCTGTACCTGCCCGGGGAAAAAGGGCCGGTTGGGGATGGGCATAAGATGCAGCGTATCCGGAAGCACTTCATCAGCAACTGCGGGCGCATTCGGGTTTTCCTCTGGTGTGACCAGCTCAGCGTCGTCGCGCTCTTCGTGCTCACTCATTTCTGTTACTCCGGTTTTTGCTTTCATCCTGCAGATATGGGGCCTGGAGCGTAATTTTCAAGCAGAAGGCTGTATTTGTGCCGTACTCAGCGGCCTGACGCAACGGTATAATCGCCGCCGCGAGTATCCACATCATCATGCAATTTTAGTACAGGCGAGGATTTACCGGTGCACATTGAACAAGCATCAGACGAGCAGCTACAGACAGAACTGAACACGCTGGAGGCAGACTATTCCGAGCTGGCCAAACAGCAGCTGGCGCTGGACCTGACGCGGGGCAAGCCCAGCAGCGAGCAAGTGGAGCTGTCATCAGAACTGGATGGCATTTTAGCGGGCAATTACCTGGCGGCCGACGGTACAGATACGCGCAACTACGGGGGCATCGAGGGCCTACCCGAGGCCAGGGCTTTGTTTGCCGGCGTTCTCGGATGCAAGCCAGAGGAAGTGCTTATCGGTGGCAATAGCAGCCTGTCGCTGATGTATACGGTGCTGGATGTCGCGATGCGCTTTGGCTTGCGTGGGCCTGATTCTGCCTGGCAGAACAATGCGCAGAATCGCTTCCTGTGCCCTGCCCCCGGCTACGATCGCCACTTCGCCGTGTGTGAACACCTGGGTATCGATATGGTGCCAGTACCCATGCTGGACTCCGGCCCCGACATGGCTGTGGTAGAAGCGATGGTCGCCTCCGATGACACTATTCGGGGAATCTGGTGTGTACCCCGGTTTTCCAACCCCACAGGCTGCGTCTATGACGATGACACTGTCGAACGGATGGCCGCACTTGCAAAACAGGCTGCCGGAGACTTCCTGGTGATGTGGGACAACGCCTATGCGGTGCATGCCCTGAGCGACGTCGCACCACAGCTGGCGCCTATCAGTGACTTCGCCCGAAGCCTCGACACCGCCGACAGCATTGTGCAATTTGGCTCGACCTCAAAGGTAACTTTCGCCGGCGCTGGAGTTGCATTCCTGGCGAGCGGCGCAAGCATTCTGGGTGCACTGAAAAATCATCTGGGCTACCAGACAATCGGCCCCGACAAGGTCAACCAGCTGCGCCATGTGCGCCTGCTGCGTGATGATCAGCATCTGGCGGCACACATGGCCGGCCACGCTGCGCTTATCGCGCCGCGCTTCGACGTGGTATTGAACGCTTTGCACCTGGGGCTCTCCGGGCGCGGCATGGGTCGCTGGACACAACCCCAGGGTGGTTACTTCATCGCCTTTGATACAAGGCCCGGGTTGGCCGCTGAGGTGGTGCGACTGGCCGCCGACATCGGGGTGAAACTGACACCTGCAGGTGCAACGTTTCCCTATGGTAAGGACCCGGAGGATTGCAATATCAGACTGGCGCCAACCTACCCGACCTTACCGGAAGTGCAGGCAGCGGCTGATGCTTTCGTGGTGTGTGTGAAGCTGGCCTCGATCAGGCAGAAACTGGGCTAGTCCTCACCACCCTGTTGCTCGGGCTGCAAGCCGGCAAAGGGGAAGCTGGCAACATTGCCCTCGGTGGCGCCTCGCGGTTCTGAAATACGGCCGGAGCCCTCTTTGTCTACTTCGTCAATGCGAATAATAGACTGCAGTGGGATATAGCTGCGCTTTACGCCATTGAATTCCGCTTTGAGCTTCTCTTCGCTGGGATCAACCAGGATCTGTGAGCGCTCACCGAACAGGAACTCCTCCACCTCGATAAAGCCCCACATGTCGCTCTGGTAGATCTGCTGGGCAAACACTTCAAACACCTGATTGCCGTTCTGGAAGATCACCTTGTAGACCGGATTATTTGCCATTCTTTCCTCTAACCGTAACGCTCGAACTCCGGGCCTGATAGCTGCGGATTTCGGGGGCCGGCAATCTTACCACCCCCGATATGAATTGCCAGCCCGGACAGCGCTGACAGACTGTGTTTCAACCCCACAAATCTGTATAATCCGCTGCCCTTTTCCGACCCCTAGAGGATAGGCCTGCGGCCCGCCGCGAGCAAGCACAAGTGAGCAAGAAGCTATACATCAAAACCCATGGGTGCCAGATGAACGAGTACGACTCGGCACGCATGCGAGATCTGCTGGAAGAGAGCCATGACCTGGTGCCTACGGACAATCCCGAGGATGCCGACGTATTGCTTCTAAATACCTGTTCTATAAGGGAAAAAGCGCAAGAGAAAGTTTTTCATCAGCTGGGAAGATGGAAACACCTGAAGCAGAAAAACCCGGATCTGGTGATAGGCGTGGGTGGCTGTGTGGCCAGTCAGGAAGGCGCCGAGATCGGCAAGCGGGCCCCCTATGTAGACCTGGTCTTTGGGCCTCAGACCCTGCACCGTCTGCCCGAGATGATGGAGCAGCGCGGCCCCGCCGGCACGCTTGTTGTCGATGTGAGCTTCCCCGAGATCGAAAAATTCGACCGCCTGCCAGAGCCGAAAGTGGAAGGCCCAACAGCGTTTGTGTCCATCATGGAGGGCTGCAGCAAGTACTGCACATTTTGCGTGGTGCCTTACACCCGTGGTGAGGAGGTATCGCGACCGGTGGATGACGTCATCGCCGAGGTCGCCCACCTGGCCGCCGGTGGCGTCCGGGAAGTGAACCTGCTGGGGCAAAATGTGAACGCCTTTCGCGGCGAAGACCACCTGGGCGAGATTGTCGACTTTGCCGAATTGCTAAGCCTGGTCGCAAGAGTACCCGGTATCGAGCGTATTCGTTACACCACCTCACACCCGGTGGAATTTTCAGATGCACTGATCGATGCCTATGCTGAAATACCGCAGCTGGTTGACCACCTGCATCTGCCCGTGCAGAGCGGTTCCGATCGCGTATTGATGGCCATGAAGCGCGGACACACCGCCCTGGAGTACAAGTCCAAAATTCGCCGCCTGCGCAAAATACGCCCGAATATCAGTATTTCGTCCGATTTCATTATCGGCTTTCCAGGCGAGAGCGATGCCGAATTTGCAGAGACCATGAAGCTGGTTGAGGACATAGGCTTTGATACCTCATTCAGCTTTATCTATAGCGCCAGGCCAGGCACGCCGGCGTCAGATCTGCCCGATGACACAAACGAAGCTGTTAAGAAACAGCGCCTGCAAATCCTGCAGTCTCGCATCAACCAGAACGCCCAACGCATCAGCCGAGCGATGGTAGGCAAACAGGAAAAAATCCTGGTGACAGGCGTTTCCAGAAAAGACCCGGGACAGCTGCAGGGTCGCACCGAAAACAACCGGGTCGTGAACTTCGCCTGCGACGATCACAGCCTCATCGGCGATTTTGCGACGGTGGAGGTGCATGAGGCACTGCCCAACTCGCTGCGCGGCACCCTGATACGCAGTTGACGCCACCGAATTCCGGTATATCCTTTTAACTTCTATTTATGCCGTCAGCGGCAACAGGCTCATTTGAATAACGAAACCACACCCCAGGTTGCTACCCAGCAAAGCCTGACACTGGAACCTAACGATACCCGGCACCTGGCACTGCTTTGCGGCCAGCTTGATGCACACCTGCGGCAAATCGAACAACGCCTGGGGGTGAGTATCAGCGCCCGAGGCAACCAGTTTTCGATCAACGGCCCCACAGTCAATGCCGCTACCACCCGCACACTGCTGATCCACCTGTATGCCGAGGTTTGCCAGGGAGTGAACCTCAGCCCCGAGTCACTGCACCTGCAACTGCAGCAAATCGACCAGGAGCAGCTTGAGGAGGTCGATCTGGAGCAAACGGTCGAAGCCATACAGGTGATTCGCACCAAACGCTCCTCGATTAAACCGCGAGGTAAAAATCAACAGGCGTATGTGCGGTCGATCAAGAACAACGATATCAACTTTGGTATTGGCCCGGCCGGAACCGGCAAGACCTACCTGGCTGTCGCCTGTGGTGTGGAAGCACTGCTGGAAGAGCGGGTCCGCCGCATACTGTTAGTGCGTCCGGCAGTGGAAGCCGGTGAGAAACTGGGCTTCCTGCCCGGTGACCTGACCCAGAAAATCGACCCCTACCTGCGGCCCTTGTATGACGCCCTCTACGAAATGCTGGGCTTTGAAACGGTCAACAAATATATCGAGCGCAATATTATTGAAGTCGCGCCGCTGGCATTTATGCGGGGCCGTACCCTCAATAATGCCTTCATCATTCTCGATGAGGCACAGAATACAACCCGTGAGCAGATGAAAATGTTCCTGACCCGGATAGGCTTTGGGTCAACCGCGGTGATTACCGGTGATGCTACCCAGATTGATCTTCCGCGCGGAACCCCGTCGGGCCTGACGCATGTCAGCAAGGTATTGACCGATGTCGACGGCCTGGCCTTCACCTGGTTTGCCAACCGCGACGTCGTGCGTCACCCACTGGTTCAGCGCATTGTTGAAGCCTACGATGCCCACGAGGAAAACACCGCCAGCCTCGACAAGACGCAACGATGAACCTGACTGTGGATATTCAGAGCGCCAGTTCCGAGCCTGTTCCCGACGAGGGCGACATACGACACTGGATAAGCAGCGCCCTGAACGGCGCCCCTGAGCAAGGCGACGCCTTTGAAGTCAGTGTCAGACTGGTCGATGAAGCTGAAATGACCGAACTCAACAGCAACTACCGCGGCAAGAGTGGCGCCACCAACGTTCTGTCTTTTCCCAGTGACCTGCCCGACGAGCTGCAGCTGCCATTATTGGGCGACATTGTAATGTGCGTACCCGTGGTGGCCCGTGAAGCTAACGAGCAGGGTAAATCACAGCAGGCCCATTGGGCCCATATGACCATACATGGCACCTTGCACCTGCTGGGCTATGATCATATAGACGATACCGACGCCGCCCGCATGGAAGCGCTTGAAACCCACATTCTCAAACAGCTTGACTACCCGTGTCCCTACACCGGTTACCGGATCGAGGAGCACTGAGCCGATATGACTGAAGACCGATTTAGCAACGAGCCGGAGGAACGCTCCTGGCTCGACAAAATTACTCACCTGTTTTCCTCTGAACCCAGAACCCGTGAAGACTTGCAAGACGTGTTGTCGGTGGCCGCCGAGAACGAGGTGATTGATGAAGATGCCCGCAGCATCATCGAAGGCGCGATGCAGGTCAGCGACATGCAGGCCCGCGATATTATGATTCCGCGCTCACAAATGGTGGTCATAAAAGCTGAGCAAACCCTGAAAGAAATCCTGCCGCAGATAATCCGGGCAGCTCACTCGCGCTACCCTGTGGTGGGCGACAGCAACGATGATGTTCTGGGCATTCTGCTGGCCAAGGATCTGCTGCCGCTAATTCTTGACCAGGAACACAACGACCTGCAGATCACCGATTTGCTACGCCCAACCGTGGTGGTACCGGAGAGCAAGCGACTGAACGTGCTGCTGCGCGAATTTCGCGAAAACCGTAATCACATGGCCATCGTCATCGACGAATACGGCGGCGTCGCGGGACTTGTCACTATCGAAGACGTACTCGAGGAGATCGTCGGCGAAATTGAAGATGAGACCGACGCTGAAGAAGACCAGTTTATTCGCAAGATCAGCGACCAGGATTTTTTCATCAAGGCGCTGACTCCAATAGAAGACTTCAACAGCTACTTCAACACCAGCTTCAGTGACGAAGAGTTCGATACTGTAGGCGGGCTGGTCTTGCAGGCATTTGGTTATATGCCTGCCCGCAACGAGACCACCACCCTGGAACGCTTTGAGTTCAAGGTCATCAACGCCGACCAGCGTAAGATTCATAGCTTGCGCATGCGTCCACCGGCCTGACGGCGGCGATGCCCGACACCGCTTCAGGCTCACCCACTACGCCACCGCAGCAGAGCCTGCACCCACTGTTGGTGTTATTGCTGGCACCACTGGCCGGCGCCCTGGTGACACTCTCTCTGGCACCGTTCAATCTCTGGCCGGCAGGCATCCTGAGCTGCGCGCTCTACGGCTACCTTCTGTGTCGTTGCAGCAGCAGGCAGGCAATCTGGCGCGGCTGGCTCTTCGGGCTGGGCTTGTTCGGCTCCGGCGCCTCCTGGGTTTACGTCAGCATCCACGTCTACGGCTACGCCAGTGTGCCCCTGGCCGCCTTACTGACACTGTTGTTCTGCGCAGGGCTGGCCCTGCTACACAGCCTGTTCGCCTGGAGCTATGTGCGCTGGATCAGGCCGTTGCCTGGCGGCATGTTAGTGGGCTTTCCAGCACTATGGGTGTTGTTTGAGTGGCTGCGCAGCTGGCTGCTAACCGGCTTTCCCTGGCTCTATCTGGGCTACGCCCACAGCGACACCTGGCTAGCGGGCTGGGCGCCCATATTCGGGGTGTTCGGGCTGTCGTTTATCTGCGCGCTTACCGGAATATGCCTGTTCCTGTGCTGGCGCAGTCGACAAGCGATGCCCATTACTACCTATGTTGGCTTGATCCTCACCCTGTGGATAGGCGGCAGCGTACTCAAACCGATAGAGTGGGTAGACCGGGCCAGCGAGCATCCGCTGTCGGTCGCCCTTTACCAACCCAATATCCCGCAGGAGCACAAATGGGACCGGGCCTGGTACCAGCCCATCCTGAGCCAGTTCGAAAGCGCCGTTGAGGAAAGTTACGGCACCGATATTATTCTGTGGCCGGAGTCGGCGATACCCAGCCCCTACTATCGAGCAAAAGACTTCCTCGATGACGTCGCAACGCGAGCCAGCGAGTCTGAGTCCACTCTGATCACCGGCATTCCCACGCGCTCTGCCGATGGCCAGTCCTACTACAACAGCATATTGTCGCTGGGTCAGGGTAGCGGGAAGTATGACAAGCAAAGGCTGGTGCCCTTTGGCGAATATGTGCCGCTGGAAAGCTGGCTGCGCGGCCTGATCCGTTTTTTTGATCTGCCCATGTCAAACTTCTCGTCGGGCACATCCGGGCAAAAGCCCCTGAGGGCAGGCTCCTATCGGGTCGCGCCGTTCATCTGTTACGAGGTGGTCTACCCGGATCTGGTCGCCAAGGCTGCCAGAGACGCCGACCTGTTAATCACCATCAGCAACGACAGCTGGTTCGGAAACTCAATCGGCCCGCTGCAACACCTGCAAATGGCGCGTATGCGTGCGCTGGAAAACGGCCGCTATATGTTGCGCGGCACCAACAACGGCGTGTCGGCCATCATCGATCACCGCGGACAGGTAGTCAGCCAGAGCGAGCAATTTGTCACGACCACCCTGCATGGCAAGGCCGAAGTAATGCTGGGACAGACACCTTTCTCCAGCTTCGGCTCAGCAGTTGTAGTTGGCGGTAGCGGACTGGCGCTGGCAATCATGTTGCTGCTGTACCTGACATTCTGGCGCGACAGCGACTGACTCAGTGCACCCCGGACTTAAGCAGGAAGTTTTCCAGCTTTTTGTCGACACCAAATACGTGGCGGGTTAACCACTCAGTAAGAAATGTGCCAATGATGTCGCGAAACAAGGCGTCGCAGTCGCCACTGTCCAATACCTCATCGATCTCCCGCCGAAAGCGGTCATGCGCGCGACAGTGCGCCTCACGGTCCGGATAGCCCAGCTTTTCCATGTACTGCTCTTCCAGCGTGAAGTGACTCTCGGTGTAATCGCGCAAACGCTGGATAATCCTGCCATCCGCTTCCGGTTGGCGAATCTCGTCCAGAATGTCGAACAGCACCTGATGCTGCGCATCCTGCCAAAGGATGTCGCTGGTCTTTCGCATGAGGCCACTGTATCTGCAGGCATTTAAAGCTGCCACGATGCAGGTCAATAAATGTGCAATTGGTCATATGAGCCAGCGTCGCGGGTACCCGTGTTTGCTGGTAGAATTCGCCCTTCTTTTCACCTTGAGCTGGCAGCAGACAGCACCACCTGGCCGAGCTTATTACCACTGATACCAAGGGCAACAATGGATCCCAAGTACTATCCAGAGAATGTCGAGCAGGCAGCTCAACAGCACTGGCTCAAACACGATAGCTTTGCCGTTCAAAAGGACGACGAGAGAGAGAAATTCTATTGTCTGGCGATGTTCCCCTACCCCAGCGGCAAGTTGCACATGGGACACGTGCGCAACTACACCATTGCCGATGTGATCGCCCGCTTTCAGCGCATGCAGGGCAAGAACGTACTACAGCCCATGGGTTGGGACGCCTTCGGTCTGCCCGCAGAAAATGCAGCCATCAAGAACAATGTGCCGCCGGCCAAGTGGACTGCCGAAAATATCGACTACATGCGCGAACAGCTGCAGCAGCTTGGTTTCGCCTATGACTGGGATCGCGAAATTGCCACCTGTAACCCCGAATATTATCGCTGGGAGCAATGGTTTTTTCTGCGCCTGTTCGACAAGGGGCTGGCCTACAAGAAGCAGGCCGAAGTGAACTGGTGCGAAACCGACCAGACCGTGTTGGCCAACGAGCAGGTTGTGGATGGCTGCTGCTGGCGCTGTGACAATCCGGTAGAACGCCGGAATATCGATCAATGGTTTTTCAAAATCACTGAGTACGCCCAGCAGTTGCTGGGTGACCTGGACAAGCTGGACCAGTGGCCGGAGCAAGTGCGCACCATGCAGCGCAACTGGATAGGCCGTTCTGAGGGTGTGGATCTCGATTTCACCCTCGCCGACGGTTCCCCGCTCAGCGTTTATACAACCCGCCCGGACACACTGATGGGTGCTACCTATGTTGCGGTTGCACCGCAACACCCGCTGGCCGCCGCAGCTGCAGCAAGCAACCCCGAACTCGCTGCCTTCATTGAATCGCAAAGCCGGGTCAAGGTAGCCGAGGCCGACATGGCCACCATGGAAAAGCTGGGCATGGATACCGGCACTACCGCTACCCATCCCCTGACGGGAGAACAGGTGCCCGTGTGGGTCGCCAATTTCGTGCTGATGAGTTATGGCTCCGGCGCAGTGATGTCGGTGCCTGGCCACGACGAGCGCGACCATGCCTTCGCCAGTAAATACAGCCTGCCGATTGTTCAGGTTACAAACAGCAGCAATGCCGAACATGTTTACGACCCCACCACCTGGGCCGACTGGTATTCCAGCAAGACTGATGTCGTCACGATAAATTCAGGTGAATTCGACGGCCTCGATTTTGACGGGGCTTTTAATGCCATTGCCGATCGATTGGAAACCCAGGGCAAAGGCAAGCGGACAGTAAACTTTCGCTTGCGCGACTGGGGTGTTTCGCGACAACGCTACTGGGGCGCTCCCATTCCCATCATCAACTGCGGCAGCTGTGGCGCGGTGCCGGTTCCGGAAAAAGACCTGCCGGTGATACTGCCGACTGACGTCGAATTTGAAGGCATGGGCTCACCCATTAAAAAAATGCCCGAGTTCTACCAGACGACATGCCCCGGTTGTGGCGGCCCGGCGACCCGTGAGACTGACACCTTTGATACCTTTATGGAGTCCTCCTGGTACTACGCCCGCTACGCCTGCGCGCGCAACGGCGAGGCCATGCTCGATGATGAAGCCAATTACTGGGCACCGGTAGACCAATATGTGGGCGGCATAGAGCACGCTATCCTGCACCTGTTATATGCACGCTTCTATCACAAGCTGTTGCGCGACGAGGGTCTGCTGGATTCTGACGAACCCTTTATACGATTGCTAACCCAGGGAATGGTGCTGAAGGATGGCGCCAAGATGTCCAAGTCCAAAGGCAACACGGTAGACCCGCAAGCGCTTATTGAGCGCTACGGTGCCGATACTGTGCGCCTGTTCAGCATGTTCGCAGCACCGCCAGAGCAGTCACTGGAGTGGTCGGACTCTGGCGTGGAAGGCGCCAATCGTTTTCTCAAGCGCTTGTGGAAACTGGCAGCGGGTCACCTGGAAGGCGTATCTGCAACTGCACTGGATGCCAGCGCGTTGAACGACGACCAGAAAGCCGTGCGCCGCAAAACCCATGAGACCATTGCCAAGGTGAGCGACGATTACAGCCGCCGCCAGACCTTCAACACCGCGATCGCCGCGGTGATGGAGTTATGTAATGAGCTGGGCAAACTCGACAACCAAAACCCCCAGGACCAGGCTGTGATGGCCGAGGCCCTGCGTGCAGTCGTGCTAATGCTGTGCCCCATCGTGCCCCATGCAAGTCATTACCTGTGGCCGCAACTGGGCGGTGACGGTGAGGTTATGAACGCAGCCTGGCCAGTCGTCGACGAGTCGGCGCTGACCCGCGACAGCATCGACATTGTTGTTCAGGTTAATGGTAAGGTGCGCGCAAAAATGTCCGCGCCCGCCGACGCCGATAAGAAGGCTATGGAGGTACTGGCGCTGGACCAGGACAACGTCAAACGCTTTCTCGATGGCGTGACTGTTCGCAAAGTGATTGTGGTGCCGGGCAAATTAGTTAATATTGTGGCCAATTGATTTCTCACGAGCCCAACGCCATGCCCACATTTGCCTTGCGCACCACCTTCCTGCTGGGAATGGTATTGATACTTGCCGGTTGTGGCTTTCAATTGCGCGGTGCAAGCACCGCCACCGCCCTGCCCGAGGACTGGCAGAAAATGCATTTGGTGACCGGCAATCCGAACAGCGAGTTCAGTCGCGAGGTGCAGTCGCGCTTTGCTGCCAATGGCATTATCTGGGTTGAGCGTGAAGAGGCCGCCCACGTGCTACGGCTGGGCCCGGAGAATTTTAGTCAGCGCAATCTGTCGCTAAATGCCGAGGCGCGTGCCGCCGAGTTTGAGCTGACCATGAAAACCAACTTCAGCGTAGACGGCGGCAGCGGTGAAGAGGTTATGGAAAGCGCCAGCGCTGCGGTGATCAAACAGATGGAAAATGATCCGCGCAATGTGGTCGGCAAGGCGGAGGAGATTCGCATTCTTAAGGCCGAAATGCGCACCGAACTGGCCCAGCAAATCCTGCGACGTATCGTTTTCTACGCTGCCAGCGCTGAGTAATGCGGGTCTATCCGGAAAAACTCGCAGCCCATCTGCAGCAACAACTCCTTCCCGTTTACCTGATCAGTGGCGACGAACCCCTGCTGGTACAGGAATGTGCCGACCTGGTACGGCAACAGGCGCGAGCCCAGGGCTGTGGCGAACGCGAAGTGATTGATGCCGGTGTTACTCGCTTTGATTGGCAGGAAATCATGCAACACGCCACCAGCATGTCATTGTTTGCCGAGCGCAAGCTGGTAGAAATTCGCTTGCCCAGCGGCAAGCCGGGCGCTGACGGTAGCAAGGCACTGTGTGAGTATCTGGACATCGCCGGTGGCGATGACGTGCTGATGCTGGTGGCCGGAAAAATCGACAAACAGTCGACCAACAGTAAATGGTACAAGGCGCTGGACAAAGCCGGCGTCACTGTTCAGGTGTGGCCGGTAAGCGCCCGCGACCTGCCGCGCTGGCTGGAGCAACGGGTAAGTAATGCCGGCATGACAATCGACCGCGACGCCGTACAGCTGTTATCGGACCGGGTAGAGGGCAACCTGCTGGCGGCGGTACAGGAAATTGAAAAACTCAAACTGCTAGCCACCGATAATTGCATCACCGCGACCACGGTAACCGAGGCGGTGCTCGACAATGCCCGCTACAACCTGTTCGAGATGACCGATGCCGCGCTGGCGGGAAATGCCGAAAACAGCCTGAGAATGTTACATGGCCTGCGCGGGGAAGGCAGTGAGCCAACAGTCATACTGTGGTCACTGTCACGCGAAGTTCGCACGCTGTACGAAGTCCAGCTGGAGTGCGATCAGGGCACCAGCGCCCAACAGGCCTTGACCAGCAAACGGGTTTGGAAAAATCGCATGGGGATGATGCAGGCGGCGCTCAGCAGGCACGACACGGCATCACTCACTCAGCTGATGCAGGCCCTTGCGGGCGTCGACGGCAGCATCAAGGGCTACGCCGATGGCAACCCGTGGGATCGCTTCGAAGACCTTATCCTGCAGCTCGCCACTGGCACCGCACTATTCGAACATCAATAGCAGCCCCGGGCGCTATGAGGGCTTTTCAAACACCAGTACGAAGCGATCGGTTTTGCCGGCAATCGCCTCATCAAAAACGTTCAATGTGAGATCGTCCTCGGGATTGCGTAAAGCATCACTGCCGGTAAGGTAATTGAGACCGAACCCCTCGATCTGCCTTCTGGCCTCGGCTTCTTCGATTCGGTGCAGGGTCTGGGCCATGGAGGTGCCACTACCTTCGGCCGCCGAGTGATCGACAATCAGCAGGCGCCCACCCGGCTTCAAGGCCGTCACAATCTGGCCCATAAAAGCCGCGGCATCTATGGTCGGCCAGTCGTTATCGATGAAGTATAAATCGTGATAGGACATGATGATCATCGCCGCATCCAGCGTATCTTCACCCAGGTCAAGCTGGTCTACCTCACGCTCGTAGGGCGTGACACCGGGTACATCGCGCTGCCCTAGCCTCGCGGTCAGGGCCTCATTGACGTAATGCAGATAGGCCGCATTGTTGTGCAGCAGGACTTCTCCCCCCGGGCTTACCAGCCGGCCAACCAGTTCACTGTAGTAACCACCGCCACCAAATATGTCTGCGACGCGGCTGCCCGGGCCAACAGCCAGCAACGGTAAAATGTCCGCCGGCTGACTGCGCACATCCCTCTCCAGGTCAGCCGGCAAGCGGTCTGGCGCCGCCAGGGCATCCTCCACCGGGCCCGCATTAGCGGCCGTAACCAGCGCCATTAACAGGCCTGCAAACAGGTATTTCATGGTGATGATCTCCGCTACAGCGAACACCCAGTGTGCTGCCAATACACCTGCGCGGCAAGGCTACAGGTGCGCCTTATCGGCACAATTCACACTCTACAAGACCTTGCATCGGGGTAAATTTGCATCTACTGTATATTCATACAGTATGTTTTTAGGTGCCACACACTAGAGGTAAACAGCCATGAACGAGATACTCGAACAGGTCATTAACCGCCGCGATACCTGGCGCGGTCAGCACAGTTTTCTGCAGTACAGCGGCGATCCGGCCAACAGCGATTGTCATGGCGCGGATACCCTGTCTTCCGGCTACAGCACCCTGGATGCAGCCCTCTCTCAGGGTGGGCTGCCCATTGGCAGCAACATTGAATTGCTAACCGATGGCTGCGGCATGGGTGCCATGGGCCTGTTCCTGCCAGCCATGGAAAAGCTCAGCGCCCAGGGCCGCTGGCAAGCCTTTATCGCGCCGCCTTATATTCCCTATGCACCCCTGCTAGCCGCCAGAGGCATAGACACCCAGCAAGTTCTGCTCGTTCACCCCCAGAGCAGGGAAGACCTGCTGTGGAGTACTGAGCAGGCACTGCGCAGCACCACGTGTAGCGCCGTATTCAGTTGGTTGGGTGCCGATGAATACCGATACAGTGAACTGCGCAAACTGCAGCTGGCTGCAGCGGGTAGCGATACCCTGTCGGTGCTGTTCCGCCCACACCAGGCCGCTCACAATCACGCTCCGGCCAGCCTGCGGCTGCAGATGCGCGAGTACCGCAAGGTACATATCCTCAAGCAGCGTGGAGGCAAACAGGGTATTGATGTGGCACTACCACCATCGGAAGACGTGCCGCAGCAGCCCCAATTATGGGAGCTGCCTGCACAGCAGGGTAGCCGGCACCAGGGCGCGGCACTGGGGGCTTAAGCTAGTAGATTGATGGCGGCGCCAAAGTGGGTGACGAGGTAGATGTATCTTCAAGCAGGTTAAGATAGCTTTCGAGATTGGCCAGGTCCTGACTGTCGCTGCGTAATTAGCGCCTCAGGTCACAGCATCAGTTAAACTGATAACGCGACAAACCACTTTCGCGATAAGGCAGACTGATGGATCAATGGCTAACAGATTACGGGGTTACCCTGGGCGTGGGCGCCCTCATCCTGTTTATGATCTTCATCGTCTGGGACCTGGCCAGACGCAGCAATGCCGGGAAGTTTGGCACCATTATCCTGTACGTAGGATTGGCCATGGGCATTCTCGGCTTCCTGATCAAAGTCGTTATTACCTACCTGCTGGAGAATGCCGGCGTCTAGCCCGCCTCGCCCGCCTCGCCCGCGGCGATCATCGCATCCACTTTCTGCTCCAGAATAGACAGTGGCACAGGACCTTCCGCCAACACTGTGTCGTGAAAACCGCCCATATCAAAGTCATCGCCCAGGGCTGCCTGTGCCCGCTCCCGCAGTTCCAGGATTTTCAACTTGCCGACCATGTAAGCCGTGGCCTGCCCCGGCATGGCAATGTAACGCTCGATTGCGCGAGTAGCATCATTCACCGAATTTGGGGTGTTCTCTACAAGGTAATCGATAGCCTGTTCACGGGTCCAGCGCTTGCTGTGTATGCCGGTGTCCACAACCAGGCGACAGGCTCGCCATAACTCCATGGCAAGGCGGCCAAAGTCCGCATAGGGATCGGTGTAAAAGCCCATGTCCTTGGCGAGACGTTCGGTATATAAACCCCAGCCCTCACTGTAGGCAGTAAAGCTTGTGTACTTCTGGAAGTCCGGAATCCCCTCCAGCTCCGCCGCAATGGCGCGCTGCAGGTGATGCCCCGGCAGGCCCTCATGATAAGCCAGGGCCTCCATCTGGTATTTAGGCATATTGGCCATATTGTAAAGATTAGCGTAGTAGATGCCGGGACGGGAGCCATCGGGCGGTGGCCCCTGGTAAAAGGCCTTGCCCGCTGACTTTTCACGGAAAGCCTCCACCCGCTTAACCTCAAGCTCAGCCTCCGGCAGAACACCAAAGGCCTCTGGCAAGCGCTCACGCATCACATCGATCAGCCGGACTGCCTCGGCCAGGTAGGCCGCACGACCGGCATCGGTATCCGCGTAGTAGAACTGTGGATCTTCACGCAGGAAGACAAAGAACTCTGCCAGGGTGCCCTCGAAGCCGACCTGCGCCATGATGGCCTTCATCTCACCCTGCACCCGCGCGACTTCTCTCAGGCCAATGTTATGTACTTCATCGGCTGATAATTCAGTGGTGGTAAACCAGCGCAGGCGCTCGGCATAAAATGCATCGCCATTTTCAAACTTCCACACACCATCCGCATCCGGTGCATTGGTTGCCTGGCTTTCCAGTTCAGCGACCAAGCGCTGGTAAGCCGGTTTTACAACCTCGACCATGGCCTTGCGTGCCTCCACCAACAGCTGTTCCCGCTGAGCCTCATCGACATCCAGCGCCGCCACCTTGGTCTTGAAATCGGCCCACAGTGTGGAATCAACACCTGAATCATCGTAGGGCGTACCAGCAGTAATATTACGAGCGGCCTGGATCATCTGCGGATACTGCCAGTCAGCCAGCAAAAAGTTTTTCTGCTGGCGGATACGCAATTGCTCGATCACCTGATCAAACCAGGGACCAATATTGTTTAATCGACCGATATAAGCCTGCGCGTCGGCCAGATCGTCAACCCGATGGATATTAATCAGGCTACTGGCTGCCTGGGTATGCGGACCACGAAACTGGTGAATCACAAACTTATGATGGCGAAAATCATCACTGTTCAACCTGCGCTGCAAGCTGACACGGTACAAGTCATGAGACAGCGCCAACGAATTGTCCAATGCATCCCGGTTAAAGTCCGCCAATTGCTGTAAGCGGGTTTCATTGATCGCGCGAGTCTCATCCAGAAATGACTCGGCAGCGGAATTCCATTGGTCGTGGTTGGTCTTGATGCCGCGATAACTGGCCGTGTAGGGATAACGGGCCATATCGACAGCATAGTTTTCAGCGAGGAAGTTACGGAAGTTGGCCGCAACATCGTCTGCGGACGCTACCGGCTCTGCGACCTCCACAACGACAGGTGCCTGTTCTCGCGAACAGGCTGCAATAAACAGTATCGCCACAAAAGGTATAAGTAGTGCATTGGTTTTTCGATTCATTATCAGATCTCCTTCGCCCCGAAAGCACCTGCGGTGGCGCATAAAACAGGGGTTTAAAACGGCGCGCATAATGGCGTAACAGGCAACAGATTACCACCCCGAAGTGCCGCCACATAGACAGGTGAGGGATCTTCAGTAATACTGTATATATGTACAGCATTACTCATATTAAACTGGCCCCACTGCCCCCCCGGGAAACAGGCCTGTTGCCTGGAGTGCCCGCATGAGCCTGTGGCTTTGCCTGCGCTTTGCACAGCTACCGCTGCAGTGTCTGAGCCAGTCCGAAGACCAGCCAGTCGCGGTAATGTCGCAACAGCGCGTGGTCGGGGTCAACGATTGTGGTGCTGCGCTGGGTATCGGTCCGGGCATGGGCACGGCGACACTGCGGGCACTGGCGGACACCCTGCCCGTGCAACTGCTGGAGCGGGATGAAGAGGCTGAACAGCGCGCGCTGCTGCAGTTGTGCTGCTGGGCCTACAGCATCACCCCCACCCTGCACAGCTGGCGGGAGGATTGTCTGCAGCTGGAGATCGGCAGCTGCCTGAACCTGTACAAGGGCCTGGATGCATTACTGGCGGACGTCACCAGTGGCATAGGCAGCCGCGGCTACTGGGTACAGTATGGTCTGGCGGCAACACCCAAGGCCGCCTGGTTGTTGTCCTATGCACAGGATGACAGCGCCACCGGAATTGACCTGCCACTGACAGAGCGGCTGGCACCCCTGCCACTGGAGCTGCTTGCAGACTTCGCCAGCACCGTAGATTCACTGCGTCGGGCTGGCCTGCATACACTGGGTGACGTGCTCAAGCTGCCACCACGTGCCTTGGGCCGGCGCTGCGGCAAAGCCTTCACTCTCTATCTGCAGCAGTTGCTGGGTCAGCGAGAAGACCTGCAAGCGGATTACCAGCCACCCGCCACCTTCAGCGACACCTACTGGTTCGGCTACGAGGTTAAAGGCAGTGAAGAGCTGCAGCCCGCGATACAGCTACTACTGCAATCGCTGTGTCGCTTCCTTCGCAATACCCAACTACAAACAACCGAGATTTGCTGGCAGTTTATTGGTATGGATCGGGGTGTACAGACTCTCACTGTGCGCAGCACCAGTAGCCACAGCGACTGGGAGAACTGGCACCAACTGACCCGCATCCGCCTGGAAAAGCACCAGCTGAAAACCGGCGTAGAGGGGCTGACGCTTGACTGCAACGAATTGCGTCCGGGACAAGCAGACAGCATTGATCTGTTTTGCCCCAACAATCGACGCGAACCTATGGACAGTCTGCTCGACCGACTGCGCAGCAGACTTGGCTTACAAGCCATCGCCAAAGTCGGCTGCCGCGACGAGCACCTACCGGAGTACGCTGTGCATACCTGCACCGACAACCCCGGTGATGCAGCAAGTACCAGCCAGACCTGCGCGCAACGACCCTTCTGGCTGATGCCCAAACCCCAGCTACTGGACCAACGGGGCTCTCGCCTCTACTGGAACGGCTTGCTGCAACTGGTATACGGACCAGAACGGATTGAAGACAACTGGTGGCAGGAAGCGGTGAGTCGTGATTATTACGTGGCCGAAGACAAACACGGCCAGTGCTACTGGATTTACCGGGACCGCCTGGCGCGGCAGTGGTACCTGCAGGGCATTTTTGCCTGAAAATTTCGCCGCAAAGTTAACCCGCCGGCGTTCCGTTGTCTGCTGGGGAGTGGCGGGATTGATCTACCCAAATCAGACCGGCGGGGTCGAATCCCAGTGTGGTGGTCTTGTCGATAAACTGCTGACGCAAGGTACCACTGACCGTGGGAGTACGCGACAGCAACCAAAGATAGGACGTGGTGTTACCAGCGACAAAAGCGTATTGATAGTCCTGCTTATCCAGTTCGAATACTGCGTAGGCACCATAGAAAGGACCAAAAAAAGACACCTTGAGGTAACCCACATCAGTGGCATCAACAAATGCCGCCTTCCCGACTGCGTCATCCCAGGAATCATCCTCAAAGTTGTAACCGCGATTCACAACCTTGACCGTGCCATCATCCTGCAGCGAATAGCTTGCCGTGACATTGCTCAGGCCACGCTCAAAGCGATGGTCAAGCCGGGCCACCTCGTACCAGGTGCCGGAGTAGCGATTAACGTCGAAATCCGTAACCGGTTCGACACCCTCGGGGATCGCCAGGCACCCTGCCAGCACACTCACTGTCGCGATCACGATCAGCAAACGGTTAAATCGCGTAAGGTTAAACACCTGTTTCAGTATTCGCATCATCACCCCACCGCTAAATCCATTAGTAAGCACCAGTTACGCTCTCGTCGCTGTGCTCGCTGATCCGCCGTCTCACCGGCAAAGGATGCGGACACGGGGTCGCTAAAGCCAGGAGCATTAGCGAGACAACCCGCGTTTATCACCGCGTAGTCTTGTTCATCGACAGTGGCGCTGGCAAAAACCGGCACCTGACAGCGGGTGCACTCGTGAAACTCTGCTGTCTCCGAGCCCTGCCGGACAATACGGTAATACAGTGGGTTGTGCACAACAGCTTTCACGCGTGTGCCAGACTTGCTGACCCAGTTAGCACCATGGCCGCTGCAGTAATCGCAATCGCAAGCCCTGGGCACAAGCGATAAATCAACCAACTGCCAGTGCAACTCGATATTGCCGCAGCCGCAGGCTACCTTCACAACAAGATCCGACGAGTCACCAAACTCACTGAGCCGCCTCTGTCGTCTTTTTCAGGGTTATCCACAGCGAACGGGACACGGCCAAAACCTCGCCCTCCTGTGTTGCTATTGCAGTAGCTCCCCAGGCCTTCCTTCCCTCCCCGCCCAACGGCCAGCTATAAACTACCAAGGGGCGATCGCCCGGCACAGTTGCACGTATCTCACCGGTGAGCTCACCAAGCAGGGTCTGCGGAAGATCTACACCCGCCACAGCAAAATAGCCCGGACAATCCAGTGCCGACCAGATAATTTCGGGGCGCACATTCCCCGACGCATCCAGCGTATCGGCACTGGGCTGCCACGGACAGGCCAACAGGCTCCAGTCATCAACCGGGCCGGGAAACAGGCACAGCCCGTCCTCTCTGCTCCGCTCGGGGCCGCAGACATAACAGTGCGGATAGGCATGGTCGTCATAGCAGGGATAAGACTCACTAGCCTGTTGCGCCTGCTGCAGGGTCGGTGCCGCCGGCACCTCAAGATCCAGTTCAGCGGGATAGGCCGCGCCAATCAAGGTCTGGTCATCATGCATCTCCAGATGACCGTCCTCGTGGCAGCTAACCGACAGCGACTTATCCAGAGGCGGCGGCACGAACAGCCGCACCCGCGCAGTACCTTCCAGCAACATCGCCAGCACGCCACAGCTGTAGCCACCGTTGCCGGAGCCAGGCGGCCCATTAAAGCGGGCGGGGATTGAAATGCTGGTGCTAGACGACATGAGAAATTTCCGGAAACACGAAGTTAAACGGCAGCGCTAAAGGCGCCGCTCAACCCGCCAGGGCGGGTTCAGTCGATTATCACCGGCCCAGTACAACTTGATCTTGTTGCCGGACGGGTCATGCAATACCGCCTCACGCCATAAATAGGATTGATCCATTGGCCCCTGATCAAAGTGGATACCGCGCGTTTTGAGCTCGGCAACCCAGTCATCGAGTGCCTCATGCTCAAAATAAATCACCGCCCCGCTGTTTGATTTATCCGACTCCAGCGATAACGAGAACGTCGATTCGCCCTCCGGGCATTCAAAGCGCGCGTAGTGCGGTGTATCGACAATCTGGATAAAGCCCAAGGTTCGATAAAATGCCGTGGCAACAGGCATATCGCCAACGGGCAAAGTGACCTGGTTCAGGTTCAACGACTAGCGGCCTACTTGGTAATCAGCCAGAGGGCGTGCAGGATACCCGGCACATAAAAAAACAGGCACAGGACGATATTGATCAACAAGTCTTTACCGGCACCGTTATTGAGAAAAACGGCGATAGGTGGCAACAGAATTGCCAGAATGATCAGGATAGCTTTATTCATTACATACTCCTCGTAAGACAAGGCGGCAAAGATTCAACACCGCTGCAGCCAAGATAGCCTAATTACGTTGGGAATCAATCCCGTTCAGGGTTAGCAGTTACCCGCCGGCAATTACTGCCTGACCCGCAGTTCAACAGTATTGCCGTCAGGATCCTTGATATAAATGGAATTGCCCTGCCCCTGCGCACCATAGCGGGACGCAAATTCGCCACCCTCAATGCCGTGCTCACTCAGGTGCTGGAGAATAGCCTCTTCGGAGACAGGTTTGAGTTGCAGGCAAAAGTGATCGAGATTATTACCGGTGGCAGCAGGCGACCCGCCACCAACACGACCTAACTCGCTGTCTACCGTCACCAGGTCAATAAGTGCCTCACCGGCACGCAGTTGCGTGAGTCCCAACTCAGGTGAAGTCTTCCGCTCGATCACGCAGCCCAGTACGCCACAATAGAAGTCCAACATCTGTGCAAAACGTGTGGTTCTCAGGACAATATGATCAAGTCCGGCAAGTTCAAGCATGTAACACCCCTGCGGTAAAGCAACGCTCCCACATCGTGACAGGAAAACCGCAACAAGTTAACCAGGGCTATTGCAGCTGGCGACGATAGCGCCAGCAGTAGTGATTACTGTAGGCCTTTTCGCTGTCGCGCCGGGAGCGTTTCCAGGCATCCATCTGTTTGCCCGACCCGCCATTGCGGCGCAGGCTCGTGTAGCGTTCTATTTGATCTTTATACTGCTGGCACTGTTGCAGTGATGCACTCTGGGCCGACGCTGTGGTGGCACCCATGGGTAAGCAAAAAATCAGTAGCAGCAATGTATTAAATGGCTTCATAGTAAAGGCACCTCCCTGTGCTGTGAACAATCTAGCGGGGTAAACAACCCGACACCACGGTCAAATGTAGCCACGGCACCTTGAAATTCCATCAGATTGATATACTGTATATATATACAGTATATGTTAAATTACGCCGAACTCCATTGCCTCAGCTGTTACAGCTTCCTGCGCAGCGCCTCACACCCCCATGAACTTGTGGAGCACGCTGCTGCGCTTGGCTATCGTGCGCTGGCCATTACCGATGAGTGCTCACTGGCTGGCGTGGTCAAAGCCCATGTCGCCGCCAAAGAACAGGGTATTCAATTGATTGTGGGCAGCGAGCTGATCCTGGAGGAAGGGATCAAACTGCTGGCCCTCGTTCCCTCCCGAGCAGCCTACAGCGAACTTTCGGGCCTGATCAGCATGGCCAGGCGACGCAGCCCCAAAGGCGAATATCGGGTGACGCTACGGGATGTGATATTCCACCTCAAACGCTGCCTGCTGATCTGGCTACCCCTGGATGCATCCGCCAGTAATCGAGCCTACGGCCTGCAGCTGGCCCGACTGTGCAAAAAAAGGGTATGGCTGGGCGTTAGTCACCTGTTGGGTAACAACGAAATCAACCGTTACCAGGCGCTCTACCAACTGGCCGATGAGCTGAGCCTGCCGATGGTGGCCTGTGGTGACGTGCAAATGCATTGCGCCAACCGTAAGTCACTGCACGATGTTTTTACCGCCCTCAGGCACAACACCAGTATCAGCCAACTGGGCCGTCGCCGTATGGGCAATAGCCAACAGCATCTGCGCTCACCCGACAAGTTGCGTAGGCTCTATCCTGCCGCCCTGCTGGCCGAGACACTGCATATCGCCGATCAATGCCACTTCAGCCTGGATGAACTGCGCTATGAATACCCCGAGGAGGTTGTCCCGGATGGTCACAGTGCGACCAGCTACCTGCGCGAACTGGTCGCCAGCGGCACCCGCGCACGTTGGCCACGCGGGCCTTCGCCAGAGATCAGTCAGCGTATCGCCAGCGAGCTGCAGCTTATTGAAGAGCTGAACTATGAATACTACTTCCTGACGGTCTACGACATCGTGCGCTTTGCCCGCGAGCGCGGCATCCTCTGTCAGGGTCGCGGCTCCGCAGCCAACTCCGTGGTGTGTTATTGCCTGTCTATTACCGAGGTATCGCCGGACCAGATTTCCCTGCTTTTCGAGCGCTTCATTTCCAAAGAGCGTGACGAGCCGCCGGATATCGATGTGGATTTCGAGCATGAGCGTCGCGAGGAGGTCATCCAGTATATCTATCGCAAATACAGTCGCCGCCGAGCGGCCCTGGCCGCAACAATTATTACCTACCGATCGCGCAGCGCGGTACGCGACGTCGGCAAGGCATTGGGTCTGGACCCGGTATTCGTCGATGACCTGAGTAAATCACTGGCCTGGTGGGATCGCACAAGCGACCTGGCCAAGCGCTTTGAAGAACAGGGGGTTGCCGGCCACAGTCAGCAGGCCGAGTTGTTTTATAACCTGGTGCAACAAATTCTCGGCTTCCCCCGACACCTGTCACAACATGTGGGCGGCTTTGTGATCACCCGCAGCCCCATCTCTACGCTGGTGCCGGTGGAGAATGCCAGCATGGCAGACCGCACCGTCATCCAGTGGGACAAGGAGGACATCGAATCACTGGGATTGCTGAAAGTCGATATTCTGGCGCTGGGTATGCTCTCGGCGATTCGCAAAAGTCTGGAGATGGTGCACCGCTACCAGCCGACAATAACAAGCATCAGCGACATCCCCCGCGAAGACCAGTCCACTTACCGCATGTTGCAGGCCGCCGATTCCATTGGTGTCTTCCAGATCGAGTCCCGTGCCCAGATGTCGATGCTGCCTCGACTCAAGCCCGAATGCTTTTATGATCTGGTTATCGAGATTGCCATCGTCCGGCCCGGCCCAATACAGGGCGACATGGTTCACCCTTACTTACGCCGCAAACAGGGCAAGGAAGCCGTCACCTACCCCAGCGATGACATCAAGTCTGTATTGGAGCGCACTCTGGGCGTGCCCATTTTTCAGGAGCAGGTCATCAAGCTGGCGATGGTCGCCGCGGGTTTCAGCGGCGGTGAAGCCGACCAGCTGCGGCGGGCCATCAGCAACTGGGGCAGGAACAGCAAGTTGCTGGACTTCGAGAAAAAGCTGTCCCGGGGAATGATTGAGCGGGGCTACGATGAGGATTTCGCCCGTCGCCTGTTTGACCAGATCAAGGGCTTCGCCGGCTATGGCTTTCCGGAATCCCATTCCGCCAGCTTCGCCCTGCTGGCCTATGTTTCCGCCTGGCTCAAGCGCCACCACCCGGCCGCCTTCTTCGTAGGCTTGCTCAACAGCCAGCCCATGGGCTTCTACAGCCCTTCGCAGTTATTGCAGGACGCGGTACGCCATGGCGTCACCGTGCTGCCGGTTGACGTCAATAACAGCACTTGGGATCACCAACTGCTAACCGGCCAGAGCAGCCTGCAGCAACCACCCGTGCGGCTTGGCCTGCGCCTGGTAAAAGGCCTGAGCGAAGATGGTGCACGGAGACTGGTCGCCGCCCGCGATCAGGGCGTTTTTCGCCAGATCAGCAACCTGCGCCAACGGGCCGCACTGGACCGGCGCGACATGGAGGCTCTCGCCGATGCCGATGCGCTGGCATCCCTTAGCGGCCATCGCCATCAGTCGCAATGGCAGATCATGGCGCTTGAGCAACCCAAGCCCTTATTACAGGAGGAACAGCGCGAGGCGGCAAGTTACTTCAATGACGATGTACAGCTACCGGCACCAGCTGTAGCCGAAGAAGTACTGGCCGATTACCGGGCCACCGGCGTAACACTGCGGGCCCACCCCATGAGCCTGCTGCGCGATCGATACCCATTCAACCGCTGCCAGCGCCACACAGATCTGGCCACGATCAGCAACAATCGTTTTGTCCGCATTGCCGGCCTTGTCACCTGCAGACAACGTCCGGGCACAGCATCTGGCGTGCTATTCCTGACACTGGAAGATGAAACCGGCAACAGCAATATTGTGGTCTGGCCACGGACTCAGGAGCATTTTCGCAAAACCCTGATGACCGGCCAGTTACTGCTGATCAAGGGCACGCTGGAAACCAAGGAAAACGTCAGCCACATCATCGCCGGGGCGCTATACGACTACACCAGCGAGCTGGAAGCCCTGGCGGTAAAGTCGCGGGATTTTCATTGATAAAAAGAAGGGGTAGAGACTGCCGCCGAAAATCGGCGACAGTCTCAGGGGATTACCTGACTGGATTAACCTACAAATGCCAGGCGTGGTTCTGATACACCTTCGGCCTCGACACCCTTGAGGTACGCGAGCATCGTATCGGCATCCGACACTTCGAAGGGGTCGGTCGGGCAGTTATCACCAAACTCGGGCTCAGCGAACATTTTCTCTATGGTGCCGTCATCAACGACCATGGAATAACGCCAGGAGCGCATGCCGAAGCCGATATTCGACTTGTCGACCAACATGCCCATTTTACGAGTGAACTCGCCGTTGCCGTCAGGCAGCAAGAAGACGTTCTTGTTGCCCTGCTCCTTGCCCCACTTGAACATCACGAAGGCATCATTCACTGATACACAAATGATTTCGTCTACGCCCAGGGCGCGAAACTCGTCAAAAAGCTCTTCATAGCGCGGCAGATGATTCGACGAACAGGTCGGTGTGAAGGCACCGGGCAGCGAAAATACCACCACTTTTTTACCGCCGAACAAATCTTCGGTGGTTTTGTCTTCCCAGCGATAGGGGTTATCGCCCGCCACGGACTCGTCACGAACGCGGGTTTTAAATACAACATGGGGAACACGATTGCTTGCAGTCATTACTTTCTCCTAAGGTGTTTTTCGAATACGGGATCTATAATACGGCCAGCAATTAAATAGTTAAAATCGTATTTATTTATAGTTTTAATAGTTTTTATCTATTTATTTGCACGTCACCCGTACGTTGTAGAATCGCCATCTCGAAAGCCATCTCCAGAGTAATAGAGGGCCCTGCCAGCAAGGCATCCCGTTTCTCCCGGTGTCCCCTGTGGGCAAACGGTGTCATTGCGACAAGGTCTGCCAGCCGCTCGCCATCCAGCGTTACCTGATATTCAAACGTGCGGGTGTCAAGCGTATTGAAACCCTGCTCGGAAACAGGTTCTGCTGTATGCGGTCGGGGGTTGGTATAGAGCGCCTGACGCAGGGACCACAAGTGCTGCGGCCCGGGAACCACCTTCAGGTAGTAACCACCAACGGCTGTGAGTCGCTGCAGCTCGGTAGCCGAGACAGGGGCAAAAATACTGGTCACCAGATCGATGCTACCCGCGGCCAGAGGAACATCAAACGCACTGGCCACAGCGAAGTCGATCATCTCGTGCCGTTTGGCGGCTAATCGCACCGCCTCTTTGGCGATATCGATACCGTAAACGCTAGCCGCAGGAAATGCGCCGGCCACTGCTGCCGTGTAAAAGCCTTCACCACAACCCAGATCGACCACCCTTTCAATGCCCGTAATCTGAGCAAGCAACGCCTCGACGCCGTCGGCCAATGGCTGGTAAAAGCCTGCGTCCAGCGCTCGCCGTCGCGCCGCCAGCATGGCCCGATCATCACCTGGCTCCTTGCTGCGTTTACGATTGGCAGGCAGCAGGTTGACATAACCCTCCCGGGCCCGGTCAAACTGATGACCTTCCGGGCAAGCCAATGAGCGCCGGTCTTCTGACCAGCGCAGCTGCTGTCGGCAGTGAGGACAGATCCACATACAATGAAAGCCGTGCTTAAATAAGACCAACCCAACATAGCAGAGATGACCGCAGAATGAGCCTTCAAAAAACGACACTACTTGCCGCACTGCTATTTGCTGGCAGTGCCAGCGCAGCAGGACCCATGATTACAGACAGCCCCATAGATGCAGGCGCCATACCCTATCCGGAAAACGACCCGGCGATGGAAAGGGAATTATCCCGGGCGCTGATAGACTCCAATGCACCCCGAAGCCAGATTTTGTTACAGACCAGCGAAAGCTGGGATGGGGGCAGCTTCAGCTATCCTGCGGGCGACGCTGAGGTCACCGCAGTTCGTATCTCGCTACCCGATGGCCACCAGGCCGACTACCATTGTCATCCCATGCCCACCTTCGGCTACATCGCCAGCGGCCGCCTGCAGGTGGACACCAGGAATGGAGACAGCACCATACTCAAAGCCGGTGATGTGGTTAGCGAGGCGATGAATACGCTGCATCGCGGGACGGTATTGGAAGGCCCCGTAGAGCTGCTGGTGTTTTACGCCGGCGCCCGTGGCCAGAAAAACACCTATCAGGAAGAGGTAGAGGGAGTCAGCCCCTGCAAAAGCTGAGGCGGAGTCAGTCGACCCGCGGCACTGAGGCCAAAAGCGCCTGCGTATAAGGGTGTTGCGGCTGTGTGAGTATCTGTTCGGTACTGCCCTGCTCCACCAATTTACCGTACTGCATCACCCCCACATGATCGGCAAGTGTCGGCACAATAGACAGATCGTGGGTGATAAACAGATAGGATACGCCATCCTCTCGCTGCAGATCCTGAAGCAACTCCAGCACCTCGGCCCGGATGGAAACATCAAGCGCACTGGTAGGCTCATCACAGATAATCAATTCCGGCTCTACCGCCAAAGCCCGGGCGATGGCGATACGCTGCAACTGCCCACCGGAAAACTCGTGCGGATAGCGGCTGGCGTGCTCAGGCAACATCTGTACACGTTGCAGCAGCTTAGCAACGCGCTCACTGCGCTGTGCGGGCGAGCTAGACACTCCCAGACTAATCATACCCTCGGCGATAATTTCACCCACGGTCAGCCTGGGGTTCATGGATGAATAGGGATTCTGGAAAATTACCTGTATGCGTTTTCTGTAGGGCAGCATCGCCTTACGCGACAGGGTGTTAAGCGTTATTCCGTTGAAGCGAATGGTACCGGCTGCGGTGTCTTCCAGATTAAGTATCGCCCTGCCCAGTGTTGACTTTCCGCTCCCCGATTCGCCGACCAGCGCGTAAGTCTCACCATGACCAATCGTCAGCGACACACCGTCCACTGCACGGGTATGGTCAACCACCCGCTGCAACACTCCCCGTCGAATGGGAAAGTGCACTTTGACATCGGTTAACTCCAGTAACGGATCAACGCTGCGCGCACTGCGGAATTGGGTCAGGTCTGGCAGAGCCGCAATCAATTGACGGCTGTATTCCTCTCGAGGCGCATGGAAGAACGCATCAACCGTCGCGCGCTCGATTATCTCGCCGCGATACATCACACCAACCTCATCAGCCGTGTGTTTGACCACGCCCATATCATGGGTAATTAACAGCACTGCAAGTTGCCGCGAGCGGGTTAGCTCCCTGATCAACTCCAGTACCTGCTCCTGAATAGTCACATCAAGTGCGGTGGTAGGCTCATCGGCAATCAGCACATCTGGCTCACAGGCCAATGCCATGGCAATCATTACACGCTGCTGCTGGCCGCCAGACAGCTGGTGTGGATAAAACTCATAACGCTGTTCAGGCTCGGGAATCCCGACTTCCTCAAACAGATGCGCTACCCGGCGCCGCAAGGCAGAACCATTCAGACTGGTATGCAGCCGTAATGTTTCGGCTACCTGATCGCCCACAGTTTGCACGGGGTTGAGCGCTGTCATGGCGTTCTGGAAAATCATTGCGACCTGTCTGCCACGGACGGTCTGCATTCTCGATTCTGGCAGCGCAAACAGGTCCTGCCCTTCCACCGAAACCTCACCCGCCGTAATACTTAAGGCCTCGGGCAGCAGCCGCATAGCAGCTAACGAGGTCACCGATTTACCGGATCCGGACTCGCCCACTAGCGCAAAAATTTCACCCGCTTTCAGTTCAAAAGACACATCTTTGAGAATCGGCTCCCCGGAACTTACAACCTCAACACAAAGATTGTTTACCTTCATACAGACAGTGCCTGATAGCTGGTTACTGCTCATGCCTCGGCCCTCTGAACATTGGTGCGAGGGTCAAAGGCATCGCGTACCAGATCGGAAAAGAGATTGGCTGCCAGCACAATAGTAAACATGAAGAAGAAGGCGCCGGTCAGCGTCCACCATACCGCGGGTTCTCGCGATAACTCAGCACGCGCACCGTTAATCATATTTCCCCAACTACCCATAGACGGGTCAATACCAACGCCTATGTAAGACAACACTGCCTCAGCCAGCACCAGCGCACTGAAGTCCAGCACAAAGGTAATAAGAATGATGTGAACCACATTGGGCACAATATGCCTGCCCAATATACGCGTATGGCTGACGCCAAAGGCATGGGCTGCCTGCACATAACCTAGCTGACTAATCTTCAGGGTTTCGGCACGAATCAGACGGCACAAGGTGGACCAACTGGTCACACCGAGAATGAAACACAGCGCAATAAAGCGCGCGTCGGCCTTCTCTATGCCCAGCGAAAAGAAGTCGGGGTTGATATCGATGTACACCTGAAAGAGCAAAACCGAAGCGGCGATCAGAAGAATGCCGGGGATAGAGCTCAGTGTGGTGTAGAGGTACTGCACCACATCATCCACCCAGCCCTTGAAGTAACCCGCCATCACGCCAAGGGTCACCGCAATCGGCAACATGATCAACGTGGCCAGAGTCCCCAGCAAAACGCCGGTCCGAACGCCCTTGAGGCTCTGGTAGAGGACATCAGCACCGCCAAGGTCGGTACCAAGCACATGATAGTAGTGGCTGATACCTACCAGCCAGGCCCCCGCCGTAACGATAACGGCCTGCGTTGCCCAGGACGCATACCAGGGCAATGGGCTGCGTCGCAGAAACCACCACTGCGGCAATACAATCAGAGCGGCAAGCAGCAGGCCAGACAGAATTGCCACTACCGACTTCTGCGCCACGTCGGACCAGCGATCGGCTGGATCAGCAAGATGTTGCCCCGCGTGGTTAAGCGGTGGATAGTCTCGAATATCACGGCCCTGTGCGTCTTTCATATTCTGTTTGGCAAAAGACTTAAGGGCGAACGGTGCGGAATAGGTCCGCTCAAAACGGTCGCCCATCCCATCCAGTGCCACGTCCAGCACACTGGTAACCTTGTTGTCATAAAATATTTCGTTGGTGACCAGACCCTCCGGCGGGGGTAACTCACGCCTGAAGTGCAGGGAATCGAGCAGCGCCACCAACACGTAGGTAAGGATGATGGTGAACGCCACCATGCCCAGGGTGGATGAAAATACCTGCTGCCACCGCTCCCGGATTTGAGGGTCGCGTCGCAAAATATAGAAGAATGTAACCAGCGCTATCACCAGCAGATAGACCAGCGCATCGGACCAAAGCACAACAGGTTTCATTGGCCGCGCGCCTCAGTTCAGCCGCACCCGGGGGTCAGCCCAGGTATAGGAAATATCGGTAAGGATCAGCCCGATGATATAAAGAATAGAGCCGATGAAAACCATGCTGCGGACGATTGCAAAGTCCTGTGAGTTGATTGCATCGAGCATATAACTGCCCAATCCGGGGATACCGAAAAATGACTCTATCAGCAGGCTGCCCATGAACAGCGCCGGTATCACTACGACGACCCCGGTAAGAATGGGAATGAGCGCATTGGGCAATATATGGCGGAACAGGATGGCCAATTCCGAGCAGCCTTTGGCTCGGGCAGTTCGCACATAGTCCTGGGTGGACTCCTCCAGAAACAGGGTCCTGTACCAACGCGCGCCCGTACCGATTCCTGCTACCACCCCCACCAGCACCGGCAGAATGAGGAACTTCCACGGTTCTGCGCTGGCACTAAAGCCAGAGATGGGTACCAGTTGCCAGGTTTTGGCGACCAGATACTGTCCGCCAATAATGTAAAAGAGATAGGAGATGGACATCAGTGCCACAAAAACAAACACCGCCCAGCGATCAAGCCGGGTGCCGTGAAACATCACCACCATCAGCGCCACGCTGATATTCACACCTATACCCACGATAAATGTCGGCAGCGCAACAGCGAGGCTGGGCCACATGCGCGTGGAAACATCCGTCGTGATATCCCTGCCACTCTCGGAGCGACCGAAGTCGAAAGCGAAGAGGCGAACAGACTTGGTGAAGAAAATCGTCTCCGTCAGCGAACTTAGCCCCGTCATATCGTCATTAACAAAGAGAGGTTTGTCATAGCCATTCTTGCGCTTCCAGCCCGCTATCGCCTCGGGGGTGACATATTTTTCACCCAGCTGCGACGCCGCCATGTCGTCGGGCGAGTTCACCACAAAAAACAGGGCAAACGTCAGCAGGTTGACCCCTATCAGGATAGGAATGGCATACAACAGGCGGCGGATAATGTAGGCAAACATCAATTCGTCCTAGCGTGCGGTCTGGTTCTGGCGCCGCCGATAAGCGGTCACCCCGGGGAGGATCATGGCGGCTACTAACAGGCCGCCGGCAAACAGTGGCCAAATTACCGGATCGTTCCACTGCGCCTGCTTCCGGGCTCTTTTCTCTGTATCCAACCGCAGGTACTTGAGGGTACCTTTGGAAATACCGTGGCGTTTGGTGTTATAGACCCAACTATTGTTCAGATAGATTTCCTTGGGGAAATAGGCATTCAGCCAAACGGCGTCCCGGCGGAAAAACTCGACCATTTGCGCGACCAGAGCGGCCCGCTCCGGCCCCGGATGTAACAGTCGCATTTTGGCAAACAGGGCATCGTATTCCGCATTCTCGTAGTTGGAGTTATTGGAACCGTCGCATTTACACACCAGAGGACTCTCGGGGCCGTACAACAGGAACAAAAAGTTTTCCGGGTCCGGGTAATCTGCCAACCAGCCGTAGGAATAAATCTGGCTGTTTCCGGTTAACAGCTTTTCTCGCGTTCGATTCCAGTCCGCCGGTCTGAACTCAACCTGCACGCCCAATGGCTCGAATGTACGCTTCATCCAGTTCATGGACGTGGTGCCAATAGCCTGCGACTGCACATCCAGAAATATCTTCAGCGGCTCACCGGTCTCGGCATCGCGCCCGTTGGGATATCCGGCCTCCGTCATTAACTGGCGAGCATATTCGATAGACTTGCGTCGCGGCGCGCCGTCTACCCAATCGTAAACATAGGGGTTGATGCCAGCCTCCCCCTCAAGATGTCCCGGGATACCCGGGGGAATCGGAGTCTGTGCGGAAACGCCATTACCCTTGGAAAAAATCGCCAGATATTCTTCCATGTTGTAAGCAATTTGCAGCGCCTGACGCAATTTACGCTTGTCTTCGGTGTAACCGCCCACCACAGGGTCACGCATATTAAAGCCGTAGTAGTAAATACCCGGCTTTACATCTGGCGTCATGGTGATTTCCCGATCTGCAATATCGCCAGACATCTCCAGACCGTCAGGCCCTACAACGAAAGCCTGGTCGAAAAACCCGGTAGTATTCGCATGCACCTCTCCGGAGCGATCGTAGTAGCCCTGCAGGAACTTGGTCCACAGTGGCAGGACTTCCTTTTCAATCGTAAACACGGCCCTGTCGATAAATGGCAGGCGTTTACCCGCATCATCCAGCAGCCCTGCCTCGGCATCGCCCGGTGCACCGTCATCAGGATAATAATCAGCGCGGAAATTCGGGTTACGCTGCAGCACGATTTCGCTATTCGGGTTGTTCTTGACCATCATGTACGGACCGCTGCCTACCGGCCACCAGTCCAGCGTGAGATTACGCTCCTCAAAACCCGGGTTGTGATAGAAACGATCCGCCTCTGGCGGAACTGGCGCAAAGAAGTGCATGGCAAGCCAGAACTCAAACTGCGGGTAAACGCCATTGATAGTGATTTGCAGCCTATGGTCATCGATGACGCGCAGACCATCGAAGGAGTAGTCGTCAAGATTCAGCCAACCCGCCCGATCGACCTCGCCCACCGCGTCGGAAAAATCCTGCATACCAACAATATATCGAGACATCATGCCCAGCATGGGCGAGCCCAACTCCGGGTCTGCCAGGCGCTTTATGCCATAGGCGTAGTCACTGGCTAGTACCGGCCTCGACGAGGCCTCAGTAAAATCATCCATACCGCGGTAGCTTGAGCCCTGCGCGATGTCGCTAAAGAGATAACGTGGCTCACCGTCGGCATTTGTGGCAAACGCCGGATGGGGCTGATAGTGCGCATCTTCTCGCACCTGCAGTGTGTAACGGGTAAAAGCCACGTTTTCACTGCCCTCTGGCACCGTTTCGCCGTTGGCGTCCAGATAGATCACTTCAGGCAATTCTCGAACGCCCAAAGCAATAAGCTCGTAGGGGCGTTTCAGGAAGTGATAGCCCAGTGGCGGCTCATAGATTTGCATGAGAAAAAGGCTTTCGTCGGTGGCGTAAGACAGCGCCGGGTCGAGATGTTTGGGCGGTCGACTCATCACCGACTGGTAGACAGCCTCACCTTCAGGCTGCGGAGGATGGGGGTTGTTCCAAGGCGCCTCACCACAGCCCGTTAGCAAAAGGGCAATGGCGTAAATGTAAGGCCACCTCTTACCAGCTGCAGAAATTCGCACTATCTTCAATCATCCTCGTGTTTTACGTGCAGCGTAAGCTCGCCCGACGGCTCTGAAACCGGCGCCAATACGATGGGCCGACAACACACCTGACAGTCTTCTACATACGTGGAGCCTGCGTCCCCGGGATCCACCAATACCACTATTTGCTCACCGCAGTAGGGGCAATATATTTCTTGTTCTGTTAAAACGGATTCCACGTCCATTCCCGCAATGTTGCTTCATCGAATTATTGTACCCTGTGGGCATCAAACCGGATGACTTCCGCGCCGCGCAGATAGTAACAGGCGCACGCCGGCATTGGTGTAATGATCCGGGCAGTTTAGGTGGACGTAAGGACTGTATGAATCACTTCCGATTGTTTCTGGCCCTCTTGCTTGGACCACTGCTTATGAGCTGCACCTCCTCACCCGGTTTCAAGGGCCAGGCCTCTGACCATTTCGACGGCACCCATTTCAGCAACCGTCAGCCCATGGAAAAATCGCTGACAGACCTGATGAAACTTGGCTGGGGTTCGCTGACCAAGGCAGAGGAATGGCCTGACTGGATAGAAATCGAGCCGCAACAGGTTCCCCGAACCCGTGTGCACGAGGGCATATCGCTGACTTTCGTCAACCACGCCACCTTTCTGATTCAGGTGGATGGCCTGAATATTCTGACCGATCCGGTGTACTCGGAGCGCGTCAGCCCTTTTCAATGGGCTGGGCCCAAACGCGTTCATGCTCCTGGCGTCGCACTGCAGGACCTACCACCTATCGACGTCATCCTGATCAGTCACAATCACTACGACCATCTGGACGAAGACACCCTGAAAACCCTGATTGCGAAACAGGAAAAACCCCCTCTCATACTGGCTGGCCTTGGCAACGCGCCTCTACTGGCCACGCTGGGCAATAGTGATAATCGGGACCTGGACTGGGAAGAAGGCGTGACTCTGGACGGGGTAGAGTTCCTGTTCACAGAATGCCGCCACCGTTCCGGCCGCGGAATGGCCGACCAGATGACCACGCTCTGGGGCTCTTTTGTTATCAAGACCAGCGAGGGCAACCTGTATTTCGCCGGTGACACAGGCTACAGCCCCCACCTCAAAGAGGCTGGCGACCGGCACGGGCCCTTCGCGCTGGCCCTGCTGCCCATAGGCGCCTACGAGCCACGCTGGTTCATGAAAGATGTACACCTGAATCCGGAAGAAGCCGTCCTCGCTCACCGCGAACTGGCCAGTGAATTCAGCATCGGCATTCACTTCGGAACCTTTCAACTTACCTACGAGGCCATCGACCAACCGGTTATCGACCTCAATAAGGCACTGCAATCACACGCCATACCGGAGACTGAGTTTCAGGTGATGCAGGTGGGCGAAACCCGCGAGTTTCCGGCCCGGCAGACACTTAAAACAGCCATCGGCCAACGTTAAGCCCGAATTCTTGACCCACCGCAACAGAACAGCACGCTGCCAAAGACAATCAGCAGAATTGGACTACACTGTTTGGCGACTTCCCCACATCACAAGCAGAGGCTTATCGCCAATGATTTATAGACCCCTGACCGCACTGGCTGCGGCACTCACGCTGGCACTTACGAATAGCACCGCCAACGCACAAATACCCCCACCCGAGGACGCATCGGGACTCGCTGCAGAATATACCGGGACTGTTTACTCCCCCTACGCCGGCAGAGACTTCGCCACCGGTGTGTATTGGGGCGATACCCACCTGCACACCGACATCTCGATGGATGCAGGGGCTTTCGGTAACCGGCTGGGTCTGGACGAGGCCTACCGTTTCGCCCGCGGCGAAGAGGTGGAATCCACCGCTGGTGGGCCAGTAAGGCTGTCGCGACCTCTGGACTTCCTGGTGATCGCTGACCACTCCGACAACATGGGGTTCTTCCCGGACATGTTTGCCGGCAAGGAACATATATTGTCCGACCCGACCGGCCAGGATTGGTACGACCGCATCAAGCGCGGTGAGGGCGTCGGTGTCGCGTTGGAGCTAATCGGCCTGTTTTCGCAGGGCGAATTTCCCGAGGGGCTTATCTACAAGCCGGATTCACAACCTTATAAAGATGCCTGGGCCAAAACTGTGGCCGCGGCTGAGGAGTTTAACGACCCCGGCAAGTTTACCGCCTTCATCGGCTACGAGTGGACCTCGCTGGTTCGCGGCAACAACATGCACCGGGTGGTAATTTACAAGGACGGCGGTGACAAGGGCGGCTCTATGGTGCCCTACACCACCGTCGCGCCTGAGGGCAGCACCAATCCGCGTGACCTGTGGACCTGGCTGGAGGGCTACGAGGAGAAAACGGGGGGCAATGTGCTGGCCATTGCGCATAATGGCAACCTCGCCAACGGCATTATGTTCCCAGTGGAGACGCAGAACGATGGCAAGGACATCGACATCAGCTATGTCGAGCGTCGTGCACGCTGGGAACCACTGTATGAGGCCACCCAGATAAAAGGGGATGGCGAGACGCATCCTCTGCTGTCACCCAATGATGAATTTGCTGACTATGAAACCTGGGATGTCGGTAACCTGGATGTGTCGGAGGCAAAGACCGACGACATGCTAGCCGGCGAGTACGCCCGGGAAGCATTGAAACGCGGCCTGTTACTGGAAGACAAACTGGGCACCAATCCCTACAAGTTCGGCATGATCGGCTCCACCGACAGCCACACCTCACTGGCAACCACGCAGGAGGATAACTTTTTCGGCAAACATACCGGCGCAGAGCCGGGGCCTGACCGTATGACTCACCCATTCATGAGCAATGAGAACGGCACCATCATGGGGTGGCAACAAGTTGCTTCCGGCCTGGCGGCTGTGTGGGCTCGCGACAATACACGCGAAGCGCTGTTCGAGGCCATGGAGCGCAAGGAGGTCTATGCGACCACCGGCACACGAATGAGCGTACGGTTCTTCGGCGGCTGGGACTTTTCAACGCAGGACCTGACCAACCGCCAGCCAGCGTTTGCCGGCTATGAGAAAGGCGTACCCATGGGTGGCGACCTGCCACCTCGCGGCAAAGCCAAGGCACCAACATTTATGGTCTACGCCTTACGTGACACCATTGGCGCCAACCTGGACCGGGTACAGATCGTGAAAGGCTGGCAGCACAAGGGCAAGACCCATGAAAAGGTGTATGACGTGGCGTGGTCAGGCGATCGCAAGCCGGGCAAGAACGGCAAATTGCCGCCAGTCGGTGATACCGTTGATGCCAAGACGGCAACCTGGAGCAATACCATTGGCGCTTCGGAGTTGGGAACAGTCTGGAGTGATCCGGACTTCGATCCGGCGCAGCGTGCGTTTTACTATGCCAGGGTTATCGAGATCCCGACACCGCGATGGAGCACTCACGATGCCTTCCGCTTTGGTATTGATATCCCAGAGGGAGCGCCCATTTCTACCCAGGACCGCGCCTATACCTCACCGATCTGGTACACCCCCTAGGCGCTAGTCTTTTCTATCGAGCCACTTGTCGACGACAGGTGGCTCGAACGCCCCCATGCGATCCAGCAGGGCGTTATAGTCTTCATCAACCAGCAGCAAATCACGGTGTGAATCCTTCACGAAACGCTGGTCCACCATGTGATCCAGAAAGCGCAGCAAGTGATCGTAGTAACCCGCAACGTTTAACAGCCCCACCGGCTTCTGATGAAAACCCAGCTGATTCCAGGTCCAGACTTCGAACAATTCCTCCATCGTACCCAGGCCACCAGGCAGCGCTATCATGCCGTCGGCACGTTTGAGCATGGCCATCTTGCGTTCATGCATGGAATCCACAACCAGTAACTCGCTGAGGCCCCTGTGCTCTATCTCCCGGTCGGCAATATCCGCGGGTATCACACCAACTACCTGACCCCCTGCCGCCAGCGCCGCATCAGCGGCGGCGCCCATCAACCCCACGTGACCACCACCGTAAACAAGCGTCATCCCGCGCCGGGCAATTTCGCCAGCCACAGCTTCGGCGGCAACCCGATATTCATCGCGGGCGCCAGGACTGGCGCCGGTGTAGAGGCAAATGGATTTCATCAGCAACTGCCTAGAGCGGGCTGCGACCGCGGTTGGCCGCGATGCGCAGGCGCAGCGCGTTGAGCTTGATAAAGCCCTCCGCATCGGCCTGATCGTAAGCCCCGGCGTCCTCTTCAAAGGTGGCAATATCCTCGTCAAACAGGCTGTCGTCTGACTGGCGACCGGCCACAATGACATTACCCTTGTAGAGCTTCAGTCTGACCTTGCCATTAACCGTCTCCTGGGACTGGTCTATGGCCGTCTGCAGCATCTGCCGCTCCGGCGACCACCAATAGCCGTTGTAGATCAGGTTGGCATAGCGGGGCATCAACTCATCCTTGAGGTGGGCGACCTCCCGATCAAGTGTCAGGGATTCAATTGCGCGATGGGCCTTGAGCATAATGGTTCCGCCCGGGGTTTCGTAACAACCCCGTGACTTCATTCCCACATAGCGATTCTCGACAATGTCATCACGGCCAATACCATTGGCACCGCCGACTTTATTCAGGTATTCCAGAACGGTCGCCGGGCTCATGGACTCACCGTTGATCGCTGTGATGTCGCCGCGAACATAGTCCAGTTCGATATACGTGGCCTCATCAGGTGCCGCCTCAGGGCTGACACTCCAACGCCACATATCTTCCTCAGCCTCGGCCCAGGGATCCTCGAGAACACCTCCCTCGTAGGAGATGTGCAGCAGGTTTGCATCCATGGAATAGGGCGATTTTTTCTTCGACGTAGAAAAATCGACCGGGATGTTACGTTCTTCACAGTAGGCCATCAGCGACTCGCGGGAGCTCAGGTCCCACTCACGCCAGGGTGCGATCACCTTGATACCCGGCTTCAGCGCATAGGCACCAAGCTCAAAGCGCACCTGATCATTGCCCTTACCGGTTGCGCCGTGAGAGATTGCGCCGGCGCCGGTTTCGTTGGCGATTTCAATCAAACGCTTGGCGATGAGCGGGCGTGCGATAGACGTTCCCAGCAGGTATTCGCCCTCATAGATGGTATTGGCCCGGAACATGGGGAATACGAAATCGCGCACAAACTCCTCGCGCAGATCATCGATATAGATTTCCTTGATTCCCAGCGCCTCGGCTTTTGCCCTGGCCGGCTCAACCTCTTCACCTTGACCAATATCGGCAGTGAATGTCACCACTTCACAGTGGTAGGTGTCCTGCAACCAGCGCACAATTACCGAGGTATCCAGACCACCAGAATAAGCCAGTACAACCTTGTTGACGTCAGACATCAGTTTCTCCGAAAAAACGGCTTCAAAAACGGTCGGCCATTCTACTCTCGGGGGCCCGTAATTCCCAGCCCGAGCGTATATACACCCGCGATGTGTTCACCCCTAGCCCGCTTTAAGGTAGCATTCACCCTCCTGCCGAGTCGCTTTAAGGCCACCCGTGAACGAACTGACAATTACCCGCCCCGATGACTGGCACGTCCATCTTCGGGACGGCGACGCCCTGCCCAATACCTGTGCCGACATGGCACGCTATTTTCAACGGGCCATCGTAATGCCCAATCTGACGCCGCCCGCGCGCACGGTCGCCGAAACTTCGGCGTATAGAGACCGGATACTGGCGGCCATGGCAACGGCGCCGCGGCGTTTTGAACCGCTGATGACGCTTTACCTCACTGATCAGACCGATGCGGCCGAAATTCATCTTGCCGCTGCCGCCGAGCATGTTCATGCCGTGAAGCTCTACCCTGCCGGCGCCACCACCAACTCTGATGCCGGCGTGGCAGAACTGGACAGTCTTTTTCCGGTGCTGGCTGCAATGGAGGAAGTTGACCTACCCTTGCTTATCCATGGCGAGGTCACTGACCACGACATTGATATCTTTGATCGGGAAAAGGTTTTCATCGACAGGCATTTGGCACCGATCGCGGAACGATTCCCGGGACTGCGCATCGTGCTGGAACACATCACCACACGCGACGCTGTCGAATTTGTTCGTGAAGCTCCCGCCACAGTTGCGGCAACCATCACGGCGCATCACCTGATGTTCAATCGCAACGACATGCTGGTGGGCGGCATTCGCCCCCACTATTACTGCCTGCCTATACTTAAGCGCAATATCCACCAGAATGAGCTGCGCGAGGCCGCCAGTTCCGGTAGCCCGAAGTTCTTCCTCGGTACTGACTCGGCGCCGCACAGCACGGGGAGCAAAGAGACTGATTGCGGCTGCGCCGGCGTCTACACGGGCCATGCAGCCATAGAGTTTTACGCAGAAATTTTCGAAGACCTGGACGCGCTGGACAAACTTGAGGGTTTCGCCAGCCACTTTGGTCCCGACTTTTATCGAATGCCACGCAATACCGACACCATCACCCTGCGCAAGGACAAATGGCAGGTACCGGCGCAATTGCCGCTGGGAGATAAAACACTGACCCCCTTGCGCGCAGGCGAAAGTATCGCCTGGCGTGTATTGGACACAGGGAGCTGAACTCTTGAGCGGTGATACTGGCAACCAGATATGCGATAGATTCAGGGGGTTCCTGCCCGTGGTCATCGACGTCGAAACCGGCGGATTCATCGCAGCCACTGACGCAATTTTGGAGATTGCGGCAACCATTGTTCGGATGGATGACACCGGCATGTTATCGGTACACCGAACCTACAACTTCAACGTGGCGCCCTTTGAAGGGGCTAACATCGAACAGTCCGCCCTGGATTTTACCGGCATCGATCCCTATCACCCCTTTCGCGAGGCGTTGCCGGAAGACGAGGCCATGACTGAGCTTTTCCGCGTTGTGCGCAAGGAGATACGCGAGCAGAGCTGTAACCGGGCGATTCTTGTGGGGCACAACGCCCACTTTGATGCCGGGTTCGTGAATGCAGCGGTGGAGCGTTGCAGTATCAAACGCAATCCCTTCCACCCGTTTTCATTCTTCGATACAGCGACCCTGTCTGGACTGGCTTATGGGCAGACTGTGCTGGCGAAAGCCTGCGCTGAAGCCGGCATCAGCTTCGACAATAGTGAAGCGCATTCCGCGGACTATGACGCAGAACGCACTGCCGAATTATTCTGCGACATTGTCAACCGTTGGAAGGAATGTGGCGGCTGGCTCCCGGACTTTCAATAAGTCGCGAGCTTAGTCCTCTCCGCTGATCTGGTTGAGGATAATATCCAGCTCACGAATCAGTGCATCGAGATTTTCCGATCCCAACAATTCGTATTTCAGCGACTCTTCCAGTGGCAGAAGCTGTACCAGCGTGAACGCAACCTGCCACGCATTGTTGTAATCGATACCCAGATTCATCTGCTGCACATGGGGATGGGTCTCAAGGCTTCCGAGCACGTCGGCAAGCGACTGCCAGCTGTCCAACATGGGTGCCGGCTCTAACGCGGGCTGCATTCTAACGGTTCCCATGACCAAATCGTTATCAGCGCGCCGTGTTTCATCCAACTCAAAAATTTCACCACCCTGGATGGTGAGACCCAACAAGCCGTTGGGCAGCTGATCCCAGTCGATGATACGGGCATAGGTACCGTAATCGCCAAGGTCTGGCTGTGCCCTGCCCTGCTGTCTTACTTCAGCCCCACGCCTTACCCAGACAACACCAAAACCAGAGGAAGAACGCATACAGTCCTTCACCAGATCCAGGTAGCGCTGCTCGAAAATCTGTAGCGGCATCTGCCCATAGGGCAGCAACACCGATGAAAGGGGGAACAGGGGTATCTCGGACACGTTATTTTCCAAAACTATCAATTAGGCTCACTGGCCGTCTCCAGCCAATGTAGCCTGGCCAGCGCTTCTTCTCTATCGACACCGCAAATTTCTTCCTCGGCAGCAAAGTCTGCACAGACCCCGGGGCGTCGGTCGTCACCAAACAGCATGCATTGCAGGTCTTCATCGAGGTGTACGCACCGCACACCAGCCGGCTTTCCCTCCGGCATGCCATAGTAGGGCTGCTTAATCGAAGGCGCTATGCAGCAAGCGCCACAACCCTCACGACACTCCATCCTGCTCGCCTTCCGGGCCCAATGGCTGGAACATGATAATCAATTGCGGCAATAACAGCAGGGCACCAATCACTGCCGCTATCATGGCCAGTACAGTGAGCAGGCCAAAGTAAATGCTGGGATTGAAGTTGGACAAGGTCAACATGGAGAAGCCGATCACTACGGTGACGGTGGTGTAGTACATGGCCCGACCAATACTGTCATGACAGCGGTACATTGCGGCGCGATAGTCTCGATCCTTCGGGAACTCCTTCAGGAACCGGTGCACATAATGAATGCAGTCATCGACGCCTATACCTACGACAATCGCAGCAATGGTGATCGTCATGATATCCAGCGGAATACCCAGCGCTCCCATCACGCCCAACACAAGACCAGCCGCCAGCATATTGGGCGCCAGTGCAATCAGTGCCAGCGACAGTGAACGGAAGAGCAACCAGAACATGATCGAGATGGCCAGAAATACCGCACCCAGAGTCAATATCTGCGATCGGAACAAGCTCTGTAAAACATTGTTGTACAACACCAACATACCGGTGAACTGAACCCGCTCAGGTGCCAGCCCTACCTCATCAACCAGCTCCTGACGCAGCTGTTGCAGGAAGACATTACGCCGCAGGTCCTTGCTGGTCTCCATGACTCGCACGGTTACCCTGGCCTGCTCCAGGTTCTCGGAAAAATAGGGATCGACCATCAGGCCCTTGATATCGGCGGGCAGGCTTTTCTGCACCAAGGCAAGCTCAACGGAGCCGATATCCTCGCCCAGCAGATCCTTGACCACCGCAAAGGTGGTGGACAGCGACAACACTTTGCCGGTCTCGGCGCGTGAATCGACATGGCCGTGCACAGCATCAAGTTCGCGCATCCCCTGCAGGCTAAACCAATAACTGGGTACAAATGTCTCGCCACCCGGCGCTGCAAAGTCGTCGAAATCACTGTCGAATTCATCCGCCCACTCGTCATCACCGGCAGCGTCCTCGGCAAAAAAGTCATCGTCTTCTGCAAAGGGGTCGCTGTCGGCTACGGGAGCCGCCACAGCACCAGCCGATGGTGGCAACTCCAGACCGGGCAAGGGAGCATCCAGGTCAGGCGCAGAAATCACAATATCCAGTGGTATCGTACCGCCCAGCTTGTAGTCCAGCAGCTCCATGCCCTGGTAGATTTCCGTCGTATCGTGGAAGTAATCGATGAAGCGGTTCTCCACTTCCAGTCGCGATACTCCCCAGACTATCGCCAGCGATATTGCCACGGTGGCAACAATAATCAGGCCACCGAATCGATCGGTGAAACGGGCAAAATGCACTGTCATCGCCTGGTGAACCTTGTTGTACTTGAACGGCCTGCCTTTGGGCCAGACCAACATCAGGCAAGGCACAATGATAAAACTGAGGAACAGTGCGACGGCAATGCCGACTGTCATCATCCAGCCAAAGTCGATCACCGGCTGGATGCCCGAGACGACCAGAGAGACGAACGCGACGATGGTGGTCATGCCCGTGTAAACACACGGCACCGCCATCAGCCGCGCAGTGTCTCGTACGCGCAGGTAAAGATCGCCATCGGGGTCAGCGGCATGCAACTCGCGATAACGCACTATCAGGTGGATAGCGATCGCCAGCGTAATAATCAAAAGCACCGCTACAAAATTCGAGGAAATCACCGTCATGCGCCAATCCAGCGCCGCCAGCAAGCCCAACATGACGACCACCGTGGCGCTGCAGGTTACGAGAGGGATCACTACCCAGCGTACGCGCTGAAAAATGAGCGCCAGCACCACCAGCATGACGCCCAGAATCGCGCTGCCAAACAACACCAGATCGGCCTGCACGAAGTCGACCATATCGGCCGCAATCATCGGCACCCCGCCGACGAACAGGCTGGCATGATCGCGATAACCATCAGCAACCGCCCTGACCTGGCTGACCAGTTTCCCCTGGCGGTCCAGCGACAGCGCGGTATGCGCCTTGAAATCATGCTCCACCTGCGCAAGTTCTGTGCGCTCTGCCGCCGACAGTGCGCTGTCACGGCGCTGGGCACGCAACTCCTCGCGGCGGTCCAGCAAATCAAAATACCGCTGGTCGCGCTGCAGGTTGATTTGTACCGCTGTCATCGTGCCATCGCGACTCGCCAGCAGGTCGGCATAAATCGGGCTGGTGGTGAACTCCGTCAGTGCCATCGCCCTATCAAGGCCGGGGGTCTTAAGCGACGGTAAAGGCTGGTCCGACGTGATGTCACCCAGGGTCACCGGCGGGCTCTCCAAAAGCGGGACATTCCAGACGGTAGTCACCGACGACACGCCAGCTAACTCGCGCAACTCATCGGCCAGTTGCTTGAGCGGCTGCAGGGATGCGTCGCTAAGCAGTGGCGAATGAGGTTGCCAGGTAATCAGCAGAAAATCTTCGGAGCTGTACTCACCGCTAACCTCGCGGAAAAAATCCAGGGCAGGATCGCCCTGCAGCATCAATGAATCGGCAGATGCATCCAGCTTGATCTTATCAAGCTGACTCGCCGCAGCAGCTACCAGCAGTGCCACCAGAAACAGGGATAGAAAAGGGCGTCGCAGCACGAGACTTTCGTAAACGGCCAGCAGTGTTTTGGACATCAGTGTATTGTCGCTTCCAGTTGCGTCAGCAGCTTCTGGTGCAAACCACCAAAACTCCCGTTGCTCATTATTACGATACGATCGCCGGACCTTGCGCCGGCGGCCACCTGTTGGGCAAGCGCGTCTATATCGCTGGCCAGGGTTGCCGGTACTGAACTGGCTGCAACAACAGACTCCAGTGACCAGTCCATACCCTCGGGTTGAAACCAGACCACCTGGTCGGCATCGCGAGTGGCAGCGGCCAGCTGGGCTTTATGCTCACCCATACGCATGGTGTTGGAGCGAGGTTCCACCAGGGCAATTAACCTGCCTTCACGTCCTCCCGCACGCATGCCCTGCAATGTGGTTGCTATCGCAGTGGGGTGATGGGCGAAGTCGTCGTACACCGCAACACCGTTAACAGTCCCCAGCAATTCGAGACGTCGTTTCACGCCCTTGAAACAGGCCAATGCCTCTGCCGCCACCGGCAGGGTAATCCCCACATGATGAGCCGCGGCCATGGCCGCCAGTGCATTTTCGACATTATGGCGACCACAATGGTTCCACTTCACAGATACAGGCTCCTGTCCTGGCACCTGTACCCGAAACTCACTGCCATCGGCGCTCAGGAGCTCGGCGTTCCAACCCCGCGCAGAGGTGGAATCTACCGCTGTTTCGGTGACAGGCGTCCAACAGCCCTGATCCAGTAATTCATCGATCGCGCTAACGCCCTGTGGACGAATAATCGAGCCATCTCCGGGAACACAGCGCACTAGGTGATGAAATTGACGCTGGATGGCCGCCAGATCGGGAAAGATATCAGCGTGGTCGTATTCCAGGTTATTGATCACCAGGGTTCGGGGTCGGTAGTGAACGAACTTGGAGCGCTTGTCGAAAAAGGCCGTATCGTATTCATCGGCCTCCACCACAAAAAAATCGCTTTCCCCCGCTCTCGCGGACATACCAAAGTCAGCGGGCACACCGCCTATCAAAAACCCTGGCGCAAACCCGGCATATTCAAGTATCCAGGCCACCATACTGCTGCTGGTTGTTTTGCCGTGGGTGCCCGACAAGGCAATTACCCACTTGTCCCGCAACAGATGCTCGGCCAGCCACTGGGGACCGGAGGTATAGGGCAATCCCGCATTCAACATATACTCAACCGCCGGGTTGCCTCGCGACAGGGCATTGCCCACTACCACCTGGTCCGGCGCGGGCTGCAAATGCTCCGCGGCATAACCCTCCGATAGCTCAATGCCAGCATCCTGCAGCTGAGTGCTCATTGGCGGATAGACATTGGCATCAGAGCCGGTGACACGATAGCCACGTTCACGGGCCAACAGCGCTATGCCGCCCATGAAGGTTCCGCAGATACCCAGAATATGAATATGACCTTTCAAAAAGCACTCCTTATTAACGCGGCACATGTTAACACGCGCCCTGATACGCCCCAATAACAGCGACAATTCCTCGTTGCACTCGTGCACAATCCTGCGGGATTAACGTAGAATATCCCCTCGCCCAAAATCATATTCGCGCCCTCGCTGGGCCGACAGCACGGAATCTTGCTAGCCCATGGCCAGGAAAAATGCTTTTTACGCACAATCCGGTGGCGTCACTGCCGTCATCAACGCATCTGCTTGTGGCGTCATCGAAACCGCCCGGCAAAACCGCGATAGAATTGGCAAGGTGTACGCCGGACGCAATGGCATCATAGGCGCACTGCGCGAAGACCTGATTGATACCGGAAAAGAAAGTGCTAAAGCCATTCGCGGATTGCTGTCTACGCCATCAGGTGCATTCGGTTCCTGTCGCTACAAGCTTAAAAGCCTGGAAGAAAATCGCGCCGAGTACGAGCGCCTGATCGCCGTTTTCAAGGCGCACAATATCGGCTATTTCTTCTACAACGGCGGCGGCGATTCCGCGGACACCTGTCTCAAGGTGTCACAGTTAAGCAAGACCCTGGGCTATCCATTGCAAGCCATCCACGTACCCAAAACCATCGACAACGACCTGCCGCTCACCGATAACTGCCCGGGTTTTGGCTCGGTAGCCAAGTACACCGCCATCTCGACCCGCGAGGCCGCGATGGATGTCGCCTCGATGTGCGAAACCTCCACCAAGGTATTCATACTGGAAGTCATGGGGCGCCACGCGGGCTGGATCGCCGCGGCCGGAGGCCTGGCAGCAGAGCAGGAGGGCGACGCGCCACACATTATCCTGTTTCCGGAAATCGCCTTTGACCAGAAGAAATTCCTGGCCAGGGTCAAGCGCACGGTGAAGACACATGGCTTCTGCGTGATCGTTGCTTCAGAGGGTACCCAGTACAAGGATGGCACCTTTCTGACGGATTCCGGCGTCACCGACGCCTTCGGCCACGCCCAACTTGGCGGTCTGGCGCCTACCTTGGCCAATATGATCAAATCTGAGCTGGGCTACAAATTCCACTGGGCGGTAGCCGATTACCTGCAGCGCTCGGCGCGACACATCGCGTCCCAGACCGATGTCGACCAGGCCTACGCCGTAGGCGCAGCCGCTGTCGAATACGCACTGGCGGGCAAAAACGCAGTCATGCCCGGTATACGCCGCGGCAAGGGCAAGCGGTACCGCTGGTTTCTGGAAGAGGTGGACCTCAACAAGGTCGCCAATCGAGAGAAAATGATGCCTCGCAACTACATAAGCCGTGATGGGTTCGGAATCACTGAGGCTGCCCGGGACTACCTGCGGCCACTGATCACAGGCGAAGCCTACCCCAGTTACAGCGCCGGCATGCCAAACTATGTGCGCCTTAAAAACACCCCGGTGCCGCGAAAACTTAAACAGCGCTTCAAAGTCTAAAGCCTCACTGTCATATTCAACGCAGGTGCCTGTCGAACTGCGGCAATTTTGCCAGTCTATAGCGAGATTTTAGCGCGGCTCCCCTGTACAATCCGCTGCCCCATAGTGAACGCAATTTGAGGCACCCCCATGTACAAGAACACCGACTATAACCGCTGGCGACGACACCCCTGGCACGGCCTGCACGCGCGCGCCGACGAGGCACCTGAGGACATCGTTCAGGTGTACATCGAAATGACACCCTCGGACGTGGTCAAGTACGAACTGGACAAAAACTCCGGCTTCCTCATGGTGGACAGGCCCCAGCGCACGACATCCAGCCCCCCGGCACTTTACGGGTTTATCCCGCGCACCTATTGCGCAGAGGAAGTGGCCAAACGCTGTCCCGACGTGGACATAGCTGACGGCGACCCACTGGACATTTGCGTGTACTCAGAGCGCCACATCACCCGCGCCGATATTATCCTGAACGCCCGGGTTGTGGGCGGCATCCAGATGATTGACGGCGGCGAAGCTGACGACAAGATCGTAGCGGTACTGGAAGGCGACAACATCTGGGGCGACGTGGAAGATATCGCTGACCTCCCCAATATCAAAACCGAGCGACTGCAGCACTATTTCTCAACCTACAAAATGCAGCCCGGTAAAGAGGCCAACATCAAGGTCGACTTTGTCTACGGTCGAGAGGAAGCATTGAAAGTTATTGCGGCCGCTGAGAAAGACTACTGGAACCACTTCGGCGAGCTGCACGACGAAGCCAAAGGCTGAGCCCAACCCAGCGATCAGTGCATCAGGTAGCCGGGCACCAGCCCGGCGTCACCCTGACATAGCGCTGCAATAAGACCTCCAACTCCGCATCAACCGCGTCGCGTAACGCCAGCCCTTCCCCGCTTTTATCCAGACTGTCCCAGGCCACCCTGAGCGCTGCTGCAGTGGGGCCAGGCTCACACAAGCTGGCCAATGGAGCATAGCTAAGGTGCCAGCGCTCCGGCGAAACGCCGCCGGTATCGGTGGCATAAGGGCGATAGAAGCCGCGGGACTCACCGGCCGCCATGCGCTGATCCAACCAGCAATGCAGATCATCAAACATCCCACCCGCAGCCACTTCGGCCGGAGTCAGCTGCACGTTATAACCCGGGGGCATTGCCGCCGCATCATATACGTCAATGTCTGTCCCCCAGTGGTGCCTGGACGTGCCCGGCAGCGCGGAGAAGCGCAAAATCGCCTGCATTTGCTGCTGGCGCGTCATGTCAGCCAACAGCAAAGTGGTACCCGCGTCATCATGTACTGTCCGCTCGCCGCGGGCCTTGCCGTTCCAGATCAGGCACTGTCGCTCAAAACTGCGGTAGCTGCTGGCGATCAACAGTTCAAAGCCAGCCGCAGCGGCGTCGGACTGCAAGGCCTCAAAGGCAGCAGCGGCCTCCGCCTGCAATCGGTGACCCCCGCCTGTCACGACAAGCATTGACTCGTCACGACCGGTCAGCAATTGATCGCTTACCTGGAAATCAGGCATCGTTTTGCCCGTCCTGCGCGGCGCTCTCGGGATCCAGACTAAATGGCAACGGGGTTTCGAGCACGATCTGGCCTGTATCCACACGGGCCCGCCAGGCCATCACTTCAACGCCGGCTGCCAGAGCATCGGCCATAGCCTGGCGATAGCGGGGATCGATCTGACCCGCGGTTGCGACCCGCTGTATGCCATTATGGAAAACACAGTAGAACATCACCGCACGCGTATTCGAATCCAGCACAGCAGCCAATTCCTCCAGGTGTTTGCGGCCACGCTCGCTGACCGCATCCGGAAATAAGCCCTGGCCATTGGCTTCGCACAAAGTTACCGACTTAACCTCCACAAAAACCCGGCCTTCCTCGCCGGACAGAACAAGGTCCGCGCGACTGCCCTTGCCATACTTCACTTCCCGTTGCAGCTCGGGGTAGGCGTCAAACCCGGGGATAACACCGGACTCAAATCCCTCGGCCACCACCTTGTTGGCTTTAGCTGAGTGGATGCAGGCCAGGCCAGCGGGTGTCTCGACCAACTCCCAGGTACACGGATATTTGCGCGTGGCAGAGGTACTGCGCGACAACCACACCCGCGCACCCTCCGGGGTACAACCCGTCATGGCACCGGTGTTGGGGCAATGCGCGGTAATCACCTGGCCATCAGCCAGCTCAACATCAGCAAGGAAGCGCTTGTAGCGGCGCAGCAGACGACCCTTTTCCAGCGCAGGTAAGTCCATCAACCCAGAACCCGCGCCAATCGGTCAACCGCCAGCTCCAGCCGGTCAAGGCCGGTGGTATAGGAGAATCGTACATGCTCATTGGCCCGGTGATGGCCGAAGTCCAGCCCGGGTGTCAGAGCCACACCGTGTTGTTCAAGCATCTGCAGGCAAAAGGCCTGACTGTCATTGGTGAAGCGGCTGGCATCTGCGTATACGTAGAACGCGCCCTGCGGGGGGCAGGGAACCTCGAAGCCTAGAGACTCCAGCGCCGGCAACAGATAATCACGGCGCTGATGGAACAGCTCACGGCGCTGGTCAAGAATCTCGCGGGTCGCGGGCTCGAACGCTGCCAGTGCCGCGTGCTGAGCCATGGTCGACAGGGAAATAAACAGGTTCTGGGCCAGCTTCTCCATTTCCGCCACAGCTTCTTCCGACGCCACCAACCAGCCCAGGCGCCAGCCGGTCATGCCAAAGTACTTGGAAAAACTGTTAATCACGAAGGCCTGGTCATCGACCTCCAATACCGACGGCGTTGGCGCATCGTAGCCCAGGCCATGGTAAATCTCGTCAACCAGCAAAAAACCGTTATGAGCGCTCACTGCCGCCGCCAGTTCGGCTAATTCAGTACGATCGAGCGCGGTGCCAGTAGGATTCGCCGGCGAGGCAACCATGGCGCCTATGGTCGAAGGCGACCAGTGCTGGTTGACCAGATCTGCATTCAGCTGGAAGCGACTGGAAGCATCCACGGGCACCAACTGCCCACGACCTTCCACCAGACGCATGAAGTGACGGTTACAGGGGTAGCCGGGATCCGTCATCAGCATGCTGTCGCCAGGGTTCAACAACAAGGCCGAAATCAGCAACAGCGCTCCCGAGGCTCCCGGGGTAATCATGATGCGCTCTGGTCCGATATCCAGACCGTAATCGCTGCGGTAGTAATCGGATAGCGCCTGCCGCAGCTGCGGAATGCCCGCCGCCTGCGAATAGTGCGTTGCGCCTGCCGCCAGGGCGGCACGGCCCGCCTCAATAATAGGCGCTGCCGTAGCGAAATCAGGTTCGCCAGCAGCGAGGTGGACGATATCCCGCCCTGACGCCTCCAGCTCAGTGGCTCTGGCGAGCACTTCAACGACGCGAAAGGGTTCTATATCATCTACTCTGGCAGCAAAACTGCGAGACCTTATGGAGTCGGTCATGTGTCTCCCGTACACTGGCTGGAACCGTCATTCTAACAATGGAATTCGAGGCAGCGCCAAGGGCATCGAAAACTTCCAATTTTAGTAGCACGAGGCCTAAAATTCTGGTAGTTTCACCGCCCTCGCTCAAACGGCCATTTGCGCCGCAGGCAGCGTAAGCGCGTAACTCGGACATTGATAACAGGTAGTATGGGAAGTTAACCATGCCAACAAAAGCAACACCGAAAGCCACTACGAAAAAAACCGCCGCCAAGAAACCCGCAGCGAAGAAGCCTGCAGCGAAAAAACCCGCTGCCAAGAAACCGGCTGCGAAAAAAACCGCTGCGAAAAAATCCACGGCAGCTAGCAACGCTTCAGCGGAGTTCAACAACTTTGAGCCCTACAAGCCCAAGCGCGGCGAAGAGTACATGAACGAAAAGCAGCGTGAACACTTCAAGGGCATGCTGCTGTCCTGGAAAGCCGAGCTCATGCAGGAAGTTGATCGCACCGTGAGCCACATGAAAGATGAGGCTGCCAACTTCCCCGACCCGGCAGACCGGGCAACACAGGAAGAGGAATTCAGCCTCGAATTGCGCACCCGTGACCGGGAGCGCAAGCTGATCAAGAAAATTGATGGCACCATGGAGCGCATCGATCAGGATGACTACGGTTTTTGCGACGCCTGCGGCGTGGAAATCGGCATCAAACGACTGGAAGCACGCCCCACGGCCACGCTCTGTATTGATTGCAAGACCCTTGATGAGATCAAGGAAAGGCAGGAGCTGGGCTAAGCCCACCGGTAAACCGCTATGATCACTGATGGCGGATAAGCACAAACCCTACAGGGGGCGCTTTGCCCCCTCCCCTACGGGCCCTCTTCACCTGGGCTCTCTCATCGCCGCCGTCGCCAGTTTTCTGGACGCTCGCCACCACCATGGCGTTTGGCTGGTGCGTATGGAAGATCTGGACCCCCCAAGAGAGCAGCCGGGCGCAGCAGAAGACATACTGCAAAGCCTTGAGCAGCACGGGCTGTTCTGGGATGAATTGGTGATGTGGCAGGGTGAGCGGCACGCGGCCTACGACCAGGCCCTGGCAACCCTGAAACAGGCCGGACACCTCTTCCACTGCGACTGCAGCCGCCAGATGATGGGCGCCGGTGGCAGTTGTGCCGGACGCTGCCAGCCCCGGCAAGCCGAACTCATCGCTCCCGTTGCCACTCGCCTGGCAATCACTGCCTCTGCGGTCATCGATTTTGAGGATATCTGGCAGGGTGAACAACACTGCCTGCTGGACGAAGCAGTCAGCGACTTCCCGCTGTTGCGCAAGGACGGCCTGTACGCCTACCAACTGGCTGTGGTTGTCGATGACGCAGCCCAGTCCATCACCCACGTTATTCGCGGCCACGACCTGTTGGACTCCACCCCCAGGCAAATTTATCTGCAGCATTTGCTGGGCTACACCACACCAGCTTACGGCCACTTCCCGGTACTCTTGAATGAACAGGGCCAGAAGCTCAGTAAGCAGAACAAAGCCCCCGCGATCGACAACCAGCGAGCCGCGGATAACCTGAGGCAGGCCTTGCAGTTCCTGCGCCAACCCGCACCGCCGGCAGCGCTGGTGACGGCGACCGAGATACTTGCCTCTGCCACCATCAACTGGAACCGCCAGCTGATACCCGCTGGCATGGGGCTGGCGCCAGACTGAGTCGCTTTACCCCCCGCTGTCCCTTCAGTAGTATCTTTGGCTCCGGCGACGAGGAAACTCCCAACAATGTACATTACCCGGGCCCTGCTACTGCTGCTGGGTCTAGCACTTGTGTTTTTGCCGGTCATTCTCGAATGGGCGTTCGCCGGTGGTACCGCCTGGTATAGGCCGTATCTGCTCTGGTTGCTGGTAATTCTCGCCGCCTACTGGAACCAGCGATCAAAGGTCCCCGATGAGCTTTAGCCTGACCCAGGTGATGCTGGCCACGGTGGGCTACCTGCTGGTGATGTTCCTGGTGGCACACCTGGCTGATCGCGGCTCTTTGCCCCGCAGCATTACCCAACATCCTGCCACTTACGTACTGTCGCTGGGCGTATTCGCCGGCGCCATAGCCAGCAATGGCGTCTTCGCACTGGCTGTCCAATATGGCTATGGCTATCTGCTGTACTACCTGGGCGCGGTGACCATGTTCATGCTGGCAACCATGCTGTTACTCCCAATTCTGCGCCTCTGCCGGGTACACCAGCTGGCCTCGCTGGCCGACGTCATGGCCTTTCGGTTTCGCAGCCAGTGGGTGGGCGCGGCTATTACACTGGCCATGTGCGCCACCTTGTTGCCGATGTTGGCGCTGCAGATTCAGGCCGTGGCCGACAGCATTCATATCCTTGCGGGCGACACAGCGAGCCTGCTACCCACTGCCGACAGACAAGACGGGCTGGCCCTGCTCTTTTGCATTCTAATCACCATTTTTTCGATCTTGTTCGGCACCAGAAACGTGTCCACGCCCAATCGCAACACCGGCATGGTCACCGCGATGGCATTCGAGTCGCTGGTCAAACTGACCGCCCTGCTGACTGTTATGTTGGTTGCCGTTTACCAGGTGTTTGGTGGCTTCGCCGAGCTGGAACAGTGGCTGTCGACACAAGATAAAATTACTACCATGCTGGCCACCTCACCGGATGCCGAGGCGGCCCGCAGCATGCTCTTGTTGTTTTTTGCTGGGGCGGTCTGTATGCCGCATATCTTTCATATGGCCTTCGCCGAGAACACAGAAAGCCAGGATCTGAAATTTGCCAGCTGGGGTTTGCCGCTCTACCTGTTACTACTGAGCCTGCCCATATTGCCAGTAACCTGGGCCGGCATGCGGCTCGGCCTGGAGCTGCCCGTGGAGTACTCAGGCATTGCCGTGGGCCTGGCGATGAACTCTACCGTAATCAGCGTCGCCGCCTTTGGCGCGGGCTTGTCTGCTGCCAGTGCGGCGATCATCGTAACCACCCTGGCACTGGCCAATATGTGCCTCAACCACCTGGTGCTGCCGCGCGCGGTACTGCAAATCAATCGCGACCAGAGTTTGTACTCCCAGCTGAAGTGGCTGCGCAGGACCTTGATCACCGTTCTGATCGTGGCCGGTTATGTGTTCTTTCTGGTGGTGAACGGGCGCCAGACTTTGGTGCAACTGGGCTTTGTGGCCTTTGCCGGCACCCTGCAGTTTCTCCCCGGACTGGTCGCGACACCCTATTGGCCGGGCGCCAATCGCAAGGGGCTGCTGGCAGGACTGTTTGCAGGGCTGTTCATCTGGACGATCGCCCTGCTCATGCCTGTGCTGGGCACTGGCGAGCCACAGTGGCTGCAGGCTCTCGCGCGGCAGTGGTTTGGCGGCCCCGAGAATACCTGGGCAGCGGGCAGTGTGCTGGCCCTGCTGGCGAATGTGACGGTATTTGTACTGGGGTCCATGGCAACGCGCTCCAGCACAGAAGAAATGGTCGCCGCCGAAATCTGCTCTATGGATGATCGCAGCCGGGCGCGCCGCCAGACCCTGGCAGTCAATTCGGCACTAGAGTTTCCTGCGCTGCTGTCATCCGCCCTGGGCGAACAAACCGCGCAATCAGAAGTCGACCGCGCTCTCGCCGAATTACAATTTGGACCCGATGAATCTCGCCCCTATGCCCTTCGTCGGCTGCGCAGCCGGATCGAGGCCAATTTATCGGGGCTATTGGGCCCCGCCGTGGCACTGAACATCATCAAACGCTGTCTCCCCTTCCGCAGCGACTTACAGGACAACCCCGACGACTTTACGCTGCTGGAACGCCGACTGGATAAAGCACAGGGGCGCTTTACCGGCCTGGCAGCAGATCTGGACAACCTGCGCCGGCACTATCGCGAGACTCTGGACAACCTGCCTATGGGCGTCTGCTCAGTGGCCCTCGATGGCGAGATCCTGCTGTGGAATCGCAGCATGGAAAAAATCACCGGCATCCCCGCGGAGCAGGTTGTTGGCTCGCTGCTCGATGCGCTGGCTGAGCCCTGGCGCGCTTACCTCATCGAGTTTCTGGACGCTCCCGGTGAAACCGTGTCCAAACGGGAGGTGGTCCTGCCCAACACGGCGAACCGCTGGCTGAGCCTGCACAAAACCGCGCAAGCACCGACGGAGGGTGTGGACGATCGCGTCATCCTCGCCGAAGACGTTACCGACTACGAAGTGCTGCAACATGAGGTGCTGCACAATGAGCGCCTGGCCTCCATTGGCCGACTCGCCGCCGGTGTCGCCCATGAAATTGGCAACCCGGTTACCGGCATCGCCTGTCTGGCACAGAACCTGGCCTATGAAACCGACCCCGGGGAAATTCGCTACACGGCCGAAGATATTCTGAAGCAAACCGAGCGAGTCACCCGCATCGTCGAGTCGCTGGTCAGTTTTTCTCACGTGGGTTCCGGCGCAGGGGAAGCCAATATGACCCCCTGCAATCTCGCCGACTGTATAGACGAGTCCATCCACCTGATGCAGCTTGATCGGCAGGCGAGAGCGATCAACTTCCGCAATGAATGTAATCGCGAGCTACTGGTACTGGCCGATAGCCAGCGCCTGCTGCAGGTATTCATCAACCTGCTGTCCAATGCCCGCGACGCCAGCATTGATGGCGGGCAGGTGGTGATCAGCGCCGTGGCACAGGACACAAGAGTCAGTATCGAGGTTGTCGATGATGGCGCCGGCATTCCAGCCGAAGTACTAGACCGCGTGCTAGAGCCATTCTTTACCACCAAGGATCCCGGCGAGGGTACAGGCCTGGGCCTGGCACTCGTCTACAGCATCATGGAAGACATGGACGGCAGTTTGCAAATACACAGCCCCGCCGACAGCGATGGCGACCGTGGCGCACGGGTCAGCCTGCAGCTGGCTGTCGCAGACTATGGAGACACTTTCGAAGTGTAACGGGGTTACACCGCAAGCCCCTGTATTTGCTGGAAAAGTAAGTGCAGGAGGAGTATCTTGTGACTCCATATCCAAAAAGGTAACACTTGATGCAGCAGATTCTCGTTGTCGAAGATGAGTCGGTCATCCGCACCGCGCTGCGTCGCCTGTTGGAGAGAAACAGCTATACCGTGGCCGAAGCCGCCTCTGTACAGGAGGCCGACAGCAAGCACACGCTCACCGATTACGACTTGATTATCAGCGACCTGCGACTGCCAGGCGCTCCCGGTACCGACCTCATCAAACGCGCCGGCGACGTGCCCGTGCTGATCATGACCAGCTACGCCAGCCTGCGCTCTGCCGTGGACTCCATGCGCATGGGTGCGGTCGACTATATCGCCAAACCCTTTGATCACGGCGACATGATCAGTGCAGTGCAACGCATTATTGCCGACCACCCCATCACCCGACGTAACGAACCCGAAGCTGCCGAGGCCAGCCCGGCTAGCGCCAAACCCATTGGCGTAATCGGAAATTGCCCGGCCATGCAAACCCTGTTCAACCATATCGAGCGCGTAGCGCCAACCGACTCCACCGTACTCGTACTCGGGGAGACCGGTACCGGCAAGGAATTAGTCGCGCGCAGCATTCATGAGCACAGCCGTCGTGCCGACAAGACCCTGATCTCGGTTAACTGCGCCGCCATACCGGAAACCCTGATCGAGTCCGAGCTGTTCGGCTATGAGAAAGGCGCCTTCACCGGAGCGAACGCCAGCCGCATGGGCCTCATTGAGGCTGCCGACGGTGGCACCCTGTTTCTGGACGAGATCGGCGAACTGCCTATGGAAGCCCAGGCCAGGTTGCTGCGCTTCATTCAGGAGGGCGAAATACGTCGCATCGGCTCTGTGCACTCACGCAAGGTCAATGTACGCCTGATCTGCGCGACCCACCGCAACCTGCCCAGCCTTGCGGCTGAGGGCCAGTTTCGGCAAGACCTTTACTACCGCATCAACGTGCTGCGATTATCGCTGCCGCCACTGCGGGAACGCGGCAAGGATATCCTGCATCTGGCCGAGGGTATGCTGGAACGACAAGCTGTACGACTGGGCCGTGAAGGCATGGTGCTATCACCCAGGGCGATCCAGGCCATTACAACCTACCAATGGCCTGGCAATGTACGAGAGCTGGAACACGCCATAGAACGCGCTGTGGTGCTTTCCGATGACAACGAAATTGACAATGAGGCCCTGGGCATCGACCTGGAGCTGGTCAATATCAACCGTATTCGCGGTCAGGGCATCGCCAAACCTCAAGGGACACGCGGCCCGCAGTTGGCCAGTGACCCTGCCGAGGACCTGTCCCTGGAGGACTACTTCCAGCGCTTTGTACTCGAGCATCAGGATTCAATGAGCGAAACAGAGCTGGCACAGAAACTCGGCATCAGCCGCAAGTGCTTGTGGGAGCGTCGCCAGCGCTTTGAAATACCCCGTAAAAAAGCCGGGGGAAGCACGAGCCGGCGTAAAACCGCCTCTTCCTGAGCGTTACCTGCGGCCCCCGCAGTTACGAAACCCAGAGTAGAAAGGTAACAAACTGACCCGGTAACACCGAGTCCCGACACCCCATATTTCGCTATCTCTTTGTTTTAATTGAATTATTTTATTCTTGGCACGGTGAATGCACTTAATCGGCCAGCTACAAGAATAAAAATAAAAATCTGCTGCAATAACAATAAGATACTCACTATGGACCTGGATGGGGAAGTTTACTTCCCCTGAATTTCCGTCGTTTATTTAGCGATGCCGCGAGACCAGAATGTTACTTATCTCGCCAACCGTTCGTTATTACTGTAAATAGTTCTTATAACGTCCGGTGGCTCTAGGCATCCATAATGAAACTATGTTTTCATCTTCAAACAATAAGAATAACTGCACAAAGAAATAACAATAACACTCCAGAGAGACCTGGATGGGGAAAACGCTGTTTTCCCCATCACCTTCACCTTCCTGCATCACTGATGGCCCACGGGCCAGTTATGCTATTATTCCCAGCTTCTGACACAGCCAACAGGCGTATACCCGCTTGAACGTCATACCCCGGGACCAACACTGTATTTCCCGCAAAAATATCAGCGACAGTGCCCTGAAGGTCATGTCGAGACTGCGTAGCCAGGGATTCGAGGGCTATTTGGTGGGCGGGGCCGTACGTGACCTGCTGCTGGGGGGACACCCCAAGGACTTTGACGTCGCGACCAACGCGACGCCAGAGGAAGTACACAGCCTGTTTCGCAACTCACGCCTTATCGGCCGCCGCTTCAGAATCGTGCATGTGCGCTTCGGCCGTGAAATTATCGAAGTCACCACCTTTCGCGGACACCACGACAGCGACGAGTCACCCGGCGAGAAACACTCCCGCCAATCCGACAAGGGCCTGTTACTGCGTGACAATGTCTTTGGCACCCTGGAAGAGGATGCCGTACGCCGCGACCTCACCGTAAATGCGCTCTACTACGATGCCGCCAATTTCTCGGTGTTTGACCATGTGCAGGGGCTGGAGGACCTCCAGAAGCGCCGTATTCGCATCATCGGTGATCCCGGGCAGCGCTTTAGAGAGGACCCGGTAAGAATGCTGCGCGTAGTGCGCTTCGCCGCCAAGCTGGACTTCACCATAGATGGCGATACGGCCAAGGCGATACCCCAATGCGCCAATCTGCTTGCAGAGATCCCGGCCGCACGGCTGTTCGATGAGTTTCTGAAGCTGTTTCTGGCCGGCTATGCCGAGCGCACATTCGAACTGCTACTGGAATACAAACTGCTGCAATACCTGTTCCCTGCAAGCAGTGAGAGAATTGCCAAGGATCCCCGTTCGCTGGCGCTGGTACAGGCCGCCATGGGCAACACCGATCAGCGCCTGCAGCAAAGCAAAGGGGTAACGCCCGCCTTCATTCTTGCGGCGCTGTTGTGGCCGGCCACTGAACGCCGCGCCGCACAATTGCAGGATCATGGTCAACCGGCTCACGCTGCCATGCACAGCGCGGGACAACAAACCGTCGCGGAAGCCGCGCAGTCAATATCGATACCCAAACGATTCAGCATGCCTATGCGGGAGATCTGGGAATTCCAGCTGCGCCTGGAGCGCCGCCAGGGTCGCCGGGCCGCCGAGTTGGTGGACCAGCGTCGATTCCGTGCAGCCTACGATTTCTTGCTCCTGCGCGAGCAGGCGGGCGAGGACACCGGCGGTCTGGGCGACTGGTGGACTGAGTTCCAGACCCTGCCCCTTGAGCAGCGACTGGAGCAGGCGGGCAGTGGCGGCGGCAAGTCACGACGACGGCCAAAAAAACGACGGCCTGCCAGCGAGTAATGGTCTGCGCCTATATCGGTCTGGGCGCCAACCTGGACAATCCGGCGGAGCAGCTGAGCAGCGCAGTGGCTGCCATCGACGCGCTCCCGCAATCCAGCATCCAAGCCATATCCAGCGTGTACTCCAGTCCACCCATGGGGCCTCGGGACCAGCCCGATTATCTCAATGCCGTGCTGGCGCTAAACACCCTGCTGACACCCCGGGACTTGCTCGCGTCGCTGCAGGCCATTGAAGATGCCCAGGGACGACAACGCGGCGAGCGCTGGGGACCGCGTACGCTGGATCTGGATATTCTGCTTTATGGTGATGAGGTCATCGCAGAAACGCTGTTGCAGATTCCTCATCCCGGGCTGCAGCTACGCGATTTTGTGCTGCAACCACTGCTGGAAATAGCCGGCGAAAAATTGGTGCTGCCCGGTGGTGAAGAACTTGGTACATTAGCAGCGGACTGTGGCGAGGGGACATTGCAACGCACGTCACAGACACTTGATATCAACCGACATCGCGACAGGGAAACCAGGGCTTGATTGAGCAGAACGGCGCCATAAATATCGACCTTAAAGGCCGTACACCGCCTGCTTTTATCGCCGTTGAAGGGCCCATAGGGGTGGGCAAGACCACGCTCACAAAACGCCTTGCAGCAAGCTTCAATTATCAAACCCTGCTTGAGGACGCCGAAGAAAACCCGTTTCTGGAAAAGTTCTACCGCAATCGCAAGCAGGGCGCGCTGGCAGCCCAACTCTTCTTCCTGTTCCAGCGGGCACAAAAGATTCAAGACCTGCGCCAGGCCGATATTTTTGAGCCGGTTCGGGTGTCAGATTTCCTCATCGAGAAAGATCCCTTATTCGCCAGGATTAATCTGGACAGTGATGAGTTCCAGCTCTATGAAAAGGTGTACCACCAGCTGACGATCGATGCACCCAAGCCAGACCTGGTCATTTATCTGCAAGCCTCAACCGATGTGCTTTTATCGCGGATTGAAAGCCGAGGAATTGGCTTCGAGCAGGGCATAGATCGCGACTATTTAGAGCGCCTGAACGAAGTGTACAGTGAGTTTTTTCTGTATTACGATGACGCCCCACTGCTTATCGTTAACGCCAGCGAGATCGATCTGGTCAATGGCGACGGGGACTACCGGCACCTCGTGGACTACCTGCTGGATATTCGAAGCGGACGCCACTACTTCAATCCCACTTTCTTTGGATAGCAGCGCAATGGGCAAAATCACAATCAGTACCCTCGACAAGATGAAGGCCGCCGAGGAAAAGTTTGTGTGCATTACGGCCTACGACGCCACCTTTGCCAGACTTGTCAGCGAAGCCGGCGCCGAGACCATCCTGGTCGGTGACTCTCTGGGCATGGTTTTGCAGGGCTACGACAGCACTATTCCGGTTACCGTCGAAGAAATGGCGTATCACACGTCCTGCGTCACCCGTGGCGGGCCCGATTCGCTGGTGATCGCCGATATGCCTTTCATGAGCTACACCTCGCCAGAGCAAACCATGGAAAACGCGACGGTACTGATGCAGGCCGGCGCCCAAATGGTGAAAATGGAAGGCGGTACCTGGTTGAGCGATAGCATCAGCATGTTGGTTGAACGCGGCATTCCGGTGTGCGCGCACCTGGGTCTGACACCCCAGTCCGTCAATGCCTTCGGCGGCTTCAAAGTGCAGGGCCGCACCCCCAAAGAGGCAAAATCAATTCTGGCCGACGCGGTGGAAATACAGGACGCGGGTGCAAGCCTGCTGGTGCTGGAGTGTATTCCCTCGCACCTGGCTAGCGATATCAGCGCCAAGCTGGATATCCCGGTGATTGGGATCGGGGCCGGGCCCGGCACTGACGCCCAGGTGCTGGTGCTGCACGATATGCTGGGCCTGTCTCAGCACACTGCCAGGTTTGTGGAGAATTTCATGGCCGGCCAGAGCACGATACAGGACGGCCTGAAAGCCTTCGTCGACGCGGTCAAGGCGGGCGAGTATCCACGAGAAGAGCACACCTACAGTTAAATCGCCTGCCAGATAGCGGCAAGCCATTATCCCGGCGCTATGCAAACCCCCTATAGTGAGCACTCACTTACCATAAGTAGCACTTTGCGGCCGCATAGCGCCGCTTTTGCTTCCTTCGGTAACAAAAAGGTGTAAATATTTAATAAAAATCCGTTGCCGGTATGGGGTGTCTGGGGCATACTTTGCCACCCTCGCACCTGCAGCGAAAGCCAGTTATTGGGCACCGCTACAGGGGTTTAGCGTCAGCCATTTCCGCTTAACGGAGATAGTGTAGATATGCGAACTTACACAACAAATGCCAGCCTGCAGTCGGCGCTGAAAAAATGCCGTAGTCAGGGCCAGCGCATTGCCTTCGTCCCAACGATGGGCAATCTTCATGAAGGCCACCTGGACCTTGTCCGCCGCGCGCGGGAACTGGCAGATATTGTCGTCGTCAGTATTTTCGTTAACCCATTGCAGTTTGGGCCCTCCGAGGACCTGGACGCCTATCCGCGCACGCTTGCCGCAGACAAGGAAAAGCTGTTTGCCGAGGGCACACATATTCTCTACGCGCCTGATGTCAGTCAAATCTATCCCGAGGGGATGGAGAACCAGACGCTGGTGAGAGTACCGGATTTGTCCGAGACGCTATGTGGCGCCAGTCGCCCAGGGCATTTTGACGGTGTATCCACCGTGGTCAGCAAATTGTTCAACATTGTGCAATCGGATGTGGCGATCTTCGGTGAGAAAGATTTCCAGCAGCTATCGATCATTCGCAAAATGGTCAGCGACCTTTATATCCCCGTCGAAATCGTTGGTGTCAAAACAGCCCGTGACACTGATGGACTGGCGCTGAGCTCGCGCAATGGCTACCTCAAGCCAGATCAGCGGCGCATTGCACCGGCGCTGCACCAGACTTTGATCAGCTGCCGCGAGGCCATTGCCTGCGGCTTCGACAACTTCCTGCAGTTAGAGTCCCACGCCCGCATGCGTTTGCTGCAGGCCGGCTTCGAGCCTGATTATTTCGCCATTCGCGACGCACGCACGCTGCGCCCCGTTACCGAAGATACCGAAGAGATCGCCATTCTGGCGGCTGCTCGACTGGGCCCTACCCGGCTCATCGACAATGTTCGACTGGCGCTCAACCCGGTATCTGACTGGGGCATGCTAGCCTCACACTGATCCCTGGGATCTTTAATTACGGGGCATGTGCAACGCATTCCCCGATTGGCTTGCACAGCGTCTGGCCGTCTGTATCATCTCCTCTCTACCCCTGTTTGCGAGCATTGCACGATGTCTGAGTTTCCACTCCACAAGGTCCCCGAAAATTTCTCTGATGCGCATATTAATGCCGATCAGTACCAGACCCTGTATCAACGCTCGCTGGAACAACCCGATGCCTTCTGGGGAGAGATGGCAGACGAGTTTCTCACCTGGGACCAGAGCTGGAATCAGGTGCGGGACTTTGATTTCGTCAAGGGCGAGGCCTCCTGGTTCAGCGGCGGCAGGCTGAATGTCAGTGTTAACTGCATTGACCGACACCTGCCAGAGCGAGCCGAACAGACCGCCTTCATCTGGGAGGGCGATGACCCCGCGGACAGCAAGCACATCACTTATGGCGAGCTGAAAGAGCAGGTCTGCCGACTGGCTAATGTGCTGAAATCCCGTGGAGTCAACAAAGGTGACCGGGTTTGCATCTACATGCCCATGGTTCCCGAGGCTGCCTATGCGATGCTGGCCTGTGCCCGCATAGGCGCCGTGCATTCGGTAGTGTTTGGCGGATTTTCGCCCGAGGCCCTGAAGGACCGGATACTGGACTCGGACTGCCAGACACTGATTACCGCTGATGAGGGCGTGCGCGGTGGCAAGGCCATCCCGCTCAAACAAAATGCCGATACGGCACTGCAGGCCTGTGCCAATGTGCACACCTGTCTGGTCGTACGCCGCACCGGTGGCGACGTGGGCTGGCAGGAAGGCCGGGACATCTGGTATCACGAGGCCACCGACACTGCTGACAGCGACTGTCCTGCGGAATCCATGGCCGCGGAAGACCCCCTGTTTATACTTTACACCTCGGGCTCCACAGGCAAACCCAAGGGTGTACTGCATACCACTGGCGGCTACCTGCTGCAGGCCGCTATGACCTTCAAGTATGTTTTCGACTACCGCGAGGGAGAGGTGTACTGGTGCACCGCTGATGTGGGCTGGGTAACCGGTCACACCTATATTGTTTATGGACCGTTGGCCAATGGCGCCATCTCGCTGATGTTCGAGGGTGTGCCCACCTACCCCGATGCCGGTCGCTGCTGGGAGGTCGTCGACAAGCACCAGGTGAACACGTTTTACACAGCGCCCACGGCTATTCGGGCACTGCACGCAGTGGGCGATGAGCCGGTAAAGCGCAGCAAACGAAGCAGCCTGCGACTACTGGGCTCGGTGGGTGAACCTATCAATCCCGAGGCCTGGGAATGGTATTACACCGTGGTCGGCGACTCCCGCTGCCCCATCGTTGACACCTGGTGGCAAACCGAAACCGGCGGACACATGATCACGCCCCTGCCGGGCGCAACCGACCTCAAGCCAGGCTCGGCAACCTTTCCTTTCTTTGGCGTCGAACTGGCACTGCTCAATGAAGACGGCAGCGAAATAGAGGGGGCCGGAGCCGGTTATCTAGTCATAAAGTCCTCATGGCCAGGCCAGATTCGCTCGGTGTATGGCGATCACCAACGCATGATAGATACCTACTTCAAAAATTATCCCGGCTATTATTTTACCGGCGACGGTGCCAGCCGCGACGAGGATGGTTACTACTGGATCACCGGCAGAGTCGACGACGTACTCAATGTCTCGGGGCACCGCATGGGAACCGCAGAGGTGGAGAGTGCACTGGTATTACACGAAGATATTGCCGAGGCTGCCGTGGTTGGCTTTCCCCATGACATCAAGGGTCAGGGCATTTACTGCTATGTCACTCCCATGCAGGGTGTTGAGCCCAGCGAAGAGTTACGCGCACAGCTGGTACAACTCTGTGTTACCGAGATAGGGCCCATCGCCAAGCCGGACCTCATCCAGTGGGCACCGGGGCTACCCAAGACCCGCTCCGGAAAAATCATGCGCCGCATACTGCGCAAGATCGCCGAGAACGAGCTCGACTCGCTGGGCGATACCAGCACTCTTGCCGACCCTGCAGTGGTAGATCACCTGGTTGCTAATCGCCAAAGCTGATTTAAAGGCATAAAAAAAGGGCGCCTGTTACCAGGCGCCCTTTTTGTTCGCGTTGCCGAATTACTCAGCAGCGCTGGCTTCCGCCGGGGCTTCATCTTCCAGAAGCTCCTTTATTGACAGCTTGATACGACCGCGCTGATCCACATCCAGCACTTTCACATCAATTTCCTGACCTTCGCTCAGGTGGTCTGACACATTCTCAACACGCTCATTGGCGATCTGGGAAATGTGTACCAGGCCATCCTTGCCAGGCAGGATAGTTACGAACGCACCGAAATCAACGATGCGTGCAACAGTACCTTTGTAGACAGCGCCTACCTCGGCTTCCGCGGTGATTTCCTCGATCATGGCAACAGCGGCGTCGCGAGCAGCCATGTTCTGACCGAAGACGCGAACAGTGCCATCGTCATCGATATCAACTGTGGCACCCGACTGCTCGGTAATAGAGCGGATAGTAGCGCCACCCTTACCAATGATGTCGCGAATCTTGTCGGAATCGACCTTCAGGGTCACCATGCTCGGTGCATTTTCAGAAGTCACTGTTCGTGCTGCTGGCAGTACTTCATTCATCTGGCCGAGAATATGCAGACGCGCTTGCTGAGCCTGCTCGAGGGCAATCTCCATGATCTGCTCGTTGATGCCTTCAATCTTGATATCCATCTGCAGAGCAGTGACGCCTTCCGCGGTACCGGCAACCTTGAAGTCCATGTCGCCAAGGTGATCTTCATCGCCGAGGATATCGGTCAGGACTGCAAACTGGTTGCCTTCCTTGACCAGGCCCATAGCGATACCGGCAACCGGAGCGCTCAGTGGGACGCCTGCGGCCATCATGGCCAGCGAACCTACACATACAGATGCCATAGAGCTGGAACCGTTAGATTCAGTAATCTCAGAGACCAGACGGATGGTGTAAGGGAAGTCATCATTGTTCGGCAGCACCGCAGCCAGGCCGCGACGTGCAAGACGCCCGTGGCCAATTTCACGACGGTTGGTAAAACCAACACGACCTGCCTCGCCCACCGAGTAGGGAGGGAAGTTGTAATGCAGCATAAACGGATCGCGGCGCTCGCCTTCCAAAGCATCGATGATCTGCGAATCACGGGTTGATCCCAGAGTCACAGCACCAATCGCCTGCGTTTCTCCACGGGTGAAGAGAGCAGAACCATGCACTTTCGCGAGAATATCGGTTTCGCAGGCAATCGCACGAACAGTGCGGTTATCACGACCATCGATACGGGCCTCACCGGCAAGAATGCGCTTGCGCACAAGATTCTTCTCAACGCCCTTGAATACATCCTTGACGCGGTCGGCTGATGGGCCGCCTTCTACTGCCAGGGCTGCGATACAGGCATCTTTAACTACGCCAACACGCTCGTAGCGCTCGGCTTTGTCGGTGATGCGATAGGCTTCGCCCAAATCGACCTTAACCTGCTCTTCAACAGCTGTGACCAGCTCCTCGTCGATGGCAGGTGCCTTCCAATCCCAACGCGGCTTACCAGCTTCAGCTGCCAGCTCGTTGATCGCCTGAATCACTACCTGCATTTCCTGGTGAGCAAACAGTACCGCACCAAGCATCTGGTCTTCAGACAGTTCCTGCGCCTGCGACTCCACCATCAGGACAGCGTCCTTGGTGCCAGCAACAATCATGTCCAGCTTGCTATCGGTCAGCTGGCTGTAAGTGGGGTTAAGCATGTAGCCATTAGCTTCGGTAAAGCCTACACGTGCGCCGCCTATTGGTCCGTTAAACGGGCAGCCCGAGATAGCCAGGGCGGCTGAGGTACCAATCATTGCGGGGATATCTGGATCGATATCAGACTCTGCAGACATCACTGTACAGATAACCTGCACTTCATTCATGAAGCCATCTTCAAAGAGAGGGCGAATCGGCCTATCGATCAGGCGAGAGGTCAGGGTTTCTTTCTCATTGGGGCGACCTTCACGCTTGAAGAAGCCACCAGGAATCTTACCCACTGAATAGGCTTTTTCGATGTAATGTACGCCTAATGGGAAGAAGGGCTGCCCTTCTTTACCGGTCCTTTGAGCGACAACGGTAACCAATACCGAAGTGTTTTCTACTGTTACCAGGACGGCGCCTGTGGCCTGACGAGCAATACGCCCGGTTTCCAAGGTGACAGTCTGGCCACCATACTGAAATGTTTTAGTTACTGGGTTCACAATTATTCTCCAATTCTTGACGTGAAAACCGGGGCCCTATGCCCCGGCTTCGGGTGCAGCTTATCGACGCAAACCGAGACGTTTGATCAGATCGGTGTAGCGAGATGTATCCTTGCGCTTGAGATAGTCCAGCAGCTTACGACGCTGGTTTACCATGCGGATGAGACCGCGGCGGGAGTGGTGATCGTGTTTGTGCGACTGGAAGTGACCCTGGAGCTCCTCGATATTTGCGGTGAGCAGCGCTACTTGTACTTCCGGTGATCCTGTGTCGCTATCACCCTGTTGATACTCTTTTACGATTTCTGCTTTCTTTTCTGCATTTAAAGCCATTTTCTTCTTCCTCTTAATCTGCAAGGGTATTTTTACCCCGTTATCGATAGAGCCTGTCCGTGCAGATTTACAGACAGGTTCGTGTCACCCGTTGGTGACTACCAGCCGACGAGGCGCCACGCGCCCATCGTCCAATATCTCTCCTACCCCCAGGAATTCTCCATCCTGCAGGGCGACGCGCACCATACCACTACAGGGCGCATTTGGCACTAGTACTGGTTGACCCTGTCGGAGGTAAAAACCCCCGGATTCACTGAGCGTTACCAGCGGTAAATTGCCCAGTGGTGCGTCCGCTGGCTGCAGCAATTGGTCCATCTGCGCCAGCTGTTCATTCTCTTGTAAGGCCGATAGCGTCTCCATTGTGACACTGTCGGCAAGCGTAAACGGGCCGGAGCGGGTACGCCTGAGGGCACTGACATGTGCACCACAGCCCAGCGCCTTACCCAGATCTTCAGCCAGGGTACGAACATAGGTACCCTTACTACACTCTATAACCACATCGACTTCGGCCGCTTCGCCGCCACGAAATGCACGTAGCTCGAAGTTCTTGATCTCTACCGGCCTGGGCTTTCGCTCGACCTCTATGCCTTGTCGAGCCAGCTTGTACAGTGGTTGGCCATTCAGCTTCAGTGCCGAATACATTGGCGGCAATTGCTCTATCGCACCGCGCAAACCGCTCATCGCCTCTTCAACAGCGGCCTCAGTCACAGCGGAGGCATCGCTCACCGAGAGCGTCTCGCCCTCCGCGTCGGCAGTCGCCGTTGTCCGCCCCAGCGTAAAGGTGCTTTCGTACCCTTTATCTGCATCCAGCAGATACTGGGAGAACTTCGTTGCCTCACCAAAACACAATGGCAAAACACCGGTAGCCAAAGGGTCCAGGCTACCGGTATGACCGGCCTTGGCGGCATCGTACAAACGCTTCACGTTCTGTAGCGACCTGTTTGAACTCTCGCCCATTGGTTTGTCCAGCACCAGGATGCCATTTACTGGCCGCCCGCGCCGACGCCTACCCACCTTGCCTAGCCCTCATCTTCGGGCTCGCCACCGTGAGGGTCTTTCGGTTCGCCTTCCTGTTCATCTTCCCGCAGGCCTATCTTGCGATCCGCGTCGGCAGCATCACTGATCAATCCTTCGAGAAAACGACCGCGTCCCACACTGTTATCGAAAATAAAACGCAGTCGTGGCACAGTTCGCATGGTGCTGTCTTTAGACAAACGGGTTCGCAAGAAACCCGCCGCTTTGTTTAATACCTCTGTGGAGTCGCGCGCGTCCTTGTCAGACTCGCACCCCAGCAAAGTGTAAAATACCTTTGCGTAGCCCAGGTCCTTGGTCACCTCAACGCCGGTCAGGCTAACCATACCCAGGCGCGGGTCACGAATTTCGTGCTGGATAACGCCGGCAAGTTCTCGCTGCAGGTGATCCGCAACCCGCTGCGTGCGGCTGTATTCCTTGCCCATCGGAGTAAGCCGCTACAGTGAGCGGGCGATCTCCTTAACTTCATACACTTCGATCTGGTCGCCGACTTTCACATCCGTGTAGTTCTTCACACCGATACCACATTCCGTGCCGTTGCGAACTTCGTTAGCGTCGTCCTTGAAACGACGCAAGGATTCCAGTTCGCCCTCGTAGATCACCACGTTGTCACGCAGTACACGGATAGGCTTGGACCGATACACAGTGCCTTCAGTCACCATACAACCGGCAATCTGACCAAACTTGGGTGAGCGGAATACATCGCGTACTTCGGCCACACCAACAATTTCTTCTCGCAACTCAGGTGCCAACATGCCGGTAAGGGCCTGCTTGACGTCGTCGATCAAGTCATAGATGACGTTGTAATAACGCATGTCTATGCCCTCTTCCTCGACCAATCTGCGAGCGGCGTTGTCCGCTCGAACGTTGAAGCCGAAGATCACCGCATTGGTAGTCAGCGCCAGAGTGACATCGGTCTCAGCAATACCACCTACGCCACCGGTGACGATATTTACCTGTACCTCTTCGTTGCCCAGGTCCAGCAGCGCACCGGTAATCGCTTCGAGCGAACCGCGTACATCGGCTTTAACGACCAGGTTGAGTGTCTTCTTCTCGCCCGCAGTCATGCTTTCAAACATGTTGTCCAGCTTGGCCGCCTGCTGACGCTGCAGCTTGTTGTCGCGCGTCTTCTCGGCGCGGAAATCTGCGATCTCCCTGGCCTTGCGCTCACTCTCTACGGCGGCGAACTGATCGCCGGCATCGGGTGTACCACCCAGACCAAGAATTTCTACAGGGATACTCGGCCCCGCCTCGTCAATAGGCTGACCGTTCTCATCCAGCATGGCACGCACTCGGCCAAACTCCAGACCGGCGAGCACGATGTCGCCTTTGCGCAGTGTGCCGCTTTGCACCAATACAGACGCTACCGACCCACGTCCCTTGTCCAGACGCGACTCAATAACCAGACCCTGGGCCGCGGTGTCTCGCGGCGCCTCCAGTTCCAGCAGTTCTGCCTGCAGCAGCACCGCATCAAGTAATTCATTGATACCGTCGCCAGTGAGTGCCGACACGCCGATAAACTGCGTATCACCGCCCCACTCTTCCGGGATTACCTCTTTCGCCGAAAGCTCATTTTTGACCCGCTCGGGATCAGCACCTTCCTTGTCCATTTTGTTAATGGCAACGATAAGCGGAACATCGGCAGCTCGGGCATGCTTAACCGCTTCTTCGGTTTGTGGCATCACGCCGTCATCAGCGGCAACCACAAGAATGACAATATCCGTGCTCTTGGCACCCCGTGCGCGCATGGCTGTAAATGCCGCGTGCCCCGGTGTATCGAGGAAGGAGATCATGCCGTGATCGGTTTCTACGTGGTAGGCGCCGATATGCTGGGTAATACCGCCAGCTTCGCCGGAAGCAACATGGCTCTTGCGAATGTAATCGAGTAGCGATGTTTTACCGTGATCAACGTGGCCCATGACGGTCACGACAGGCGCGCGGGGCTCGGGCGTCCCCTCCTGTAGCGCAAGCGTTTCTTCCAGGCTCTCTTCGATGGCATCCGAGCTGACTGTTACAACACGGTGACCCAACTCTTCAATGACCAGAGTTGCCGTATCCTGATCAATCATCTGATTGATGGTCGCCATCACACCCAGCTTCATCAACTCCTTGATAACTTCGCCCGACTTGACCGACATCGCCTGAGCCATGCCGCCAACCGAAATCATGTCGCCTACTTCAACGTCATAAATGATGGTATCGGTGGGCATCTCAAAACCGTGCTTGGAATGCTCTGAGTGAGTGGCCTTGATCTTCTTGCGACTACCACGACGTCGTGAAAGCCCTGATTCAGCAGCATCCAGATCAGACAGGGACAGGTTGTGTCCACGCTTCTTGCCTCTACCCGCAGGAGCGTTGCGATCCAGTTTTCCGCGTGATGGCTTGCGACGTTCTGCCTCACGATTAGCCGTCGGGGCCTCGTGCAGACGCTTGGGTCGCTTGGTTGCTGTCTCGCCGTCTTTCTCAGCAACAACAGCGGAAGCGGTAGCAGCAGCCTGCTTGCGCTCCTCTTCCAGTTTGCGCGCCTCGGCAGCGGCTTTCCGCGCTGCGGCTTCTTCAGCTTCCTTGACCTTACGGCGTTCGGCAGCACGCTGGCGCAGAACCTCAGGATCAAGGTTCTTCAGGTCTTCTTCAGTCTCTTCTTCAACCTCAACAACAGGCTCTTCTGCCTGGGCTGCTTCGGCTGCGGCTGCAGCAGCGGCAGCCGCTTCGGCCTCCGCTTCAACTTCTGCAGTAACATCCAACTGCTCGTCGAGGTTCTCCTCTTCTGCATCGGCAGCGGCGGCCAGTTCTTCAGCGTCACGTTTGACATAGGTACGCTTTTTGCGCACCTCAACGTTGACCGTCTTCTTGCCCTGGGATCCACCGGTACGCAGAGTGCTGATGGTCTTGCGCTTAAGCGTTATGCGCTTGGGCGCGGCCGTCGATTCCTCACCGTGGCTGCGCTTGAGAAAAGTCAGCAGCGCCTGCTTGTCTTCCTCTGATACAGCTTCTTCCGCTGCAGAGTGCGGCAACCCGGCTTCTTTCATCTGTGCTAACAGACGATCGACCGAGGCGCCCACTGTGGCTGCGAGTTGCTGTACTGTCACCTGCGACATTCGTTTTCTCCTATAAACCCTGTTTGCTTACCGTTGCTACTAACACGTGCAGCCGTCTTACTCGGCTTCCTCGGCAAACCAGGGTGCGCGTGCGGTCATAATCAACTCGCCCGCACGTTCCTCAGTCATGTTCTCAATATCCATCAGGTCGTCAACGCCCTGCTCGGCGAGGTCTTCCATTGTGACAATTTCCTTGCTGGCCAGAATAAAGGCCAGGTGCTTGTCCATTCCGTCCATGGTGAGCAGATCTTCGGCGGGCTCATTGGCGCCCAGCTCTTCCTCAGACGCAATCGCCTGCGTAAGCAGCGCATCCTTGGCACGAGCACGAAGCTCCTCGGCAATCTCTTCGTCGAAACCTTCAATCGCCGTCATCTCGTCGAGGGGTACGTAAGCCACCTCTTCAAGCGTGCTGAAGCCTTCTTCAACCAGGATGTCAGCGACATCTTCATCAATGTCCAACTGATCACAGAACGTCTGGATAACTTGTCCCGCTTCGGCCTCGTGCTTTTCAGCAGCCTCTTCGTTGCTCATTACATTGATGGTCCAGCTGGTCAGCTGACTGGCCAAACGTACATTCTGTCCGGACCGCCCAATTGCCTGGGCAAGGTTTTCCTCAGAAACAGCAACATCCATTGTGCCGCTGTCTTCGTCGACAACAATCGATTCAACTTCCGCTGGCGACATGGCGTTGATTACCAGTTGCGCCGGGTTATCATCCCACAGCACGATATCCACCCGCTCATTATCCAACTCGTTGGAAACGGCCTGAACGCGCGAGCCACGCATACCAACGCAGGCACCAACAGGGTCAATTCGCTGATCGTTGGTTTTCACGGCAATCTTGGCACGAGAACCGGGGTCACGGGCGGCGCTGCGAATCTGGATAACTTCCTCAGCGATCTCGGGTACTTCAATCTTGAACAATTCGATCAGCATCTCGGGGCAAGCGCGACTGAGTATCAACTGGGGACCACGGGTCTCTTCGCTGATCTCGGTAAGAATGGCGCGGACGCGATCGTTGACCCGAAAGGTCTCGCGGCCTACAAGCTGCTCTCGCGGCAGCAGCCCTTCAGCATTGTTGCCCAGATCGACAATGACATTATCGCGCGTTACTTTCTTGACGGTGCCGGCAATAAGCTCGCCCACACGGTCTGTGTATTTTTCTACAACCTGTGCCCGCTCTGCGTCGCGCACCCGCTGCACGATCACCTGCTTGGCAGTCTGTGCGGCGATACGACCAAAACCAACGTTCTCAACTGTCTCCTGATGAATATCACCCGGCTTGAGATCAGGATTCTGTTCTATCCCTTCCTCAGTAGTGAACTGGGTGCCCAGAAGGGCCATTTCATCGTCCGGAACCACCAGCCAACGACGCACAGTGACATAGTCACCGGTTTCACGATCGATGGTCACCTCGATATCAGCGTCTTCGTCGTAACGCTTCTTGGTGGCCGTCGCCAGCGCCAGCTCTATCGCTTCGAAGATTATGTCCTCGGACACACCTTTTTCGTTCGATACCGCTTCTGCTACCAACAGAATTTCTTTTGTCATCTCAAGCCTCGCCTGTTGTACACCCGCTAAATACGGGGTTCTATACGCGCCTTATCAACCGCGCTGTGAGGGAGTAGATATTCGTGATCATCAACCTGCACCACGATGTCCTCACCCTCTATGCCTTTTAAAATTCCCTTGAACTTACGTCGCCCCTCAAACGGACTGCGCAAGCGCAACTCAATAACTTCGTTCGCGTACTGGGGGTACTGCTCCAGCTTGAACAGCAACCTGTCCATGCCTGGTGAGGAAACCTCAAGGGTGTACTCACCGTTAATTGGCTCTTCCACGTCCAGCACGCTACCAGCCTGATGGCTGACCGCCGCACAATCGTCGACGGTGATACCCTGCTCGGCATCAATAAAGATGCGCAGCAAACTGTGCCGCCCCTGCGACACATACTCGATGCCCCAGAGGTCGAAGCCCATGGCCTCGACCGTGGGCTGCAGCAGTTGCTCTATCTGTTGCTCTTTGCTGGCCAAATGCACTCCGCTAAAGTCAACTGCTCATCGCTTACCGTTCAAAAACGAAAAAGCCCCTAAAAAGGGGCTTTTTCGTCGTATCACTTTTTAATTGGAGCAAGTGACACGTTATTGGTAGCGGGGGCCGGATTTGAACCGACGACCTTCGGGTTATGAGCCCGACGAGCTACCAGGCTGCTCCACCCCGCATCAAAACTTCCTCGCCATGCAGGCCCCTTGGCGCTGCACATTGAACTGCAAGTAGCGGCAGTCCAAATTCGAGGCTGTGCATTATAGGTATCGCACCATGCCCGGTCAACCGCTGGTCTCGCTAAAAAAGCGGTATTTTTAGAGGGCTGAAAAAGGGGTAAATCGGCTATTTTTCACGCGTTTTTTCAAGCTGGCCACAGTGCGTACGCGGTCCATCTCCAATAGCCACCCACCGCCCGGCACCGGCAAGCCTCCAAGGCCCCTAATCAGGTACTATATCGACGCTGGACAACGGGGAGAGCATTATCAAAATTCTACTGATCACCACTGTGCTGGGCCTGCTTATGGCTGCGGCCGGCAGCTTCAACGGCATTGTCGTTGGCCAGTTGCCGCTCTTTGCCCTGTGTATATTCCTGGCGTTTGCCGTGCAGTGGCTGGCATTTGTCCCGGCTTACCTGCGGCAGACCGAAAAATTCTATGACCTGACTGGGTCCATCACCTACATTGGCGTCGCGATAATCGCGCTGGTATTGAGTCAGAAGACCGACAGCCGCTCCTTACTGTTAACGGCAATGATTGTCGTTTGGGCGCTGCGGCTGGGCTCCTTCCTGTTTCTGCGCATCCGCGCCGATGGCGCCGATTCGCGCTTCGACAAGATCAAACCCAATCCCTTATCCTTTCTGGCCACATGGAGCCTGCAGGGCCTGTGGGTTAGCGTAACCGGGGCTTGCGCGCTCGCGGCAATCACCTCCGGTAACAGCACTGCGCTGTCCTTGTTCGACCTGGGCGCCATACTCCTTTGGCTAGTGGGCTTTGCTGTGGAAGTTGTTTCCGATCGGCAAAAGCGACAGTTCCGCGCCGCAAATGGTAGCGGCCAGTTCATCACCAGCGGTCTATGGTCGATCTCACGTCACCCCAATTACCTGGGCGAGATCATGCTGTGGCTGGGCATCGCACTGCTTGCGGCTCCCGTCTTGCAGGGTTGGCAGTGGATAACGATGATTTCACCTGTATTCGTCTACCTGCTGCTGACGCGGGTAAGCGGTATACCGTTGCTGGAAAAAAAGGCCGACAAACTATGGGGGCAGGATCCGCGCTATCAGGCGTATAAAGCCAATACCCCGATACTGCTGCCGCGTCTGGCGGGCAGGGGTCGAAACGACTAGCAGCTGCGCAGGGCAGTACGCGTCACAGGGCGCCGAATGTCATGCCCAGACGTAGCATGATGATGTCGCGACTGGAGTACTCCCCCTGGGTAGAGCCAAGCAGGGGAATCTCAATCGCATCGACAGGCGCATCACCCAAGGTGAGATAACTGATGCCAAACAGCACATTACGGTGCTCGGTCCACTGCCATTCAGCCTCCACACCCACCGACCACAGCTCATCAAGACGCAGAATAGCGCTGCGGTCCTCATCTTCAACGCCGCTGGTGGCATAAAAACCACCTACGCTCATCATCCATCGCGAGCTTAGGGGCCAGCTGTAGCTACTCGCAATCGCCCAGATGTCCTGGTACTCAGTGTCTGTGTCGGCGACGGCTTCACCGTCAAAGTAAAACTCGGAGAGTTGGAAGCGACTGAAATCTGCCCAGGCCAGATCAATAGTGACGGCGTGATTGTTGTCAAATTCATGATACAAGCCAGCGAGCAGGCTCTGGGGCGACCGGCTTCTTACCTCAACATCGGAATTCAGAAAGCCACCGGCATCCAGCACTCGCTCCGTATTTGGCCCAAGTCCACGGTACTTTGTGTCGCCGTCCAGTTCCGGATCCACTTCGGAAAGATAGCTGAGACCCCAGCGAGTGCGATCATTGATTTCATACAACAGAGACAAGCCGAAACCAGCGTCGAAGCCGTCGGTGTCCAGTTCGGCCGAGCCGTCACCAAACGTGGGGTCAAACAAATTGGCAACGCGGCGCTCCTGCTCGTAGCTCGCATAAGTGAGCGACAGGCTACCCGCGACGGACAACTTGTCATTGATACGGTATGCGATGCTGGGGAACGCACTGATATTGAGCGAATCGTAGCTCTCTATCGCGTAGCGCCCTGGCCAGTCCCCAAGATCGTCAGAAAAGCCAGCACCCAGAATAGTGAAACTAAACGCCCAGTCATCATTGATCGGTTTCACAAAATATCCCGAGGGCACAATGATGTCCGTAGAGTCGTCACTTGTGTAAGACTCGCCATCACCCAGCTGACCTTCCCAGGTCGACTCGGAGAAAAACGCCAGCAACTCGACCCTCTGGCTACTGTCTTCAAAGCGCATAATACCTGCGGGATTGGTCCCCGCCGTCGCTGCGCTGTCAGCGGACGCGGCCAGGCCTGAAAGCCCCGCATAAGGGCGCGCGGAGACAGGCACAGCGATCAGGGTAAAGGAGGTAAATACAGCAAAAAGAATCGACTTGTACACGGTAAGGGTTTCCAGGGGGTTTGCCAAAGGCGGGAATTTAAACGCCAGGGCTGGGGCGCAGGACTAGCGCCGAAATATTCCTAATTTGGTGCCGAAGGCGGGACTTGAACCCGCACGAGCATAGCTCACTACCCCCTCAAGATAGCGTGTCTACCAATTCCACCACTTCGGCAATAACTGAGATTTTACAATTCGGGGACGTCGTCCTCGGTACTGATCACAGCAGGGGCGTCATTTTCCACTACTGGCAGGTCAGAATCCAGTGCTTCAACGGGTGCTTCCATCGCTGTAGGGATCATGAGGTCGATGTCGTCTACCACCACGGTCTTTTGATTGGCGATAAGCGCCAGACCAAAGCTGGTTGAGAAAAAAAGCACCACCAACCAGGCGGTCGCCTTGGTCAGGGCATTACCACTGCCATCACTGCCGAACAGGGTTTGTGATGCACCGGCACCAAAGGAGGCACCCATATCGGCACCCTTGCCCTGCTGCAGCATGATCAGGCCAATAATGGCCAGTGCCACCAACAGGTGAGCCACTAAGATAATCTGTTCCATAATATTCCTGTCCCCGTGGGGGACTTCCTTAATTCAGCGGGGCCCGGGGGCTCCCATTAGCCGGCAGCGTCGATAATCTGCCTGAATTCTTGTGCATCCAGCGCGGCACCGCCCACCAGGGCACCATCGATATCGGCCTGGCCAAACAGCGTTGTCGCGTTTCCGCCTTTAACGCTACCACCGTACAAAATTCTCGTGGCCTCACCGTCTACGTCTGCGTTACCCGCCAGCTGCTCTCGGATAAACGCGTGCATGTCCTGTGCCTGCTCCGGCGTCGCCGTCAATCCGGTGCCGATTGCCCAGACCGGTTCATAGGCAATCACCAACCCCGCCAGGCCGGCCTGTCCTTCCAACGCTCCTGCCAACTGGCCGGCAACGACAGCTTCCGCTTCGCCGTTCTCGCGTTGCTCGCGCGTCTCTCCCACACAAACAATGGGGCTGAGACCCGCGCTTACCGCGGCGCTTAATTTCGCCGCTACCAACTCGTCGGACTCCGCGTGGTACTGACGCCGCTCAGAGTGGCCGAGAATCACCCACTGGCAACCGATCTCTGCCAACATGGGTGCGGCAACCTCGCCCGTGAATGCACCTGCCGCCATATGGCTGCAATCCTGTGCACCCACCTGCAACTGACTGCCTTCAACGGCCGCAATCGCCTGATCAATATGCAAAGCGGTGGGGCAAACCACGACGTCAGCTGCAGATTTAATGTCATGCAAACCAGCCAACAAACTGGCCACCACTTCCCGGGAGCCGTTCATCTTCCAGTTCCCCGCTACCAGCGGACGCCGCATGTCGATCTCCCAGCAAAAAAGCGGCGGCAATCTTACCCAAGATACCCCGTAGTTACAAGGCAGCCGGCGGGCTGATCAGCCCAGTATCCGCTCTACCTGTGAAGCCAGGCCCTGACAAATTTCCGCCACCTCGGAGGCGTCTTCACCCTCCACCATAACCCGTACCAGGGGCTCGGTACCCGAGGGGCGCAGCAGTACTCTTCCTCGCTCGCCCAGCCGATCCTCCACCGCCTGCACCGCTTCATCCAGCTCGGGGAAAGCGCTCAGATCAGGTTTACCAGACACCTTTACATTGATCATGGTCTGCGGGAATTTTTTCATGCCTGCGCGCAGAGTGGCCAGATCCGCGCCACCGGCCTCGCGCAGCGCACGCAACACCTGCAGCGAGGCGACAATGCCATCGCCGGTGGTGGTCACATCGGAGCAGATGATATGGCCTGAGGACTCACCCCCGAGATGCCAGCCGTGAGTTTCCATCATCTCCTTAACGAAGCGGTCACCCACTTTGGCCCGCACGAACTGTTGGCCCTCTTCACGCAGCGCCAGCTCCAAACCCAGGTTAGACATCAGAGTACCGACCACACCGGCATCTGCCTGACCTGTCGCCAAACGATGTTTGGCGATGATATAGAGAAGCTCATCGCCGTCCACCAGCTCTCCATTGGGGTCCACAAACAATACGCGATCGCCGTCGCCATCGTAGGCGATCCCCAGGTCTGCACTCTCATCCTGCACCAGGCGTGAAAGCTGCTCGGTATCGGTAGAACCCACGCCCTGGTTGATGTTGAATCCATCCGGCTGCACGCCCAGGCTGATTACCTCAGCACCCAGTTCGCCCAACACACTGGGGGCAATATGGTAGGTGGCGCCATGTGCGCAGTCGACGGCGATACGCATGCCACGCAGGCTAAAGCCCTCAGGCACTGTTGACTTGCAAAACTCGATATAGCGCCCGGCGGCGTCAACAACCCGCACTACCTTGCCAATGTCGCGGGACTGCACCGTAACGATGTCACCGGCCAGTTCAGCCTCTATGGCCAGCTCCACCTCGTCGGCGAGCTTGGACCCCAGAGCCGAGAAAAATTTGATGCCGTTATCATAGAACGGGTTGTGAGAGGCGCTAATTACGATGCCGGCGTCGGCATTCTGGCTGCGGGTCATCAGGGCAACCGCCGGCGTAGGCATGGGGCCCAGCAATTTCACGTCTACCCCGGCCGCCACCAGGCCAGCCTCCAACGCAGACTCGAACATGTAACCGGATACCCGGGTGTCTTTGCCGATGATAACTGTGCAGCGCCCTGGTGTTTCGGCGTTACGGGCAAACACCCGACCGCAGGCCCAGCCCAGCTTGAGCATGAAGTCCGGCGTGATGGGCGGATCACCCACAGAGCCACGAATACCGTCAGTGCCAAAATACTGCCTGGACATTAATCCCCCATTTCTGCCAAAGCCACGGCCATTGCTACAGCATCAGCTGTTTCAGCAACGTCGTGTGTTCTTATAATTGCAGCGCCGCGCTCTGCAGCCATTACTGCCAAAGCCAGACTCGCCGGCAACCGCTGATCCATATCGCGACCCAGGATCTTGCCTATCAATGATTTACGCGACAGGCCCACCAGAATCGGCAAACCCATCGCGACCAACTGCGGCAACCCCTGCAATAACTGCAGATTGTGCGCCACAGTCTTGCCAAAGCCAAATCCAGGATCGATGAGTAAGCGATTGCGCGCTATACCGGCCTGCTCGCAGGTCTGTACCCGCGCGCTCAGGTAGTCGCCTACCTCGGCCACCACATCCTCATAGACAGGCGCCGCCTGCATAGTCTGGGGCTCGCCCTGGATATGCATCAGGCAAATGGGTAGACCGGTAGCAGCAGCGGCTGCCAATGCACCCTCACGCGTTAGCGCACGCACATCATTGATAAGGCCTGCGCCGGCAGCACTGGCTGCCTGCATCACCTGAGGTGAGCTGGTATCTACAGAAACTACCACCTCCAACTCTGCCACCACGCGCTCCAACAAGGGAATGACCCTATCCAGCTCCACTTCCAGCGGCACCGCGGTAGCGCCTGGCCTGGTCGACTCGCCGCCAATATCGAGGATAGTGGCTCCAGCGGCGGTCATCTCACAGGCTCGCTCAAAAGCCCGTTCCAGATTCAGTTGTTGGTTACTGTAGAGGCTGCCACCGTCGGAGAAGGAATCCGGCGTGGTATTGATGACCCCCATAATTCGCGGTTGCGAGAGGTCTAAAGTGCGCCCGGCGCAATCAAGCGCCGGGTACGGTTTCGTTCTTTGCGAGGCGGCTGACGCCATACTTAATGTTCGCCGGCTGGACCACCTATGGGGCTGGCGGAGTCCGGCTTGTCGTCGGCAGCAGGTTTTGCACTACTGCCCTGACCGCCGGCGCTGTCATCCCAATCCGCAGGCGGGCTGGGCGATCGGCCCGCCATGATGTCATCGATCTGATCTGCATCAATTGTCTCGTAGAGCATCAACGCGTCGGCCATCATGTGTAGCTTGTCGAAGTTCTCCTCCAACAGACGCTGGGCAATGCCGTAGCACTCATCAATAATGCGACGCACTTCCTGATCAATGGACTTGGCCGTCTCGTCAGATACCGACTTATTGGGTTGCCCCGCACTGCGGCCCAGGAACACTTCTTCACCACCCTCATCATAGAGCAGAGGGCCCATTTTGTCGGACAGCCCCCACTGGGTGACCATCTTGCGGGCGATGTCCGTTGCGCGCTGGATATCGTTGGAAGCGCCGGTAGTCACACCATCCTTGCCCAGGGTCATCTCCTCGGCGATACGACCGCCGAACAGACTACAAATCTGGCTGATAATGTGGCGGCGGCTATGACTGTAGCGATCCTCTTCCGGCAGGAACATGGTCACACCCAGGGCACGGCCCCGCGGAATAATACTGACCTTGTAAACCGGATCGTGCTCGGGCACCAGCCTGCCCACGATGGCGTGTCCCGCCTCGTGGTAAGCCGTATTACGCTTCTCGTCCTCTGACATCACCATGGACTTTCGCTCAGCGCCCATCATGATTTTGTCCTTGGCCAGCTCAAATTGCTGCATGCCCACTGTGCGCACATTGGCACGAGCCGCGAACAAAGCGGCCTCATTGACCAGATTAGCCAGATCGGCACCAGAGAAACCGGGGGTACCGCGGGCAATTTTCGAGGCCTCCACATCTTCCGACAGGGGCACCTTGCGCATATGCACTTTCAAAATCTGTTCGCGACCACGAATGTCGGGCAGACCCACCACCACCTGGCGGTCGAAACGCCCGGGGCGCAACAGCGCGGGGTCCAATACATCCGGACGGTTGGTTGCGGCGATGACGATGACTCCGTCGTTGACCTCAAAACCATCCATCTCAACCAGCAGCTGGTTTAACGTTTGCTCACGCTCGTCGTGTCCACCACCCAGGCCCGCGCCACGATGACGACCGACGGCATCAATTTCATCGATGAAGATAATGCAGGGCGACTGCTTCTTGGCTTGCTCGAACATATCGCGCACACGCGAGGCGCCCACACCCACGAACATTTCGACAAAGTCGGAACCAGAGATAGAAAAGAAAGGCACTTTCGCTTCGCCGGCAATCGCTTTGGCAAGTAGGGTTTTACCGGTACCGGGCTGGCCCACCATCAAGACTCCGCGAGGAATGCGGCCGCCCAGTTTCTGGAATCGGCTGGGATCACGCAGGAAATCCACCAGCTCTTTTACATCTTCCTTGGCTTCATCGACGCCAGCCACATCGGCGAACGTGGTCGTAATCTGGTCTTCACCCAACAGCCTGGCCTTGCTCTTGCCAAAGCTCATGGGGCCACCGCGGCCACCGCCGCCGCCCTGCATCTGGCGCATGAAGAACATGAACACCGCAATAATGATCAGGATGGGGAAGCTGGCTACCAGCAATTGCGTCCACACGCTTTGCTGCTCGGGCTTGCGCCCTTCAACTTCAACCTTATGAGTAAGCAGGTCGTCGATCAACTTGGGATCTTCAACCATGGGCCGAACGGTCTCGAATGTGGAGCCGTCGTAACGCTCGCCGGAAATGGTGAGCCCATCGACCACAACCTTCTTGATCTGGTCGCGCTGGATTTCCTGAATAAAGTCGGAGTAGCCCACCTCTTCGGTTGGCTTTTGCATGTTGAAGTTGTTGAACACCGACAACAGGACAGCGGCTATCACCAGCCACAGCAGTAAATTTTTCGCCATATCACTCAATGCTGTTTACTCACAAATTCACCGCCCCATGGCGGGTGTGACAGCTTCTACTCCCTAAATATAGAAGGATTATAACCAAGTTACGTCCCAGTCAGGGGCACTTGGCCCGACAGCGAAGGCTGTCTCAAGTGGTTATACGCACGCGCGCGGGATATCTATCACCAATTTACTACAATTGGGGCGCCTGCTCCATCTTTCAACCCCCCCGGTAGTCTCGCGCCACCAGGTACACTTCTCGTGACCGGGGCCTTGACGCCTTGGGTTTGCGGGTCAAAACCCGGCCAAAATCGCCGCGGGCATCGCGAATCAGGGCGTCAAAACCCTCGCCCTGAAAGACTTTGGCCACAAATGACCCTCCGGGCGCCAGTATGCGCCTTGCCATGTCGACCGCGAGCTCCACCAGGTACATCGCTCGTGGCTGATCCACGGCCGTCAGGCCACTCATATTCGGCGCCATATCGGAGATAACAGAATCTACGGGGGCATCTCCCACCACCGACAGAATCTGCTCGAACACGGCGTCGTCGGTGAAATCACCTTCCACGAACTCTACCCCTGCCAGCGCATCCATGGGCAGGATATCCGAAGCCACGACACGGCCCTTATGCCCCACCAGCTCTGCCGCTACCTGCGACCAGCCGCCGGGGGCACTGCCCAGATCCACTACCGTCATGCCCGGGCGAATCAGCCGGTCTTTCTGCTGAAGCTCCAGCAACTTGTAGCAGGCACGGGAACGATAGCCCTCGCGCTGGGCCTGCTGCACGTAGGGATCATCGCGATGTTCCTTCAACCAGGCTTTGCTGGATGAGCTTTTTTTGGCCATAGTGGACTTTCTTCCGGTTTCAGCAGTGGGCGCGCTTGTGTAGAATGCTCGCCCCCGTCAAACCGGCATTGTACTCGGAATACCCATGAGCAAGAAAACCAATCAGGACAAGCGACAATTAAGGGCGATAGGCCACAAATTAAAGCCGGTCGTCACAATTGCTGGCAATGGCCTCAGCGACGGCGTTATCAGCGAGGTGGACCGTGCCCTCAGCGATCATGAGTTAATCAAGATTAAACTGGCGGTAGGCGACAAGGATGCCCGCAACGCGGTGGCCGAGGAGCTGTGCGCCCGGGTCAACGCCCAGCTGATACAGAGCATCGGCAACGTGTTGTTGGTGCTGCGCCGCACCAGCGAACCCGATCCGCGCAAGTCCAACCTGATCCGGCCGGCCTGAGTCGGCAACACCGCTTCCCTAGTCAGGGCGCAATCGCTATCATGAACTGAAATCAGTCTGGGGATGCTAGTTCATGGGGGATGTTCTCGACTTCCCGTCACAGCAAGCCAAGGGGTTGGCTTACCTCGATCGCGAATTGCGCGCCCTGTTAGACGCTAAGGGTGCCGACCAGCAACTGATAGACTTCACCGCCGAACAACTCACCCGAATCTACGCTGACCTCAGCGAATCCGAGCAATACAGCTTCAGTATCGACCTGCCTGATGAGCTCAGCACAGAGCAGCGCGACATCCTGCAGGATCAAATCAACGGCGGGCTGGAAGGCATTCGCACAGAGAATCACGCCTTGATGCTCAAGCTGGTTGCACGACTGGTACTAGCGGAAGTCCGGGCGTTCCAGTGCGAGCGCGCCGAATAGCCAAAACGGCTTACCGCTCAGGTGAAGACCAGGGCCAACTGGTAAACCGCCAGGGCAGCTGCATAGGCGAAGAGGAAATACCCCGCAAACAGCTTCAGCGCTAACGCCGTCGATTCACTCTCTTTCGAAAGAATCGCCAGGGTCGACACGCACTGCAGCGCGATGGCAAAAAACACCAGCAGCGCCAGACCCGAACCGATGCTCATATCAGTCGCTTGTATCTGGCTAACCAGCGGCACCATGTTCTCCTCCGCACCCTCGATACCGAAGATCGTCCCCAGGGTACCCACGAATACCTCACGGGCCAGGAACGAGGTGAGAATGGCGACACCGTAGCGCCAGTCCAGGCCGAGTGGTGCGAAGAGCGGCTCCATCACATGGCCCAGGGTGCCCAGCCAGGAAGCCTCGAGGTCGGCACCGTAATTAGGGAAGTAACCCAGGATCCAGACCAGTACGGTCACCGCGAAAATTATTTTGCCGGCCTTGGTGACAAAGTGACTGGCACGGTTAACAGAATTGCGCAGCAGTGGTCGCAGGCCCGGCAGTCGGTAGGGAGGCAACTCCAGCACGAACGGTAAGTCGGTGAAGTGGTCCTTGCTGATGCGCGATACCAGTCCCGTTACCAGCAGGCCGCAGCTCATGCCAAAAAAATAAATGCCGAACATCGCCAGACCCTGCCAGCCGACCAATCCGCCAAGCGCAGTACCCGACGGAATAAACGCGGCGATTAACAGCGTATAGACAGGCAACCGCGCCGAGCAGGGCATCAACGGTATGGCCATATAGGTCAACACACGCTTGCGCGGGGAATCGATAGCGCGAGCCGCGTAAATGCCGGGAATAGCGCAGGCCACACCCGACAGCATGGGAATAAAACTCTTTCCCGTGAGTCCAAACAGCCGCAGCGGCTTGTGGCAGATCAAGGCCGCCCGAGCCATATACCCCGAGTCCTCCAGCAAACCGATGATAAAGGTCAGTACAAAAATTTGCGGCACGAACACCAGAAAGGCACCCAACCCTCCGAAAACAGCATCTGCGGTGAAGTCACGCAGGGTGTCATTGCCGATCAAAGGCACCAGGGCGTCGGCGATAAAGCCCAGCAAATGCTCCACGCCATCCATTACCGGTGCCGACCAGGTAAATATCGATTGAAACAGCAGGTACATAATGAGAAAGAACGCCACACCGCCCGTCAGCGAGTGCAGAAAGAAACTGTCCAGACGGGTCTGCGTGCGCACCAGTACATCACCGCGCGGGCCATAGCGATGAGCAAGTTGGTGGGCGTTTCCCCGCAATATCTCATCCGGAGTGCTGACCAGGTGCTGCCTGGGCGCTTGTACATTCCTGGTGCGGCCGTCGCGCAGGTAGTCGAGCAGTGCGGGAGCACCCTTACCTGAACGTGCCGACAGGGGTAGCACCGGGGTATGTAGCGCAGCGGCCAGCGACTCGACCTCAAAGCTCAGCTTGTGGGCATCGAGCACGTCAATCATATTGGCGAGTACAGCCACTGGCTTGCCCTCGCGCTCGCACTCGCGAATCACCTGCAAGGTGAAATACAGGCTTTTCTCCAGCCGGGTAGCATCAATAACACACAGAACCTGGGTGACATCGGGGTCGGCCAGAGCACGCTCAAACTCGGCAACCGCTACCCTCTCCTCCGCCGAGATTGCCTGCAGCGAATAGGTGCCGGGGAAATCCACCAGCTCCAGCTCAGGCAGCGCCTGCAGGCGCCCTACTCCCACATCAACAGTAATCCCTGGAAAGTTTGCCACCTTTTGCGACAACCCGGTCAGTCGATTAAACAGCAGACTTTTACCGGAGTTGGGGCTGCCAATCAGCAGCACTCTAGGCATGATCGACCACCAGCCTTACCCGCACGTGGCTGGCCACCTCGTCATCCAGTGAAAATATGGTATTGCTGACCCGGTAGACTTTGGGAGCGCCAAATGCGGGTGATTGCAGGCAGGTTACGGACTCGCCGGGATGAAAGCCGAACTCCAGAAGTCGAATGCGATAAGGTTCTGCCAGGGCATCGTCATAGCCGACAATGTTACATTGGTCACCGGCTGTCAGTGACCACAGCGTGGATTTCATACCTGGGGGTTTTTCGGCCACCTATGTCTTAAATGTGCCGCACCTGATCTATTTCGTATTCGATATCGCCGCTGGGCGCGCGCACAACAACCACGTCACCCTCCTCCTTACCGATCAGTGCGCGGGCGACGGGTGATCCGACGGAGATCTGGTTCTTCTTCACATCCGCCTCATCTTCACCGACGATGCGGTAGGTAACGGTTTCATCCGTAGCCGTGTTGAGCAGATCAATGGTGGTACCGAAAATTACCTTGCCGGTATGTGCAATCGCGGTGACATCGATGACCTGGACGTTGCCCAGTTTGCCCTCGATCTCCATGATGCGCCCCTCATTGAAACTCTGTTGCTCACGGGCAGCGTGGTACTCGGCATTCTCCTTGAGGTCGCCATGTTCTCTGGCGACAGCAATCGCTTCAGTGATAATGGGACGATCGACTCTCTTGAGTCGGTCCAACTCCTCCCGCAATGCCGCTTCACCGGCAACTGTCATTGGTACTTTGCTCATCCACCGATGCTCCTGTGTAGATCCTGCAGGCGTCGCACAGTGCTCCTGTCGCCCTCAAGCTGCAATGACATACAAATCGCCTGGGCTGCAGTCAAAGTAGTAGTGTAGAACACACGGTGTGCTTCGGCACTGGCGCGTATTGGCGCCGAATCGGCAATCGCTCGCCGACCTTCCGTGGTATTGATAATAAAGTCAGCCTCGTCGTTCTTGATCATATCGACGATGTGCGGCCGCCCTTCGGATACCTTGTTAATTCGTCGTACTGCCAGGCCAGCAGTTTCCAGCGCCGCCGCAGTACCAGCAGTAGCCGCGAGATCAAAGCCCAGCGCGACCAGGTCACGAGCGACTTCTACGGCACCGTTCTTGTCGACATCTCGCACGCTGATCAGTGCTGTGCCCTGAGTGGGCGGCGACCCGCCACCGGCGAGTTGCGCCTTGGCAAACGCTCCGGCAAATGTATCGCCAGTGCCCATCACTTCCCCGGTAGATTTCATTTCCGGGCCCAGTATCGGGTCCTGACCGGGGAATTTGTTAAACGGCATAACCGCTTCTTTGACGCTGTAATAAGGGGGAACAATTTCTTTGGTAAAGCCCTGCGACGCCAGTGTCTGGCCAGCCATGCAGCGAGCAGCAACCTTGGCCAGCGAGGAACCAATGCACTTGGACACAAATGGCACGGTACGTGACGCCCTTGGGTTCACCTCAATCACATAGATTTCATTATCCTGCCAGGCCAACTGCACGTTCATCAACCCTTTCACACCAAGCTCCAGGGCCATTTGCCGAACCTGCTCGCGCATGGCGTCCTGTACTGCCGGGTCCAGGCTGTAAGGTGGCAGCGAGCATGCAGAGTCGCCCGAGTGCACGCCAGCCTGCTCGATGTGCTGCATAATCGCGCCGATCACAACCTGCTCGCCATCGGACACCGCATCAATATCTACTTCTACTGCAGCGCTGAGGAAGCTGTCCAACAGTACCGGAGAATCATCAGACACCTGCACCGCATCGCGCATGTACCGCAAAAGGTCTTCTTCACGGTACACAATTTCCATCGCCCGACCACCCAGCACGTAGGATGGACGCACTACCAGCGGGTAGCCGATCTGGGCGGCGGCTTCCACCGCCTCTTCAACGCTACGCACCGTCGTGTTGGATGGTTGCAACAGCCCCAGCTTCTGGATCATCTGCTGGAAACGTTCCCGATCCTCGGCGCGATCGATAGCATCCGGGGTGGTTCCTATAATCGGCACACCGGCAGCCTCAAGAGCCCGGGCCAGTTTCAGCGGCGTCTGGCCACCAAACTGCACAATCACGCCCTTGGGTTTCTCCAGATCGACAATGGCCAGCACGTCCTCCAATGTAACCGGCTCGAAATAGAGCCTGTCAGAGGTGTCGTAATCGGTAGAAACAGTCTCCGGATTACAGTTAACCATGATGGCCTCGTAGCCATCTTCGCGCATGGCCAGCGCAGCATGCACACAGCAATAATCGAACTCGATACCCTGGCCGATACGGTTGGGGCCGCCGCCAAGAACCAAAATCTTGTCGCGATCTGTTGGTGCGGCCTCGCACTCCTGCTCGTACGTGGAATACATGTAGGCAGTGGCCGAGGCAAACTCGGCAGCGCAAGTATCAACACGCTTGTAAACCGGCCTGATATCCAGAGACAGGCGATGCTCGCGCATCTCGGATTCGTCAACCGCCAACAGCACAGCGAGGCGTGCATCGGAAAAGCCCTTACGCTTCAATGCAAACATCTGGTCGTAATCGATGTCGGCCAGTTCAACCGATTTTAGATCGTCCTCGGTCTGGATGATGTCCTGTATCTGTATCAGGAACCAGGGATCCACCCCCGAATACTTGTAAACCTCGTCAAGGCTCATGCCCGCTCGAAAAGCATCTCCGATATACCAGATACGGTCTGGCCCGGGGTTTGTCAGCTCAGACACCAGCTCTTCGCGCAGATCCGGATTATCTACGTCCATCATGTGCTCAAAGCCGGCACTGCCCACTTCCAGGCCACGCAGCGCTTTCTGCATGGACTCCTGGAACGTGCGACCAATGGCCATGACCTCACCCACCGACTTCATCTGCGTAGTCAGGCGCGGGTCGGCGGCAGGGAATTTCTCGAAGGCGAAGCGCGGAATCTTGGTGACCACATAATCTATGGAGGGCTCAAACGATGCGGGCGTGGCGCCGCCGGTAATATCGTTCTGTAACTCGTCCAGCGTGTAGCCAATCGCGAGCTTGGCGGCAACCTTGGCGATCGGAAAGCCAGTTGCCTTGGAGGCCAGCGCCGAGGAGCGCGACACCCGTGGATTCATTTCAATAATCACCAGGCGACCCGTCTCCGGATCCTGTCCAAACTGAACATTGGAGCCACCTGTTTCAACACCAATTTCACGCAGCACCGCCAGGGAGGCGTTGCGCATGATCTGGTATTCCTTATCCGTTAGCGTCTGCGCGGGCGCTACCGTAATTGAATCACCGGTGTGGACACCCATGGCGTCAAAGTTCTCGATGGCACAGACGATGATGCAGTTATCGTTCTTGTCACGAACGACCTCCATCTCAAACTCTTTCCAGCCAATCAATGATTCATCGATCAACAGTTCATTGGTTGGCGACAGGTCCAGTCCACGAACACAAATCTCCTCGAACTCTTCGCGGTTGTAGGCTATACCGCCACCGGACCCACCCATGGTGAAGGATGGCCGGATGATGCAGGGGAAGCCTATGGAGTCGAGTACCTGATAGGCCTCCTCCAGACTATGAGCAGTGGCCGACCGCGGTGTGGCGAGGCCAATCCGCTTCATTGCGTCATCGAACAACTGGCGGTCTTCGGCCATGTCGATGGCCTCTTTGGTGGCGCCTATCATCTCGACACCGTTGTCCTCCAGCACACCCTCGCGCGCGAGGTCCAGCGCACAGTTAAGTGCTGTCTGCCCACCCATGGTGGGCAGCAAGGCGTCAGGCTTTTCCTGTTCGATAATGCGGGCAACAGTTCGCCATTCGATGGGCTCGATATAGGTTGCATCGGCCATCGCGGGGTCAGTCATGATGGTCGCCGGGTTCGAATTCACCAGCACCACCCTGTACCCCTCTTCACGCAGGGCTTTGCAGGCCTGCGCGCCAGAGTAGTCGAACTCACAGGCCTGGCCTATCACGATAGGCCCGGCACCCAGGATCAAAATTGTTTCGAGATCAGTTCTTTTTGGCATGGGCGCTCAGGAATTTCCGGCTCTGGCTGAAATCAGCTCTATGAAGTGGTCAAATAATGGGGCGGCGTCATGGGGGCCCGGGCTAGCCTCGGGGTGTCCCTGAAAGCTGAAGGCCGCCTTGTCGGTACGATGAATACCCTGCAAGGTGCCATCAAACAGGGATTTATGCGTGACGCGCAAGGTGTCGGGCAAGTTGCTCTCATCGACTGCAAAGCCGTGATTCTGGCTGGAGATCAACACTGTCCCGTCGTCGAGATTCTGCACAGGGTGATTGGCACCGTGATGCCCGAATTTCATTTTCATCGTGGTAGCGCCGCTGGCCAGGCCCAGCAACTGGTGGCCCAGGCAAATTCCGAAGACAGGAATATCGGTCTCAAGGATCTCGCGTATCGCCGTAATCGCGTAGTCACAGGGCTCCGGATCACCGGGGCCATTGGAGAGGAAGATGCCATCTGGCGCCAGTGCCAGTACTTCAGCGGCGGGCGTCTGGGCCGGCACCACGGTAAGACGACAGCCGCGATCGACCAACATCCTTAATATGTTGCGTTTCACCCCAAAGTCATAGGCCACCACGTGCCAGGGGGTCTCTGACTCCGCAGGCGTTTGATGACCCTCGCCGTGAACCCAGCTGCCCTCGGCCCAGGCATAGGACTCTTTAACGGTAACTTCCTTTGCCAGGTCCAGCCCTTTGAGGCCGGAAAAGCCTTTCGCATTGGCCAGCGCCTGCTCTTCATCCAGCGCGGCTCCCGCCATCAGGCAGCCACTTAGCGCTCCCTTCTCCCGAAGAATCCGGGTCAGCCTGCGGGTATCAATATCAGCAATCGCAACAATGTTACGGCTCTTGAGGTAATCGGATAAATCCTGCTCATTGCGATAGTTGCTGGCCATCAGCGGTAAATCGCGAATCACCAGTCCTGCCGCCCAGATGGACGAAGACTCTTCGTCCTCCGGTGTCGTTCCGGTGTTGCCAATATGCGGATAGGTCAGGGTAACGATCTGGCGGGCATAGGAGGGATCGGTAAGAATCTCCTGATAGCCGGACATAGCGGTATTGAATACCACTTCACCCACCGATGAGCCTTCGGCGCCAATGGCCAGGCCTTTGAAAATCGATCCGTCTTCAAGTGCCAAAATAGCCGGTGTGGACAATCGTGCCTCCCTATTTATCTACCGGCGGACATGCCGCGCGCGCCCGAAAAAAAGCGAGATGGGAATCCGCATCTCGCTTTTCTTCATAAATTCTTCTCTGGTTTCAGTGCTGTACACGCCGCCCGCAGACAAAAACGGGGGAGTGAAATCTGGCGCCAGATTGTATGGGATAGGCATGATCGTGTCCAGCAAACCGACAGCTTTGCGAGGCACTCGCGCGGTTGCCTGCTCATCCCGGACCTTTCATTCTAAAGCGCTTGCTTTAATAAGAGTTTGGCTTACTATAGCCGACTGCGATTACCTGGCGGAGCGAGTATATGACGTATTTTTCAGGCAAACATGCCGTGATCACCGGCGCCGGTTCGGGGATTGGCCGGGCACTGGCCCTGCAACTGAACAGTGATGGCTGCGAGTTATGGCTCAGTGATGTCAGTGAGGCTGGCCTGACGGAAACCAAAGCACTGCTGACGCGACAGGAGCTGGCCTGCCACATAGAACGCCTGGACGTCGCCGACAGGTCCGCTGTGCACGCCTACGCCGACCGTGTCGCCGAGCAGGCAGGCCACATAGACTTGCTGGTCAATAATGCCGGGGTCGCCCTGAGCGACAGGGTCGATGAGCAAAACTACGACGACTTCGAATGGCTGATGAATATCAATTTCTGGGGCGTGGTACACGGCACCACCGCATTTTTACCTTTACTGAAGCGTGCCAATAACGGCCACCTGGTCAATATCTCCTCCGTGTTTGGCATAATCGGGGTACCCACACAGTCCGCCTATAACGCCTCAAAATTTGCCGTTCGCGGATTCACCGAGGCCCTGCGCCAGGAAACCGCCGGCGACAACATCAGTGTTTGCTGTGTTCATCCGGGCGGCATACGCACCAGTATTGCGAGAAACTCCAGGGGCGGAGTTGCAGATCAGACCCCGGATGAACGTGAAGAAATGTTTTTACAGTTCGCGCGCACAAGCGCCGAATCCGCGGCAGCAAAAATTATACGGGCTGCAGAAAAACGCAAGAAGCGCTTGCTGATCGGCGCTGACGCCTACTACATCTCGATTATCAGCAGACTGTTCCCGGTCAACTACACCCGCTTGCTACCTGGCATAGGCCGCCTCGGTGAGAGTGACAACGGTGACAGCTGAGGCACTTCGTGCACCGGCGCGCGGCAAGGGCGATACGCGCCAGCGCCTGTTGCTGACCGCGCTACATCTCTACGCCGAAGAGGGGCTTGCCGCCGTGTCACTCAGACGCATCAGTGCCGACGCGGGTTCGCGCAACTCAGCGGCCATGCATTACCACTTCAGTAACAAGGCCGGTGTCATTCAAGCCCTGGTGGAGATGATCGCCGAAGAACTGGCAGCTCACACCGCGCAGATACGCGAACAGACCGGCGAGGCCAAGGATTTACGCAGTGCCTTTCGCAACACCCTGCGCCCATTGGCGGAGCTTCCCCAACGACACGACTGGGGCCGCGATGCAATACGTTTTATGTCGCGGGTGTTAAGTGAGAACAACGCCGATATCGCCGCCGTGGTAAATCCGGTCTATGAACCGTTCTGGCGCCGAGTGGATGACCAACTGGCGCAGCTACTGCCAGAAATTCCCGATGAAGTGCGACGCCTGAGGCTGATGTTTATGAGTGTCAATGTGTTCCACGGGATCGCCGAGGTGGATTCCCTGTCGCATACACCGCTTGGCGACCTCAGCCACTTCGACAACGACGCACTTCTTGACCATCTCGTCGATTTTCTCATCGGCGGGCTAAAAGCCAACACGAACACTGACGGATAACATCACCATGAACGCTACTACCGACAGCACATTATTTGACCTGACCCTGAGCGATGATCAGCGGATGAACCGCGACACCGTTCAGCGTTTCGCCAATGCCGAATTGCGCGCCATTGCTATGGCCGCTGATCAGGCCGGCGAGGCACCCGGGGATTTTTGCCAAACAACACTGGAACTGGGCCTGGCTCTCATGCCCATACCCGAGGCCCTTGGCGGCGCCGGTGTCATCAGGGCGCCGGTATCCAATGCACTTAATCACGAGGATTTAGCCCATGGGGACCTGGGCCTGGCGATCGCAGCGGTTAGTCCGCTGGCGTTCGTCAACACACTACTCGACCAGGGCACCGAGGCGCAGAAGGAGAAATACCTTCCGCAATTCTGCACTGATAAATTCCTGCCGGCTACCACGGCAATTATGGAGCCACGGGCTACCTTTGAACCGACCGCACCTGAATGCCATGCCGCTCGCACCGAACAGGGCTTTGTGCTCAACGGCACCAAGACCATGGTGCCACTGGGAGCATCTGCCGAATTGATGCTGGTAGTCGCCACCCTGGCCGGCGAGGGGCCAGCAGCGTTTATCGTCGACAACACAGCAGGTGGTGTAACACGCAATGTTGAACCCCATATGGGCCTGCGCACAGTGGAACTGGCATCCATCACGTTTACCGATACCGCCTTATCCAGTGACGCCCTGCTGGGCAATGACACCTTCGACCTGCAACGTTTTCTGGACCTGTCCAACCTCGGCATTTGCGCGCTGGCCGTGGGTACCTGCCGGGGCGTACTGGACTACGTTGCCGAGTACTGCAACGAGCGAATCGCCTTTGGCGAACCCATTACCAACCGTCAATCGGTGGCTTTCATGATTGCCGACATGGCGACTGAACTTGAAGGCATGCGGCTGATGACATGGCGCGCGGCATCCCGTGCAGAACAGGGGCTGGACTTTCACCGGGATGCGTACCTGGCGAAAACCTTCTGCGCCGAGCAGGCCATGAAGATCGGTACTGACGGGGTGCAGCTATTGGGGGGCCACGGATTCTGTCGCGAGCACCCGGTGGAAATGTGGTATCGCAACCTGCGAGCCATCGCCCTTCTGGAAGGCGTGACAAGCCTGTAACCCCGACGCGGAGACTGAACTGATGATCAATCTGGAATTATCGAAAGCGCACGCTGAAATTTACAACGGCCTGATGCAGGTGTCTGAGCATATGATCAGACCTTACTCCCGCAAGTATGATCGCGAGGAGCACAGCTACCCAAAAGAAATGGAAGAAGTGGCCAAGTTACTCGGAGATGCCCGCGCGGGTGGTGGCCGAGCCAAGAAGAAATCCGCTAACAGTAATAGCGACGAAACTCCTGCAGTGGTTAATGGCGCCAGTCTCGGCGCTGTTACCGGCATGGAAGCGCTGTGCTGGGGCGACGTGGGCCTGTTCCTGGGTATGCCCGGTAGCGGACTGGGCAATGCGGCAATCAATGCAGTGGGCACACCTGAGCAAGTCGAGAAGTATGGCAAGTCCTACGCGGCAATGTGCATCACCGAGCCCGGTACCGGCTCCGACTCTGCCAATATCACCACCACCGCCGTCGCCGATGGCGCTGAGTGGGTTCTCAATGGCGAGAAGATTTATGTCACCGACGGCGAGCGCAGCGACACCCTGGTGGTCTGGGCGACACTGGACAAGTCGCTGGGCAAGGCGGCGATCAAATCCTTCATCGTAGAGAAAGGAACACCGGGCTGCGAGGTCACCCGGCTGGAACACAAGATGGGCATTAGAGCCTCGGATACCGCGGCAATCTCCTTTAACGACTGTCGCATTCCCAGCGAAAATATTCTGGGCTCTGCCGAGGTAGCCACCGATGCCGAGGGCAGGAAAAAGGCGTTTGGCGGCGTGATGCAAACCTTCGATAACACCCGCCCACCGGTTGCAGCAATGGCAATCGGCGTCGCCCGGGCCGCCCTAGACCTGGCCCAGCAGCTGCTGGCGTCGGAAGGTGTCGAACTGAACTTTGACCGCAAGGTAAACAACCTGTCTGCCGTGGAGGCAGAACTGTGCAAAATGGAGGCCGACTGGCTGGCCGCCAAACTGCTAGTACAGAAAGCCGCCTGGATGGCCGACAACAAGCAGCCCAACTCCATGGAAGCATCCATGTGCAAAGCCAAGGCCGGGCGCATGGGCAATTACGTGACCTTGCGCTGTGTCGAACTCTGCCAGAGCCTGGGTTACAGCGAACAGCAGCTGCTGGAGAAATTCGCCCGAGACTCAAAAATTCTCGATATCTTCGAGGGCACTCAACAAATTCAACAGCTGATTGTAGCCCGCCGACTGCTGGGCAAGTCATCCAGCGAGCTCAAGTAGACCGGTAAATGCAGCCGCAGGCAGAGGTTCGCCTCTCCAGGCATCAACTCGCAATCCTCATCAGCGCATTGATGGCGACTGGCATAGGCCAGTCGCTGGTGTTTGCCATTCTGGCGCCACTAGGCCGCGAAGTTGAGCTGGGCGAGCTACAGATTACCTCTATCGTTGCCATTTCGGCCCTGGTCTTCGGAGTGGCGTCGCCGCTATGGGGCAGGCTCAGTGACAGGCTGGGCCGAAAGCCCATCATCATCACCGGCCTCATCGGTTACACACTGGGCACAGTGGCCTTCACCAGCACTTTTTATGGAGGCCTGTTAGGCATTGTCAGCGGCACTTCGCTGTACCTGTTAGCGTTGTTTGTGCGCTGTGGCCAGGCCTCCATTATGTCCGCTACAAATCCCGCCAGCACCGCCTACGCCGCCGATCACACTACGCGTGAGAAGCGCACCAGCACCATGGCCAAGCTGGGTACGGCCAACAGCATGGGAATGATTCTGGGACCGGCGGTCAGCGGGGCCCTGGCTGTATTCGGCTTGTTAGCGCCACTGTACTTCGCTGCCAGCCTCACCGCTTTCGCCGCACTACTGGTCTGGTGGCAATTGCCGTCAACACCTCCCGAGAAGCTTGTCAGTCGAGAGAAACGCATCAGGCTGCGCTTCACGGACCCGCGGCTGAGAGTCTATCTATTATCAGCGGTAGGCCTGTTTGTCGGGTTCTCGGGCATTCAACAGACACTGGGATTTCATCTACAGGACAAACTGGCACTGACTGGTATCGCCACCGCCCAGATGACAGGGGCTGCACTCATGGTGTCCGCCTCCTTCACCTTTTTAATCCAGGTTACCGTGATGCAGCGCCTGCAACTGCAACCCATGCAGTTCGTCAAGCTGGGGCTACTGTCGCTGTTGTTTGGTGCATCGATAATCGCCAGCTTCGAAACGTTTACGGTGCTGGCAATTGGTATGGCGTTTCTGGGGACCGGATTGGGACTAACCATGCCAGCAATCTCAGCTGGTGCCTCACTGGCTGTAAATCCCGCTGAGCAGGGTGGCGCCGCTGGCCTGGTAGTGGCCTGTCCGGCTATCGGCTTTGTCGTGGGCCCCACGACCGCGGGCGCGCTCTACCAGATCAACGCAACCCTGGCGCCCTTATTCAGCGCCGCGGTATTTTTCCTTGTTCTTGCAATACTGGTTGTAAAGGACCGCTAGGGCTGGACCCTGTGTAACTTCGCCAGTGCTTCGCGCATGGCCTCCGGTATCGGAACAGATGCATTGCTGGCCCGGTCTACAAACACATGCACAAAGTGGCCGTTGGCACAGCAGCTATCCTCACCCTCACGAAAAATCGCAATGCCGTATTGCACCGAACTGTTTCCCAGCCGGTCTACACGCAACCCGGCTTCGATTGCTTCGGGGTGCATAATGGGCGCGTGGTATTCACAGCCTGAATTGACCACAAAGCCGACGATATCAGCGCGGCTTATATCGAGGCCACCCTCCTCTATCAGGTAGCGATTGGCGGCCGTATCAAAATAGGAGTAATACACCACGTTATTAATGTGGCCGTAAATATCGTTATCTGCCCACCGCGTGGTGAGGGGATAAAAAATTTCGTAATCAGCCCTTGTGGGCGGTGGCTTGCGACTCATGGGGACTCTCGATAGGCGGCCCGATAGATAGACAAGGCATCGTCATAGGCAACTTCGCGTGGATTGTTGATCAACAGGCGCTGCTGCAACATCGCATCCTCCGCCAGCATTTCCAGGTCCGATTCTTTCACCTTTGCCTGTTCCAGTGTGGCCGGTAACTTTACGTCATCAATCAGCTTACGCAGTGCAGAAATCATCTGGTCGGTCTTCGACTCGGCACTGCCCGACAGCGGCTCACCGACAATAATCTCAGCGAGCTCGGCATAAAGCTCGGCAGCCTCGCTGGCATTGAATGCCAGCACCGAGGGCAGCACCAAGGAGTTACTGAGACCATGTGGAATGTGATAATGCCCCCCCAGGGGATATGCCAGGGCATGCACTGCGGCAACCGGGGCATTGGCAAAAGCCTGCCCGGCAAGCGTTGCACCCAGCAACATATTGGCTCGGGCATTGCGGTCGGCGCCATTATTTACAGCGGTACGAATGTTCCCGCCAAGTAGCTGAAGCGCTTGCCTGGCAAGGTTATCAGACACCGGATTTTTTTTGTGTACGGACGTGTAGGCCTCGATCGCGTGCACCATCGCATCAACACCGGTCATGGCAGTCACTGCCGGAGGAAGCCCCAGAGTCAGGTCGGCGTCCAGGATTGCTATATCGGGTAATAACACCGTGGATGAAACGCCTGCCTTGGTGGTAGCGCCAGTGGTAACCACCGCTACAGGTGTGACTTCGGACCCGGTGCCCGCCGTGGTTGGTACCAGGATCAGCGGTAAGCGCCCGCCAGTCACCTGGTCAACACCATACATGTCGGCCAGCGTTTGATCACCCACCAACAGGGTAGCTACAACTTTGGCCACATCCATGGAACTGCCGCCACCCACGGCAACAACGCCATCAACACCGGCGTCGGCCGCCAGGTCTCTGGCAGCCAATACGGTTTCTTCCGGTGGGTCTTCGCGCACCTGGTCAAAAATTGTGAGTGGCAGGCCGGCCGCCTCAATCGCGGCAATCACTGGCTGAACGAGACCAATAGACATCAGGCCAGGGTCAGTCACCAACAGCGGCCGCTGCATGCCAAGCCGTCGACAATAATCAGCAAGCGTCAGCGCACTGCCAGGTACGTTTACGATTTGCCCTACTGTATTAAACGTGAACGGCTGCATAGCGAGTTGCTCCTTACAGAGTGAGTATGACCTTGCCGCGGGCCCGACGCTCAATCATACAATTAAATGCATCTTCGTACTGCGCCAGCGGGAATACATCGGTTACCACGGGCTTAAGCTTGCCCTCGGCAAACAGTTCCCAAAGTGTATTGATGTTGCTTATGTGCTGCTCCGGCTCTTCACCGCAGAATCTACCCCAGAACACACCCACTAGTGAGCAGCCCTTGAGCAGTGTCAGGTTGAGTGGGATTTTGGGAATCGGGCCACTGGCAAAACCGATCACCAGATAGCGACCGTTCCACGCCATACCGCGAATTGCCGGCTCCGCGAAATCACCACCAACGGGATCGTAGACAACATCCACGCCGCGACCGTCTGTAAGCTCCTTGATCGCCGTCTTCAAATCGGTATTGCTGTAATTGATTACCTCGTCGGCGCCGAGTTGCTTGCACAACTCCAGCTTTTCATCGCTGCTGGCAGCGGCGATTACCCTGGCCCCCATCAACTTGCCCAACTCAATGGCAGTAACGCCAACGCCACCTGCAGCACCAAGAACCAGCAGGGTCTCGCCCGCCTGCAAATTCCCTCTTTGCTTGAGCGCGTAGTAAGACGTGAAATAGGTAATACCTACGCCTGCAGCCTGCTCATAGCTCAGCCCTTCTGGCATTGGGAAGGCCGCCATCTCGTGAATGCTCAGCTGTTCGGTAAAGGCGCCAGAGCCGCCCATACAAACCACCTTGTCACCCACCTTGAAGCGCGACACGGCCGCACCTATTGCAACAACATCGCCAGCGCACTCTCCACCGGGCACAAAAGGCATATCGGGCTGCATCTGATACTTGCCCTGAATCATCAGGACATCGGGGAAATTAAGGCCTGCGGCCCTGACCTGGATAAGCACATCGTTCTCACCCACGGTCGGTTCGGCCCAGTCACTGACCAGTTCCAGCTTGTCAGCCAAACCATGTTCTTTGCACACTACTGCTTTCATCACTACTCCGGAAATCCAATCAACATTATTACGAGCCAGAAAAAAAGACGGCGCCCGCAGGCGCCGTATCGTTATAGACCAGGAATCACGCTACCTCAAATAAGCCGGCAGCACCCATGCCACCACCAACACACATGGTGATCACAACATACTTCACACCGCGACGCTTACCTTCAATCAGCGCGTGGCCAATCATGCGCGAGCCGCTCATGCCATAGGGGTGGCCGATAGAGATCGCGCCGCCATTCACATTGAGCTTGTCATTGTCGATGCCCAGCTGATCGCGGCAGTACAGCACCTGCACGGCAAAGGCTTCATTCAATTCCCAAAGCCCGATATCGTTTACTGACAGGCCGTGCTGCTTGAGCAGCTTGGGTACCGCGAACACAGGACCAATGCCCATTTCATCGGGGTCACAGCCAGCGACCGAGATACCGCGATAAATACCCAGTGGCTCAAGGCCTTCCTGCTCGGCTACCTTGGCGTCCATGACCAGTTGTGCCGATGATCCATCAGACAACTGAGAGGCATTACCGGCGGTAATCGTGCCGCCCTCGATAACAGTCTTCAGACCAGCGAGGCCTTCTGCCGTAGTCGCACGCAGGCCCTCGTCTTTTTCTACCGTAGCTTCGGCCTCAGAGGCTTCGCCCGTTTCCTTGTTCCAAACGGTACGCTTACAGGTAACAGCAACCAGCTCATCGTCGTACTTGCCCGCCTCATAGGCAGCGGCAGTACGCTCCTGCGACTGCAACCCGTACTCGTCCATAGAATCACGGCTGATGTTATAGCGATCGGCGACCACCTCTGCAGTTTGCAGCATAGGCATGAAGATATTCGGTTGCATGGCAATCAGGTCTTCGTCGACCAGGCGATGAACATTCATGTGTTCATTCTGTACCAGCGAGATTGACTCCAATCCTCCACCGACGACACAGGTCATGCCGTCATCGATAACCTGCTTGGCCGCTGTCGCGACTGCCATAAGGCCAGATGAACACTGACGGTCAATGGTCATGCCGGAGACTGTTACAGGCAAACCTGCACGCAATGCAATCTGTCGTGCAACGTTGGAGCCAGTAGCGCCCTGCTGCAAGGCACTGCCCATAATCACATCGTCTACTCGCGCTGGGTCTATGCCCGCGCGCTTGACGACTTCGGCAACGGAAGCCGCACCAAGACTGGCGCCGCCGAGGTTATTAAAACCGCCGCGGTAAGCCTTGGCGATGGGGGTACGTGCTGTTGATACGATTACTGCTTCTTTCATTGTCTTTCTCCTGTTGGTGGAGCGCCCTGCAAGACACCCCCGAGATTCTAGTCCTGGTTAATTCCCAGGCCTGCCATTGCCTTACCGGTAAACTTGACGGTTTGTTCGAAGCCAGCCTGCGGTTGCGCCTCGCCCTCAGCAGAGGTGATCGCGTCCCAGTGAGCCGCAATACCCTCGGGCGTCTGCTCTTCGGGCGTCAGCCAGACACCATCCGTTTCAATAATCTTGGCCACTGAATAAGCGCCCGCTCCGGCACAGATAATAGTCTTGTTCGGCGCATCTTCGCCGACCATATAGAGTACGGCCGGGGTGACTGTTTCAGGCGTCAGCAGCGCGAAGGCCTCTTCGGGAATCAAACCCTCGGTCATACGGGTGCCCGCAGTGGGTGCCAGCGCGTTTACCAGAATATTGTACTTGGCGCCTTCCTGAACCAGCGTGTTCATCAAACCAATAACGCCTAACTTGGCAGCGCCATAATTGGTCTGGCCAAAATTGCCGTATAAACCCGACGACGAGGTCGTTACCACAATACGACCGTAAGCCTGCTCGCGCATGATGTCCCAACAGGCTTTCGTGCAATTGACGGTACCCATCAGGTGCACGTCCAGTACCAGTTGAAAGTCGTCCAGTCCGCCTTTGGCGAAGCTTTTGTCACGCAGAATGCCGGCGTTGTTGACCAGGATATCTACCCTGCCCCAGGCATCCATGGTCTGTTTGACCATGGCCTCTACCTCGTCGTACTTGGCGACGTTGGCGCCATTGGCAATCGCCTCTCCACCAAGTGCCTCGATTTCAGCGACCACAGCCTTTGCCGCGTCACTGGAGCCGCCAGTACCGTCCTTCGCACCGCCCAGGTCATTGATTACAACCTTGGCTCCGCGCTTGGCCAGTTCAATCGCATGGCTACGGCCCAGACCCTGGCCAGCCCCTGTAACTATGGCAACTTTGCCATCGTAACGAATAGTCATTTAACCCAATCCTCTTGCTATTTCGATGCGCACAGTGCGCCGTCTCTCAACCACAAACCATCATGTTGAGCCATTCGGCGACCAGCGCCGGCGTCTCTTCACCTTCAATCTCTACCGAGATTCCCTGCTTGATCAAAAAGCGGTTGTCGTCTTTCTGGTCAACGCTGAGAATTTCAATATGGCCTCTTACCCTTTTCCCAACACGCACAGGTGCAAGGAAGCGGACTTTGTCAAAACCATAGTTCAAACCCATCACCAGATTCTCGGGCGCAACGCCTTGGCCTTCAATCAGTTTCGGCAATAACGACAAGGTCAGCAATCCATGGGCGATAGTGCTACCAAAGGGCGTTTGGGCAGCCGCTTCTTCATCAACATGTATAAACTGGTGATCCTCAGTACAGTCAGCGAATGTATTGATCCTGTCCTGGGTAATATCGATCCACTCACTGGGCTCGAATTTGGTGCCAACGGCATTGGCCATCTCGGCCTTGGGCACTATTTGCATTGCCATTTTAACTCTCCTGAATGATTGTCTGCGCGGCAGACCTGTTGTCGTTTGTGTTGAAGTCCCCGTCGCGATTATCCGTCGCGAAAGGTTGCGTTGACGCCTTCCTGCTTACCGTATTTACGCAGCTCATTTCTACCTACTACCATCCGATGCACTTCATCAGGGCCATCCGCCAAACGCAGTGTGCGCTGTGCCATGTACATATTCGCCAGCGGAGTATCCTGTGAGACGCCGGTTGCACCAAACATCTGGATCGCCTGGTCAACAATTCGGATCGAAATATTAGGCACTGCGGTCTTGATCATGGAGATCCACACCCGCGCTTCCTTGGGGTCGACATTGTCCATCATCCATGCGGTTTTCAGGGTTAACAGCCTGGCCTGCTCAATATCCATTCTGGCGTTAGCGACAATATCCACATTACCGCCCAGGCGCGCCAATGGCTTACCAAAGGCGACTCGTGACAAAGATCGCTCGCACAACAGCTGCAAGGCCTTTTCGGCGGCGCCGATCGCACGCATACAGTGGTGGATACGACCAGGGCCAAGGCGACCCTGGGAGATCTCAAAGCCACGACCTGGGCCCAAAATCATGTTGTCCTTGGGCACACGGCAGTCGGTGAAGCGCTGGTGCATGTGTCCGTGAGGCGCATCGTCCATAGAGAACACCTGCATGGGTCGAATGTTTTCGAACCCCGGGGCGTCGGTCGGAACCAGTATTTGCGATTGCTGTAAGTGCTTGGCGGCATCCGGATCTGTCTTGACCATTACGATCATAATCTTGCAACGCTCATCCCCGGCACCTGAAACATAATGCTTCTCGCCATTGATCACCCACTCATCGCCATCAAGCACCGCCTGAGTACAGATGTTGGTGGCATCAGAGGACGCAACGCCGGGCTCGGTCATCGAGTAAGCGGAGCGAATATCGCCATTGAGCAGCGGCTCCAGCCACTGCGCTTTTTGGGCCTCGCTGCCGTACTTATGCAGCACTTCCATGTTGCCGGTATCAGGCGCTGCACAGTTGAACACTTCGGCGGCGATGTGCGACTTGCCCATTTCCTCGGCAAGGTAGGCGTATTCAACGGTATTCAAGCCAGAGCCACTCTCACCGTCGGTCAGGAAAAAATTCCACAGGCCCTTGGCCTTGGCCTTGTCCTTGAGGCTGCCCATAATCTCTGCCTGCCGATCAGTCTGTTTCCAGCGATCACCGACACTGATTTCCTCGAGGTACTCGCGCTCTAAGGGCACAACCTCACTTTCGATAAATTGCTTAACCTCTTCCAACAGCGGCGCCACATTGGCACTGACTCCCAAATCCATTGCTACTCTCCCTATCTCTTCTTGCTTGCGTGTTTGATGGTCGAGACCCTGAGTCCCGCTTTTCGCTCGCAACCGGCCAATCTACGCCCGACTGCAATCAATTAAAATTCGCTCAATCTGGCAAAGCGATCGAGATGATAGTTGTAGTCGCCAAAGGTATGTTGCGCAACTCGGGCTCGCTTGATGAAAAAGCCGATATCATACTCATCCGTCATACCGATACCACCGTGCATCTGAATACCCTCGTTGGTCGCCCGCTGGGCAACCTCGCAAAGCTTGGCTTTAGCGGCACTGGCCAGCAACGGCAACTGCTCACTGTCTTCATCAATAGCCTGCAAAGCCTGCAATACAATTGACCGGGCCAACTCGAGCTCGGCGAACAATTCAGCTGCGCGGTGCCCCAGGCCCTGGAAGGATCCAATCACGCGCCCGAACTGCTTGCGCTCCTGCAAGTAGCCAACGGTTTGCTCAAATGCCGCGGCCGAAAGCCCCAGTAGTTCAGAAGACAAGCCTATGTTCGCGATATCCAATGCCCTGGACAGCCCATCCCAGATCGTGCCCTCTTCGCCCAGCAACGAGGCCGCAGGCACACGCACATCGGCCAGGTCCAGTGAACCGGAATTGAGTGAATCGACCATGCTGCGCCGCTCAGTGCCAAGCCCCTCTGCATCCGCAGGCACCAGAATCGCGCTGAGGCCCTGTTGCTGCCCCGGCTCACCGGCGGTTCTTGCGATCACAATAAAATAGTCAGCCACATGAGCATCCAGCACCAGTACCTTGCCGCCATTCAGTACGTAATCGTCGCCATCACGTTGCGCTGACAGTGCCGTATTCTCTGGAGCGTGGTGCGGCCCTTCCTGCAGGGCAAGGCTGGCGATAGCCTGGCCGCCCGCAATAGCCGGCAGCAACTGTTCTTTTTGAGCATCGCTGCCCAGTTCAGCAATGACTGTTGCTGCCACCAGAACAGTAGACTGCAGCGGCGATGCACTCAGATTGCGACCTATCTGCTCAAGCACCAGACCCAGACCTGTATAGCCATAGCCAAGGCCGCCGTAGGCTTCATCGATTGCGATGCCGGCCCAACCCATTTCAGCCATCTGCGACCAGACAGAATCTTCGAAACCGCGCTCGCTGGCGCTATCGCGCAATGCGCGAAGATGCCCAACCGCTGCGTGCTCACCGAGGAAACCCGCGGCAGCATCACGAAGCATTACCTGCTCTTCATTTAATACCAATGCCATATCGTTTCTCCTTCTTACTAAGCGTCGGGCAAGCCAAGCACGCGCTTGGCAATAATATTCAACTGCACTTCGGACGTTCCACCTTCGATGGAGTTACCTTTTGACCGCAGCCAGTCGCGACTGAGTACACCTTCGTCGTACTCCTCGCCTTCCCAGCCCAGAGCGGACTCACCACCAACAGCCAGGTTCAGCTCGTTACGTCGTTTGTTCAGCTCCGTCCCGTAATATTTGAAGATAGAGGATGCAGCACCCAGACCCTGGCCTGACTTGGCTTCATCACCCACGCGCGCCATTGTGGCTGCGAAGACCAGCGTGTCGAGTTGGTATTGGGCAATATTCTGACGCAGCACGGTATTGTTCAGACGCCCGGAAGCATCGCTGCCGAAAGCTTCTACAGCCTGCTCTCCCAGAGACTTCTTGGGCGCCGCACCGAAACCGGAAATCATCTCGCGCTCATGGGTCAACAGGTACTTGGCAATCGACCAGCCATTGCCAACTTCGCCCACGAGGTTTTTCTTCTCGGCACGGACATCGTCAAAAAATGTTTCGCAAAATGGGGATGAGCCACTGATCAGTTTGATTGGCTTGACGCTGACACCCTGCGTCGCCATATCAAACAGAATGAAACTGATACCTTCGTGCTTTGTGCCAGTATTGTCCGTCCGCACCAGACAAAAGATCCAATCGGCTTTATCGGCGTAGGAGGTCCAGATCTTCTGACCGTTAATAATATAGTGATCGCCGTGATCGTCCGCACGGGTCTGCAGGCTGGCCAGGTCGGATCCGGCGTTAGGTTCAGAGTAACCCTGACACCAGCGTATCTCGCCACGGCAAATCGGGGGCAGGTGCTCAAGCTTTTGCGCCTCGCTACCAAATTCAAGCAAGGCCGGCCCGAGCATCGAGATTCCGAAGCTGTCCAGAGGCCTACGTGCACCAATCGCAGCCATCTCCTGGCGCAGCACCTTCGCTTCCTCGTTGTTCAGGCCGCCGCCGCCGTACTCGCTGGGCCAGTGTGGCACTGTCCAGCCTCGTTCGGCCATACGATCGCACCAGACCTTCTGGTCAGGATGATCTATCTCAGGGGTGCGCCCGCCGTTGTAGAGGTCATCAAAACCCTGCACGGGTGTGCGCATGGACTGGGGGCAATTCTCTTCCAGCCAGGCTCTGGTGTCCTGACGAAATTGTTCAAGGTCGCTCATGGGTAGCTCTCTTTCTTTCGGCTATGAGGAGGTGCTGGCGACGTTTCAGGATAGCCAAAATGCCACCTTTCATCGCGGATTTGAACATACAGTATGTTTTACTATCTCTCAAGTATCTCGGCACAGAAACCCGGACAAAAAAAACCCCGCTAAAGTGCGGGGTTTCTCTTGCCAGGCCTTGCTGCGCTAGAACGCGACTTTAAGATCTACACCGTACCAACGGGGCATATTGTATTGGAAACCGAAGTCGGACAGGTTGTACACCACCTCCTCTTCGTCAGTCAGGTTTTTACCCCAGACAGCCAGTGTCCAGTAGGTACCGCCCCACTGCACATTGGACAGGGCAACACGTGCGCCCAACTGCCCCAATGAATCCACTGGCAAGCCCATTCCCGACTGGGAAAAGAGCTCGTCGCGCCAGGCGTAATTGACGTGAAAATCCATACTGGATCCGCCACCCAGCACCCATTGATGATCAAATGCGACGGATAGCGCATTGTCGGGGGCGAAGGGGATGAAGGTCGAATCAGTGATATCCACGCCCCGCAGATCCGGAATCTGGCCCGCCGCAGGAGACCCAAGGAAACTGTCCTCGGGCACCACCACATCGTTCAGCTCTGTATCGAGGTAGGCGTAGTTCAGGGTCAGTGTGGTGTTATCGGTAATCATGCCAATAACATCGAGCTCGAAGCCATCCACATCCGCTTCACCGGCATTCACGTTCTCAACAAATGAGGCAAAGGTTGGGGGCCTGCCGCTAAGCGTCAGGATAAGGTCGTCATACTGGGTGAAAAACAGTGCGGCATTGATCCGCAGCCGGTTATCGAAGAACTCCGACTTCAAACCTAATTCGTAACTGGTGCTTTCTTCTTCATCAAATGTCAGGTCGAAAGACAGTGTCCGCTCGCCCGAACCACCGGCTCGATAGCCCGTTGCAACTCTGGCGTAGGCATTAATGGAATCGGTAAATGCATAATCGACAGAGAGCGTGTAGTCAGTACGGTCATAGTCCAGGCTGTTCGAACCCGGCGCAAACTGTATTGAGGGGTTAACGGGGTCAACACCACGCTCTGCATCACGCTCATCTTCTGTGTAACGCAGGCCAGCGGTAATGGACAGGCGCGAGTCCAGAATCTCTGGTGTGTAGGTTGCCTGGGCGAAGATAGCCTGTGACTCCAGGTCGGTATCGATAGTGTGGATACCCAGATTGGTACCGCCCACCAGTATCGACTGGGAAGCGCCCGGGTTGGCCAGAGCATCCAGCGGCCAGAAGGCAGGGTTATCGCCTACCGCATTGGTAAACTGCTCCTCGGCTTTCTCTCCGTCTTCATCGAAATAATAAAGGCCAACGATATAATCCAGCTTGTCATCAAAGGCTCGACCCAACAGCTGTATTTCCTGGCTGAACGACTCTGTTTCCCACTCCAATGCCGTTGCGAAGAACAGCGTATCGGACCAGTTCTGTATGGCGGTCTCTTCCATCTCGCGATAGCCGGTGATCGACTTGATAGTCAGGTTGTCGCTGAGGTCCCAGCTGATGGTCAGGTTGTGCCCGGACTGTTCGGTATTTGATTCCGGCAATACATACTGAAATGCCGTGCCACCCAGGAATACATGAGAGGTTTTTTCCTGACGCTTGCGGGTATCCTGCTGATAGTAAGGTGCAGTACTGTCAGCGTCGGCCCAATCGTAGGCGTAATCCACCGCCAGATTTTCAGTCACATCCCAAGCCATAGCGAAGCGAGCGCTTTGCTGCTCATTCTGGTAAAAATCTTCGGTGGGCTGCCCCTGTGGTCGCGGCACAATGTTACCGGGCTTGTTTTCCACCCAACCGTCACGCTCAGAGGTGTGGTAGCTGATCTTGGTACGCAAGCGCTCTGAATCAATCGGCAGGTCTGCAGAAATTCCTGCATTCCAGGAACCAAAGTCTCCGGCGCCAACCTCGATCTCAGCGCCGAACTCGGCAGCCGGCTTCTTGGTGATCAGGCTGACAGCACCGGCAGAGGCGTTTCGCCCAAACAGGGTACCTTGTGGTCCTCGCAGAATCTCGACGCGCTCAAGGTCCAGCACATTAATTGCAGCGCCTGAGGTGCGGGCAATATAAACGCCATCAATATAGAGGCCGACCGGGTTGTCGATCGTCAAGGTTTGCGAATCGGTATTACCAAAGCCACGCAAGAACAATGCGATGTTGCTGCTCGACGTCGGGAAGTCGTAGGACTGCAGACTGGGTGCCTGAATCGACAGGTCACTCAGGGAGGCGATGCCCTGATTCTCCAGCATGCTTTCGCTGTAGGCAGCTACGGAAAGAGGCGTATCCTGCAGCGACTCAACACGTTTCTGGGCGGTAACCACGACCTCCTCAAGTTGGGCCATGGCAGTACTCGCGGCAAGTCCTGACGCGAGCATAACGGAGATGGGTAGCAGCTTGCGGCTGTTAGTGCGCTTCATAGTTTCGCTCTCTTTGTCTTTATAATATTTATCGTGGCAAGCCAGTCACCCGCAGGCGCCGCTCCCCCTCATGTCCCTCGGATTAACATACTGATACTGGCGCTAGTACACCAGTGAAGTATTAACACATTCAGCATCAAATATTTTTAATATTCAATAAAAACAATCACTTAAGAAACACAGGTGCGCAGGAAAACGGGATTTAGGGCAATCTGTTCGCAATAGTTAAACCGCACCTGCACTTCAGAGGCTGCAGCGGCCACTATCAAGTTTCGGCAAACCTAGAACAGGCTGTCGGTACCTGTATCAAGCAGTATATAAATGCCGACCGCGATCATAATCCAGGGGACGAAGCGCTCGCCGCTATCTTGCAGTCGGCGCACAAGAATGCGCTGCCGCGACAACACCCTGGCCAGTATCGCCCACAGGACAGCACAGAGCAGAAATGTCACAGCCACCACAAGAGCCGCTGGTCGACTACTCTCCATTAGCAGCGGCAACAGTATGGCCAGGGTATCGCCGCTATTGGCAAACAGTAAGCTGGCGGTGCCCAACCAGATACTTACGGCGCTACCCCGCTCCACCGCACCCACATCCTGCGCTACTCGAGGCTGCGCCGAACCGGCGTAAAACAGCGAGTACAAGCCAATACCGATAGGGGCGATGCCCAGGTAGCCCAACAGATCTGCATCAACGGCAAGCCCGATAAATACGCCGATAATCGATAACAGCAGTACCAGCAGGGAGGCGGCGATCATGCCTAACACTACAGGGGCGGTGCGCCGGTGCTGCGCGCCCAGCGTCAACACACCTAGAATCAGGTTATCCAGGTTAGTGAATACGAAACTGGTTACTGTCACCAAACAGATTGCAACAAGGCTAGACAGGGTTGGATCGACAGACATGGGCGGTTCGCGGCGGTCAGAGTGTGCCTATCATGTCAGGCGCGGGCCAACCTATCTAGGTATACGTCTTTACTGAGCGGTGGAATGCGCTATTATCGCCGCTTTACTGCGAAAAATTGCGCCGTAAGCTGTAACTTCTTTACACCGCGACATCTTGGAGATTCACCATGCATTCACTTAGACAACTGGCAATTGGACTTATTGTCGTTATCGGAAGCGGCCTGGCCCAGGCAGCCGACAAGCCCAATATCCTGATCATTTGGGGCGATGATATCGGCCCCTACAATATTAGTGCCTACAACATGGGGCGCATGGGCTACAAAACGCCGAATATTGACCGTATTGCCAGCGAAGGCATGATATTTACCGATGCCTATGGCGACCAGAGCTGCACCGCGGGCCGGGCTGGTTTTATTACCGGACAGCATCCGGTACGTACCGGCATGACGAAAGTGGGGCTGCCGGGCGCTGCCGAGGGGCTGAGCGCCGAAGATCCCACCATTGCAGAATTACTCAAACCTTTGGGCTATGCCACCGGCCAGTTTGGCAAGAACCACCTGGGCGACCGGGACGAGCACTTGCCCACCAACCATGGCTTCGACGAATTTTTTGGCAACCTCTATCACCTTAATGCCGAAGAAGAGCCAGAACACCCCAACTACCCAAAGGATCCGGAATTTCGCAAGCGCTGGGGACCACGCGGAGTAATCCATAGCTTCTCTGATGGCAAAATTGAAGACACCGGCCCGCTCACCAAAAAGCGCATGGAAACCGCCGACGAAGAATTCCTCGCGGCAGGGCTGAAGTTTATCGACAAGGCGCATAGCGCCAACAAACCGTTTTTCGTCTGGTTCAACTCAACCAGAATGCATGTCTGGACACGGCTCAAGCCGGAGTCACAGGGCGTCACCGGCCAGGGGCTCTACGCCGACGGCATGGTCGAACACGATGGTCACGTAGGGCAGTTGCTGGCCAAGCTGGATGAGCTGGGTATCGCCGACAATACGATTGTGATGTATGCAACCGACAATGGTGCGGAGCTCGCCCTCTGGCCCGATGGCGGCTACACCCCCTACCGGGGAGAGAAAAACTCCAACTGGGAGGGCGGCTACCGAGTCCCGATGATGGTGCGATGGCCCGCCCAAATTGAGGCAGGCCAGGTATCTAATGAGATCATCGCCATGATGGACTGGATGCCAACCCTGATGGCTGCCGCCGGCAATGACACCATCAAGGAAGACCTCAAAAAAGGCAAACGCATTGGCGGCAAAAGCTACAAGGTGCACCTGGATGGCTACAACTTCCTGCCGCATTTCACTGGCAAAACCGACAAGGGACCGCGAGAGGAGTTTATCTACACCTCAGATACCGGCGATATCGTTGGCTACCGCATGGGTGACTACAAGTTAGTCTTTAAAGAGCAACGGGCCCACGGTTTACAAGTCTGGCAGGATCCGTACGTGACACTGCGCATGCCCAAGGTGTTCAACTTGAGAATGGATCCCTTCGAGCGTATGGACCACGAGGGGTCGGGCTATGACCAGTGGATGGGCGAGCACATGTTCCTGTTTGCCCCGGTCATGGCTGAAGTCGCCAAGTTCAAGGCGACCTTCAAGGAGTTTCCGCAGCGCCAAAAGCCGGGATCTTTCGTGCCTTAACGCTACTCAGGGCTGCTCTGCACAGGGCGCATTAGCGACCCCCGGGGCAGCCCACCCATCACCATCAACATCAATAAAAATTGGATTGGTGAAGGCAAAAGCCGGGACTCCACCCTCGCCCAGATTACCGTCGGTCAAATCGGCCAACGTGGTATTGGAGTTCTCGTCTAGCGACGCGGGCAACACCGGAAACAGCGGTTCCGATACACCATCACTCCCGCTGGCCATGGCGACAACCCAGGTATCCTCGGTCAGGCCTTCCAACATCAATGTCGCTGTAATCTCGGTGCGAGATGCTCCCGCTACAGCCTCATTAACCACCACTTCAAGCTGCTCCCAGCCCGGGTCTCCCGCACTGATGCTGGCGTCTGCGCACACGGCATAACGCGCTGCCCGATTGGGCGGCGTCGTTAGCTCGGGCTGGTTGTTGATGTAAAAATCCAGCCTGTCGATCTGCGCCCAGGCGGCAGTCTGCACGGTTGCGGTAAGCATGACATCACCATTGGCATCACTCGCCATGGAGACACTGTCAGCCAGGCGCAATCCAGCTTGCTCGTTCGCGCCGTCGAAAGCGCCCGCCGCAGACAGCAGCAGGAACGGTGCATTGGTACCAATAGCTTTACCGGCCAGTACAGTCGCGGCCAGGGTTTCTGCCTCGCTGGCCAGTTGCCCCGGGTCCTGCGTATCACTGGCTATCAGAGTGCGGGCCGACACCCGGGAGAAACGCCGATCATGGGTATCCGAATTCGCGATTCCTACGCGCACCAGGTCCTGATTCATCAGGTTGAACCAGTCGCCGGCATTTTCACCGAGAAAGCTCGACAATATAGAGCCGCGACCACCATCGCCGATCCACACCTCCAAGGCATCAAACCCGCTATCAAATGCATTCTCTAATGTTGGGTCCAGGCGCCTTATTGACAGGTCGACCTGCGATTGCGGTGGGGTCTGGCCCGTATCAATGGCCAGACCTTCGGCACCAAAGTGTGAATAGATGTGATTAATCTGGACAAGGTTGTCCATGGGGTCTTCTTTCAGGCCGCCAATAATCTGAGCCGGCGAGCGGTTATAATTGCCGTACTCTGGGAAGTCCATACCTACAGGAGCTTCCCCGGCCCAGTCGAAGGAGCCACCACTGATGTTGGTGGGATCGACGGTCGTTGGCCAGCTATTAAAGTGCCCGTAGTCGAAGGTCGTGGTCTCGCTACTCGAAGCCGTGCTAATGAGATCCGAAACACCCATGGCCTCAAGCGTTGGCGCAAAGTCCGCCCTGAAGCCATGATCCGATGGTGTAAAGAAATCCATCCCCTCCGCCAGCATCACTGCCACACGCTCTTCACGTGTAACTTCTGAATCAGGGCTATCGATGGAGTGAACGTGAAAATCCCCGTGTATGAATCCGGTGTCATCCACCACTTTCGCGATTTCGCCCTGCACCGTAGTGACCTGTCCGGCAGTTATAGTGATGTCCTGCTTAAAGACTGAATAGCGAGGCCCTCTGGACAGCACCAGTTGGTACTCGCCCGGCTCCATCGCCATTCTTTGACTGGCACCATTCCGGTCTATGTAGGCGGCCTGTGCGATGCCAAAGGGCAATCGATCGGCACCGATATCGCCAAATATGCCAGCTTCGTTACCGCTGACGGTGTTGCTCAGGGGCGGACTGGGATCAAAGCCCACCAATTGCAGTTTGCCCGGGCCCGGGCCAACCTCGTCAATCAGAGTGACCTCAAGATACCCGGGCTCGGGCAAACTGAAATCCTGAACCTGGGTGCTGCCGGCCTCTACCACCAAAGCCCTTGGGCCGTCGTCAGGAAACAGGTAGCCCTCCATATTGGTCTGCATTTCATACTCGCCGGGCGGCAGGGACAAGATATATTCACCCTCCTCATTGGTGCGCGCGTGGCTGACCAGGAAAAGTTGCGGTGGGTTAGTACGGTCGTCGAGCACTTGGTAGACCGCGACCTGGGCTCCCGACAATGGCTCGCCGGCGCTGCTGATCATGCCGCTGATCTCGACTGTATCGATTCCAAACAAATCGTTACGCACCGCGGCGATACTGCCGACGGTTCCGTCACCTACTGCAAAATATCTGGTTAGCGTAAGCTCACCTTGTCCCGGAACCGTGTAGTTAGGACCAGCCAGGCCGAGTATGACGTTGAACACTGCCTCGCCATATACAAGTAGATTAATGCCCACTGTTGAGAGACTGGAAGAGCGCTGCTCACCATGAATTAAACCATAGGAAACCCCAGTTGCCGCATCAACACCGCTATAGGCAACGAAGTTACACTGGTCGCACAAACCGTCCTCGCGTTCACTACAGGCCAAGTAGGTCTGATCGGGACATGAAGGAGTGAAGAAAGGCTCACCAAAGCCCGCATAGGGCTGAAAAAATTCGACCTGACCTGACCCACTCAGGTATTCCGCCAGATAAATCGGCAGCGCCTCTGAGTCAGGGTTGGTAAACGTCGTGTCGATCACGATATGGCGCGCACCTGCACTAAGGCCGTAACAGGTTTCAATTGTAAGCGGTAAATCCCGGTCATCCCACGAGGCTGGTGGTGAGAGTCCAAATTCCCTTATCGTGGAACTGGCATTGGCGAACTCCAGCAGATCATCAGGCCCGCGAGCACAAATAACGGCCTGCTCGCCATCACTACCGTCATTAACAATCTCAACTTCGGTATAGTTTGGCGTGTTCTCGATATTCAGGCCAAGAACAAACTCTTCCATATGATCGGGCAGAAAAGAACCGTCGGCCTGCTTGGCACTCACATCAATGATATTGCCGCCAAAGGTACCGATGCTCAGCCACTGCCGTCCGGACTGCTGAATGATTACCCTGAAGTTTTCATTTTCAAGAACATAGTCGCCGGCGACACCACGTGCGAGTGGGCCCTGCAGTAAATCTGCATCCTCAGCCACACGCGCAGACACAGTCGATTCAGGCTCAACAGGCGGCTCAATCGGCGGTTCTACAGGATTTCGCCGACTACTGCTATCGTCGTCACAACCAGCAAACAAGCCGGCGACAAGTAAAATAGAGGCGATGCCTGCCAGTAGCTTTATTCTTTCTTGTCTCACGTACTTCTACCTCGGGTTGATCGTAGGAAAAAATTTAAAAAGAAACGCTTCGGACCTGTAAGACTATTTTTCAAGGCGTCGCTATCTGCCACATCCGCGTAGTTTAGTTTGCCAGCAAACTCGCAACCTTATCGTCGTCCAGCCAACAAGCATGCACACCATAGGGAACACGCTGCGGCAGGTGCAGCCTGGCCAACTCTTCCATGCTGGCCGCATCAATAATAACCAGATAGGCACCTTGCTCTGACATCAGCAAGTCCACCAGATAGCCATCGTCTTCGCCCTGCGGGTCAGGCCTGGAAACAAACAGCGCTTCACCGCCCAGGTGGTCACCGTAGTCAAAGTACTTGACGGTTTTGCGATCCAGCAGATCGTACTTCATTACCCCGGATCCCATGATGCCGCCGCTGCCCTGCTCATCCAGCAGATAGGCGTATCGACTTTGCTTGCCCAGATAGCGTGTATTAAAGCTGGGGCGCTCGTAGAAATGTTCCAGCAAGCGTGTTTGTTCTACCACTTCACCCGTATCAAGATTCAGCCTGAATACATAGAGATTGGCATGCGGCTCATCCGGCGTATGGATGGGAATACTGGAGGGGTAGGAGGGGAACACCGGGGCATATACAACGATCTCACGGCTGCCATCCTCGGCCGTCTGCTCCCAGCCATTAATGGTATGCCATATGTGTCCCGGCAAATCGGTAGTAAACCACTGTACCTCGTCGCCCTGAGCGTGATCCCTTGCGATAACACCAAAGCGCATCTTGTAATCATCATCAAAATAAAAGGGGCTGCGGTAATCGCTGGTCAGGTTCTTGCTATCAAAGCGCAGTGACAGATCAGGGAAAACCACGTGGTTTTCGGTCAGGTAATAATCATGAAGAAACGCCAGCGCCGGCTTCTCAGTGGCCAGCTCTACATGTTTATCGAGACGTCCGTCTCGCAGAATTGAATAATGAATACGGCCCGTCATAAGATCAGTACTGAAGGTGTACCAATCGCCGGTAGCAGGATCAATTTTGGGGTGTGCGGTAAAAGGCGTATCCAGTGCACCATCAAAGCTATCAAAACTGCCCTCGCCGCTCAGTGACAGGCGTCCGCCCTTATCCACAGCATTCAGGGCAAAGGGATAACTGGTTTCCTGCAGGCAATAAAGTTTGCCGTTATGGTACTGAATAGCGGTTGTAGCAGAACTGTTCTCCAGGGTCTCAAGCTTGGGAATCACACCGAAGCGTTTTTTAAGCAGATCGAGAATAATTTTGAACAACCCAGGCTTGCCGGCTCCAGCCAGATCACCAAATTCCGGATAAACTTCCCTACCCGCCTCGCGTTCAATTTCAAAGCGCGACGTTCTGACATAACTGTTTGAATACGTTGCCACACCGTCTTTTACCTGAACCTGGTGGACCATTCCCGCCCCATTGAACATATGCATACGGCTGTTAAGTTCGGAAAATTGCATATTGGTGCCGTTGCGCAGGTAGACACCGGAAAAATCTGCAGGAATCGTTCCTTCTACTCGAATCTCTCCCTGATCAACTTCTTCATGTACCGGGGCAAAGCCAGCCTTCGAGTAGGGACTTTGGCGGTTGAAATTATCGATATCCAAAGCGCGCAGAACCCGAGCATCGAGAAAACCCAACACGGGACGCGGCACAAGAAATAGCAGCAGTATAAAAAGTAACGGTAAAGCGACAGCGACCAGTAATACAGTGCCCAGGATAGATAACATTTTGCAGCGACTCCCAAGGAGGTTTAGCGATCTATTGCTTATTCAGCGAAGGCGCCACAGTGACAGTTTCGGCGAAAAAATTCCAGTCCATCACGCTGGTACAGCCAGGCGCAGCTGTATCGCTGGCGCGGTCAGCGTACAATAGGTGTTCGGAATTGAGGTCAGGAATTTTGTCAGTGAGCGATCAGAAAACCCTTGGTGCCATCACCGCCGCCAGCCTGTTTGATGGCAGCAGCTGGATGTTTGAACACGCCGTTGTCGTAAAAGGGTCCACGGTAGTCGAAGTTTTACCACTGGACGAGTTGCCCGAGGACCTGGCAGTCACAGATCTGGGTGAAGGCGTTCTTGCTCCGGGGTTTATAGACCTGCAGGTAAACGGGGGCGGCGGCGCGCTATTTACCGAGACACCCACTGCCGCAACACTTGAGCAAATGAGCAAGGCCCACCGAGCGACTGGCACCACTACCATGATGCCAACCCTGCTATCCACCTCATTAACCACCTATCAAGCAGGCATTGCTGCAGTCTGTGAGACCATGCAGGCCGGAAATCCCGCGATACTGGGATTACATATAGAGGGCCCATTTTTCGACAGCGCCAAACGAGGCGCTCACAAAGAAGACATGATTCGGCCTCTGCAGCAGGCCGATATCGATTGGCTGGTCTCGGCAAACCTGCCCCTGATGTTGACCCTTGCGCCTGAACACTGCCGCCCCGGTGTTATTGAGACGCTCACCGAAGCGGGCCTCATGGTTTGTGCCGGACATACCGATGCCAGTGCGGAGCAAATACGCGCAGCTCTGCGCGAAGGCCTGCGCGGCTTCACCCACCTGTTCAATGCGATGAGCCAAATCACGGCACGCAGCCCCGGCGCCGTGGGGGCCGCTCTGGATGATGTACAAACCTGGGTTGGCATTATCGCCGATGGCCATCACGTACACCCGATCAACCTGTCGCTGGCTCATCGGGCAAAAGCCGATGGCAAGGTATGCCTAGTCACCGATGCCATGAGTACCGTTGGATCCGACGGTAGTGCCATGCAACTGTATGACGAAGAAATCAGTGAACAGGATGGCAAGCTTGTGAATGCTGAAGGCAAGCTCGCCGGCAGCGCCATAGGGATGATTCAGGCGGTGGAATATGCGCACCACGGCGCCGGTATTGAGCTGGGAGAATGCCTTAACATGGCTTCACGCTACCCAGCTGACTTCCTGAATCGCAACCGTGACCTGGGGCAACTGGCGCCCGGCTTCAGGGCGGACATGGTGCACTTCGACGAGGCATTTGTGGTTCGCAATACCTGGCTTGCAGGCAGTCACCAGCAGCACAATTAATATCTACGTAGTAGAGGCTACTATTTAGTCGCGGTTTATCGTCGGATTAAGCCGCACCCTACCCCACGGCCCACCGTAGTGAATTCTGCCCTCATCATCCAATAGTGTTCCGGCGAAAATCACATTGTAGCGTTGACCACCAATCACATAATGAAACCGGGACTCGCCCGTTACCCAGTCCAGCGCTTCCAGCGTCCACTGGTTATCACGCGCACCAATCAGGTAGGCCATATTATTGGGCTTACTGACTATCGGCACGCTGCTGGGTGAGCTGACCTCCGTGTTAACCCAGGCTGGCTGAACGGTATTGCTAACAGGATCCCATTCAAACTTCTCAACACCGAAAGGCTGATACTCCGGACTACTACCCAGGTAACTCACCAGCAGGGTCTCTGCCTGCTTGGGTACATACCAGGGACGATTTCTGGGCGCATTGTTAACCACCAGTGCTCCGTAGCCGTAAACCACCACCGACTGCTCCGACTGAATCTCCTCAATGTCCGGGTTACCCATCGTTACCGGCACCACCCCGGCCAACCTTCTGGGTTGATTGGGAATACCCTGAAAGTCCTCGGGAATATCATCTCGCCAGAAGTAATTCAGCTTCATTGCCACACTGCCATCTGTTATGACAACCAATCGGTCTGCGTCATCACCAAAACCCACCAGTGACGGCGTAGCACCAGAGCCATGGCCCCATTCATTGTCATAGGCTACCGCCCACGCACCGTCCTCCTCACTTGTGGAAAACCCGTCACCAGTCCAGACAACTTTGTGCATGTACTCCTGCGACACCACATAGACGCCGCCGGCGTCATCAATTGCTGGGGCATTGCGAACCCAACCGTATCCAGCGGGCTTAGTCGCCTTGTCCTCTGCACCCGCACTATGCTGCAACTCACCGAGTCGGTACTCACTGAAGTCGGGCTTCAGGGCCAATAATTTGCCGTGTTCGGTGACTGTTACAACCCAACCGTCGTAGGTCATATTGAGGCCCATCGCCACCTGACCCTTGAACCCTTCGGGATAGTGGAACGTGCGCTTGAGTTCAATGTCCGAACTTCGATCACCGGCAACGGCATCACCGTATACCTCTATATAGCCGGCTTTGTACGCGATGTAGTATTCGTTGTTTCGATCGACCAGTGTGTACACGCTGGCGATATCTCGCAGCTTCTGCGCTTCTGTGAATGCGGTAGCGATAGCGAAGAAGCCGGTATTGCTGTCATCAAAGTCGGCAATTGACTCATCGGCCATGTCCTCAGTCCAGACCGGGACACCCTCCAGCATTTTTGTCGCCAGCGGCTGATGCGTGTCGTAATCGATCTTGACAATGCGGTCCAGTGAATTCACCCAATACACCCGCTTGCCGTCAGGATACTTGCCCGAGCTGAAAGCGCCGAAAACTGCGGGCCCCGTGTGCACATACTCGATTTCCGCAGGTTTGAGAGCACGACTGACATCAACAGGGCCGGCAACGTCCAGCGCATCCTGCTGGGCCGGGTCACCGTGTGGTACCGGGTAAACCGAATCGGCCAGATGAGGGTTACTGGGAGCCAGCTCTGCGGCCCATGCGACAGGACTGGCGCAACTGGCAGCAATCACCGCTAAAAGTACTTGTCTGATCATCGTTTTACGCTCCATATTCTCCCACCCTGCCCGCTCGATTATTGCACGCCCCACATTTTTACATGGTGGCGGTAATGCCGGGCAATTGAAGTACCCGATAGGGCCATTTTTGCATGACCAGATGCGGCACCTGGCTCGCCGCCTAGGCGTATTGGGCCCTCGTGCTTGCCATGCTGCAACAGGCGCGAAATAATCGCGCTTCGCCTTGTCGACACACAATCGCGATGGACAAACGTTTACTAACAGGTGGCTAGTGACATTTTTATTGAACGGGGTTCATAACGCATGATGTCTCAGATAACCCGGCTACTGAGCCTGACAATGATTCTGGCCGCCACACTGTCGGGTATGGGACAGAGTGCCCATGCACAGTCAGCAGACCCTGACACCCTTGAAGCACTGGCCGATGAAGTCGTGGCTGCAAGCATGGCACGTTACCCTCAGTGGGCCACCTTTCTTGGCCAGGAGGATGCTCGCCACGACCAACTCTTCGATAACTCTCTGTCGGCCCTGGATGCCTGGCAGGCAAAAGAAGATGGCTGGCTTGCCAGACTCACAGCCATGCAGCCACCAGAAACAGTTGGCAGTCGGGACTGGGTGACATATGGCATTTTACGGCAGGAGCTGGAGAGCGCGGCGGCCACGCGCATCTGCAGAAATGAGCTATGGCATGCCAGCACTGAAACCAGCTGGCACACTAACCTGCCTTTCGTTTTCAAGGTGCAACCGATTGCAACGAAGCAACAGCGTCAGCTTGCACTTACTCGCCTCAGTGCTGTTCCTGCTTTTATCGATACCGAGATTGAAAACCTGAAGAGAGGGCTGGCGCTTGGCTTCAGTTCACCCCGGGTAACAGTCACCAAGGTGCCAGAACAGGTGAGGTCCTTGATAAAGGAGGACTCTATTTTTCTCAGCCCTGGGAAGCGCTCAGATGACCAGGACTTTGAGGACGCCGTACAGGAAATCTATAACGAGGATATCGTTCCTGCTTTGCGGCGCTATGCCACTTTCATTGAAGGCTTCTACCTGCAAGCCGCTCGCGAAAACCTGTCTGTGGCAGGCAACCCCGACGGTGCAAAGTGCTACCCAACACTGATCCACTCGTTTTCTACCATCAAACTGGAGCCGGAGATTATTCATCAGCTGGGTCTACAGCAGGTCGCGTTGATTCGAGAGGACATGCAGAATTCAATCGACAAGCACTTTGGTGGCGGCAGTATCGAGAACTTTTTGCGCAGGGCAAATGCAGACCCCGAATTCACTTATTCCTCAGAAGAGGAAGTTCTGGATTATTCGGTCAGTGCACTGGCTTCGGCAAAGTCTGCCATGGCTGAGGCTTTCGGAAGACTTCCCGTAGCCGATGTGGAGGTGCAACCCTACCCCGATTTCGCAGAGAGTGGCATCGGCGAATATTGGCCACCGTCCAAGGATGGCTCGCGTCCCGGTACCTTCTATATCGCGGTGAAGAACCCCCAGACGCGCTCCAGGGCAACAGCCATTTCTACGCTGTATCACGAGACCTATCCCGGGCACCACCTACAGAAAGCCATCGCTATAGAGCTTGGGGAGCAGGTGCACGATGCTGCTCGCTACTTTGGCAACTCGGGCTTTACAGAAGGCTGGGCGCTCTATGCCGAACGACTGGCCGATGAGCTCGGTCTATACAATAACCCCATCGACTATTTCGGTATGCTATCCGAACAAGGAGCGCGTGCAGCGCGGTTGGTTATCGATACCGGACTACACACCAAAAACTGGTCACGGCAGAAAGCCATAGACTATATGAAAAGCAACACTGCCTGGTCTGCCGGCGACATAGAGAATGATATCGATAGATATATCTCGAACCCAGGTCAGGCCACGTCATACATGTTGGGTATGTTGGAGATTAAGCGATTAAGAGAACTCGCCGAAGACGAGTTAGGTAAAGACTTCGACCGTCGAGCATTCCACGACCGGGTAGTCGGCTTCGGCGGCGTGACGCTGCCCATGCTGAACACCTCGATAGTCCAGTGGATAGCGCAGAACCAACGCATGCAGCCAGATCCTGCAATAAGCGCGGCAGGCACAAACCATGCGGATTAATAGTCAGCGGCTGTTGTTGGTCACAATGCTATTCTCTCTGGCTTATGGCTGCACCATGAGCACATCGCCAGAAGAAGCCACTGACCACATCCAGGAACAGCGCGCATGGCGCGTTCAGTGCGAATCTGCGCTCAAACCCTGGCCTGAGGAGGGTAGCAACCCGGAAAGTGCCAAACCTAAAGGGTGGATAGTCGCCAGAACCCCGGGCAACGGAACTATAGACCTGTGGGGTGAGCTCGAGGACGGCTTCGTTCAGGTGAAGCGCGTTGTCTCCACTGACCTGAAGTGGTCGTTGGATCCCGACGAGCCTTACAAGCACCTGCGCGCAGTCTGCCGCGACACACTTAAGCAAAGATCTGACGGCGATCAATTCCGCCTTGGCCTTGTCCGCACGTCAAAGAATGATGAGGGGGTATATACCTCGTTTCTATTTGATGAATGGTCGGGCCGCGATGAAATTACACGGGTGATTGTTTTCGGCGATAGCCTCAGTGATACCGGCATCCTTAAACGCAGGCTTAGACTGGTGCCCAAGCGCCCTTATTGGCTGGGTCGTTTCTCCAATGGCCCGGTCTGGACAGACTATCTCGAAGCCTCGGCAGACCTGGCAGTGCAAAACCATGCAGTAGGTGGAGCCATGAGTAGCGAGTTGTACCAATTCGAGGACGAGGAGCTCAGCAAGCGCATCTTCACCAACGGTCAATTTTTTGTCAGCGGCAGTATCTCCGACCAGATAGATGCCTATGTCGATAACTATCTCAATGGCGGGACGCTGGGCCACGCAGACCAAACTGTCGCCATTCTGTGGGCGGGCGCCAACGATTACATCTCCAAGGAGGCATTCTCCAGGTCTATCACCCTACTCCTTGGCAGCCCGGCTTCAGAAGAAGGCTATTTGAATGCAGTTGAGCAGGTCATCGAGTCAACCGAGAACCAGCTGGAAAAACTGCGCACTGCAGGAATGAAACACATGCTCGTCATGACGCTACCCGACCTTGGGCTTACGCCCATGGTGCTGCATAACGACAGCTATGCTGCGCTGGCAATGGGCACCAACGATGTAGAACGACGCGTGGAGCTATCCAAACGGCTCAGTGAATTAACGCTGTGGCACAATACCGCCCTCACAAAAATGGTTGAGAAATTCCAGGCCGAACATCCGGAAATAGCCGTAATGTCATTGAATACGAACGAGCTGCTGGCTCGCGTTCAGGACCCGGCGATCGGTGGACAAGAGCTGGGGTTCGAACTCGACAAGCAGAAAACCCCTTTGGGGGAAGGCTACAGTCAGCTAGAGATTCAGGAACGATGCTATTCAGGTATGAGCCTGGGCCTACTGGCCGATGAAGAATCCATATGCAAGGACGCCAACCGCAATGTGTTTTGGGATCTGGTACATCCAAGCACATATTTTCATTGTTGGATCGGCTACGCTGTTGGTGAAACGCTCAACGAGGCCGGCTGGATTGCGCCAATGCGCGATCAGGAGCAACACAAAGCCTGGTGTGAACGTATAGCAGACGCCTATTGATTCAAAAATAGTTTTGCAAGGGCCGAAGCTCAACCATTGAAAAGATACGCTTTCGGCTGTCCGACTCTCCACCACCGACACAGGGCCACAAGCATGACTGATTCCATTTTACTGATTGAAAAACGCGATAGCGGAATCGCCATTCTTACCACTAATGACGATCCGCTAAATCGAATGTCGCTAGAATATGTGGCTGCGCTGGAGGACGCCGTAGAGGATATCGAAGCCGACGACTCTATTCGTGCTTTGGTCATAACTGCCAAGGGTGATACCAATTTCTCGGTAGGCATGAACCTAAAACAATTGGGCCCGGGGATAGAGGCTGCCGGCAGTATCGATGCTTTTTTTGATCGCCGTCTTGCACTGATTGCCAGAATCGAAGCAATGGGCAAGCCGTCTGTTGCCACCCTGTTTGGCTACTGCCTTGGCGGCGGCCTGGAACTCCCGCTGGGCTGCACGTTTCGCCTGGCCGCAGATCAGGGCGCCCAAATCGGCCTACCTGAAATGGATCTGGGCTCGGTGCCGGCCTGGGGCGGCTCGGCCCGATTGGCAAAGTGTGTTGGTCGCAACCACGCACTGGACATGATTTTGAGAGGCCGAAAAATCGATGGGGAAGAGGCGCTGAAAATTGGCCTGGTATCCGCGATCTGGCCTGTAGAACAGCTTAAAGACAAGGCCATCGCGTTGGCCGAAGAACTGGCTGCTCAACCCAGATTAGCAGTCAAGGCCGTGCTGGACTCGCTTCACGATTGTGAACACAAGACCCTGGAAGAGCTTCTTTTGTCAGAACGGGAAGGGGTTCACGCCACCATGGGTACGGCCGATGCGACCGAAGGCATCATGGCGTTTCTTGAGAAGCGTCCGCCGGTTTTCAACAAAAGCTGATAATGGCACCCCGCCCTGCCGCTTACTCTCGACAGGCTATTAATCCTTACTATACTTTGATACATATCGGACTTGCGCCACGTCAGTGCGTGCATGGAGACTTTCAAGCAAGCGAGCGCCGGTCATAGCAATAATAAAATAAGGAGTTCCAACAATGGAAAGTGGAGCTGAGAGCCGGCAAACACTGCTGGACGATCTGGAGCACTGGGCCTCACATCAACCCGATGTACCCTGGTTGGTTGAAGAATGGAATGACCTGCAGACTTCAATCAGCTGGCAGGAGGGTGCTGCACAGGTGAAGGCCGCCGCCGCCGGAGTTGCCGCCGAGCTGGGTGAGCCTAAAGGCAGGCGCGTAGGGTTATTGTCGGAAAACTGTGCCCATTGGATGCTGGCGGATGTCGCGATCATGTTCTCCGGCCACGTGGTGGTCCCCCTGTTCACCACAATGAATTCCGAAGCCATCGAGTACATCGCCGATTTCGTCGACATAGACTTGCTCTTTCTCGGGGCTGCAGATAATTGGAGCGAGGTACGCGACTCTTTCAAACCCGGAATTACGGTAGTGCGCCTACCGGGTGCACCAGAGGTTGATGGCTCTATTGATTGGAGCCAATTACTTAGGTCGGGAGAACAGGCACCAGCGGCGACTTTCCCGGACGACTCCGAACTTGCCACAATCGTGTTTACCTCCGGTACAACCGGCAGACCCAAGGGAGTCATGCATTCGCTGCAGACGCTGCGCGAAGCAAGCCGAGGCGTTGGTCTCGCCTTCGACGCCAAACCAGCCGGTCGCTTTTTCTCCTTTTTACCGCTAGCGCATCTGGGTGAGCGGGTGGTGGTCGAATTCAATGCACTTACCTTCGGAGGCACCGTTTATTTCAATGAAAATCAGGCGACCTTCCTGAAGGATCTGAGCCACGCAAGGCCCAACTATATTCTGGGCGTTCCGAGAATTTGGGAGAAACTGCAGCAGGCCGTGTTTGCACATGTTACGGAGCCAAAGGCGCTGGAAGGTGCAGACCAGGCAACTATTGCGGCGACCAGACAAAAAGTTCAAGGGTTTCTGGGCCTGACCGATGCGGAGTTCATAATGACATCTACAGCGCCAACACCGGTTCCACTAAAGCGCTGGTACGAAGAGATGGGCATTGAGCTGCACGATGGCTACGGCCAGTCAGAAATCTTACCGATCTCGATCAACCGAAAAGGAAAGCGGAAAACCGGCTCAATTGGTCAGGCGGGTCACGGCGTCGAAATACGCATTGCCGACGATGGTGAGATCATGAGCCGTGCCCCGGGAACCGCCATGGGTTATTACAAGGCGCCGGATAAAACCGCTGAAACATTCGACACCGATGGCTGGGTACATACCGGCGACCGCGGCTATGTCGATGAGGAAGGCCATCTGTTCATCACCGGCAGGGTCAAGGAAATTTTCAAAACAGCAAAGGGCAAGTACGTGGCGCCAGCCCCTATCGAGGGTCGTTTTATCGAGACACCCTGTGCTGAGCAGGTCTGCTTGACCGGTCTGGGTCTCGCCCAGACCGTAATGCTGGTAGTGCCGGCTGAGGCTGTCGCCTCAATGAATAAGAATGAGCTTCACAACGAACTACTGGAGCACTGCGCGCAGCTCAACAGCTCGTTGGACAAGCACGAGCGCATTGGCGCACTCATTCTGTCAAACACACCGTGGGCGCAGGAAAACGGCTTTTTGACGCACACGCTGAAGCTCAAGCGGGACCAGATTGAAGACCGGTTTGCAGAGCAGATTGAGGCGGCCGGTGACAGGATGCGAGAAGGTGAGCCATTATTCCTGATAGAGGTCGCTTAGCCTCGCCCGCAGCCAGAAAAAAGAGACTCCAGGGTACGGTGATAAGTTACCGAGCCAGTGTGTCACTAAATAACCAATATATTGTCAAATACTGACTCACACCGCACTTGGGATTTCGTTAAAGTGCTTCTTTCACCAACCATTGAGGACTAGCCTGTGCCACAGATCACCTACATCGAATTCGACGGAACCGAGCATACCGTAACTGCTGACAATGGCATCAGCCTGATGCAGGTTGCCGTGGACAACGAGGTTCCCGGCATCGACGCCGACTGCGGCGGCGGCTGCGCCTGTGCGACCTGCCACGTCTTCATCGAAGGTGACTGGCGAGAAAAGACGGGCGAGGCCGAAACCATGGAAACCAGCATGCTCCAACTGGCAGAAGGTGTTACTGAAGACAGCCGCCTGTCATGCCAGATCACCGTGGACGACAGCCTCGACGGCCTGACTGTCCGTATGCCCGAATCACAGCACTGAGGACAGAATAATGAATGCACCGATCCCCGATCCCTATTCGCTGCCGCTGGAAGAACTGGATCCTAGCAGGGCCGCTTTATTCAAGAACGGCAAACACTGGGGCTACTTTGAACGCCTGCGACAGGAAGACCCTGTCCATTTTGTCGACAGCGAAGAATTTGGTCCCTATTGGTCTATCACCCGCTTTCAGGACATCATGTATGTAGACTCCCATCATCAGGAGTTCTCGTCAGAGCCGGTGATTATCATTGGCGATCCCGATGCGGACTTTTTGCCACCGCAATTTATTGCGATGGACCCCCCCAAGCACGATGTACAACGCGCTGCCGTATCACCCGCAGTAGCTCCCAAACAACTGAGCGAGTGGGAAAGCCTGATCCGCGGCCGCGTGCAGAGTGTTCTCGACGATCTGCCGGTTGGCGAGCCTTTCAACTGGGTGGACAAAGTGTCTATCGACCTGACTGGCAGAATGCTTGCAACGCTCTTTGATATTCCCCAGGAAGATCGCCTCAAGCTGACCACATGGTCAGACGTGGCCACCTCCACTCCGGCGGTGGGCATGAGCGGCGTGTCAGTTGAGGAAAGGCATGAGAAGCTCACGGAGTGCCTGGCTTACTTCACCGAGGTTTGGAACAGGCGGGTCAATGAGCCACCCGCAATGGACTTCATTTCGCTGTTGGCCCATAACCCGGACACCCGCGACATGGACCCAATGGAGTACCTGGGCAACCTGATCCTGCTGATTGTCGGTGGCAACGACACCACCAGAAACTCCATGTCCGGCGGCGTTTACGCGCTCAACAAGTTTCCTGAGCAATTCAAAAAATTGAAAGCAGACCACTCACTGATTCCCAACATGGTCTCTGAGATTATTCGCTGGCAAACACCGCTGGCGCACATGCGTCGCATTGCTACCACCGATGTTGAAATTGGTGGCAAGACTATCAAGAAAGGCGACAAGGTAGTGATGTGGTATATCTCCGGCAATCGCGATTCCGATGTTATCGAGAACCCGGACGAGTTTATGGTCGATAGGCCAAAAGCCAGACACCACGTTTCGTTTGGTTTTGGCATCCATCGCTGCATGGGCAATCGCCTGGGCGAAATGCAGTTGCGCATACTGTGGGAAGAATTGCTGGCACGCTTTAGTGACATTGAAGTGCTGGCGGAGCCCGAGCGGGTGGAGTCCAATTTTGTTATGGGCTACAAAGACCTGCAGGTGGTCTTGCACAAATAAGCTGGTATTAAGTAGCCACGTGCAGAACGCTGCCCGTGGCTACTTCGTCTACCGCTTACCCGTGGCCAGCATGCGCTGCCCGGGATAAGTGCCCTCTACCAGCTTCCCTTCTTTGATAACCGCCTTACCGTTGACGATCAGGTATTCAATACCCGTTGCTTCCTGGTAAGCATTTCGATACGTCGCATTATCGACGATGGTATCCGGATTAAAGATTGTAATGTCCGCATCCATACCCGGTTGCAGCCGGCCCTTCTGTCTGAAAGCAGGTGCATGATCCTGTAAACGCCTGGCGGGCAGCAAGGTCATTTTGCGTACCGCTGTCATCAGATCCAGTAGCTGCTGTTCGCGCACATAGCGGCCCAGCACCTTGCTGAACGCGCCGTTGTGCGGCGCTACATTCTTGTCCCGCGACACCATGGTGAGTAGATCGCTGACGATGATCACCCCCGGTTCGACAACCGCGCGCTGGGTCCATTCCTCACGCAGATAATGGTGAACAACCTGTCCATCGGGTTTGTTCTCGTAATAGTCATCCCACATCGCTTTGTTAAAACGCTCCCCCGTGGCGGCCCACTCCACATCGGCATAGGTGATATTGAAAATAGTTTGCCAGTCGCGGCCAAATACCGCCGAGGAAATAAGTGCGGAGCCGGCGTTGTAAGGGAGCACCTCGGTAGTGATATCGATGCCCTCATCCTGCGCTTTACGTACCTCACCAAGGAAGAACTCCAGATTACTGATCGCGTTGTGGGAAATGTGGCAGATGTGCACGGCAGCGCCATACTCACGCGCCAGATCAATCACCTCGGTCAGGCCACTGGGGTCGCCGTCGATACCCCGTCGAATGTGAACAAATATTGGCGCGTCATGTTGCGCCGCAGTCGCGAAAATCATGCGCATTTCGGCGTCCTGAATAGCGTCACTGAAATAATCCAGCGGCAGGCCTATACCGAGTGCGCCAGCCTCAAGGTCAGCATTGAGCAACTCTCGCATCGTTGCGATTTCTTCATCGGTAGCTTCTTCGTAGAGCGACTCTGCCAGGGCTGTATCTGCATCAGTGAAGAAATAGGTAAGCGCGGTCATCCACCCCTTGATACCCTCGGGCTTGGGGCCGCCCAGAATGTCAGATACATTTAAGCCATTCTTTTCGAAGACACGCATGCCGACATGACCGGCAGAGGCACCGAAATTGATCAGCGGTGTGTCACTGATGCCAACTCCGTAATCGAGAATCGGAAAAGACCCAACCTCCAACTCAAGCGCGGTGGTCACCCCATCAAAGGCCTGGTAATACTGACCCAGTGGTGTGGGTGAGTGGGTATGCAAATCAATAAAGCCAGGAGCGACAACCAGGCCCTTAGCATCAATGACGGAGTCAGCGGCCAGCACTTTCTCGGAGAGAGTGACGATGTCGCCGCCGTTGATACCCACGTGACGAATCGCATCCAGACCTGTTTCGGGATCGAGAATGCGACCGTTGTTGATGGCCAGGTCGTACTGCTGACCAATTGCAGTCTGGCTCAACAAGAAGGACAGGAGCAAAACGGTATTACTGATTATCTTCATCGGATGGTGCTTACCCCGAAAACCCGGTGAATCTAGAGTCCTAGGAAACGCCAAGAGACCCCAAAACCGCAGTTGCTCCCATTAAATAGGCCCCCGGCATTTTCAGCAGCTGCCCATGTGCACCTACGCCGAGACCGATAAACATCAAAGCCCCAAATCCATTGATAACTATTATCGGATAAGCCAGCAGGCTGGCGGCCGGTACATAAGCGACATATACCAAAGCCGCAGCGCCGACGGCCAGGAAAATCGTGAACATATGCCAGCTCACCAGACTGAGGGACCTTGTGAGCGGTTCCAGACTGCTGGCATTAATATTTCCCATGTAGATCCGGCCACCCACGACCCCATGAAACAAGGCACCGACAAATGATACAGCGGCAGCTGCCAGTAAAAACCAGTATTCCATCGTTCGCTCCTTAAGACACTGTGGCGATATTGCTCACAGAGACAGTACCGGCTCTGCTGATCTTGCCGTAAACCCCGAGGTTACCTTCCGTATTCTCAACGAGGCGCCGCATGATATCGGTATCTCTTGGTAAATCGTCAAACCCGTGAGTTACCATCGAGCATCGGGGACACGTCGCCAGAATCTCGATCACCACATCGCCTACTGTGACCGACTTTCCGACCCAGGTCTGCTCGGGAAATGGCTCATCGCTATCTGGAAAATCGAGCAGCAGATTGGGACGAAACCGTCTCACGTCAAAGTTCGATGCCGGGCTCAACTTATTCATTGTCGCCAACGACTGCTCACTCATGATCATCAGTGGGAAAGCATCGAAGTAAGTACCCGGGGGCGACTCAAATTCAATAACCTCCGCGAAAACTGACAGATCGGGCAGTGGCTCATCGGGCAGCCGGCCAAATATCGCACGCAACTCAGACTCGAAGTCTTCATCGTCGGGAGCGCCTCGTCTGTAATGCTCCAATTGTTCAGCCGGAACCAGCGGCCAAAGGCTAACCGGATGATTCAACTTCTCAGTCAACCAGTCATTGATGTTGTCTGCATTGGCCAGCGCACTGTCACCATCACTGGCGGTGATTCGGGGTGCCCCCTCACCCGACGCGGCACTCAATGTCATTAACTGGGGTATTTTCTTGGCGCCACGAATACCGCCTCGCTTTTCATCGCGGGCAGCCCAGGCACGATCACCGGGAATACCGTTTTCACCTATATCGGTAGTGGTGAGACTCTCCCCCATCATGGATTTAACCGGGTAGCGCAGAATGCTTTTTATCATCGCCTGAGACATGACTGAACCTCATCTTGAGTGAGCAGATATTCTATGCCATCAGCAAGTGCGACACCTAAATTTTCGTTTCAATGCTTTGGTCTGAGGCAAAGCCAGGGGTTAGGCTGCGGCATATTCAGTCATTACAAAGGGTGATCGCATGCGAACTAGAGCCCTACCTCTCGCAGAACACAAAGGCGCCCGATCGGGCTCTGCGCTGTAATCGGCCGCTTATACGAAAAATGCCACCCTTGGGGTGGCATTTTTCGTTTGTATGGTGGGCCGTGCTGGATTCGAACCAGCGACCAATTGGTTAAAAGCCAACTGCTCTACCAACTGAGCTAACGGCCCCAGAAGGAGGTGGGTATAGTACGGATTTAGAGGCGAAACTCAAGGGCTTTGTGGCACAAAAAAGGCCGCTCAATCTTCCGCCAAATAGCGAGTGGGGTCAGCAACACCGGCATCTACAAAGCCCTGGCTACGCAACCTGCAGCTGTCACAACGGCCACAGGCCAGACCCTCATCGGTGGCCTGGTAGCAAGACACCGTCTGGCCATAATCAACACCCAGCGCGATACCGGCCTTGATTATGTCCCCCTTACCCATGTTCATCAGAGGAGTGCGAATTGCCAGGCGCTGCCCCTCCACCGCCGACCGCGTGGCGAGGTTGGCCATATCTTCAAACGCTTCGATGTATTCCGGCCTACAGTCCGGATAACCGGAGTAATCAACCGCATTCACACCGATGAAGATGTCGTGCGCACCCAGTACTTCCGCCCAGCCCAGTGCGATAGACAAAAATACCGTATTACGGGCCGGCACATAGGTAATCGGGATGCCCTGAGCCTCCTCCTCCGGCACCGCAATGCTGGTATCGGTGAGCGCTGAGCCGCCAATGCTGTCCAGGTTGAGCCTGACAACCTTGTGCTCCACATCACCCAGCAGCTGCGACACCCGCTGGGCGGCAGACAACTCGGCGCGATGCCGCTGGCCGTAGTCGAAACTGAGGGTATAGCAGGCAAAACCCTGTTCTCTGGCCATCGCCAGTACCGTGGTTGAGTCCAACCCACCGGACACCAGGATCACCGCCCGTTTGTTAGCCGCATCAGTCATCAGTGCCCCGGCTCATCCTGCCAAAGCAGCTTGTGAAGCTGCAGCTGCAGCCTGACTGGCAGATTATCCTGCAGTATCCATTCGGCCAGTTCCCGGGCAGGCAATTGCTCATGGGACGGAGAGAACAAAATGTCGGAGACGCGGCCGGGCAGCTGATATTCATCCAGCTTGAAACGCGCCCACTCATAGTCCTCACGATCACAGACAACAAACTTCACCTGGTCATTGGCCGTGAGCAGCGCCATATTGTCATAGTCATTACGCTGCATCTCACCGGAAGCGGGGGTTTTCAGGTCCAGCACTTTGACCACACGCGGATCCACACCCGCCACCGAGAGCGCCCCGCTGGTTTCCAAAGATACCTCATACCCCGCATCACACAGTGTTTCAAGCAGGGTTAAACAGGCCGGCTGGGCCAGAGGCTCACCCCCGGTGACAGTCACATAGCGGGGGGCATACGCCGCCACCTCGTTAGCGATTTGATCAATGTCGATCATCTCACCGCCGCTGAAGGCATAGGCGGTATCGCAATACACGCAGCGCAAGGGGCAACCCGTCAGGCGCACGAACACCGTGGGCAGGCCTACAGTGCGTGCCTCACCCTGGAGTGAGTAAAAGATTTCCGTGATGCGCAGGGCATCACGGTTAGCTTGGATAGTTGCTGACATGCGGTGCTATGCCGGGGGGCAATCAGAAATTCTGGGCAATGAAGTCCTGGGCGAGCTTGACCGCTGAGCTATTGGTCGAGCCATACTCGTTGATCACTCTGTCCAGATACTCCCGCGATTTTTCCCGGTTACCCTTCATAAAGTGCACCCGGCCCAGTTTGTAGAGCGCATCCGGTACTTTTGAATTGGTAGGGTACTGGGTCAACAGCTGGTTGAACGATTGCCGCGCTTGCTCCAGATCGGGGGGCTGTACCACAAGGTAAAGCTCTCCCAGCCAGTAATAGGCGTTGGGCGCATAGCGACCATTGGGGTATTGCACCAGAAACTGCTGAAAAGCGGTGACCGCTTCATTGAATTTCTGCCCGCGAACCAGGGCATATGCCGCCCGGTAAGCGTCGCCTTCACCTGGCAACTCGGCGCCACTGGTGGCGGCACCTGCACTGACTGCGGGAACTGCAGCGCGAGGCGCTGTATAGGTGTTAGAGGCCGCTACGCTGGTCGCTGGGGCAGCTGTAGTGCCACTGGTAGTGCCACTGTAGGAACCGGTGCCAGGCGCAGCGGCGCCGGCTACTGGCGCAACACCCCCGGTGGTCAGGGTACTGACCCGACGATCCAGATCAACGTAACGCTCCAGGCTTTGCTGCTTGAGGCGACGCAACTCGTGGGCCTGCTCCTCTACCTTGCCGTTGAGCATCATTACTTCCTGCTGCAACTGCTGAACCTGGTAAAGAAGATTGCCAACATTCTGGGCCTGACTGGGTTCACTCACAGGCTGCGGCGCGCTGAGTACTGCCGCACCCGCCGGAGCGCTGTTTATGCCGAAGCTGGTCGCAGCAGACGTGCCACTCTGCTCGCCTTCCACATCGACATAGTCCTGAGCCTGCACTGCAAAACAGAACGGGCCGACCATAAAGGCCAGCCCGCTAGTTGCAAGCGCTTTTTTAACGCCGCGCATAAACTACCTGCTATTTAAGTTCGACGCGACGGTTCTGGGCCCAGTTGGACTCACCGGAGCCATAAGCAATGGGCTTTTCTTCGCCGTAGCTAACAGTCTCGATGCGATAGCTGGCAACACCATTGACTACCATGTAATCGCGTACCGAGTTAGCACGACGCTCACCCAGAGCCATGTTGTACTCGCGGGTACCGCGCTCGTCTGTGTGACCTTCCAAACGAACAGTCGCATCAGAGCCTTGCAGGGCAGCAATGTGCGCGTCCAGAGAGCGCTGTGCATCTGCAGTCAGCGTAGAGCTGTCGTAGTCAAAATAGAACACGTTACCCACAGCCATAGCCGCTTCACGCAGACGTGTCTGCTCGGCGGTAGCTGCTGCTGCCGCTGCTGCTTCAGCTTCCGACGCCGCGGCGGCTGCCGCTGCAGCTGCCGCTGCCGCTTCTTCATCTTTCTTGGTGTCGCTGCCGGAGCAGGCAACCAGAAAAGCCGCAGTAAACAGCAGAGTTATAGCCTTACCGGCAACAGGTAGATGCTTCATAGTACCCTTCCTTACAATGTGGATGTTTAAACTTTTTATGCCGCCATTAGCGGCTCATATACGGTGACCAGGCTGGTTCTCTGACGTCGCCCTCGCGCGCAGGCAAACGGAACTTCACCCCACCATCAACAGAGACCGCAGCCAGAATACCCCGATCTCCCTGTTTCGTAGCGTACAATACCATAGAGCCATTGGGTGCGATACTGGGACTTTCATCCAATTGCGTGGAGGTTAAGACCGTCACCCGACTGGTCACCAAATCCTGTATTGCGATGTGAAATTGACCCGAACGCTGGGTCACCAACACCACGTTGCGACCATCCTGAGCCACCCTGGCCCTGGCATTGTAATTGCCGTCAAAGGTGACCCTCTCAACCGTATCTGTTTGCAAGGTATACCGGTAAATCTGTGGCCTGCCGCCACGGTCAGAGGTAAACAGCAGTGACTTGCCGTCCGGCATCCAGGTAGGCTCGGTATCAATCGCATAATGACGGGTAGCGCGTTTCAATTGCTTGGTGGCCATATTCATCAGGTAGATGTCGGGGCTGCCATCTTTCGACAACACCATCGCCATGGTATTGCCATCCGGCGACCAGGCCGGCGAGCTGTTGAGCCCTTTGAAATTGGTTAGCTGCTCACGGGCCCCAGTCACCAGGTTTTGCCTATAAACGGCCGGGCGGCTGGTCTCGAAGGACACATAGGCGATCTCGCTGCCATCTGGCGACCAGGCCGGCGCCAGCACCGGTTCACGCGACTCCAGCAATACTATAGGTCGCGACCCATCTGAGTCAGCCAGCGTCAGCCTGAAGTAGTCCTTGCCATTGGGCACCCGTGTTACCGAGACATACAGCAGACGGGTGGCAAACGCTCCGGGAATTCCCGTCAGCTTCTCATACACCGCATCGCTAACCCGATGCGCCAACATACGTGCCTCGTTAACGGGCCCCTCTTCCACACCCTGCGCCACGCGGGTCTGGCGGGTCACATCAAACAACTCATATTCAATGCGCATCTGCTCGGTCGCTGACACGCGGCCAATCAATAGATACTCGGTACTCAGGGCCCGCCAGTCGCGATAGAAGATCTCTTCTTCCGTGCGCGGAAACCCCAGCATGTCCCGCCTATCGACTGGCTCAAATTGGCCACTGCGGTTGAGGTCACTGTTGATCACCCCGGAAATATCCTCGGGGGCTGTGCCGGTGCCGCTCCAGGCGAAAGGCACTACGGCGATTGCTGTCGGGTTATCCACGCCCTGGGTGATCTCGATCACCAACTCGGCGCGCGCGCCCAGTGTGAATGCTATCAGCGCGGTAGCGATGATGACTTTGCTCAGGCATTTCATCAGTAACGTAAATCCTCTGGTCTGAATAACAGGCGGAAGCGCCTGAAGGTTCGTTCAAATTCCCGGATATCCAGGTTCTTCAATTCCGGAAAACTACCCGCCTTCTCCACCGCATTGATGGCCGAGCGATCAAATGCGCCATTGCCACTGCTTTTTAGCACACTGACGCTAACGATGTCCCCGGTGGGTATCAGCTGGATAGACAACAATACCTCCATGCCATTGCGGGCACTGGGGGGGCGACTCCAGTAATTGACCACCGTGCGCTGGATAAGCGCCGCATAGCTGGCTGACATCTCGGCGGCAGTAGCGGCTGCAGCACGGGCAGCCTCCTCCTGCGCCATACGCCTGGCCTGATCGGCACGCGCTATAGCGGCAAGCTCTTCCTCACTGATGCGGGGCTCTGGCTTGGGCTCCGGCTTGGGTTCAGCCTTGGGCTGTGGCTTGGGTTTTGGTTTGGCCACCGGCTTGGGTTTAGGCTTGGGCTGCGCTCGCGGTACCGGCTTGGGTTTCGGTTTTGGCTTGGCGACTACCGGTTTTGGCTTTGGCTTGGGCCGGAACTCATCGATATCCACCAGCTTGGCGTTCACTATCTGTGGAATAACTGTTGGCGTGATGATCTTGTCGTCTGAGCTACTGGACCAATTCACCGTCAGGGAATAAATCATGATGCCGTGAAGAATGAAGGTCACAACCAGCGGCCATAGCATCACACGCTCGGCAGCGGGCTTGGCATAAACAGACCCGCTCATTCAGGGGTCTCTGTTACCAGGCCTACGCTGGGTGCACCGGCTTCCTGTAAAGCCGCCATCAGAGTGACAACCTGCCCGTAGGGTACGGCGCGATCGCCCCACACCAGCACCGGTTTTTTGGGGTTGCGACGAATCACCGCAGAAACACGTTGTTTGATTGTGGCAAGCGAAAGCACCTGGTCCTCAGCGGAACCCAGGTTGAGAAACAGCTGGCCCGACGCATTCACCGAAACGATCAGTGGCTCGCTGTCCTGGTTTTCTACCGGCTCGGCGTTGGCCTCCGGCAGGTCAACCTGCACCCCCTGCATCAACATAGGCGCTGTCACCATGAAAATAATGAGCAGCACCAGCATCACGTCGATGTACGGCACCACATTGATCTCGGCCATAGGCCGATGCTTGCCGCGTCCCTTGGCTCCCCCGGCCATCTAGCTGCCCTTCTTGTCTCGCGACTTCAGCGAGTAAGCCTGGCGGTAAAGGATACTGGAGAACTCATCGACAAAGGTGTCATAGCGATTAGTGAAAACATCGACCCTGGAGGCAAAGCGGTTATAAGCCATCACCGCGGGAATCGCCGCAAACAGCCCCATAGCCGTGGCGACCAGCGCCTCGGAGATACCCGGTGCCACCGTCGCCAGTGTCGCCTGGGTTGCATTGGCCAAGCCGCGGAAGGAATGCATGATGCCCCAGACCGTTCCGAACAAACCGATATAGGGACTGGTAGAACCCACTGAGGCCAGGAACGCGAGGTGGCGCTCCAGACGCTCCTCCTCGCGCATTGTCGCCACGCGCATCGCCCGTCGCGAACCTTCAATTATGGCTTCGGAATCCATTTCAGATTGCTGTGCAAGTCGGGAAAACTCTTTGAATCCCGCCCGAAAGATACTTTCCATACCGAATGCCGAGCGACCGTCTGAGGCCCGCTCGTTACCCTCACGGTAGAGCTGCGACAGGTCAATACCGGACCAGAAACGCTCCTCGAATTCATACATCTCACTGCGGGCGCTGCGGAAGTAAATAAAACGCTGCACAATCATGTACCAGGACAGCATTGAGGCGATAAACAAAATACCCATCACCAGCTGTACAGTGATACTGGCGTGTAACACCAGATCAATAAGACTGAGTTGTTCTTCCAATTCGGCTCCCCTTACTGCCCTGTTAACTGCGTATCGCGCAGTTTTTCTGTCATATCGCGCGGCAACCGACGCGGTTTGAAGCTGCTGCGGTCGACGCAGGCAATGGTAACATCACCGTGCACCAAAACCTCCCCCTCGCGCTTTACTGTCTGATGCATCTTCAACGTTGCACCACGCATCTCGGTTAGCCGTGCCGTCGCCTGTAGTTCATCATCCAATGAGGCTGGTTTGAGATACTCCAGAGCCACATCGCGCACAACAAACATAAGGTCGTGATTGAAGATATAGTCCTTCCCATAACCCAGAGAACGCATGAACTCTGTTCGGGCTCGCTCCATGAACTTCAGGTAATTCACGTAGTAAACGATACCGCCGGCGTCGGTGTCCTCAATATAGACACGCAGCTTAAAGGAAAATTCCTCGGCGCTCACTCTCCGCTGTCTCCTTCAAGGTCAAGCGGAAAATTGGCAGCGCCCTGCGATGCGGTGGGCTGCGGCAGGCCGAAATGCAGATAGGCGTTACGCGTTACCATGCGGCCACGGGGCGTTCTCAGCATAAAGCCCTGTTGTATCAGGTAGGGCTCCAGCACATCCTCAATGGTGCCCCGCTCTTCCGAGATCGATGCCGCCAGGCTGTCTACCCCAACCGGGCCACCGTCGAATTTCTCTATCATTGCCAGCAGCAACCGCCTGTCCAGATGATCAAAGCCGTGCTGATCAACGCTGAGCATATCCAGCGCCCGGTCTGCGACCTGCACGGAGATATGGCCATCGGCCTTTACCTCAGCGTAGTCCCGAACCCGGCGCAGCAGTCGATTGGCAATACGCGGCGTACCGCGGGATCGGCGAGCAATCTCGGCAGCACCGGCACTATCGATACCGATACCGAGAATACCGGCGGAGCGCTCCACAATATGGGCAAGATCTTCAGCGGCATAGAACTCCAGCCGCTGAACAATGCCGAAGCGATCACGCAGGGGGGAGGTCAACAGACCCGCCCTTGTTGTTGCACCCACAAGTGTGAACGGCGGCAGGTCCAGCTTGATGGAGCGCGCGGCCGGCCCCTCTCCTATCATGATATCGAGCTGGTAATCCTCCATCGCCGGATAGAGTATTTCCTCGACATAGGGGCTGAGCCGATGGATTTCGTCGATAAACAAAACATCCCCGGGCTCCAGGTTAGTCATCAAGGCCGCAATATCGCCTGCTTTTTCCAACACCGGCCCGGAAGTGGTTTTGAGGGCGACACCCATTTCATTGGCGATGATACTGGCCAGGGTGGTCTTGCCCAGCCCGGGTGGACCAAAAATCAGTGTGTGATCAAGGGGCTCGTCGCGACCTCGCGCGGCTTGCAGGAAAATCGACATCTGATCGCAGACCACTGGCTGGCCGACGTACTCTTGGAGGGTCTTGGGCCGGATCGCCCTGTCCATGGCGTCTTCCCTGGGGCCAGTGGCCTCGGGCGCGATCAGCCGGTCTGTTTCAATCATACAAGTTCAACCCTAACTAGGAACCGACCACGGACTTCAGCGCGCGTCGGATCAATTCTTCACTGTCGTCTATGTCGTCATCGTTGACAGCGGCGACCATCCGGCTCGCTTCCGCGGGCTTGTAACCCAGGGAAATGAGGGCACCTTCTGCGTCTGCAACGATGTCTATCGTGGGCGCAAGGTCGGCCACATCGGCGGGGCTAGAACCGCCCTCCCCTGTAACGGCCCAATCCTTGAGCTTGTCACGCATTTCCACCAGCAGACGCTCGGCAGTTTTTTTGCCAACACCCGGCAGCGCGACCAGGGCGGCGACATCGTCCCGCCTGACACAGCTGACAAAACTGGCAGAGTCCATACCAGAGAGTATGGTCAGGCCCAATTTGGGACCTACACCGCTGACTTTGATCAACTCGCGAAACAGGCTGCGGTCGCGCTCGCTGATAAAGCCGTAGAGCAACTGGGCATCCTCACGAACCACAAAATGTGTGACCAGTGCGATCTCCACACCCACCTCGGGCAACTGGAATAGCGTGGTCATGGGAACCTGTATTTCATAGCCCACTCCGCCCACTTCCACCAGGATATCGGGTGGCTGCTTGAGCGCCAGTACGCCTCGAATACGTCCTATCATTCTTATTCCACTGTTATTTGGCTACCGGAGCCGTCGACGTCGCACCGACTTGGCACCCGCCATATTGATCATACTTTGTTGTGTGTGCGCGTGACACAGTGCCGCCGCAAGCGCATCGGCGGCATCTTCCTGCGGCTCGGCAGGAAGTTTCAGCAATACCTTGACCATATGCTGGACCTGGCTTTTGTCGGCGGCACCGGTGCCCACTACCGATTGTTTGATTTGCCTGGCGGAGTATTCGGCTACGCTCATCTTTGCCGCCACACAGGCGACGATGGCGGCACCACGAGCCTGACCCAGCTTCAGCGCAGAGCCCGCGCTTTTGGCCATGAAAACCTGCTCGATCGCCAACTCCTGCGGGCAATGCAGTTCAACCAGTTCGCTGACACTCTCGTAGATTACGCCAAGACGTTCGGGCAGTTCTGCAGTGGGCAAGCGGATCACGCCACTGGTGATGTAGTCACTGCGGCCACCGGCATAATTGATGATGCCAAATCCGGTCTTGCGCGAGCCGGGGTCTATCCCCAGGATGACCGCCATAGTTTTTTCCGCCCCGATACTGAAGCGCTTATTATGTACGATTCGCTGGCATTGTCAGCAACTTGCGAGACAAATCACTCAGGCGGCTACAGCGAGGCCAATACCTCGTCGGGAATGTCGACGTTGGTGTACACATTCTGCACGTCGTCCAGATCTTCAAGGGCATCGACAAGACCCATGATTTTCTCGGCGCCTTCGGCATCAACTGGAACGGTGGTTGACGCGATCATGGTGACTTCCGCTTGCTCCGGCGTCAGCCCGGCATCTTCCAGCGCCTGCCGGACAGCAGCCAGGTCTTCCCAGGCTGTAATCACCGCCAACGAGCCGTCATCACCGGCGTCGATGTCCTCGGCACCGGCATCCAGCGCCAATTCCATCACCTGATCCTCGTCACTACCCGGCGCGAAGCTGATCTCGCCTTTACGAGCGAACAGGTAGGCTACCGAACCGTCGGTACCGAGGTTGCCGCCACGCTTGCTAAAAGCGTGACGCACTTCAGCGACGGTGCGATTGCGGTTATCCGTCATCACTTCAACCAAAACGGCTATGCCACCGACCCCATAGCCCTCATAGGTCAGCTCTTCCATGTCGTCGGCTTCGCTGGTGCCGGCACCACGAGCGATCGCGCGATCTATGGTATCGCGCGTCATATTGGAGCCCAGAGCTTTGTCTACCGCGGCGCGAAGACGGGGGTTATCCTCCGGCAGCGGTCCGCCCTGCTTGGCAGCCACTACCAGTTCCCTGATGAGTTTGGTGAACATCTTGCCGCGCTTGGCGTCCTGAGCGGCCTTGCGATGCTTGATATTTGCCCATTTACTGTGGCCAGCCATGGGAGTCTTCCTTATTTATATACGGCTAGTCGTCTTTCGCCGCCTCTTCGGGGGTCTGTCGCAGTCGAATATTCAATTCGCGCAGCTGAGCGGCACCGACATCACCCGGGGCATCAGTCATTACACAGTGAGCACTCTGGGTCTTGGGGAAGGCGATCACGTCGCGTATCGACGGAGTGCCGGTCATCAGCATAACGATGCGGTCCAACCCAAAGGCCAGCCCGCCGTGTGGCGGAGCACCGTACTGCAACGCCTTGAGCAGGAAGCCAAACTTCTCCTCAGCCTCCTCGTCGCTGATGCCAAGGATCTTGAAGACTGTTTCCTGCATTTCGCGGTCGTGAATACGAATGCTGCCGCCGCCCAGCTCGGTACCGTTAAGCACCATGTCATAGGCTCGAGATAGCGTGTTCTCGGGGTCCGCGGCCAGTTCCTCGGGCGTGCAGGAGGGCGCAGTAAAAGGGTGATGCAAGGGAGTCAATCCTCCCTGGCTGTCCTCTTCAAACATGGGGAAATCTACCACCCACAGTGGCGCCCAGCCCTCGCTGACCAGCCCCTGATCTTCGGCAACCTTAACCCTCAAGGCTCCAAGAGACTCGTTAACAATGCGGGTACGGTCTGCACCGAAGAAAATAATATCGCCGTCCTGCGCTTCCAGCCGCGTCATCATTTGCGCAACCACCTCGTCCGGCATGAACTTGAGAATCGGCGATTGCAGTCCCTCTATACCGGCAGCGAGTTCGTTGACCTTGATCCAGGCCAGGCCACGGGCGCCGTAAATGGAAACAAACTTGGTGTAATCGTCTATTTCCTTGCGGCTGATGGACGCGCCACCCGGAACTCGCAGAGCCGCTACCCGGCCTGCAGGGTCGTCCGCCGGTCCGCGAAACACCTTGAAATCCACCTGCTGCATCAGGTCATCCACCGACACCAGCTCCAGGTCGATGCGCAGGTCGGGCTTGTCAGAGCCGTAACGCGTCATCGCCTCGGCATAAGGCATATGGGGGAAGTCGCCCAGCTCAACCGACAACACCGACTGGAACAGCTCGCGGATCATGCGCTCCGTGATATCCATGATGGCGGCCTCATCCAGAAATGAGGCTTCGATGTCGATCTGGGTGAATTCTGGCTGGCGATCAGCACGCAGGTCTTCGTCACGAAAGCATTTGGCGATCTGGTAGTAACGATCAAAGCCAGAGACCATCAGCAGCTGCTTGAACAGCTGCGGCGACTGGGGCAAGGCGAAAAATTGTCCGGGATGCGTACGGCTGGGCACCAGGTAATCACGAGCCCCCTCCGGTGTCGCCCGGGTCAAAATCGGGGTTTCGATATCCAGAAAGCCATTGCTGTCCAGAAAATTGCGTACCGCGGAGGTAATACGGGAGCGCAGTACCAGCTTTTCCTGCATTTCAGGACGACGCAGATCCATGTAGCGGTAATGCAGCCGGACATCCTCGCCCACTGCGGTGTATTCATCTAGCTGGAATGGCGGCGTGGCTGCGCTGTTAAGAATCTCCAGCTCTTTGCCCAACACCTCAATTTCACCGGTCGCCATAGCCGGATTAACAGTGCCTTCGGCACGGGCCCTGACCCTTCCGGTGACTTTCAGCACATATTCACCACGCACCCTGTCGGCACGCTGAAAGTGCTCTTCTGTGTCTGGATCGAATACGACCTGCACAATGCCGTCTCTATCGCGCATATCCAGGAAAATGACACCCCCGTGGTCGCGGCGACGATCCACCCACCCGCACAGGGTTACGGTTTCGTCGATGTTGGCTGTTCCCAGGGCGCCACAATATTGACTGCGCATAGTGTTTATCCGTTGTTAGGCTAAGGACCCCGACAGGGCCGGGGGTCAGGCAGTGGTATTGCTCTCACTGCTTTTTTTGGTCGTACTAGTGTCACTGCTGCTGCTTTTATCCGCTTTCGCCGCACCATCGGCACCGCCCGCGAGATTTTTCTTGTCGCCGGTCTTGAAATCGGTCTCATACCAGCCGCCGCCTTTCAGACGAAAAGCCGCTGCAGAAACCTTCTTGCGCAATTTGTCCTGCCCACACTCGGGGCAGGTCAGCAGGGGTTCATCACTGATCTTTCGCAGTGCCTCTAGCTCATGCTCGCAATGCTGGCACTGGTATTCATATATCGGCATGGGGATAACTCACCCTCAAACGGTGTTGATGACAAAAAATTGAGGCGCGGATTTTACCCCATGAGGCATGACAGGCCAAGCACGGTGGATTCAGGAATTTGGGGGCAAAAAACCCCTGTGCAAGAAATGCACCGGGGTTTGGAACATGACTACCGGGCCAACAGCGTCAGCCCGGGAAGGGGTTTGTCGCTTAAGAAGCGGCGAATTCCTTCATTTTCTTCAGAGGACGAACTTTCACTGCCACGCTGGCTGGCTTGGCTTTGAAAACTGTCTCTTCACCAGTGAAGGGGTTGATGCCCTTGCGCGCCTTCTTGGCAGGCTTCTTCACAGTGGTGATTTTCATCATGCCGGGGATGGTGAACTCGCCGATAGCGCGCTTCTTGATGCTGCGCTCAATCAGGGTATCCATCTCATCCAGAACAGATGAAACCTGTTTCTTGGTCAGACCTGTGCTATCTGCAACACTCGCCACGATCTGGCTCTTGGTCATCTTTTGCTTCAGAGCTGGAGCCGCTTTCTTGGCTGGAGCTGCTTTCTTGGCTGCTGCCTTTTTCTTGGCTGGAGCCTTCTTTGCTACTGCCTTTTTCTTGGCTGGAGCCTTTTTCTTCGCTGCTTTCTTGGTAGCCATGTTATTTTCCACCTTCCCTAAGTTATCAAAACAAACATGTGATCAACCCGTACCGTTCGTCTCCCCTAACCACGAAAACACGTCGACTCGAGCCTCCGCAATTTTATAATCCATGAAACACTGTAATACAAGCGTTTTTGCACTCCGAGGCTAAAAAAACCCCTATTTTTTACGTCTCAACGCTTATTCGGGTGTTTCACCTCACCGGACAAGCTCATCAAACTCAACTCATACTCACAAGTACCTCGCAACAACGTTGGCTAGATCAAGTCTTCACACGTAAACTAACGCACCTGTTTTATCCTCTTCGGACGACGTGATACATGCGAACCAGTAATTTTCTAATTGCCACCCAGAAAGAGACTCCCGCCGACGCGGAAGTGATCAGTCATCAGCTGATGCTGCGGGCCGGCTTGATACGTAAACTGGCTGCCGGCCTCTACAGCTGGCTGCCGCTGGGCCTGCGCGTGTTGCGCAAGGTTGAGGCGGTGGTGCGCGAAGAAATGAATCGCGCCGGGGGTCAGGAAGTGAGCATGCCGGTGGTACAACCGGCCGAGCTTTGGCAGGAATCGGGTCGCTGGGAACAATACGGGCCGGAGTTGCTGCGTATACACGACCGCCATGGCCGGGACTTCTGTTTGGGCCCGACCCACGAAGAAGTCATCACTGAACTGGTTCGCAACGAAGTGAAAAGTTATAAGCAGCTTCCTGCTAATTTCTACCAGATACAAACCAAGGTGCGGGATGAGATACGGCCCCGTTTCGGCATCATGCGCTCGCGCGAGTTCCTGATGAAGGATGCCTATTCATTCCACGCCGACCAGGCCTCTCTGGAATCAACCTATGCCGACATGCACCAGGCCTACACCACGATATTCAGTCGCCTGGGGCTGGATTTCAGGCCCGTTATAGCCGACACCGGCAGCATTGGCGGCAGCGCTTCCCACGAATTCCATGTGCTGGCAGCCTCCGGAGAAGACGATATCGCCTTTAGCGACAACAGCGACTATGCCGCCAACGTGGAGATGGCAGAGGCACTGGCGCCGGCAGACGCCCGGCCAGACCCCGCTAAGGAAATGACCGAAGTGGCCACCCCCGGGGTGAAGACCATTGACGATGTTGCCAGCTTTCTGGACCTGCCCCTGACCGACACTGTCAAAACACTGGTCGTAGATGGCGAGGAAGACGGCCAATTGGTGGCTTTGGTCCTACGCGGCGATCACCAGCTCAACCCTATCAAGGCGGAAAAGCTCGCCGGCGTGGCGAGCCCACTGCGTATGGCCGATGAAGCCGCGGTGAACAAAGCCTGTGGCGCTGGCTTCGGGTCACTGGGCCCGGTAGGCATGACGCTGCCCGTAATCGTTGATCGCAGTGCCGCGGCTCTCGCCGACTTTTGCTGTGGCGCCAATCGAGATGGCTACCACTACTCAAGTGTGAATTGGGAACGTGACACGCCATTGGCACGGGTTGAGGACATTCGCGACGTGCAGGCCGGCGACCCCAGCCCTGATGGCCAGGGCACTCTGGCCATAAAACGCGGCATAGAGGTTGGCCATATATTCCAGCTGGGCAGTAAATACAGCGAGGCCATGAATGCCACGGTACTGAACGAGAATGGCAAGAGCATCCCCATGATTATGGGCTGCTATGGCATAGGCGTGAGCCGGGTTGTCGCCGCGGCCATCGAGCAGAATCATGACGACAAGGGCATTATCTGGCCTGCGAGCATGGCACCCTTCGAGCTGGCCATCGTTCCGCTGAATATGCAGAAATCCGAAGCGGTGGCACGTTGCGCCAATGAGTTGTATGACGCGTGCATGGAAGCTGGCATCGACGTGTTGCTGGACGATCGCAACGAGCGCCCCGGCGTAAAGTTCGCCGATATGGAATTGATAGGCATTCCCCATCGTGTGGTCATAGGAGACCGGGCACTGGGCGATGGCCAGGTCGAGTACAAGGCGCGCTGTGATGAGGATTCACAACTGTTAGCCGTCGAAGATGCGCTGGCCTTTGTTCGGAAGCAGCTCGCTTAAGTGACGTCGGGCTACCTGCCATATCGACTCGCCGGTGGCAGCCTGCTGATCGGGCTGTTGCTGGCACTGATGCTGGCCTTACCCGCGTTTGCGCAACCGCAAGATGCGCAGGAGCGGGCCGAGCTGCGTAGTTTTCTCGATGACACTATCAACAGCGCCGACAGTTTTCAGGATCGCTATGACGCGGAAGTCTGGCTGGTAGATATGTCGGCCCGACTCAGTCGTTTTGTGGACGACCCGGCAGAGCGTCTGGACCTGTTAAGGCAAATACACGCAGCTGCCAGCCGAGCCGAACTGCCACCGGAACTGGTGCTTTCAGTCATGGAGGTAGAGAGCCATTTCGATCGCTTTGCCATTTCCTCAGCCGGCGCCCAGGGAATGATGCAGGTCATGCCATTCTGGAAGGACGAAATAGGCCGGCCGGACGATAATTTAACCGTCAACAAAACCAACTTCGAGTACGGCTGCCGAATCCTGCAGTTTTACCTGCAGCGGGAGAAGGGTCACCTGCACAAGGCACTGGCCAGATACAACGGTAGCGTGGGCAGTCGGCGCTATAGCGACAAAGTCTATCGCGCCTGGCGCAAGCACTGGCGTACCGAGCCGTTAAACTGGATAGACTGACCGCCTCTAACGGTAGCTACCGGGCGACTGGCCAGTCCATTTCTTGAAAGAGCGATGAAATGCGCTGGGATCACTGAACCCCACCTGCTCGGCCACCTCACTGACAGTAAGGCCGTCGCGACTCAATAGTGATATCGCCACGTCACGGCGGGCATTATCCTTGATCCTCTGGTAAGACGTGCCCTCGCGCTCCAGTCGCCTGCGCAGCGTGCGCGCCGACATATTCAACAGACCGGTCAGCTCTTCAAAGCTGGGTAACTCGTCACGGAAATCGGCTCCCAGAATCTCCCTGATTCGGTGGGTGATACTGCGGGTGCTGGCCATCGGCTCTATCACAATATGGTAGGGCGCCAGCTTCAGGAACGCTTCCAGCTGGGCTTCATTACGGATAAGTTCGGCATCCAGGTGACGTGCGCTGAAGGTCACGGTGTTTACCGGCTGGTCATAACTGACCGGACACGGGAAAAAGTGCCGAATGCCCGCAAGAAACGGAGGCTGCGGCCCGGCGCAGGCAGCACTGGTCAAGTCGATGTGCTGACCGATCAACCAGCCGCAAAAACGCAACCACATTGCCAGGCTACATAACACGCTGTGCTGGTTCTCTGGTTGATCGTCCTCACACAGGTAAGAGAGCGAAGCTTCCTTGCTGTCGCTGTCGACAAGTAGCTCATTGGATACCTTGGCACCCAGCCTCACCCGGCAACAGGCATTGAATTCGATGGCCCGGCGCAGCGCCACATCAAAATTGGCACTGTGCAGCATACTCAGCGCGATCATTCGCGTGGTGCCCACCGGAGTCTGCACATCCGGCATGGCGCCACCAGACTCATCGCCCAGCTGGCGAAACAGCTCCACACAAAGTCGACTGTACTGTTCACGCGAGACAAATGCGGTTTGGGCATGCTGCCGTAACGGGTCAAAGGGGAAGTTCGCGTCTCTGAGCATTTGCTCCACATCGCGGTCGTGGGCACGGGCCTGCGCCAACAGTGCCCGGGTAAACTCCATGGGCACGGCTTCGTTGTAGATACCGGTATTGTCTAGCGATGGTGCCATTGGTTTAACCTGACCCGGGGGCCGACAATTATAACGCTGCAATGAAGCAAACTCGACCGCTACAGATGAGTTGACTTCTACACTGGGCCTGCTCACTATGCCGTGAGGGGAACGCCGGGTAAAACACACAATAAATGACCGACTTACAACAGCTTAGCAAATGGAACCGGGACATCTCGAGGGCGATCGCGGCCCTGGGTACTGAGACGTTCTTCGCCGAGTTAATCGCCGCTGTACGCGGACAGGTACCAATCGATTACCCGCAAGTGTGGCTGTATCACCGCGACCTGCCACCGCGGGTGCTATACCACGAGATACCTGAGGACGGCGTCGCCGCCCAGGTTGACCAGTATCTGGATGGGCCCTATCGGGAAGACCCTTTCTACCAGGCCTCAATGAACCAACCCCGCTCCAAGATTTACCGACTGTCACGCGTAACAGCCGGCAAGCTGCAAGAGTCCAGTTACTACCGCGAGTACTACGCCGACACCGGCACTGTCGACGAAGCCATCTACCTGGCCAAGCTGGGCAGCGCCAATGTAATCAACCTGAGCATGATGCGCTTGCCGCGCAATGGAGAGTTCAGTGAGCAGGACTACGAGTCGCTGTACCTGTTGGCCGAGCCCGTATCAGAGCTACTGAAGTCACACAGTGAACACGGCAACTTTGCCGTTACCAACCTGTTACAGCCAGGCATCGATCACCAGATTGATCAGGCCTTTCGCACCTTCGGCCAGTCGATCCTGTCGCCGCGTGAAAAAGATGTGCTTGAGCTGATGTTGCGTGGCTATGGCACCGACACCTCGGCCGAGAGGCTGGATATCGCCGTTGAGACCGTGCGCCGGCATCGCAAGAGTATCTACCGCAAGCTGGATGTAAACTCCCAAACCGACCTGTTCTCGCTGTTCATCAACGCCATGTCCTGCGTGGGCGAAGCCGGCGGCGAGGATCCACTCACCATCTATATGTCTCCGCGCTAGGACAGCCTGGAACGGCTTGCCCAAGTTGGGGCATTGAAGCTGACAGGGGAAACAACGATAGTGCGCGCTTACCGCTAGCTGACCGGTGCAAGGATGTCTTTGGAAGCGGATTGGTTCCTCAGGGCCCACCCCGAAATTACAACGATAGAAGCGCTTCTTCCCGACTGCAATGGCATCATGCGGGGCAAGTGGCTGCCGCGCCACAAGCTGGGAAAAATCTTCGACGGCGAGCTAAAACTCCCGAAAACCGCGCTCAGCCTCGACATCTGGGGACGGGATGTTGAAGAACTTGTGTTCGCCTCTGGCGATGCCGATGGCATCTGTAGGCCGGTAGAAGGCTCCCTTTTACCCACCCCCTGGTCACCTGACGGACAACACGGCCAGGTCATGCTCTCTATGTTCGATGGTGACGGCACTCCTTATATGGGCGACCCCCGTCACGTATTGAAACAGGTGGTTTCGCGCTTTCAGGAAGCCGGCTGGAAGCCGGTTGTGGCTGCCGAGCTGGAGTTCAGCCTGGTGCACTGGGATAACCAGATACCCGGCCACACCTGCACATCACCGGAGGGCGGCACCCCGGTGGGCGGCAACATGTATAGCCTGGACGTGTTCAACCAGCACCAGGAGATGATGGAAGACCTGCGCGTGGCCTGCGAACTGCAGGACCTGCCTTTCGATGGCGTGGTCAAGGAATCTGCCCCCTCCCAATACGAAATCAACATGCAGCACGTGGACAGCCCGGTACTGGCGGCCAAGCAAATCATGATGATGAAGCGCCTGATCAAGGGGGTGGTCGGCAAGTATGGTCTGGTCGCCAGCTTCATGCCCAAGCCTTTCGAGGTAGAGGCTGGCAACGGCATGCACGTGCACTGCAGTGTGCTGGACGAGCAGGGCAACAATATTTTCGATGACGGCACCGAACGCGGCACACCCCTACTGCATCAGGCGATTGCCGGCTGCCTGGACCACATGGCTGAATCCGTCGCCATTTTCGCGCCCAGCTATAACGCCTACCGCCGTTTTCAGCCCGGCTCGCACGCTCCCACATTTCCCAGCTGGGGCTACGAGAATCGCACGGTATCGGTACGAGTTCCTGCGGGCAATCCCGCTGCGCGCCGACTGGAGCACAGGGTCGCTGGCGCCGATGCCAATCCTTACTTGCTGTTTGCGGTACTGCTGGCCTCTATGCTGGACGGCATAGAACAGAAAGCCACACCACCAAAACCCATCACCGGCGACGGTTATTCACAGCAAACTGACTCGCTGCCCGTCTATATGCAGGACGCCCTTGGCCTGTTTCGCGAATCCGACTTCATACGTGCCGCCCTGGGTGGCGAGTTGCAGCGTATCTTCACGCTGACAAAAGAACAGGAAGTCGACGAATTCCGCCGCCGAATCAGCACTCTGGAGTACCAGACCTACCTCGAGCGGCTATAACACCTGGTTTTGCATCGCTGGACGACTGCGATCATCAGTGTCACAATAGCTTTTCCGTGATTTGATCAAAAAATATGCAACATTTGCAGGAGCACGGCCGCCCGCTGTTAGCTATTTTGCTGACGGTTGTGATGCTGGCTTCCACCACAGGGCACGCCTCCCAGGAGGACGCGCAGGCCTGTGCGCGTGGCCTGGGGCAGAGCCTGGACAGCACCGGTGTTGTGCTGGAAGACGAGTTTCAAATTCTGAGCTGGAACATACAGAAGGCCAGTAACGAGGGCTGGGCGGAGGATCTGTCCACTTTCAGCGGCGATATACACCTGGCGTTTATTCAGGAAGCCTCCATGCAGGCACCTATCGCACAAACTATACCGGTGCCCCTCTATCAGGCATTCGCCGCAGGGTATACCACCGACAGTCAGGAAACCGGTGTCCTCACCCTGAGTACCAGCACGCCAAGCCTGCACTGTAACCTGACTGCCTGGGAGCCCTGGCTGGGAACGCCGAAAGCGACCAGCATCACCGAGTATCCACTGCGAAACCGAGACGAGCGCCTGTTGGCCATCAACATGCACGCGGTCAATTTCGCCATGGGACTGGATGGCTTCCAGCAGCAGATTCACGCACTGGGTGAACTGCTGGGCGAGCATCAGGGCCCCGTCATCATCGCCGGCGACCTCAATACCTGGAGCGCCAGCAGGCAGGAACTGGTGGACACATTCATGCAACGCTTTGAACTTACCGCCGTCGACTTCGCCCCCGACCTGCGCACCACGGCCTTTGGCCGAGCCCTGGACCACATCTACATCCGGGGCATGAAGCCGCAAGCCGCCGAGGTCATCCCGGTATCCAGCTCCGATCACAACCCGCTGCGGGTCAGTCTGCAGATACTCTGATGCGTCGTGCCCTGTCTGTAATGCTTGTGCTGACAGCCTGCCTGTTATCACCCTTGCTGGCTGCTGACGAGCAACTCGAATCAGAGGTCAACTACCTTCTTGAATTCGTCGCTGGCAGTGGCTGCGATTTTGTCCGAAATGGCAGCAGCCATGATCCGGAATCAGCTGCCGACCACCTGCGATTAAAGTACAGCCGGGGAAAGCGCTACGTGAACAACGCCGAACAGTTCATCGACCGGCTGGCGAGCGAGAGCTCCTGGACCGGCAAGCCTTACTCGGTTACCTGCGAGGGCCAGTCGGAACCGGCAGGACCCTGGTTGCACCGGGCGCTGGACAGCTACCGGGCCAATGCGGCAAGCGCCTAGCTGCGAGTAGCCACCGCCCTCTCCAACCTTACTGCTCCAGTCGACGCTGCTCATTTTCCAGATGGCTGGCCAGGGCAAAGGCGGCAACCATCGCCAGAATGCCAAACAACATCGCCCCAATAGCCTCGCCGGCAAACACACCCCGGGCGCCGTACCACTGGGCACCAAAATACACAGCCGGAATCACACCCAACAGAACCTTGCCGAAGTTAAATGCGGTTGCCCAACGGGGTTTACCGAGATTATTGAAACAGGCATTGGCGACAAACAGGCTGCCACTGAAGGCGAACACCCCCACCAGCCAGTAGGTATAAAAGTAAATGAGCTCTGCCGCCGGTTCACTGGCTGAAAATACGCTGACAATCAGGTCGGCACAGGCCGCCAGCAGGGCCCACACCAACAATACATACACGATATTAAAAATCATGGCGTCGCGCAGGGTACTGCGCACCCGCTGATAATAGCCGGCACCGGCATTTTGACCGATGATAGGCCCAACAGCGCCGGAGAGCGCAAAAATTGCGGCGAAAGCCACCGGGGTGATGCGGCCCATAATCGCGGCGCCGGCAACGGCGCTGTCACCAAACTGCGACATGGTGCGCAGGACAAAACTGTTACCAATGGGCGTCGCCAGATTGGTCAGCACCGCCGGCCCGGCAATAGCGAGGATGGGACCCAGATCAGCGCGAAATTCCCTGTAGCTGATGCGCCTGGGCAAATTGTGCACCGTCGCCAGCGCCCGCCAGGCCAGCACAAGCACTACAACCCGGGATACCACCGAGGCCCAGGCCGCGCCCTCAAGACCCCAACCGAAGGTGAAAATGAACAATGGATCCAGACCCGCGTTGACGAAAGAGCCAACCACGGTTGCCCACATCGCGCGCCGGGCATCGCCCACCGCGCGCACACCGGCCGCCGCACTCATGCCCACCACGAGGATGGGAATGCTGGGCAGCATGATGCTGCCATAGCGCTTGGCAAAATCCAGTGTCTGCCCTTTGGCACCCAGCAGCGCCAACAGCTCCGGCAGGAAGAACCAACCCAGCAAGCTGACCAGCAGCGATGTGCCGCCGTTAAATAACAGTGAACTGGTGCAATAGCGCTGCGCCAGGTCACGCCTGCGGGCACCCTCGGAGCGAGCAACCAATGCACCCAGGGCAATCTGCAGGCCAATGGAGACCGATACCAGGAAATACACCAGCGTGCCGGCAAAGCCTACCGCTGCAACCAGCGCCTGCTCTCCCAGCAGCGTCAAAAAATACATATCGACCAGGTCTACGCCGAACATCGCCAGCAAGCCTGTGGCGCTGGCTGCGGTCATAGCCATGACATGGCGCATGGTGGAGCCGCGCAAGAAAACCGCCTGTGTCACCGGTGGATGGCTCCTTTCAGATACTGCGTACAGGTGATGGCGCCGGGCATTCTTATTCTCGACAAAGGCAATCGCAACATTCTACTGCATAAAGTGAATGTCATTTCGGTCTCCACAGATGAGCGCGCCAGAATCATGATCGCAATCAGGACGCCCGTAGGGGGCGGAGTCACAGAGAGACTTTTAGCGCGGAAAAAGTTAATATTCGCCATCGTTTCGTATTGAGATTCCGTACCGCTATGACCAAATCGACCACCAGGCCGCCGCTGATCCTGGTCAACACGATCATTTTCGTTGGCTTCCCCATCGCAGCACTAATTTTAGTGCCACTGTGGGGCGTCTATCACGGTTACGACAGCTTCCAATGGCTGTGGGCACTGGCTTTCCTCTATCTGAATGGCATGTCCATAACAGGTGGCTATCATCGGCTTTGGGCGCACAAGTCCTATGAAGCAAGCCCCGCACTGAAGTGGTTTTTCGCCTTCTGGGGTGCCGGCGCACTGCAGAACAGCATACTTATCTGGGCCTCTGATCATCGTCGCCACCATCGTCATGTAGACGACAATGAACTGGACCCCTATTCTGCCGGCCGTGGCCTGTGGTTCAGCCACATGGGCTGGATGCTGCGCGACCACAACAGCAACGACCCGGACTTCAGTAATGCCCGCGACCTGCAGAGAGACAAGATTGTCATGTGGCAGGACAAGCACTACGTAGCGCTGACCACATTTATGAACCTGGGTTTGCCGCTTCTTCTGGGCGTCTGGCACGGCGATATCATCGGCACAGTGCTGCTGGTGGGCCTGCTGCGACTGGTGGTAAATCACCATGTGACCTTTTTCATCAACTCTCTTGCCCACTACTGGGGTAGCCGACCCTACACCGAGGAGAACAGCGCACGCGACAATGGCTTTCTGGCGTTTCTCACCTACGGCGAGGGCTATCATAACTACCACCATATTTTCCAAACTGACTACCGCAACGGCATTCGCTGGTGGCAGTGGGATCCAACCAAGTGGATGATCAGCCTGTGTTCGCGCGTGGGCCTGGCCAGCAACCTTGTGCGCATCCCCAACTTCAGGATTCAGCGAGCGATACTGGATACCCAGTTTCAACGGGCCCGCGACGAACTGGAACAAAATGACAGCAGCGAGTCATTGCGGGCCACTCTGGAGCGCGAGTATCAGCTGTTCACCGAGTCCATCAATCAATGGAAGTCGCTGCAGACCGGACGCTATGAACGCAAGGTGGCGGAACTGGAAGATGCACTGGAAGATCGCAAGCTCCGGCTGCAACAATCCTGGGAAACTGCTGCCCTGCGCACCAGGCTCAAAACCCTGGAATATTCGCTGAAGATGCAGCGCAAGCGTATGACACTGTTGATAGAGCAAGTGCAACAACAGGCGGCGTTCGCCCAGCCGGCCTGACGAGAGCAGGTACGTCAGCTGAAACCACATGATCTTCCCGGTCTCAGCCTGCGTACAAAACCTCGACATTCACTAAAACGCGCCAAGGTGACAAAGCCCTATGAGTACTAACGTTTTCGATTTCAGCTGCCAAACCCCGTCCGGGCAAGACCGGCCCATCAGCGATTTTAACGGCAAGGTGTTGCTGGTTGTGAACACCGCCTCCAAGTGTGGCTTCACACCACAGTTTGCCGGGCTGGAGGAGTTATACGAGAAATACCGCGAGCAGGGTCTGGAAGTGTTGGGTTTTCCCTGCAACCAGTTTGGCAAGCAGGATCCGGGCAGCAACGGTGAAATCACTGAGTTCTGCCAGCTGAATTACGGTGTGAGCTTTCCCATGTTCGGCAAAGTCGAAGTGAACGGCAGCGGTGCCGACCCACTGTTCAAACACCTGAAAAGCGAAGCACCCGGCGCCCTGGGCACCGAGGCTATCAAGTGGAACTTCACCAAGTTCCTGATCGACGCCTCCGGCAATGTCATCAAGCGCTATGCGCCAAAGACCAAGCCGGCAGACATCGCTGCTGATATTGAGGCGTTGCTGGCCTAGTGCTCGCGGGTGGCACGGAACTCAATGTCCGGCCACCGCTCTTCCATCACCCCCAGGTTAACCCTGGTGGGTGCCAGGTACGTCAGGTAGCCGCCGCCATCCATAGACAGATGGTCGGCCGCCTTCTTGCGAAAATCTTCCAGTTTGCGAGCGTCATCGCAGTGCACCCAGCGAGCGGTGTAGACATTGACCGGCTCGTAGATCGCCTCAACCTTGTACTCGTCCTTCAAGCGGTAGGCCACAACATCAAACTGCAACTGCCCTACAGCGCCCACCACAAGATCAGCAGAGTTGAGCGGGGAAAAAACCTGCGTTGAGCCCTCCTCCGACAGCTGCTGCAAGCCCTTCTGCAGCTGCTTGGACTTCAGGGGATCACGCAGCCGAATGCGCCTGAACAACTCCGGCGCAAAGTGCGGTATGCCGGTAAACTGCAATTCTTCACCGCCGGTGAAGGTATCTCCGATCTGAATTGTCCCGTGATTGTGCAGGCCTATGATGTCGCCAGACACGGCTTCCTCAACCAGTACCCGCTCTCCCGCCTTGAAGGTAACGGCATCGGCAATTTTGACGTCCTTGCCCACGCGCACGTGGCGCATTTTCATGCCTTTGCTGTATTTGCCCGAGCAGACTCGCATGAAGGCAATGCGGTCGCGATGGCGCGGATCCATATTAGCCTGAATTTTGAAAACAAAGCCGCTGAACTTGTCCTCTTCCGCATCGACCTCCCGCTCCAGGGTCGCACGGTTGAGCGGTGCGGGAGCCCAGGACACAAAATCATCCAGCATCTCCCGCACGCCAAAATTACCCAGCGCCGTCCCGAAGAAAACCGGGGTCAGCTTGCCGGCCAGAAATGCCTCCCTGTCAAAGCTGTGGCTGGCGCCCCTGACCAGTTCGATTTCCTCAACAAAGTCGTCATAGTCCTCACCCAGAAGCGCACGGGCCTCCGGACTATCAAGGCCTTCAATACGATCATCCTCAGACAATACGGCGCCCTGTCCGGCAGTGTATTTGTGGATGACGTCGGTATACAGGTTGTAAACGCCCTTGAAGAAACTGCCCATGCCAATGGGCCAGTTGATAGGCGCTCCCTCGATAGCCAGTACGCTTTCAATCTCGTCGATCAGGTCGATGGGGTCACGAATGTCCCGGTCCATCTTGTTAACAAAACTGATGATGGGGGTGTCGCGCAGCCGGCAGACGTTCATCAGCTTTATGGTGCGGTCTTCCACACCCTTGGCGCCGTCAATTACCATCAGTGCAGAATCTACGGCAGTCAATGTGCGGTAGGTGTCCTCGGAGAAATCCTCGTGCCCGGGCGTATCCAGCAAATTCACCGTGCGGTCACGGTAGGGAAACTGCATCACGGAAGAGGTCACCGAAATACCGCGTTCCTGCTCCATGCTCATCCAGTCGGAGGTTGCATGAGGCCCCTTTTTGCCCTTCACCGAGCCGGCAACCTGTATGGCATTGCCCAGTAGCAGCAGCTTTTCGGTGATCGTGGTCTTGCCGGCATCGGGGTGCGAAATAATGGCAAATGTGCGCCGTGATGCAATGTCGTGGGCGAGCTCTGACATGGGTTGTCCCGGTAAAAATGCGCGGATTATACGCCGTTTCAGAACATCTTACAGTGCCGGTCGCAGGGCAGGACTCAGCGCTTTGCGGGCTCAGCCTGTATTTAGTCGCGCTGCGAGTATCTCGGTAAGTCGAACCCCAACTTGTTCCAGGGACAGGGCCTGCTCAGGCAGGCAGTTAGCCATGGACGTCACCTCAAGCCCTTCGAAGCCACAGGGGTTGATACGCTGGAAGGGCTCCAGGTCCATATCGACGTTGAGCGCCAGCCCGTGGTAGCTGCAGCCCCGTCGCACCCTCAGACCAAGGGATGCAATCTTGCTACCAGCCACATACACCCCGGGAGCATCAGCCCGGGCCGCGGCCTCTATTCGATAGTCCGCAAGCAGTGCCACCAGGCTCTGCTCAATCAGGGTCACCAGCGATCTCACGCCCATACCACGCCGGCGCACATCCACAAGCAGGTAGACCACCCATTGCCCGGGCCCGTGATAGGTCACCTGGCCACCGCGATCCACCTGCACCACAGGAATGTCTCCGGGCGCCAGTACGTGCTCGGCTTTGCCGGCCTGCCCCTGGGTGAATACCCTGGGGTGCTGCAGCAGCCATAACTCATCGGGGGTGTCGGGCCCGCGCTGATCGGTAAAGTGACGCATGGCGTCCAAAGTGGGCTGGTAGTCCACCAGGCCAAGCTCCCTGACTATAGGGGTGCTCATCGCCGCTGACTCAAATGACCATCTGCACAAGACCGGTGGCCATCAGGTCCTCGTGCAATGCCCGCAACTGATCCGGGCCGGTGGCTGTGATAGTGATATTTATCGAGTGAAAGGTACCCTTGCTGCTCTTCTTTACCAGTATTGCATCATGATCAAAGCCGGGAGCGTGTTGCTCAAATACGGCGATCACTACGGGCCGCAACTGCTCCACGTTACGACCCAGCACCTTGATCGGGTAATCGCAGGGAAATTCAATCTTGGGGGGTTCGGTATCCTGGCTCATTGTTGGCGACTATCCATTCAGGCACTGAACAGGCTGGCGACCCACATCAGTATCACATCCCAAATTCGGGCGAAAAAGCCACCGGGTTCTACCGCTTGTAATGCGACAACGGGGGCTTCGTAAATCACTTCACCCTCTATACTCAGGGTCACAGTACCCAGTGGGTCACCCACCGCAATAGGCGCGACAATTTCTTCCTGCAGCACCAGGTTGGTATCCAGCTTCTTTTTCTGGCCCCGCGGCAAAGTCACCATCGCCTCTTCAGCCATGCCGACTGAAAGATAGTCCTGCTGGCCCTTCCAGATTCGCGGTTGGTCCAGCTCCTGCCCCGCCTCAAACAATTTCGCAGTTTCAAAGAAGCGAAAGCCATAGTTCAGCAGACTTCTGGCTTCGTTCTTACGCGAGTTGGGGCTTTTTGTTCCCATAACCACTGCGATAAGCCGCATATCCCTGCGCTCAGCAGAAGCCACCAGGCAATACCCTGCTGCCTTGGTGTAACCGGTTTTGAGCCCATCTACCGAGGGGTCATCGCCCAGCAAACTGTTGCGGTTGTACTGGCGGATATCGTTGTAGGTAAATTCACGCTCCTTGTAGATGGCGTAGTGCTCCGCGTGCTCGGTGATGATCGCGGCGGCCAGTGTGGCAAGATCACGCGTGGTCATCACGTGCTGGGGATCGGGAAGACCGTGTGAATTCACAAACCAGGAGTCTTTCATACCCAGCGCTTCGGCGTGGCCATTCATCATGTCTGCAAACGCCGCCTCGTTACCGGCAAGGTGCTCGGCGACCGCAACGGTGGCGTCATTGCCCGAGGAAATTACGATTCCCCGCTCCAGATCTTCGATTGAGACATCCTTGCCAGGCTCGATCCACATCAGTGAAGAGCCATTGAACAGGGGATTCTGCGACCAGGCGTTTTCACTGATAACCACCATGTCGTCGCGGCTGACGCGGCCCGCATCAATCTCAACTGCCAGCACATAGCTGGTCATCATTTTGGTGAGGCTGGCGGGAGGCAGTGGCATATCCTCGTTCTCGCCTGCCAGCACGGCGCCACTATTGGCATCGATGAGAATATAGGCGCGGGCGGCCACCTGCGGCGGCGCGGGCATAATCGTTGCTGCACTGGTGGTAAAGGACAGCACAAGCAGGGCCAGCAACAGGGACAATCGAGTCATAAAAAAAGCAACCGTGGAAGTGGTGGTGAAGGCCTGAGATGGTACCGCATGCACCGGCCCAGCGAAAGAAAACCAGACCATAAGGCCTGTTGAATCAGGGCAGCGGCTGGCCGGCACCGTAGCCGCCCGACTCCAGCAACTGCTGCACGGACAGTAACTCCTCGCTGTCCGCCACAGGGCCTACACGCACCCGGTACAACAGCTTGCCATTGGACTCCACCGGGCTGACCACAACAGGCACGGGAACCACGGTGGCAAGTTCATCCCTCAGGCGCTGGGCCGAGGCCTCTGCACCATAGGCACCCAGCTGCAGGTAGCGATAATCACCGCCACTGCCGCGCCGGTCGTCGACCCCCGCTATATTGAGCACTTCCACCTCTACCGGCGCAGTACCGCGCTCCATATAGCCCAGTTTGACCGCCGCACCATACGACAGGTCAATCAGGCGCTCGGAGTGAAACGGGCCGCGATCGTTCACCCGCACTACCACGCTGCGATTGTTATCGAGGTTGGTCACGCGCGCATAGGTCGGTATCGGCAAGGTTTTGTGGGCAGCACTGGCGGCGTAGAGGTCAAATATCTCGCCATTGGAGGTTTTGTGGCCGTCGAATTTGGTGCCATACCAGGAGGCGATGCCCTGCTCGCGGTAGTTGCGGTAGTCGTCCAGCACCTGGTAGGTTTTACCGTTGACGGTGTAGGGGCTTTTATTACCCGCCGCCAGTATAGGGTCCGCGCGAGGTACTGCATCAACGACTTCCCTGGCCTCAATCGTTTTTACCGGGGCGCCGTCGTGCGCATTCGGGTAACGCGAAACCGGCTCAGTACCGGCATCGGCCTCAGTTTGTTTATCTGGCGAGGTACAGGCACTTACCAGGGCGGCGATCAGCAACGCAATCGCCAGGCCGGGGGTTCTGCTCATTCAGCAATCCCGGCGGCAATGCGCTGGCTCAATTGGTAAACGCTCATGGCGTACATGGCGCTGTGGTTGTAGCGGGTAGTGACATAAAAGTTGTGCAGCCCCAGCCAGTATTGATAACCCTCTTCCAGCTCAAACTTCATTGCCACCGCGCTGGCCTGCGGGTCCAGCTGGTCGGCTGTAGTAATTCCGGCTGCCGTAAATTCGGCCACAGTAAATTTGGGCTTGAGGTCGGCCCGCGTGCGCACAAACCACTCTTCGCCTACGTCGGGGCCAGCGGTCGCCGCAGCGACAACCTGCTCACCGGGGCGCCAGCCATGCTCCTTGAAGTAATTGGCCACGCTGCCTATGGCATCGACCGGGTTGTTCCAGATATCGGTAAGACCATCGCCATCAAAATCGATGGCATAAGCACGATAGCTGCTGGGCATAAACTGGCCATAACCCATGGCACCGGCATAGGACCCTTTCAGGGTGAGCGGATCAAGGCCCTGCTCCCTGGACAGGACCAGAAAGTTTTTCAGTTCCTTGGTAAAAAACTCCGACCGTCGCGGGTAGTCAAAGGCCAGGGTAGACAGCGCATCTATCACCCGATAACTGCCGGTGATGCGCCCGTAATAAGTTTCGACACCAATGATGGCCACGATGATTTCGGCCGGCACTCCGGTCTCCTTCTCAGCCCTGGCCAGGGTTGCACTGTGCTCGCGGTAAAACTCCAGACCCTGGGACTCGCGCTTGTCTGTTACAAAGATCTCGCGGTAGTCATACCAGGGCTTGGTCTTCTCAGCAGGCCGGGCAATCGCCTCCAGAATACTGTCCTTGCGTTCTGCGTCGGCAAAAATCTGCTGCAGTTCCTCTCGCTCAAAGCCCTCCTGCGCGACCATTTCATCGATCAGTGCCGTGGCAGCCTCGTTATCCGAGTAGTTGTCGCCGCCAAAAGACAGGGCAGACCAGAGGCTGGAAAAGGCCAGCGTCATTTTCAGTAATTCAGGCATAGTAAGGTGCTCGTAAGCCAACAGGTTGTGGACAGCCGGTTGAGGCTGCTGCGAAATTATCAGTGGGTAACAATTTTCTTCTCCGTGCTGACCGCCATAAGCAGGCCGAATCCGGCCATCAGCGTAACAACCGAGGTACCTCCGGCACTGACCAATGGCAGAGGTACGCCGACAACCGGCAACAAACCGGCGACCATTCCCATGTTAACAAAAATGTATACGAAAAACGTCAGTGTGAGGCTGCCGGCCAGCATTCTTCCATAGCTGGTCTGGGCGCGCAGGCCTATCCAGAAACCGCGCAACAGGATCAGCAGGTAAATCACCAACAACATCAGCACACCGCGCAAACCAAATTCCTCTGCCAGTACGGCGATTATAAAATCGGTATGACTCTCGGGCAGAAAATCCAGCTGCGATTGAGTGCCGCCCAACCAACCCTTGCCTTCCCAGCCGCCTGAGCCAATGGCGGTCTTTGACTGAATAATGTTCCACCCGGCTCCGAGTTTATCGCTCTCGGGATTGAGCAGTGTGAGAATACGCTGCTTCTGGTAATCCTTGAGCACAAACAGCCACACTGGCCACGCCGAGGCGAAGGCAACGACAACGGCGCCAAAAATATATCGCCAACCTATACCCGCCATGAACACCACAAACATCCCGCTGGCCGCTATGAGCAAGGCCGTCCCCAGATCCGGCTGGCGCAGAATAAGTGCAGAGGGAATCGCTATGATGAGTAGCGACCCACAAATGTATTTAAAGCGCGGCGGTAAAATACGCTCGGCCAGATACCAACCCACCGTCATGGGAACAACCAGTTTCAGTATTTCCGAGGGCTGAAATCGGAAACCGCCCAGGGACAGCCAACGCTGGGCGCCCTTGGCGCCTACGCCAAAGAACATGACAGCGACCAGCAGGCCCACCCCCAGGAGATAGAACCAGGGTGCCCAGCGCATATAACGGACCAGGCTGATCTGGGCAGCGATAATCATCACCACATAGGCAACGAGGAAGTAACGACCCTGACGAACCACAGCACCCATGTCCTGGCCGGAAGCGCTATACAGCACCACCAGGCCATAGCCGGTAAGCGCCATCAACAGAAACAGCAAGGGCAGGTCCAGGTGAAACCTCGAAGCCGCGCTGGGGGGGCGGGCAAGGTCGGCCGAGCCGTCGGGCATCTGCCTGACGTAATCTCCCATCAGCCCGCATCCCCAAGTAGCCAGGTGTCCATAACCTTGCGTGCAATAGGATAAGCCGCACTGCTACCGCCACCATTTTCGACAATGACGGCCAACGCGATAGTCGGTGCGTCGTAGGGAGCGAACGCAATAAAGAGTCCGTGGTTACGATGCCGCTCCGCGACCTCTTCTTCCTTGTACACCGCATTCTGGGCAATACCGATTACCTGCGCCGTGCCGGTCTTGCCGCCAACTTCATACTGAATGCCCTTGGCAATCTTGCGGGCTGAACCCCGCGCACCGTGCACCACTGCATGCATACCTTCGTGCACGGCAGCCCAATTCTCCGGCGTGCCTGGTACCCGCTCCAGCAGCGGAGCCTCCACAGACTCGTTATTAATGCTGCGCACCAGCCGCGGGCTGCGATGTTCACCGCGCGTCGCCAGCGCATTGGTTGCCACTGCCAACTGCATTGGCGTGGTGAGCATATAGCCCTGCCCTATCCCGGCGCTCAGCGTCTCGCCCGGATACCAGGGCTGGGCCATGGCATCGCGCTTCCAGCGAGTGGATGGCAATACCCCGCGGCGCTCGTTGGTGGTGTCTACACCCGTGCGTTCACCCAGGCCAAATGGATGGAGGTAGTCATACATGCGATCTATAGTGAGCCGGCGGGCAAGGTCGTAGAAATAGACGTCACAGGATTCGGCAATGGCCATATTCAAATCCACACGGGGCGCATGACCTGTGCCTCGAATCTTGAGAATCCAGTCCCGGTAGCGGCGCGAGTCACCCGGCAGGCGATACCACCCGGGGTCAGGGACTGTGTACTCTGGCGTCACCAGACCTGATTCCAGGCCGGCGAGACCCATCATCGGCTTCACGGTGGAGCCCGGGGGATACTGGCCCTGTACTGCCCGATTAAACAGCGGCACGTCCAGAGAATCGCGCAGCGCGCTGTAGTCAGTACTGCTAATGCCATTGACGAAAAGATTGGTATCGAAACCGGGGGTAGATACCAACGCCAGGATGCCGCCTGTCAGGGGATCAATCGCTACCAGTGCACCGCGGCGCCCTTCGAATGCCTCATAGGCGGTGCGCTGAAGTTCGATATCCAGATGCAAAACCAGGTCCGCCCCGGGCAAGGGGTCGTGCCGCTCCAGCACGCGCAACACCCGCCCATGCGCATTGGTCTCTACATTCTGATAACCCACTGTCCCGTGCAGCAAGTCTTCGTAGAATTTCTCCACACCCACCTTGCCAACATGAAAAGTACCGCGATAGTCGGTCTCATCCAGTACCCACGATTCCTGCTCGTTGATCCTGCCCACATAGCCCAGGGCATGGGAAAATAACTCGCCATGGGGATAGTGCCGCAGCAGCTGTGCGTCAACCACGACCCCGGGCAGGCGGTGACGATTGACCGCCAACCGGGCTCGCTCATCCTCGGTTAGTCGAAACCGCAATGGCACGGCCTCGTAGGGACGGCTGCGTTTGACCTTCTTTTGAAAGTTTTCCAGATCACTTTCACTGACAGGCAACAATGCCGCCAGCTCCGCAAGAGTGGCATCGAGATCTTCTACCCGCTCGCGCACAACGGACAGAATGTAGCTGGGCCGATTATCCGCCAGCAAAACGCCATTGCGGTCGTAGATAAGGCCACGCTTGGGCGGCAGCGGCTGCAACTGTACCCGGTTGCGTTCCGACTGGGTCTGGTAGGTCTCGTAGTTGGTAATCTGCAGACTGTAGTAGCGCACCGTGATAATGGCCAGAAGTCCACAGACCAGCAGAATCGCGGTGACCGTGCGGGCACCGTACACGCGGGCTTCCCGGTGAGAGTCCTTGAGAGTGATGTGTTGCGGCATTAAGTGGTCGGCCAGCCCCTGGGCGCGAAAACCTAGTCGCGATGATACGGGTGGTTGACTGTAATTGTCCAAGCCCGGTAGAGCTGTTCAGACAATAAAACGCGAACCAGTGGGTGCGGCAGGGTTAAATCACTCAATGACCAGCGCTGATCAGCCCTCTGCAGGCACTCCGGCGACAGGCCATCCGGGCCACCGATGAGCATGCTGACGCTGTCTCCGGACATTTGCCAGTCGCGCAGATACTGCGCCAATCGCGGTGTATCCAGAGATTTTCCCCTCACGTCCAGGGCAATCACGTGGTCGCCACGCGGTATCGCCTTGAGCAGCTGCTCCCCCTCCTGCGCCCGCAGCTGGTCTGGCTTGGCATCTTTGCCACGCCGGGCCAGTGGAATGTCACGCCATTCAAGTTGCAGTTCGCGGGGTAGTCTTTTCTGGTACTGCTCCACGCCATCACTGACCCAGGCGGGCATCTTGCCGCCCACGGCCAAAACGGTGAAGCGCATCAGTCGTCGGTTTCAGGGATGTCGTGGTGAACCCAGAGTCGCTCCAGGTCATAAAAATCCCGGGTTGCAGGGAGCATGACGTGCACCACCACGTCACCAAAATCTACGAGCACCCATTCGCCGGCGTCTTCGCCTTCCACACCGATGGGCCGCATACCCTGTTTTTTGGCCTCCATGCTGACGTTACTGGCCAGAGACTTAACATGCCGGTTGGAAGTACCGCTGGCAATGACCAGGTAGTCCATCACATCGGTGAGGCCGGTCACGTCCAGGATAACGGGGTTTACTGCCTTGAGATCTTCCAGGGCGTCTACTACGAGGTTCTTTAAGCTGTCTGCATCCATGCGGGATTATGCGATATGCGAGTCGTTCATGGTGCCCGATCTCTCCTTAAGTGTAGAGCTTGAAGCTCTCAATATAGTCTATTACCGACTCCGGGAGCAGGTAACGAACGGAATTGCCTGATTGTAACAGGCTACGAATTTCAGTGGAGGAGATCGCCAGCGGACGCAGCTCCTCTATATGTATGCTACCCGCGGGGGTCTCGGCAAGGACCCGGGCCGAAGATGCGCGATGGATCGCCAGCCAATCGGCCACGGGGCCGTCCGCCGGTAACTGCCACCCGGGACGGCCGATAACCACAATATGCGCCAGCTCCAGCAAGCGTTGCCAGTCCTTCCAGCTCCGTATGGCCAGAAATGCATCGCAGCCCATCACCAGGCAAAGGCTGACGGCTTCACCGCACTCGTTCCGCAACTCCTGCAGACTGTCGACAGTATAAGAGGGACCATTCCGGTTAAGCTCGCGCCTGTCGCAACTCAGGCGGGCATCGCCAGCGACTGCCAGCTCTACCATCGCTGCCCTGTGCTCAGCACTGCAGGCCGGTGTCTCACGGTGCGGCGGCAACGCACAGGGCATCAACCGTAACTCCGAAAAACCCAGGTGCTCGACCAGTTCAATCGCTGAGCGCAGGTGTCCATAGTGCACTGGGTTGAAGGTGCCGCCCAGCACCGCCAGCGGACCCGGGCGACTGGTGCCGCTCAAGTGCGAACCTGCCCCTCGCCCAGTACGATATATTTCTGTGAGGTCAGGCCTTCCAGGCCTACCGGGCCGCGCGCATGCAGCTTGTCGGTGGAAATACCGATCTCGGCACCCAGGCCGTACTCAAAACCGTCGGCAAAACGCGTGGAGGCATTGACCATCACCGAACTGGAATCGACCTCTCGCAGGAAACGCATGGCGCGCGGGTGATCGCGGGTAACAATGGTATCGGTGTGCTGCGACCCGTATTGATTAATATGGGCAATAGCCTCGTCGACATCGGCAACCACCTTTATCGCCAGCACTGGCGCCAGGTATTCCTCAAACCAGTCCTGCTCACTGGCGGCAACGATATCGGGAAGAATGGCGCGAGTACGCTCGCAACCACGCAGTTCGACGCCCGCATTGCCATAGGCAGTTGCCAGCGCAGGCAGCACCGCTGCCGCCTCCGACTCTGCGACCAGCAGCGTTTCCATGGTATTGCAGGTGCCGTAACGCTGGGTTTTGGCATTAACCGCGATAGCCTGCGCCATGGCAAGATCCGCGCCGCTGTCGATGTAGACATGACAAACACCGTCCAGGTGCTTGATCACCGGCACCCGGGCGTCTTTGCTGATGCGCTCAATCAGGCCCTTACCGCCCCTGGGCACAATCACGTCCACATACTCGGGCATGGTAATCATCTGGCCCACAGCCGCACGGTCAGCTGTCGCCAACACCTGAATGGCGGCGACTGGCAAACCGGCGGCCTGCAGCCCCTGGGCGAGACAGTCGGCAATTGCACCATTGGACGCGAGCGCCTCGGAACCGCCACGCAATATCGTCGCATTACCGGATTTCAGGCACAGGCTGGCGGCCTCCACCGTCACGTTGGGCCGTGACTCGTAGATGATACCTATAACGCCCAGCGGCACCCGCATACGGCCAACCTGAATACCGGAGGGCAGTACGTTCATATCGGTGATACTTCCAACCGGGTCAGCCAGGGCGGCAACCTGCCGCAGGCCTTCCAGCATGGTATCGATGCGCGCCGGGGTCAGCTCCAGTCGGTCCAGCAATGCGGGTGCCAATTCGTTGCTGCGCCCGCGATCCATATCCTCGGCATTGGCCTGAGCCAGTTTCTCGCGCGCGCCATCAAGGGCATCGCACGCCGCCAGCAATGCCTGGTTGCGAACAGCCGTCGACGAGGCCGCCACCACCCGCGAGGCCTGCCTCGCGGCTGCCCCGAGCTCGGTCATGTACTGCGCAATATCCATTGTTCAATTACCGCCATATAAGTGAGCGGCGATTATACCCGATGGTCGAAGCCCTTGTGCTAAGCTGCTGGCCAAAAATTACCGGGACAAGTTACATGGCCGACACACCCAAATTCGAATTTTTCTACGACTGCTCCAGCCCCTGGACCTACTTCGCCTTTGCCCGCGCCGAGCCATTGCTCGCCAGCTACAAGGTACCTGTAATCTGGCGACCCATCCTGGTGGGGGGCGTTTTCAATGCGGTAAACCAGCAGATTTACGCGGCCCGTGAAAGCATGTTCGGTAACGAAAGACGGTTGCAGCACTATTTCAAGGACATGCAGGACTGGTCCGACTACTGCGGGATCAAGGTACAGCAGCCCGAAGTTTTCCCGGTCAATAGCGTCAAGGCAATGCGCGGTGCGATCTATGCCGATGAACAGGGCAAGCTTGTGCCCTTCTCCCGGGCCGTGTTCGCGGCCTACTGGGGCGACAATCGCGATATTTCCCAGGACGAGGTTTTACTGGAGCTGTGCAGCCAGGTGGACCTTGATGGCGAAGCGCTGCTGGCAGCTGCGGCCGACGCACGTTACAAGGACCAGCTGCGGGATAACACAGAGGAGTTGGTAGCGCGAGGCGGCTACGGCTCGCCCACCCTGTTTATCAATGATACCGATATGTACTTTGGCAACGACAGGCTGCCACTGGTGGAACGCAAGCTGCAGCAGCTGCTGGGCCTCTGACACAAGCGCTACGGCAGCAAAGTCAGGCGTTGCCGGCGCTCAGCACTGCCGCGTTGTGGCAAAAAAGGTGTGGCAGGCGTCGATCGCCTAAATATTGTTGACAATCATTCTCATTAGCATTAACGTTCATACTCAGTTGATCATCGAGCCCACGAACTGCTTATGTACGTCTGTATTTGCAAAGGCATCACCGATACCCAGATCCGCGCCGCGGTTCAGGACGGCGCCAGCTCCCTGCGAGACGTGCGCAACTCCCTGGGTGTTGCCAGTCAGTGCGGCAAATGCGGCACCCTGACCCGGGATATCGTCAGAGAGTCACTGCAGGATCCCGTCAGCAGCGACGAACAACTGTTCTACGCCGTTACCTAGGCACCCTGGGCCACTGTAAATAATGATGATAATCACTCTGATTATCATTAGAAATTACCAATAAAATCAAAGACTTATATTGACCTTTAGGCCATGCAAAGGCATACTCCCCTGCGTGCCTAACAAGGAGAAAGTGCATGAAAGGCGACCCCAAGGTCATTGAACATCTGAACACCATCCTCGGTAACGAACTGGTCGCTATCAACCAGTATTTCCTGCATGCGCGCATGTACAAGGACTGGGGTTTACAGGAACTGGGCGACCACGAGTACCACGAGTCCATAGACGAGATGAAGCACGCAGACGCCCTGGTGGAGCGCATCCTGTTTCTGGAAGGACTGCCCAATATGCAGGATCTGGGCAAGCTAATGATTGGCGAAAACACCAAGGAAATGCTCGAGTGTGACCTCAAGCTGGAGCACATCGCCCATAAAGACCTGAAAGAGGCTGCAGCCTACAGCGAATCAGTGGGCGATTATGTCTCCCGCGATCTATTCGTGCATATTATGGAGGCTGAGGAGGAGCACATTGACTGGCTGGAAACCCAGCTGGGCTTGATCGACAAGCTGGGCCTGCCTAACTACCTGCAAACTGCGGCGAGTACCGTCAAGCCGCCAGCCTGAGCTGGCGGGGCAACGGCAAACGCAGCCTAATCGGCTGCCTGCGCGGCGGCGGCATCCTTGATCAGGGGTTCCAGCTCGCCGCTTTCGTACATCTCGGTGACAATGTCACAACCACCGACCAGCTCACCATCCACCCACAACTGTGGGAACGTCGGCCAATTGGCGTATTGCGGCAGGTTGGCGCGAATCTCGGGGTTAGACAGGATATCCACGTAGGCAAAACGCTCGCCACAGGCCATCAGTGCCTGTACGGTTCTCGCTGAAAAGCCACACTGTGGCTGATTGGGCGACCCCTTCATGTAAAGCAGGATGCCGTTACTGTCTATCTGCTCTTTAATCGTCTCGAATATGTCCATCTCTGACCCTGTCATCTTGTCTCTAGTGCGGCCCCGACCCACCGGCCGCGGCGCGACATTCTATAACGTCTGAAGGCAAAAATCTCGCCGCGACTGTCAAGCCTACAGCGGCGGATTTACAAAAGCCGGCGCAATCGCTATTATCCCCTATTAACAGGCAGCCACAGCTGCCTTTTTGCGTTTCTGGAGGGGGCAATCATGCCTGCGCTAATGCCAACATACTCGCGCCTACCCGTGACTTTCAGCCACGGTGAGGGCTGCTACCTCGTGGATACACAGGGCAAGCGCTACCTGGATGGCCTGTGTGGTATCAGCGTGACAAACCTTGGCCACGCCCATCCGGCCGTCACCGCTGCAATTCAAGCGCAGGCCGCCAGTCTGCTGCACACCTCCAACCTCTATCACATTGCTGCCCAGGAAAAACTGGCTGACACTTTGACCGCTTTAGCCGGTATGGACACCTGCTTCTTTGGCAACTCCGGTGCCGAGGCCAACGAGGCCGCCATCAAACTGGCGCGACTTTACGGCCATCAGCGCGACGTTGCACGCCCTGCGATCGTGGTACTGGAGGACGCCTTCCACGGCCGCACCCTGGCAACACTCAGCGCCACGGGTAACCGCAAGATCCAGGCGGGTTTCGAGCCACTGGTTAGCGGCTTTTTACGCGCCCCACGCAATGACATCGAAGCGATCCGCCAAATCGCAGCCAACAACACCGACGTGGTGGCGATACTGGCCGAGCCCATACAGGGCGAGGGCGGCATTCAGCCACTGGACCGCGCGTATCTGCAGGCACTGCGCGACATCTGTGATCAGCAGGGCTGGTTGTTGATGTTCGACGAGGTGCAGACAGGTAATGGTCGTACCGGCACCTATTTTGCCTATCAAGGGCTGGAGGTTGTGCCTGACGTTGTCACCACGGCGAAGGGCCTGGGCAACGGCGTACCTATAGGCGCCTGCCTGGCGCGCGGCCCCGCGGCCAGTGTGTTTGGCCCCGGCCATCACGGCAGCACCTACGGCGGCAACCCACTGGCCAGTGCCGCAGCGCAAGCTGTTGTGGACACGATTGTCAGCGAGGGTTTGTGCCAACAGGCGACAGACCGAGGCCAGTTAATCCGTGAAACGCTGCTGGCAGAACTGCAGAACCCGGATTCAATTGTGGAAATACGCGGTCGCGGCCTGATGCTGGGTATTGAGTTACCCCGCGACTGCGGTGAACTGCCGGCCGCCGCCCTGGAACAGGGGCTGCTCATCAACGTGACTGCAGGCAATACCATTCGGCTGCTGCCACCACTGATCATCTCCGAAGACGATTCGAGAGCACTTGGCCGCGGTGTCGCGGCCCTGATCAACGCCCTTAACTGAGGCTTTTCACCCCAAATATTACTCGTAGGTAGCGCGCTATGGCTAACCCCAGGCATTTCCTGACCCTTCTGGACTTTTCTCCCACCGAGCTGAGGGCGATCATTGATCGCGCCATCGCAATGAAGGCCGAGCGCCGACAGAACGTGGACCAGCGCCAGTTTCCCGGGGTCGTTCTGGGTATGATCTTCGCCAAGTCATCCACACGCACGCGGGTATCCTTTGAGGCTGGCATGGCACAGCTTGGCGGCCACGCCATGTTCCTGTCGCCCCAGGATACGCAACTGGGCCGCGGCGAGCCCATAGAAGATAGCGCCCGGGTCATCTCGTCCATGGTCGATATCGTGATGATTCGCACCTTCGGTCATGACATTGTCGAACGCTTTGCAGCGTACTCCAGTGTGCCTGTGATCAATGCCCTGACTGACGACTATCACCCCTGCCAGTTGCTGGCCGATATGCAGACCTGGATAGAGCAGCGCGGCGACCCTGCAGGTAAACGGGTGTGCTGGGTGGGCGATGGCAATAATATGTGCCAGTCCTATATCAACGCTGCCCGCCAGTTCGACTTTGAATTGAGTATCGCCTGCCCGGAAGGCTTCGAGCCCAATGCCGAGCTACTTGCAGCCAACCGCGATCGCGTATTTGTAGACCACCAGCCCGCCAGCGCCGTCGCCGGCGCCGACCTGGTGGTAACCGACGTGTGGGCATCCATGGGCCAGGAAGAGGAACAACTGGCACGGGCGGAGAAGTTCCGCCCCTACCAGGTTAACGGGGAGTTAATGAGCCACGCTGCCTCCGATGCCCTCTATATGCACTGCCTGCCCGCCCACCGGGGCGAGGAAATCAGCGGCGAACTCATGGATGCCGACGACACGGTGATCTGGGAGGAAGCAGAGAACCGGTTGCACGCCCAGAAAGCATTGATGGAAACCCTGTTGCTGGCCAATCATTAGCCCCTGACAGGCGGGCGTCACCGGGCCCGGTGGCGGTCGGCTTTTATCAAATAACCAGCGTCTATATAAAGTCCGGTTTTTATGAAAAATAAATCAATATGGCCGTCAATCCCCCGGTTTTCCCGGTGGATAACAGGCCGCTTTTAGGCGCCCTGCGGCCTGCACGGTTAGTGACTACAGACAGGCTTGGCTGCCCACAAGTTATCCACAACATAAACCCAGCCTAATACCCTTGCAATGTGGCATGTGCCGCATTATCTTGTACTCAAGTCAGGCCAGTACCCCTACATATTGGGTGTTGCGGCGAAAAAATGACCAATAATGCCCCAGCATGGGTCACCGGTACCGGTATTGACTGAATAAAAGGAGTTCATTGCTCCGGAACGACACTCTAGGCCATTGAGTATCGTTACCACCTTCCAGGTGCCGGAGAGTATGACTTGGGGATTAAAGAAGCGTAATACCTGCAGGCTACGCGGTCACTCGACCCGTCATCGGCCTGTGTAGCGCCCTCTCCGGCAATCGCCGGTGAATCCTTCGGTCGTCACTGCGGTCTGATCCCGCGGCACAATGGCCAGAACAGGAAAGGCAGTGGTAAACCAACAAGAATAAGGCAAAGCGCCAACAACTTCGGAGACACTATGCAAACAGAGATCACCCAATCGGGCACCACCACCGAAAGCCCGACTGTCGCCGCTGACGCGACACCCGTCAGCGCAGGCATTGCTGCAACCGCACCGGGGCAGGTGCGCGTCATTAAACGCAACGGCACAGTCGTTCCGTTTGAAGCCAGCAAAATTTCAGTGGCCATTACCAAGGCCTTCCTCGCTGTAGAAGGCGGTACCGCCGCAGCGTCCAGTCGCATTCACGAAACCGTGGCCAGATTGACTGACCAGGTAGGGGCCACCTTCCAACGTCGCATGCCTTCCGGAGGCACTATCCACATCGAAGATGTGCAGGATCAGGTTGAACTCAGCCTGATGCGTGCCGGCGAACATAAAATTGCCCGTGACTACGTCATCTACCGTGAGGAGCAGGCTCGCAAACGCGCCGCCAAACAGGCACTGTCACCCGCCACACAAGAAGCCGCCAGTGCCATCAATGTCGTACACGCCGACGGTAGTCGCGTACCTCTGGACATAGACCGCTTGCACACCATCGTCAGCGAAGCCTGCATGGGGCTGGCCGATGTCAGCGAAAACGAGATCCTCGACGAAGCGCTGAAGAATTTGTATGACGGTGTGACCGCTGAAGAACTGAGCACATCGCTGGTCATCACCGCCCGTACACTGATCGAACAGGAGCCGAATTACAGCTACGCCGCAGCGCGCCTGCTCTGCGATAATTTGCGCTCTGAAGCACTGGGCTTTCTGGGTATCGCCACGCTGGCCACCCAGGCCGACATGAACGCCCTGTATGCCCAGGCCTTACCGGCTTACATCAAGCGGGGTATCGAGCTGGAGTTATTGGCACCGGGCCTGGCCGACTACGACCTGGACCTGCTGGGCAAGGCGCTATTGCCAGAACGTGACCTGCAATTCACCTACCTGGGCCTGCAAACACTTTACGACCGCTACTTCATTCACAGCGACGACGTGCGTATCGAGCTGCCGCAGGTCTTTTTCATGCGGGTCGCAATGGGCCTGGCCACAGAAGAAGCCGACAAGAACGCCCGCGCCATTGAGTTTTACCAGCTGCTGTCATCGTTTGACTACATGAGCTCTACTCCCACGCTGTTCAACGCCGGCACGCTGCGGCCACAGCTGTCCTCCTGCTACCTCACCACTGTGCCTGATGACCTGCACGGTATTTACGGTGCCATCCAGGACAACGCCATGCTGTCGAAGTTTGCCGGGGGCCTGGGCAATGACTGGACGCCTGTACGTGCTCTGGGCGCCTACATCAAGGGCACCAATGGCAAGTCTCAGGGCGTTGTGCCCTTCCTGAAGGTTGTTAACGATACCGCTGTGGCGGTCAACCAGGGCGGCAAGCGCAAGGGCGCGGTCTGCGCTTACCTGGAGACCTGGCACCTTGATATCGAAGAGTTTGTCGAGCTGCGCAAAAACACCGGTGATGACCGCCGTCGCACACACGACATGAATACTGCCAACTGGATTCCCGACCTGTTCATGAAGCGGGTGTTCGACGACGGCGAATGGACCCTGTTTTCGCCCAATGACGCGCCCGACCTGCACGACCTCTACGGCAAAGCGTTCGAAGAGCGTTATGCGCAGTATGAAGAGATGACCCGCAACGGTCAGATGAAACTGTTCAAGACCGTCAAGGCACAAAACCTGTGGCGCAAGATGCTGGGCATGTTGTTTGAAACAGGCCATCCGTGGATGACATTCAAGGACCCCTGCAACCTGCGCTCTCCGCAGCAGCACGTGGGCGTGGTTCACTCCTCCAACCTGTGCACCGAGATCACCCTTAATACCAATAAGGACGAGATCGCTGTCTGTAACCTGGGCTCGGTCAACCTGCCACAACACGTGGATGAAAACGGCCTCAACCTGGACAAGTTGCGCAAGACTGTTACCACTGCAGTACGCATGCTGGATAACGTTATTGATATCAACTACTACTCGGTTGACCAGGCCAAGAACTCCAACATGCTGCACCGCCCTGTCGGGCTGGGCCTGATGGGCTTCCAGGATGCGTTGTACAAGCAGCACACCGCTTACGGCTCAGATCAGGCAGTCGAGTTTGCCGACCGCTCCATGGAAGCTATCAGTTACTACGCAATTGAGGCCTCCAGTGCGCTGGCCGCCGAGCGTGGTCGCTACAGCAGCTACGAAGGCTCACTGTGGAGTCAGGGAATTTTCCCGATTGACTCCTTGTCCATTCTGGAAGAGCAGCGCGGCGCCGACTATATCCAGCTAAACAAGGACCAGACCCTGGACTGGGATGCCCTGCGGGCTACCGTCAAGACACAGGGTATGCGCAACTCCAATGTGATGGCGATCGCGCCAACCGCGACTATCGCCAACATCACCGGGGTGTCGCAGTCGATCGAGCCCACGTATCAGAACCTGTATGTTAAGTCGAACCTGTCGGGTGAGTTCACCGTGGTCAATCCTTACCTGGTCAACGACCTCAAAGCTCGCGGCCTCTGGGACGGAGTGATGGTCAACGATCTGAAATATTACGACGGCAGCGTGCAGGCCGTGGATCGTATTCCGGCAGACCTGCAACAGATTTACGCGACGGCATTCGAGATAGAGCCGCGCTGGTTGGTCGATGCCGCCAGCCGTCGGCAAAAGTGGATAGACCAGGCGCAGTCGCTGAACCTGTACATCAACAATGCCAATGGCAAAAAACTGGACATCACCTACCGGATGGCCTGGTTCAGTGGACTCAAAACCACTTATTACCTGCGCTCTCTGGCAGCCACCGGCACCGAGAAATCAACCATCGATACGGGAGCACTTAACGCCGTATCAAATACCAGTGAAGAAGCAAAGCCCGCGCCAGTACCGCAGGCCTGTTCACTGGATGATCCGGATTGCGAGGCCTGCCAATAGGCAGGTCAGGTAACAATGACACAGCACACAACAGAGCAGAAAGGTTAGCCAGGGGATAACAACAATGTTGAATTGGGACGACTACCACCAGGAAGAAGCGGCACCGGCCGCCGCAGCCGGGGCAGCAATGGCCGCCGAGCCTGAAGTTGTACAGGAAGCTATCGAGCCACAAGCCGCGGTTGCTGAGGCAGTAGCAGAGGCACCAGCAGCAACGGCCGAGGCCAGCAGCAGCGCAGAGATTAATGCGGCGGCAGCAGAAGCTGCGGCCAGGGCACTGGAGGCGATGGACGTTGCTCCAGGCCTGGAAGAGCTGGAAATGGGCGCCGCTCGAGTTTCCGTCGATGAAAAGGCGATGATCAACTGCCGCGCCGACCTCAACCAGCTTGTACCATTCAAGTACGACTGGGCGTGGCAGAAGTACATTGATGGCTGTGCCAATCACTGGATGCCGCAGGAGGTCAACATGACCGCCGACGTGGCAACCTGGAAAAACCCGGAAGGCCTGTCAGAAGATGAGCGGCGCATCATTATGCGCAGCCTCGGGTACTTCTCAACCGCCGACTCCCTGGTAGCTAACAACCTGGTGCTGGGTATTTACCGCCTGATCACCAACCCGGAGTGCCGACAGTACCTGCTGCGCCAGGCCTTTGAAGAGGCCATCCACACCCACGCCTATCAGTACTGCATCGAGTCGCTGGGCATGGATGAAGGCGAAGTGTTCAACATGTATCGCGAGGTACCCTCGGTAGCCGCCAAGGCCACCTGGAGCCTCAGCCACACGCATGAGCTGTCTGACCCTAACTTCAAAACCGGCACTACAGAAAGCGACCAAACACTGCTGCGCAACCTGATCGGCTTCTATGCCGTCACCGAAGGCATCTTCTTTTACTGCGGCTTCACCCAGATATTGTCCATGGGTAGACGCAACAAAATGACCGGCGTTGCAGAACAGTTCCAGTACATCCTGCGGGACGAGTCGATGCACCTCAATTTCGGCATCGACGTGATAAACCAGATCAAGCTGGAGAACCCACATCTGTGGACAGAAACGTTCCAGCAGGAAGTCATCCAGATGATTCTGGAGGGCACCCAGCTGGAGATTCAGTACGCGCGCGACACCATGCCTCGCGGCGTGCTGGGAATGAACGCGGCCATGATGGAGGACTACCTCAAGTTCATCGCCAACCGTCGTCTGTCCCAGTTAGGGCTTCCAGAGCAATACCCCGGCGCGCAGAACCCATTCCCATGGATGTCTGAAATCATGGATTTGCGTAAGGAGAAAAACTTCTTCGAGACGCGGGTCATTGAGTATCAGACAGGTGGCGCACTGACCTGGGATTGACCCAAGCGGCCGCCAAGGCGGCCGTCTAAAAGACCGAAAGAACCAGCAAGACCACGGCTTCCCTGAGAGGAATACGCAATGGATAAAAACGGCAAGTCAGGCAGCGATAACGAGACCATACTGATGGCACTGGATCAAATCAGTCAGACTATTGACGTGATGACCAGCGTCGTCGGTCGCCTGCGCACATACATGCAGGAACAGGAAGCGGCTGCGGCCACGGCAGAGACCAACGCCAAGGACCTGCAGGCCGAAATGCGCCCGGACAGGATTCTCCACTAGCCGCAGGCGTTCTCTGGTAACACCCCCGTGGGGCCGGCAGCAGCAGGCCCCCACTGGATACCCCTCCCCCACCGATTCACCCACTCCACAAGGCCTCACTGTTATCGCGTTGCAGCGCGCGGACAAAATTTGCGGTGAGTATCTCCCACCGTTTATCCTGTAGGCCTGACGGTGCGCGCACCGCTACCCTTTTAATCAGGAAGCCCCTAATGGCCAGACACATTCTGCTGCTCACCTTACTTTTGCTCGCCCCATTGACCCTCGCCCAGGGCACACTGAAGGTGGGCCTTTCTCCGGATTATCCCCCGCTGCAATACAAGCAGGATGGCCGGATTGTGGGCCTGGAAGTTGACAATGCACGAGCCGTGGCCGAGATCCTCGGCAAAAAACTGGCACTGTTTGAATACCCCTTCGATGAGCTGATCCCGGCACTGGAGCAGGGCCGGGTGGACGTGATCATGTCGGGAATGAGCGTCACAGCCCAGCGCGCCCAGAGGGTGAATTTCACCGAGCCCTACTTGGAAATTGGCCAGATGGCGATTTTGCACAAGGACAAGATAGCCGCCTTCGCCCAGCCCTGGGCGGTGTACCGTGAAGGTGTGCGGGTAGGCGTGGAACCTGACACGACTGGCGCAGCCTTTGCTGAAAAAGAGCTCACCGACGCGAACATCAGTTACTTTCAGGATTCCAATGCGGCCTTCGCCGGACTACGCGACGACAGTATCGACCTGTATATTCACGACGCGCCAACCAGCTGGCGGCTGGCCAACTCGTCAGACAATGGCGACCTGATCAGTACCTACAAACCCCTCACCACCGAAATGCTGGCCTGGGCCGTGCGCCCCGACGACCCGGAGCTGGTGCGCGATATGAACCGCGCCCTCTCTATCATGAAGTCACAGGGCACGCTCAAATACATTATCAATCGCTGGATACCGGTGCAGGTACAGGTCCGCTGATAGAGGCCAGGCTCACGGCGCTATTTTCAGCAGCTCTACAACCTCAAGACGCAGTTTGTCACCATCACCTTTACGAAAACCCTGGTGCATCTGCCGCACTACGCCCTGCCGGTCAATCAGGTAGCCCGTGGGCATGCCCAGCACACCGTAGATGGCCGGCGTCTCACCACTCGCGTCACGCACAACCGGGTAGCTCACCGGTATTTGCTCCATAAAAAGCAGTGCATCGGGTTTGAACTCATCGACGTTAACAGCGAGCACCTCAAACCCCCGCCCGCCCAATTCCTCTCGCAACAACTCCAGCTGAGGAAATGATAGTCGGCAGGGCCCGCACCAGGAGGCCCAGAAATCCAGATAAACCACGGTACCTCGAAGATCTGCAAGCGCCATAGGCTGTCCATCACTTTCGCCCAGCTGCGGCAGGGAAAAATCGGGAGCTGGCTCGCCTACGTTTACCCCTGCGCCCGCCACCGACAAAGGCAGGCACAACAGCGCCATAAACAATAACCGCCTGATAAGCATCATTACTCTCTTAATTTCTCATTCGAAGGAGCAGGGTCTGCGCCCTTCACCCCGGCCCATCTCACAACGGGAAAAGCAAAAACTAGCACTTTGCGCTGCACAAGTCAGTTTTTGCCACCACGCTGGCCCTCAAGGGCCAAAAAAACGGCCACAGAGTATCTCATCCAGACGGTTCACCCCGACACGATTGGCCGCTACAATACGCCCCCGCCCGGATATCGGCCCAGACCCGATCGATCATTCGGGCGCAGCCCCCACTCACCGCAACAGGACACCACTATGATTTACCAGAGTGACGCGCTTACGGTTAAGCGCCTGGACGGCGACATCGCCGAGCTACACTTCGATTTACAGGGCGAGTCAGTCAACAAGTTTGACCAGTCTACCGTCCAGAGCCTGACTGCTGCACTCGACGCCCTGCAGGCCGAAGACGGCATCAAGGGCCTGCTGGTCACCAGCGGCAAACCCGTGTTCATCGTTGGCGCCGACATCACCGAGTTTACCGCTATTTTTGGCGCTGGCGCCGACGATATTGCCGGCTTCACCCGACAGAACAACGAAAACCTGAACAGAATCCAGAACCTGCCCTACCCGAGCTGTGTTGCCATCAATGGCTTTGCCATGGGCGGCGGTCTGGAAATTTGCCTGGCTTGTGACTTTCGGGTTATGAGCACTGCTGCCAAGATCGGCCTGCCCGAAACCAAATTGGGCATTCTGCCCGGCTGGGGCGGTACGGTAAGACTGCCCCGAATTATCGGCGTAGACGAGGCGGTGATGTGGATCGCCACAGCCAAGGACCAGAACGCTAGCGCAGCCCTGAAAGCCGGGGCCGTTGACGCTGTTGCCGGCCCGGCAGAACTTTCGGCGGTGGCAATGGCCACACTTGGCAATGCAGTTGAAGGCAAGCTGGACTACTGCCAGCGTCGTATCGACAAGAGCAGCGCGCTGCCAATGAACGATACGGAAGCCATGATGGCTTTCTTCACCATGAAGGCCATGGTCGCACAGCAGGCCGGTAAGAATTATCCCGCGCCCATCAAGGCACTGGAAGTGATAGAAGCGGCGCGCGGCATGGGCCTGGAGGATGCACTGGCTGTCGAGGCCGCGGGCTTCGCAGAGTTGGCCACCACCCCCGAGGCTGCTGCCCTGGTCGGCGTTTTCCTGGCTGATCAGTTACTGGCCAAGAATGCCAAGGGCTGGGAAAAGAAGGCCGATCGCAAGATCGAGCGCGCCGCGGTCCTGGGCGCTGGCATTATGGGCGGCGGTATCGCCTACCAGTCCGCCTACAAGGGCATCCCCATTAAAATGAAAGACATCGCCCAGGAAGGTCTGGATCTGGGCTTGTCCGAAGCCAACAAGTTGCTGGCCAAGCGGGTTGCCCGCGGACGTATGACTGCAGACAAGATGGGCGAGGTGCTAAACAGCATCGACCCCATGTTGAATTACGACGGCTTTGACCAGGTCGACATCGTGGTCGAGGCCGTGGTCGAAAATCCCAAGGTCAAGCACGCCGTACTGGCAGAGACCGAGAAGCACCTCAGTGACGACGCTGTTCTGGCTTCCAACACATCCACCATCTCTATCAGCTATCTGGCTGAAGCGCTGGAGCGACCCGAGAACTTCTGCGGCATGCACTTTTTCAACCCGGTACACGCCATGCCTCTGGTTGAAGTCATTCGCGGTGAAAAATCCTCGGACGCCGCAATTGCACGCACTGTTGCCTATGCCAACCGTATGGGTAAGAAGGCGGTGGTCGTAAAAGATTGTCCGGGATTCCTGGTCAATAGAGTCCTGTTCCCCTACTTCGACGGCTTCTCCAAGCTGGTCCGGGACGGCGCCGATTTCCAGGCAGTAGACAAGGTGATGGAGCGCTGGGGCTGGCCTATGGGTCCTGCTTACCTGCTCGACGTGGTCGGTATTGATACCGGTGCTCATGCGGGTCAGGTCATGGCCGAGGGCTTCCCCGACCGCATGCAGTTGGACTTCAAGACCGCCACAGAGATCATGTTTGAGAACGATCGCTATGGCCAAAAGAACGGCAAGGGCTTTTACGACTATGTGCCCGACAAGCGCGGCAAGCCTACCAAGACAGTATCGGAAGAGGCTTACACGCTGATCGAGCCGGTTGTCGCGGAGCGTGTGGAGTTTGAGCGGGAAGATATTATCGCCCGCATGATGCTGCCAATGGCCACCGAGCTGGCACGCTGTGTCGAGGAAGGTATCGTAGGCAGCCCCGCCGAAGCAGATCTGGCGCTGTTGTACGGTATCGGTTTCCCTCCCTTCCGGGGCGGCGTTTTCCGCTGGATGGACACAGTTGGCCTCGCGCACATTGCCGAAGCCTCGGAAAAATTTGCCCATCTGGGCAAGACCTATGAATTAACCGACGGTATGAAAGCCAAACTGGCTGCCGGCGAAACCTATTACTAAGCAACGGGCGAATAAAGGAGAAATACTGTGAGTTTGAACCCAAGAGACGCAGTGATTGTAGATTACGCCCGCAGTGCCATGGGGCGTTCCAAGAATGGCTGCTTTCGCAACGTAAGATCCGATGACCTGTCGGTAGGTGTGATACAAGGCCTGCTGGCACGCAATGAAAAACTCGATGTCAGTGAAATTGATGACCTGATCTGGGGTTGTGTGCTGCAACGCGGAGAGCAGGCCATGAACCTGGCCAGGCTACTGGTGCTGCGCGCCCAATTGCCATTTACCATTCCGGCCCAGACCGTCAACCGCCTGTGTGGCTCGTCCATGTCGGCACTGCAGACAGCGGCGGCCAATATCATGGCCGGCGTGGGCGATGTCTATCTGGTCGGTGGTGTTGAACACCTTGGTCACCTGCCCATGGGCGGTGACGCCGATGTAAACCCCAAGCTGGGCCTCAACGTCGCCAAGGCGGCAGGCGCCATGGGTATGACAGCGGAATACCTGGCCTTGATACACGGCATTGGCCGGGAACAGCAGGACGCTTTCGGCATGCGCTCGCACCAGCTGGCCCACAAAGCCACCATAGAGGGCAAGTTCGCTAGAGAGATCATCGGCATTGAAGGCCATGACCAGGACGGCGCACTCAGCCTGATCGAGCAGGACGAAACCATACGTCCAGAGACCAACATGGAAGGACTGGCCAGCTTGCGACCTGCCTTCAACCCGCAAGGCGGTACCGTAACCGCGGGGCAGTCTTCGCAAATATCCGACGGCGCCTCTGCCATGCTGATGATGTCGGCCGAGAAGGCACAGGCACTTGGCATGGAGCCTATTGCCCGCATCAAGGGCATGGCGCTGGCAGGTGTTGATCCTTCTATTATGGGTTACGGCCCGGTGCCTTCAACCCGGAAGGCGCTTAAGAAGCTGGGCCTGACCATCAAGGATATCGAGATGGTTGAGCTCAACGAGGCCTTTGCCGCACAGGCCCTGCCTGTGCTCAAGGATCTGGAGCTGCTGGATGACATGGAAGACAAGGTCAACGTGCACGGCGGTGCCATTGCACTGGGCCACCCCTTCGGTTGCTCAGGCACTCGCATCACCGGCTCACTGCTGACCGTCATGCAGGATCGCGACATGACTCTGGGTGTATCTACCATGTGTATCGGTCTGGGCCAGGGCATCACTACCGTGGTAGAGCGCATCTAAGCCTCGCCGCGGGGTTTTACACCTCGCCGTCCGACAGTAATTCGTCTACACGGGCCAATGCGACGAGCAATTCGTCGCTGGGCAGGCCCGTGTCGCGAAAAAACTCTTCTGCCATGGGCACAATGCCACAGCGGTCCGGTAAGTTTTCCCGGGCCTCGATCATGTCGCGAATGGTGGGCAGGAAGATAAACTGCAGCCACTGAGGCAGGGTCAGGGTATCTACGGCAAAAGGCTGCTGCGAGGCCAGTGCCTCGGTCGAAGGTGGGATCTTGTCCCACAGGCCAAGCTGGCGCAGCTGGGCCTCGATATCAATCAGTACTTCGGCGACTTGGGTGTGCATCAGACTCCTGCTGGGTTGTTGGCTGACAACTTTCCGGAAATTCCACTCGCAATTAATGTACCACGGCGGTCTGGCCGGGGCGGCTTTGACCCGCCTTAATGATACAGCTACTCTTACCCGAGGCCATCACAGCGACGCGGGTGTCGTCTAATGGTAGGGCCTCAGCTTCCCAAGCTGAAGACGCGGGTTCGATTCCCGTCACCCGCTCCACTGGATACCGGCACCTATTAATTACAATAAATGCCGTAATACGGCAGGGTTGGAGAATATCTATGATGAAGCACCGCAGAAAGTTTTCCCTTTCACCGATGGTATCCGGACTGGCCGTAGCCAGCGCCCTGGCTGCCACACCCCAGTCTCTACTCGCGCAGGAATCGTCTGCCACGCTGGAAGAGATCATTATCACCGCACGCAAGGTCTTTGAACCTATGCAGGACGTGCCCATCGCCGTGTCCGCCTTCAGCGGCGACACCATCGATGCGCTGGTCATGCGTGACCTGCGCGAGATGGAAGGCTTCATTCCCAATATGGTGATTGATTCGGTGAGCGTAGCGCCCGCCGGTGCAGCGATCTACATACGCGGCGTCGGGACACAGGAAGTAGAGCGCTCGTTCGATCCTGCAATTGGCGTGGTGGTGGACGGTGTACCACTGTCTTTCGTCAACGGCTCAATGGCCAACACCTTCGACTTCTCTTCCTTGGAGGTACTGCGCGGACCGCAGGGCACCCTGTTCGGTCGCAACACCACCGGCGGTGTCATAAATATCACCCGCACAGCGCCATCAGGCGAGCTGGGGCTGAAATATGAACTGACGGCGGGCAACGATGACCGCGTCGACGTCAAGGCGGTGCTTAACTTTCCCATCGTAGACGGATTACTCGCCGGTAAACTGGGCTTCGCCCAGCAGAATGACGGCGGCCTGAGAGAGAATAACGGCAAACGTGTGGGCGATGCCGACAATCAGGAGCTCAATGCAACCCTGCTGCTAACCCCCAACGATGACATGGACATCACCTTTACCTACGTCAACTACCAGGACGAGAACGATGGTGTTGCCCTGCAGAATATTACCTCCCTGAACACGGACAACCCGGTTAATCCGGCACCGGAAGTACCCTGTGTATTGCCAGAAGTGATCTTCGGCCAAACCTGCGGTGATGACGTTAAAGACATCGGTGACCTCACCCAGGATTGGTACAAGCCCATCGACTTCGAGTGGGACAGCTACACTCTCAACCTGAGCTGGGATGTGGGCTTTGGTGTGATCGACTGGATCACCGGTTACCAGGAAACCGAGGAGTACGTGCCTACAGACTTCGATGGCAGCTCGCTGAACTTTTTCCACGCGATCAGGGAACAGGACTCTGAGCAGACCAGCACCGAGCTGCGTTTCTCCTCAGACAGCTTCAGCGACAACGTCGACTTCGTGGCGGGCCTGTTCTGGGTTCAGGACGAGTATTTTCTGGAACAGCAAACATCCATCGCCGCCTTCGGCGGGCCGGATGGGTCGGTATTCCAGAACCCCACCGCCGACCATGAGCGTGAGGCCTGGGCGGTATTTGGCGAGGTGCATATTGGCCTTGGAGAACGGTGGACCCTAACGCTGGGCGGCCGTTACACCGACGAGGAGAAAGAGTACAGCGGGACGCAAACCATTGGCGGCGGCACGGCCAACGGCTTTCCCGGTTTTCTACCAGAGGGTGTCGATGACTTCTACGTTTACGGCACACCAATCTGGATTCCACTGGGTGGCGCATCCGGCAAGGAAGACTGGCAGGAGTTTACCCCCAAAGTCGGCATCGATTACGAGGTTAATGAAGACGTAATGGTCTACGCCTCCTACTCTGAGGGATTCCGCTCTGGCGGCTTCAACGGCCGGAACCAGAACCCAGACAATATCGGCCCCTTTGATCCAGAGTTCGTTAACAACTACGAGCTGGGGATGAAGGGCGACTTCCTCGATAACACCCTGAGGCTGAACCTCGCCGCATTTTATGTGGACTACGAGGACAAGCAGGAGGAGATCATAGAACCTGACGGCTTCGGCGGCTCCAACACCGTGGTGCGCAATGCGGCAACGGTTGAATCGATGGGTCTGGAAGGCGAACTTACCTGGGTGGCTAACGAGTACTTCCAGCTCAACGCCAACCTGGGCTGGCTGGATGCCGAGTACGACGATTATGTAGCCGACCTCACCGGTGACGGGATAGAAACCGATAACAGTGACCTTGAACTGCGGCGCGTGCCAAGCTGGGTAGGCGGCGTGAACGGCATCGTCAACGCCCAGTTAGGGCCAGGTTACCTTTCGGCGTTCCTGGGCTATCGCTATACCGACGAGTACTGGGTGGAGACCTCCAATGACCCACGCGGCTTGCTGGATAGTCGCGGTGTCTGGGATGCCAATCTCGCCTACGAGTGGCAATGGAGTGAGGACCGTACTATCAAGGTCACCCTGTTCGGCCGCGACCTGACCGACGAGGAGGAATTTAACTCGGCGGTTATCATTCCCGGTACCATTGCCTTTGGCGCGGTGTCGGGTGGACGTGAATACGGACTGCAGCTGTCAGGCAACTTCTGAGTTGGTCCCGCCCAAACCCGCTGATCATCGATCGGCGGGTTACTGGGCAGCAAGCTCCTGCCGAAATGGCGGCAGCGAGTCCAGAATCGCCCGCCCGTAACGGCGGGTGACTACCCTCTTGTCCAGCAAGGTCACCCGGCCTGTATCCTCCTCGGTCCGCAGCAGCCTACCACTGGCCTGAACCAACCTCAGGGCGGCGTCGGGAACGCTGATTTCCATAAAGGCATTGCGACCTTCCGCCTCAACCCACTCTGCCAGCGCCGCCTCCAGCGGGCTGTCGGGCACCGCAAAGGGAATCTTCGCAATCACCACATGGCGGCAGTAATCCCCGGGCAGATCAACGCCCTCGGCAAAACTGGCCAGACCAAAGATAATGCTCCCTGCTCCCTCGTCTATCGCCTGCCGGTGACGGCGCAGGATTTCCTGTTTGCTGTAATCGCCCTGCATCAACAGCTGGTCGCCAAAGCTGGCATTAACGCCATGGTAAACATCCAACATCTGGCGGCGGGAGGAGAACAACACAAGACTGCCCTCGGACCGGTCCAGCAAATCTGGGAGCAGCGCAACAATGGCATCGGTATGGGCCTGAGCATCGCCCGGCTCGCACGGTAAAGCCGGCACGCTGAATACCGCGTTGGCATAATCGAACGGACTGGCTACCACTTTAAAAACTGCATCGTCAGGCGCACCCGAGTGCAGGCGAAAGCGGTCAAAGGAATTCAGCGCGGTAATCGTCGCTGAGGTAACAACCACTCCCGCCGCTCTCGACCAAAGATATTCCTCGAGAATATCCGCCGCCAGGATGGGGCTGCAGCGCACATCAAACCCGAACTGCCCGCCGCTATTAAGCAGGGTTATCCACCGTGCCTTGGGTGGCACGTCGTTCTCGCCACTGACCGAATATTCCTGCCACAACGCCAGATTACCCTCGGCGCGGCTGAGCAAACCACCCATGTTGAGATGCCAGGTTTCGATATCACCTTTGTCCAGCCCCGCGTCGTCATCCTCAAGCGCCGCCTCCAGCTCCTCTTCTACTCGCGACAGGTTGAGCACCAGCTTTTGAAAATGTCCCACCAGACCCGCCGCCACTGGCACCAGTTGCGGCGGCACATGACCGTGCTCGAAGCGCAGCTGCTGATCCTCGCGCCGGTCGTCGGGTTCCAGTTCTTCAAACAAACTGGCCACCAATTGTTCGGCAACCTGCAAGCCAGCGGCCGCCTCGTCCATATCGGCCGGCAATCTGGACAGAGGTTGTTGTAATCCGGGCAACACCGCCAATGCCGGCGCGGCCTGAGCCAACAGCTTGGTGCTGTCTGCCAGCCATTGCACGGTGGTATGCAGCCGGCAGAAACTGGCAAAGTGCGACAGGGCCTTGTCGGGCAGGTGGTGGCCCTCATCAAAAATATAAATGCTGTCCTCTGGCGCAGACAGGATAGCGCCGCCACCCAGAGCCAGGTCAGACAGGGCCAAATCGTGATTGGTCACAATGATATCGGCTGTCTGCAATTCGTCCCGGGCCCGATAAAAGCTGCACTGTCCGATATTGGGACAGCGCCTGCCGCTGCACTGGCTGTGATCGGTGGTGACCCCGAACCAGGTATCGTCGGCGATAGTTTCCGGCCAATTATCCCGGTCACCGTCCCACTGCCCGCGGCCAAGCGCATCGAGCATGCCGTTATACACCGGCATGGCATCGGCAGACACCGGAGCACTTTGCTCATCCGGGTACAGCGGCAAGGCCGCTGTTTCGCCCTGCCCGCCGGCCAGGACGCGGTCCAGTTTTGACAGACAGATATAACGCCGCCGACCCTTGGCCAGCGCATAGGTGAACTGCAGGCCGCTGGCCTGGGCGATATCTGGCAAATCCTTGTTGATGAACTGCTCTTGCAAGGCAACCGTGGCGGTCGCCACCACCAGTCGCTTGTCCAATGCCTGTGCCAGCGGTATGGCAGCTACCGCATAGGCAATGGTCTTGCCGGTGCCGGTGCCGGCTTCGATAACACACACAGCAGGCTCTGGGGAGGGCGCCTCACCGGCGCGGGGAATACGGGCAAGGGCGTTGGCAATCTCGGCAATCATCTGCCGCTGGCCCCACCGTGGGGTCAGCCCTTTGCTTTCAGTGATCGCGCCATAGGCCTCACGAATCCTGTCCTTGAGCGCATCGTCTAGCAAGAGTCGTCGGTACCAGCTGCCAACTTGATTTTACTGTCCACTGCATTGGCATAGGTCGCCAGCGCGTAGGGTCGGTGGGCCGCAGGCAGGGCCTTGATACGTGCCTCGAATTCACTGCGGTCTATGTCACCCTCCTCAAGGTACAGCCCCTCAGGCACTGCGCTGTCGCCACCATGCAGCATGCTGTAGGCAAAAAGATTGGTGGGGTGGAGGCAGTAGTTTTCAATAATCTGTCTGTCCACCTCGGCGGCGACGGCCTCCACCGAGTCAAAGTCACCGTCTAGTGGCGTACCAAAGCTGACGTGAACCCGGCCTTTTTGCCCGGCGATACCCTGGCCTATCGACGCGACATCTTCCTGCTCGCCTTTCTCATAGTTGCCCTCACTGGCGAGCGCATGCAGTTCCCGCGCCTTGAGAGCATCGCAGGGATCCAGCTCATAGGAAATCGCCACAGGCACTATGGACAAACCACGAATATGCTCCGCCAGAGTCTCCGAACTCTTATCGCGACTCAGACCAAGCATCTTGATAACTGCGGGCTCGGTTCTATCAACTCCATCCTTGGCGCGGCCCTCACGCTGAGCCAGCCAGATCGGCGCATTTTCCTGCTGAATAGACTGGCGTATATAGGACGACAAGTTCTTCGCGGCCGCCAGCAGTTCTCGCGGGCCACTGACCGAACGTTTGACGATGAAACTTTTGTTGAGCCTCATAAGGTCTGAAACCCAGGGCTTGGTGAGCAGGTTGTCGCCGATGGCAATGCGAATTGTCTCGTGACCGTCCCGGTGCAGGGCGTAATTGGTGAGCGCCGGGTCCATGGCGATGTCACGGTGGTTACTCATGAACAGGTGCGCCTTACCCGCGTCCAGTCCATCCAGGCCAGAGACCGTCAGACCGCCGGTGGTGTCCTCGATCATTTTTTCCAGATAGCTCTTGACCACCATCTGCATGCCGTGAACATCATCCACCGAGCGCAGTTCACGGGCCAGAAAGTACCGCACCAGGGGGCGCCACAATGCCGGCACCAGTCGTGCTGCAGCGCCCACACGCAAGCGGGCCACGGCAATCAGGAATTCAGGATCGAGCAATAATCGCTCCAGAACCTGGGGCACCTCAGCGTCCCGGTAGGGGCGAATATCTGCGAAGGGGTCGGTCAAGCAGGTGTCCTCGTACAACAAGCGCCACACCATACCCAAATTACCGAGGTGAGTCATCCGGGCACTGACTACGCGCCGGCTTTCTGCTACCCTGCCCCCGCTTTTGTTACACGCATATTCACAGGGGGAAACATGGAAGCGGCAAATGCAGCGATGATGACGTTTGGGGCAGCAGCCCTGCTCGCCAGTTGGGTAATTCTGTTGATTGAATCATGGAAGGATGACTACGCCTGGGGTCTGTGCACCCTGCTGTTGCCCCCACTGTCCTACCTCTACGGGCTTTTTCGACTGGATAAAGCTGGCTCGGCACTGGCCGTCGCTGCTATCGGTTGGGTGTTACTGTTCCTGTCCTGGTAACGTAACAGGCCCTTCAGGGCAACATTAACGATCTTTAATGTTGCCCCAACACACTGCTCAACATCAAAATATTACTATATATTTCAGTGGCTTAGGGTAGATGGCAGACCCTTGAGCCCAAGTTGTTACCAATATTCCCACTCGGTTACACATCCGCCGGCATTTAGACCCCGTATTCCCTGTACAATCCACCGCATGTTCAAAATAGTAGCCTGCAACCGAAGGTCTCTTGCCCCGTACTGATAGAGGAATACACCATGACAGCAACAAAATTTATCGCAGCCGCCTTACTTGCGGCTTGCTCAACCGTAGCCTTTGCCGCGAAGCCCACCAGCATTGTTTTTCAGGCTAACGGCGAAACTGAAGACGGTACGGCTTACTCTGAATACCTGGTCAAATGCTCTGACGGTAAAAAGGTCGCCGTCACCGCCTGGGATAACCGTCGCAAATGGTGCGTGGGCGGGGCTGACAGCACAGTGTGTGAAAAGAAGCAGATCAAAGCCGCGAAAGCCGCCTGCAAGGGCGAATAAACCCGACCATCATCGACAAGCCGCTACAAGGAAGGCACTTTCATTCCACGTAGCGGCGTTTAAGCTCGGCCACCTCGGCCTCACCTACCCCCAAAGCATCCCGCAGGTAGGCCTCTACACCACCGAATTTCTCGTCAATGGTAGACAGAGCCCGGGAGAGGTAGTCCTCATGCACTTCAAGCATGGGTAGTATCGCCTCCACCTCAAGATGCTCCATCTCGTACTTGGTACGCAGCCTGTCCAGCTCGTCTTCCGGCAGAAAGAACTCACGAGTCAACATGTAGTCATTCATCACCACATCGCTGGAGACTCCCAGTGCGAGCAGGATAATGGCCGCCGCAAAGCCCGTACGGTCTTTTCCCGCGGCGCAATGGACCAACAGGCGCGTGTCTTCCAGCGCCAGGATCTCACTGAACATACGAGCATAGGCTGCCGTTTGACCCTCGGCGAAATCGTGATTGATATGCACCATGAACTCGAACATGGGCTCTCGGCCACTCCAGCCTTCCCCACCTGCCTCCTCGAAAAAACCGGCATTACTGCCTGGAATAATAGGCAGGCTGGCAATACGCGGTGGCCTTGATTCCGGCAGGAGGCTGGGCTCTGTCTCCTGCTCGTCCTCACGGCGAAAATCGCAGATCAGGTCAAGCTCCAGGCTGGCCAACAAACTGACATCCGCCTCGGTCAGCGCCGACAATTGGCCGGAGCGATAGAGGTAACCCCACTTGACCTGACGCCCATCGCTTGTGGGATAGCCACCAAAATCACGAAAGTTGGGCGTGCCCTCCATGCCCAGCCGACGCTCGCTGGCAACCGCTTCATTACCGTGCTGGTCAATCAGGCGAAACTGGTGACGACTATCCTGCGCAAGCCCGGTGACCCTGGCCCCTGCCTGCTGTCCCGTGACTATCTCCACTCGACCACCAGGAGTCAGTGGCTCAACCGTAACCTCGGTCTCGGGCTGGGTGGCCTCCCAGTCAACATGGTGAACACCATCGGCGCTACGCCAGATGTGCACGGAATCAGTCAGTAATGGCATGAACAGTAACTCGGTCGTGGCCCCGGCTGGCGGAGCGGGAAAAATAATCAGGCGCGATATTCAAAAACGGCTTTCAGCAGGGTCTTCATGAGGTTGAGCTGTTTGTCCAACGCCTCTTCACTGAATGGATCCTGACCCAGCAGGTCGCGGTACATAGGCGCCATTGTGACATAGGACATTACCAGGTTGTTAAACGCCATCACCGCCCAGGGCTGCAGCGCCGCGTCACCCAGCATCGGTAATTCAGCCCCCTCGATAGTGCCCCCGGGCTCGAACATCGGCCGAAACAGGCGATCGATCAACTCGTTGGTGCGCGGGCCACCCGACAAAGCCGCATGTTGCAGCAAGCGCGCCAGGTTGGGATTGGAATGGTGCTTGCGAACGAAAACCTCCAACCACTCAATGATCCTGTCATGGGTGACAGGGCCGGCATTGAGCTCCTCGAACGGCTGCAGGAATTCGGTCAGCAAACGCTCCAATACTGCTGCGTAAAGGGCTTCCTTGTTGCGAAAATGGTTGTACAGACTGGGGGAGCGAATGCCCACCCGATCGGCGACATCACCCAGAGAGGTGGCGCTATACCCCTGTTGGGCGAAAAGGTCTTCGGCAGCATCCAGAATACGGTCGGCTGTACTCTGCCTGCCTTCAGCACTTGCTGCAGTTGTTTCCGTTGTCACGATATACTGGACTCTAGCGGCTTAATAACGACTAATAGCCATTAGTATAACCTACAGCGACTGACGGCATAAACACCAGCCAGCCCAGCACCTACGGACGCAGAAAATCATGATAGATCCCACCATCAGCCGGCCCATTTTCGACTATGCCCGACGCATCGACGCCGGGGATTTCGCCGGTGTCGCCGAGTTATTTCGCGATGGCACCATCATCACCCCACAGGGTGAGATACGCGGCTACGACGAAGTACTGGCCATGTACACCGGATCAACCCGTCTTTACGACAACGGCACGCCCTGCACACGGCACGTCACCAGCAACCTGGACATCCGCCAGGAGGGCCATACAGCCCATTGCGAGAGCTACTTCACCGTGTTCCAGGCACTCCCCGATTTCCCCCTGCAGGCCATCATCAGTGGCAGCTACAGCGACAGCCTGCAACGGGTGAATGGCAGCTGGCAATTCAAGACCCGCAGCATGCTGCCCGAGCTGCTGGGAGACCTGTCGCGACACCTGCTCTTCGACCCCGCCACTCTCGGTTGACAAGGGGTGCGGTTATGTGAATAATCGCGCCTCCTGATTTTTGACCCTTTTTAGAGGTAAACCACGTGGCCAACTCCCCACAAGCAAAGAAGCGTGCCCGCCAGGCAGAAAGGCGCCGCACACACAACGCCAGCCTCCGTTCGCTGGTTCGCACCAAGATCAAGCACGTGGTTGCCGCCATCGGTACCGGTGATGCAGAGCAGGCCAAAGCCGCTCTCGATAGCGCTGTGCCTGTCATCGACCGTATGGCCGACAAGGGCATCATCCACAAGAATAAGGCTGCACGGCACAAGAGTCGCCTGAATGCCCAGGTCAAGGCACTGGCTGCCTGATCACCCAGCACAAATAAAAAAGCCGGCATCTCTGCCGGCTTTTTTTTGTCTCGAAAACACGCGCCGCTAACCCGCTTTGCGTGGCTCCTCATCGGCTTCCTGCATCTTGTGGAACTCGTCCAGCATACTCTGCTCGTAGCTCTGTGCCTCTTCCGTGTCCAACGGACGCTCAAGCTTGCTCCAGTCGATATCGCCATCAGTTGCGAGGTTCTCAAAGTCGAGAATACCCAACTCCTCGAACTTGGGCCGGATCTTGTCGGTCAACAGGCCAATACGTCCCAGGTTGGGAATGACACGCTGAAACAGCAGATTGCGGAAAGTCGACATCACAAACCCTTCCAACACCTGCTTGCGGGCCTCTTCCACATCCCAGCCAAAATGGCGGAACACATCGGTTGCAACCAGGCGCTCACGGCTCACCACGCAGGCTTCGTAGGCGAATTGGGCACGCTCTTCGCGCTCTTCATCGGTAAGGGTTTTCACAAACTCTTCCAGATAGTTCACCCCGAAAGTCACATGCCGGGCCTCGTCGCGGGTTACCAAGTACACAACATCCTTGAGTACCGGGTCAGGCGTGGTTTCACGGGTAGTATTGAAGGCGGAAAGTGCCAGCCCCTCGATAACAATCTGCATCCCGATGAACTTCATGTCCCAACGAGGATCGGTAAGGATCTTATCGATGATGCTCTTCAGGTGGGTGTTGATGGGATACATCATGCCAATGCGCTGCTGCAGGTACTTGTTAAAAACCTCCACGTGGCGCGCTTCATCAAAGGTCTGCGACGCGGCATACAACTTGGCATTCAGCGTGGGCGCACAGGAACACAGCTGCGACGCGACCAGCAGGGCACCCTGCTCTCCGTGAAGAAACTGTGACAGGCTCCAGGCATTCATGTGCAACCAGAACTCGTCCTTGGTGGCATCGTCCATATCAAGGTAGGGCTGGTATTCATGCAAATTCATCAGTTCTGGCGCCCGCTGCTCATCGGGCCAGGGGCGATCCCAGTCGATGTCCATTTCCGGGTCCCAGTTGAGCTGCTTGCCCAGGTCATAAAGTTTCTTGATCCGGTCGTCCTGAATCGAGTAATCCCAGTTGTAGGAGCCGGTCAGCGGCGTCTGGAAAATTTCCGCCACATAATCCACCTGCTCACTGGTTAATACATCCTCCAGGTCGGGATTTTCGCGCGGGTAATCCGCGCCGGCGTACTTCTGAATCTTGCGGGGACTCTGTTCATGCCATTCTATTTTCATCAGAACTTTCTCTCGGCTTTTTTAACGTAATAGAGACTATGGTGCATGGCGGGTAAGGCAACAAGGTAATCTCTTGTCAAATTGAGGTCATTTGTGGCCAAATAGGCACATGCCGAAGACAACCACACCAGCGCAATACATTCTCATCCTGATCGGTATGGTCGAGGAACAGGGTTATCCCCGTGACATACTGCTGGCAGAGACCTCGCTGGCAGAGACCGGCATTACCGGAATAGGGGCCAGAGTCAGCGAAAATGACTTCGCCCAATTAGTGACCAATGCCTTCAACCTGACTGGCGACCCGGCGCTGGGCCTCAAGCTGGGCCTGCGTCTCAACCTCAGCGCCCATGCGATCCTGGGCCAGGCATTTATGACCTGCAAGGACCTGGGCGAGGTCATGGATCTGTTTCTCAAGTACTACCATCTGCTGTCGCCGGCGCTTTACCTGGAATTCGAGACCATAGGCGATCGCTGCATTCTGACCACCGTGTCGACGCCGGAACAAAACACCGTCGAATTCGCCTATGAACTGATGTACGCGGCAATCCTCAACACATTGCGAGGGCTGCTTAACCTCGACGAACTGGCCCTGCGACTGGAGGTCCCCTACCCTGCCCCGGCGCACGAGCAGGCCTACTACGAGGTCTTTGGCAGTGACGTACACTTTAACTGCGTGCGCGGAAGAATCAGCTTCGATACCTGCCTGCTTTCAACACCACTGCCGTCGTCCAACACCGCTTTGCGAACGCTGTACGAGGAAGAGTGCAAACGGTTGCTTGCGGACCTGGAGGAAGAAGACTCTATCGCCGAGCAAACACTGAGGCTCTTACGTAAGCTCGAGGGCCAGTATCCGCAGATGCCACAGATTGCACGTATGCTGAATTTCAGCCCGCGCACCTATCGCAGGCGACTGGGGCAAGAACAGGAATCCTACCAGACGCTATTGGACAAGGTGCGGGCAGAACACGCCACCCGCTACCTGCAAAATACCCGCTTACCGCTGTCCACCATCGCCTACATGGTCGGCTTCAACGACTCTTCCAACTTCCGTCGGGCCTATATCAAATGGACCGGCATCGCGCCGCGGGATGTTCGCAATGGCCTATAAGGCGCTGCAGGTCATACTGGGCCGGGTAGCCGCCGAGCGTATCGCCAGAGACGGTTGGCAAGCCGATCATTTCAGCCTGGTGGTAGGAGCATCCGGTGGACCCAAGTGGTTTATTCTCAGTCATCTGGACCGCCTGCTGTTCGGCGACTTCCTGCAGCGCGGCAAGGCGCCACTGACCACCGTGGGCTCGTCTATAGGCGCATGGCGCAACGCCTGTTTTGCCATGCGTGACCCCGCTGCAGCCATCGCCAGGCTGGAACAGGGTTACCTGCACCAGCACTATCAGGGCAAGCCCAGCGCCGCGGAAGTCAGCGACACCAGCCTGGGCACGCTGCACCAGGTGCTGGGCGAAGACGGCATAGAACAGTTGGTCAACAACCCGCGAATCAACACCCACATTATTACCGCCCGGGGTCGAGGCCCCGCCGGCTCCACATCTACCCCGGTACTCGCCGGCGGCATGGGCGCTGCTGCATTGGGCAATGCCGTCAACCGCAAGTTACTGCGACACGCCTTCCAGCGTGTGGTCTTCCACAGCAAGCCAAAGCACAACCCGGAGTTGAGCTTCCACGACTTCCATACCCGCTATGTGTCACTACAGCAGGAAAATCTCGCTGCAGCATTGCACGCCAGCGGCTCCATACCGTTTGTACTCACCGGGGAACGCGATATCAGCGGTGCACCGCCAGGGCAATACTGGGACGGCGGCATCATCGATTATCACTTTGACCTGGACCAGTATCACGGCGATGGCCTGATCCTGTACCCACACTTCCGCGCCGACATAACACCGGGATGGTTCGACAAATTCCTGCCGTGGCGCAAGGCTACCATCGAGGATCTGGACAAGTTGGTACTGCTATGCCCCAGCGAGGCAATGGTCGCGGACCTGCCGCACCAAAAGATACCCGACAGACGCGACTTCACTCGCTTGAGCCACGAGGAACGGGTGATTTACTGGCAAACCTGTGTTGAGCGCAATAAGGCGTTGGCTGAGGAGTTTTCGGCACTGGCCACCGGCTCGGACCCGCTGGCCGGAGCGACCATACTGCCCTGACCGGCAGCAATTCGCCTAGGTGATGTATTCATCCAGGTAACGCTCTACTTCCTTTTGCAGCACGCCCTTGAAGGCACTGGCCAGAAGCCCGAGTTTTACCGAGACATCGATCATATCGTCGTGAAAAGTCAGCCTGCCATCCACGCCTGACCCCTTGATCCTGACGCTGTCGCCCTCCCAGGCCGAGTGCACGCTGTGCTTCTGCTCAAGGCTGGTGGCGAGCCCCTGGGCGGCGGCACGCACCTCCTCTTTGGGCATGGTGTAGGGACGAGTGACTCTAAATCCTGCCATGGGCTACCTCTTTTCGTGACGCTTCAGTATAGATCATGGCGCAGCTGGCGCATGAGTCTCATGTGGCAACTGCAAACTGACCGCCAGACAAGACAAACTGACGACCGCAGCACTCTTCGCCCTGCATTTCCGCCAACAAAGCTGGCGCTTCGGAAAAGGCGACGGTGCGCTGTGCCTCCGGCAAATCAAAGACGGCAACGGCGCGCCACGGCTGATCACCCTGGTACAACACGGTATAGCCAGCAACAGTTCCCGGGCCTTCGTAGTCAGCGATCAGCTCGCACTGCGGGCTCTGCGCACGAACCTCGTCGGTCACATCGACATGGGCATACGGCTTGTCGCCTGGCTTCGCCGACCAGAGTGCACAGGCCTGTTTGGTTAACATGCCACTGACACTGGTCACCAGACCTAGCTCGGTCGGTTGCTGGCGCAGCACCTGCACCATTTTCGCGGTGGCCTGCAGCACAAAGTTATTCAGTGGTCCGCCGCCGAACGTCATGCCGCCGGTCACCGTCAGGTCGCCATCACCGGCCTCGCCCAACTCCTCCAGCTGCACCCGAACCGCTGACGGGAAACAGGAGTAGAGCTCGCGCAATGGGACATCGGCAAGACTGACATCAGCACTGGACAGCACCGCTTCCCCCGCCAACCTGAACCCGGGGCTGCCACCCAGATCGCCGCGGCTGGCAACTACCGACATAAAGTTGGATTCGCTTGACGCCCTGGGGAAAACCCAGCGGGAGCGTTCAATACCCAGTTCGCGGGCCACCGCCAAGCTACAGAAAATAAGTCCGGCCGCCTGGTCAACATTCCACTGACTGTTGTGCAGTTTGGTGTAAGGAAAGGCCAACATGCGATTGCCCGGCGAGGCCTCGCGGATGAAGGAGGCCTCTACTGGCGCCTCGCTCCAGGCCTCGGCATTGGCCGCCGCCACTTCGCTGAATCTCGCATAGATGCGGGCCATCTGATCACGATGTTCGGCAACCGTCAGGCCCTGCTTGTAGCGCAGGGCACTGTCGATGATGGCATAGTAGCCCACCGGCATACCCAAACCTGCTGCGGACTCCACCGGCGACCAGAGCTCATCTTCCGGCTCCAGCACCGTATCCGGCACTTCGCCATGCTGCGCGGTTTCAACAGCTTCTGAACCCGCCTTCTTGGCCAACAGATCACGGTACTTTGCTTCAGCCCCGGTCACCAGAACCACTTGCGCCTGCCCACTGGCAATCTGCTCGCAGGCACGACTTATCAGGGTCTGCTGCAATACACCAATCTCAGCCAGCACAGTGCTGGCAGATTTCGCTTGCAGGCGCTGTGCCAACAGACGACCCGGGTCGCTGTAAGACCAGATCCCCTTGGGAACCAGAATTTCGTCAGCGCGACTCAAAAGGTCGTCGGCACCGGCATCAGCCGCTGCCGCCCGCAAAGCCTGCTCCATAAGCACAAGTGCTTCGGCAGATTCGGCGTGTTCAACGCCCTTCTGCTGTACAGCGCCTACACCCACCAGAATCGGGGTGTCAGGTGCGAGCTCAACCATTCATGAACTCGCCCGCGTACCAGTTCATCATCTTGATCTTGTCTTCCAGCGTGTGATCCGGCTCCATCTCGTACACATTGCGGAAGGCGATAATGACATCGGTAACTCCGATTCCCTCGAGCTCCTGAATACCTTCGGCCGTGAAGGCATTCTGACCCGTGGTAAAGAAGCGGAAAGGACGGTCGGCGGTGCCATATTCCTCACGAAGTTGGTTGATACGACCTATGTAAGCTGTCAGCTGTTCCATATCAGCACCTGCACACATCCAGCCGTCTCCGACTCTGGCGGCACGCTTAAGGGCAGGCTCTGCATGCCCGCCAATCAAGATAGGGGTGGTAGCTGTTGGCACCGGGCACATCTTGGCTGCAGGCATCTGGTGGATTTCGCCGTCGTAGCCAAAAAATTCGCCTGTCTCCAGGCCTCGAAGAATGTCGATCTGCTCGTCGAAGCGCTTGCCGCGTTTTGCCCAGGGCACATCACACACGGCGAAGTCCTCCTCCCATGGGCTGATACCCACGCCAAAATCGAAGCGGTTACCCGACAACTGCTGAATACTCTGCACCTGCTTGGCCACGACCGGTGCCTGGCGCACCGCCAGCTTGTAAACAAAGGTGGCAAAGCGAATGGAGTCTGTCACCGCGGCCATCGCGGCCACCGCAATCAGGCTCTCGAGGAACGGAACGCTCTCCAGAAATTCACGACTGCCGTCGGCGTTGTACGGGTATTTGGAACTACACTCCTGCGGATAGCAGATGCTGTCGGGGATAGTGATGCCATTGAAACCAGCTTCTTCTGCCGCTTTGGCCAGCGGCAAATAATGATCCGCTTCACTCATACCTACCTGATAACTGAAATTCATACCGCTCTCCTTCTTTAATTATTGGGGTTTGCGCTGGGCAAACCCTGAAACAGGCCTCACTGTAGCCGCTTGTACCCCGGGGGTCATGGCTATTGCCGAATTTGACACCAATGGCATCAAATACTGAACCTTATGCATTGGGATATACGGACGGGAGCCGGCACAGGATTAATGCCAGCCACTGCTTGCTCACGCAAATCGTTTACAATGACGCCATGACACACTACGACCGCTCCCAACGATTTCTTTTCGACAATGCCGACATTCGCGGTGAAACCGTGCACCTGTGCGACAGCCTGGGCGAGGTGCTGGACAACCATCAGTACGCTCCCGGGGTTAGCCGCCTGCTGGGTGAGTTCATGGCCGCCGCTGTCCTGCTCACTACCACCTTGAAATACGAGGGCAAAATGATCCTGCAGGCGCGCAGTGAGGGGCAAATTCCGCTGATCATGGCCGAGTGCACCAGCGACCTGAAGATACGCGCGATTGCCCGCGGGGCACAGGAGGCCACAGCCGACACTTTCGAGGCCCTGCTGGCCAATGGCCAGTTGGTGATCACCATCGATCCGACCAAAGGCGAGCGATATCAGGGCATCGTGCCGCTGGTGAGCAACTCGCTTGCTCACAGTCTGGATGCCTACTTCCAAATGTCAGAGCAACTGCACACCCGCTTCTGGCTCGCCTGCGACGGCACCCTGGCTGCAGGCATGTTGCTGCAACAGCTACCCAGCCAGCTACAACCGAATCCACAGGATAGAGAAAACCAGTGGCAACATACCTGCATACTTGCAGACACCATCCAGGACGAGGAGCTGCTCGCGCTGCCAGCAGAACAGTCGCTACAGCGGTTGTTTCACGAGGACCCCATACGCCTGTTCGAAGCGCGCAGGCCAGAATTCTGCTGCAGTTGCTCGCGGGAACGGACGTTTAATGCCTTGTCTGCCATAGGCTCCGAGGAAGTGACCTCACTGCTGGAGGAGCAGGGGTCAATCACCATGGACTGCGAGTTCTGCAATCAGCAGTATGTGTTCCAACCGCAAGACCTGACCGCATTACTGCCCTCTGACAGTCCACCGCTTACGCACTAACCCTGCCTGTGGCAAGGGCGCTTAATTTTTGTCCTATCCGGTTCGCATCGCCCAGCTATTCTGACATAATACCGCCCCCCGGAAAGGCCGGGAAAGGCGACGCAAACGAAGTCCAGCCACCGCGTCTCGTATCAAAAAAGACACAGGACAGACAATGACCGCAGACATCCCCACCGCCCAGGAACTGGTAGACCTGGGAACCTCGCAACTCGTCGAAGAATCCCTGACGCGTAAGGAAGGTGTTCTTACCGAGAGCGGCGCACTGCTGGTGACAACCGGCAAGCGTACCGGTCGATCTCCCGCAGACCGCTTCATCGTCAAGGAGCCCAGCACCGAGGATGCCATCGACTGGGGGCCAGTAAACCGCCCTTTCGATGCTGACAAGTTTGATGCACTTTGGGAGCGGGTAGAAACCCATATTGCCGGTCGCGACCGTTTCGTCTCCCACCTGCACGTGGGCGAGCACACCGACCACTATCTGCCGGTCAAAGTCACCACCGAAACCGCATGGCAGGGCCTGTTTGGTCGCAATATGTTTATCCGTCCCAGCCAGTACAACGGCGGCCGCAAGCCGGAATGGCAGATTCTCAACGCAGCTGGCTTCGTCTGTGAGCCCGAGCGCGACGGCACCAACTCCGACGGTGTCGTTTTAATCAACTTTGCCCAGCGCAAGGTCCTGCTGGCCGGTATGCGTTATGCCGGGGAAATGAAAAAGGCCATGTTCTCGGTGCAAAACTTCCTGCTACCTGAGAAAGATGTGATGTCCATGCACTGCTCCGCCAACGTTGGCGAGAGCGGAGATACCACACTGTTCTTCGGCTTGTCTGGTACTGGCAAGACCACGCTGTCAGCCGACCCCGACCGCTACCTGATCGGTGACGACGAGCACGGTTGGTCCAAAGGCTCGGTATTCAATATCGAAGGTGGCTGTTACGCCAAAACAATCGACCTGAGCCAGAAAAACGAACCCGTTATCTGGGACGCTATTCGCTTCGGCGCCATTGTAGAAAATGTCGTCGTCGACTCCCAGCGTCACGCCGACTACTGCGATACCAGCCTGACCGAAAACGGTCGCTGCTGCTACCCACTGGAGCATGTCGAAAAGCGTACCGAAACCAATAATGGCGGTGAACCAAAGTGCGTGATCTTCCTGACCTGCGATGTGTCTGGCGTTCTTCCGCCAGTATCCATTCTGTCCAAGGAGGCCGCGGCGTTCCACTTTCTCAGCGGCTACACCGCGCGAGTGGGCTCTACCGAGCTGGGCGCAGAAGCAGGTATTCACCCAACCTTTTCAACCTGCTTCGGCGCGCCATTCATGCCCAGGCCAGCCGGCGAATACGCCGAACTGCTGATGAAGCGAATTGAAGACTTTGGTAGCCAGGTTTATCTGATCAACACCGGCTGGAGCGGCGGCTCCGGTGCTTCCGGCGGTACCGGTAAGCGTTTCCCTATCCCGGTCACCCGGGCAGTGGTAGCGGCTGCTCAAAGCGGCGCACTGCTTGACGGCCCCCGCGGCCACCTGGATATCCTCAACCTGGATTTCCCCACCGAGATTCCAGGTGTAGACAGCATGTACGTCAATCCACGTGAAGGCTGGGGCGATACCGCTGCCTACGACGAGCAGGCCAGCAAACTGGCGACACTCTTTCAGGACAATATCGGAAAATTCGACGTGTCGGCCGACATTATTGCAGCCGGTCCGTCGAACTGAGTCGCTAGCGCGGCACCCTTGAAAGCCCGCTAACGCGGGCTTTTTTGTGCTCGCTCAAACGCCGTCAATCGCATCAGGGAGTAGCTGGCGCCGGTGCAGAACATGGGCGGACAACTGCACCCCGAACAGATACAGACAGGGCACCAGAATCAGGGTCACGCCGGTGGCGAACAGCACCCCAAAGGCCAGCGAAATCACCATGGGAATCAGGAACTGCGCCTGAAAGCTGGTTTCCGACATGATGGGCAAAAGCCCGATAAAGGTCGTTATCGAGGTCAGGATAATGGGCCGGAAGCGATCCTCGCCGGCCTGTAACAAGGCCTCCAGAATGGCATGTCCACTGGCCCGCAACTGGTTGATGCGATCGATAAGCACCAGGTTGTCGTTAACCACAACCCCGGCCGCCGCGATCACCCCCAGCAGTGACAACATGCTCACCGTCCAGTCGAGTATCAGGTGGCCGAAGATGGCCCCCATAATGCCGAACGGCACGGCCGTAAGTACCAATAGTGGCTGCCAGTAGGAGCGAAACGGAATGGCCATAAGCGCGTAAATCACCAGCATAGCCATCAACAGGTATTTGAACATGGCCTTACTGAATTCTGCCTCTTCCTGAAGCTCGCCATCCAGCGCCATACTGAGGCCAGGGAAGCGCAGCTGCCACTGTGGCAGGTGTACTTTCAGGATATCGTCGACAATGGCCCGTGGACTGGACAAGCCTGGCACAAGGTCAGCGCTGATCTCCAGGGTGCGCTTACGATCCAGCCGCTCTATGGTCAGGTAACCGGGCTGGTAATCAACCTGCGCCACCGTGTCGAAGGGCACTTCATCGCCCGCTGGCGTGCGCACACGCATCTGACTGAGGTTTTCAACAGACAGGCGCTCGTCCGCTGGATAGCGCACCATCACCCGCACATCTTCCTTCTCACGCGGAATACGCTGGGCCTCGGCACCATAAAAAGCTTCACGTACCTGTCGCGCCACATCGGCCAGCGTAATCGATAAATTTTCTGCGGCCGGCTTCAAACTCAGCACAATTTCTTCGCGCGGTGCCTGCAGGCTGTCGACGACATTGAATACGCCAGGATAGGTATTGAGAATGGTGCGCAGTTCTTCCGACACGACACCCAGATGCTCAACTGAGGGCGAGGCCAGCACCAGGTTTATCGGTTTGCCGACATCGTTGATAGTGAAGTCCACGGCGAAGTCCTCGACGGGACCGAGATCGCCTATCTGTTCCTGCCAGCGCCTGGCCAGCGCCTTGATATCCACCGCATCGGAGGTGGACTCCAGCACCACCGTGACCTTGTTTTCCCGGGCAAAGGCATCGATATGGCGCACCACCGGGCCCAGCCCCTGAAACAGGGGATCGCTGTTGTAGTCAGACTTTAACTGCACCGCTGCCGACTCCACCTGGCGCAATGCCGTCAGTGTATCCGCATAGGCGCCGCCCTCGGGCAGGGTGACCCGGGCGATGGCATAGTCCGAATTAACCGTAGGGAAAAAGGCGGCCTTGACCCAGCCACCACCGTACAGGGCAAGGCTGATTACCAGAGCGCACAGGAACAGGGCGCCGACCAGAATATTGCTACGCAGGCAGCGCGCCAGAAACGGCCGGTACGCAGTGGCTGCAAAGCGGGTCATCCCGTTGGCGAAGCGCATACGCATAGCCTCCAGGCGTTGCAGGGTCTGAAAACGACTGGCTCTCTGCGGGCGCATGTGGGCAAGGTGCGGCGGCAATATCAGCAGACATTCAACCAGGGAGAACACCAGCGCCAGAATAACTACCGTCGGTATGTGGGAGGCGATACGCGCCATATCACCCGGCATGAAAAACATGGGCACGAAAAAGATCATGGTGCTGATCACCGCGAACATCACTGGCTTCACCACCCCGCGGGTACCGCTTAGCGCGCCCTTGGGCCCGGCCTCACCGGCCATTTGCCGCGAATGAATAGATTCCCCAACGATGATCGCATCGTCGACGATAATTCCCAGGATCAGCAGGAAGGAGAACAGCGACATCATGTTCAGGCTGACCGGGGTGTACTGCAGCGCGAAAAACGTTCCCATGAACGCTATGCCAATACCGACACAAACCCACATCGCCAGTAACGGTCGCAGGAACAGCACCAATACCAGAAACACCAGCATCAAGCCGCCAATGCCGTTTTTCAACAGCAGGTCTACGCGCCCTTTGAACAGGTCGGCCTTGTCCTGCCAGACCGCCAACTCCACCCCCTCGGGCAACGTGGGTCGCATGCGTTCGACCCAGGCGTGCACAGAGTCACTGGTGCGCAGCGTGTTGGGATTGGACGTTACATACACCTGCAGGTTCAGGGACGGCATATCATTGAAGCGGGTGCGCACATCAATGTCTTCAAAGCCATCGATAACAGTGGCCACATCGCCCACGGTTAGCTGGGTACCATCACGTGTACTCACCAGCGGAATGGTCTCGAAGTCGTAACGGTCGTAGGCCTGCCCTCGCGTTTGCAGCTGGATATCACCTTCACTGGATTTGATTGAACCGGCTGGCAGGTTGAGCGAGGAATTACGAATGGCCGCGGTAACATCGGCAAAAGTCAGGCCGTAGCGCCGCAAACTGTACTCAGACACCTCAATGGAAACTTCATAGGGGCGCGGTGAGGTCAGGTCGACAACAGACACGTCCGGTTGCGCGGCGAGGTCATCACGCAGCCGCTCGCCCAGCGCTTTCAGATTTCGCTCGCCAATATCACCCGCGAGAGACACCCGGGCCATGTTGTGACGATGGGCAACTTCGCTGACGATAGGCCGCTCCGCATCACCGGGAAAACTGGTAATCGCATCTACCCGTCCCTTGATCTCACTGGTGAGACGCTGCATGTCGTAGTCGGCCTCGGCTTCAATAATCACCGTTCCCAGCCCCTGTCTCGCCGTGGAGCGAATTTCTTTCACTCCGTTCAGATCATGCACGGCCTCTTCGATTCGCACACAGATTTGCTGCTCAATTTCACTCGGGCCTGCACCGGGATAGCTCAAGGAAACACGTACTTTGTTCACTACCGGGTCGGGAAAAAACTGCTTATCGAGCGCGGGCAGACCGGCGGCGCCGCCGATCAACAGAAATACCATCAACAAATTGGCGGCAATCGGATTGTCGATAAACCAGCGAATAGGCCCGTTCATGATCAGTAACCTTCACCGGCGATCACGGCAGTATCGCTTACGGTCACTTCCATACCTGCCACGGTGGCTGCGGATTCAGCCACGATCACCCTGTCACCCTCTGTCAGGCCTTGCACCCACACCTGCTCACTGGTGCGCTGCAGCAATTGTACTGGCTTCAACCGGGCCCGACGCTCACTGTCAACGACCATGACCTTGCCATCACTGCGTAGCGCCGTGCGCGGCAACGCCGCTACTGCCGGCAGCTGTCTGCCACTGATCGTAGCGTGCACGAAGAGCCCTGGCGCCAGAGGCGGCCGCTCCGTACCCGGCTCACGGGCAAAGGGGCGCTCAATTTCGGCAACCGCATATACAACGCGGCTATCTATATCGATGCTCGCATCTGTGCGCACTATTTTACCTGGCCACTGCCACTGGCGATTGCCAAAGCGAGCGCTCAGCATCACCTCGGTACTGACCTGAGGACTGTCGTTGTCATAGTTCAGGGGTAATTCCAGCAGCGCCACCTGCCTGTCAGTCAGGGGCAGGCGCACGGTCGCCACATCTGTGGCATAGACCTTGGCGATAGCTGTTCCGGGGGTCACGTACTGACCAATATCGACATACTTCTCACTGATCCTGCCGTTGAACGGCACACTGACCGCGGTGCGTTCAAGATCCAGCCTGGCGGCATCAAGGTCGGCCTGTGCGGCTTTCAATGCCGCTTGGGCTGAGGCCAACTGGGGCTGGCGGAGAAACAGGGCGTTCGCCTGCTCGCTGCCCAGATCGCGCCACTCACGCTTGGCCTGCAGGGCACGGCCCTGTTCCTCGGCCACCCGCTGCCTCGCGGCCGCCACCTGGGATTCCGCACGGGCAATAGCGAACTGGTAATCGTAGTCCTCAATCTGCAGCAACGCCGTGTCGGCAGCAAAGAAGCCACCCTCGGCAAACCCGGGGGCAACCGAGTCCACACGCCCGGCTACGCGACTCACCAAATTGATTTCACGCAGCGGCCTGACAGTGCCCTGGGTGGTCACCGTCAGGGCCTGTAAACCGGGCCGCACCTGCAACACATCCACCACCGGAGGTATCGCCGCCGGCACCGCCGATGGCTCCGGCCCCTGCTTACCCACCAGCAGGCCATAGGCGGCTGCAAATCCGACCACCAGTACGCAGGCGGTAAGCAGCCAGTTTCTCTTCCATTCAGGCGTCATGACGATCCTTATTCTCCGGGCCTTGGCCTACATTGTTTCCCCTCCCCCTGAAGCCAGCCTGAAAGCATTCAGGCAAGGTTTCCGGCGGCACTCTCGCTGCGAGGGAGTCTATTTCATTGTTCATTATCTGTACGCAAATCAACAATTTACGGATGTGTCTACAGAAGTCTGATACGCACTGTTTATTAGTATGTTTATTCTAAATTATTGCCGTAACCTTCTTCTCACTGGCGGCAGATGCCGCCCAGACCACCACAGTTAAGGAGTAAGACAATGGCCGAATCAACCAAGAAAGCCACTAAAGCTGCACCCAAGAAGGCTGCCGCCAAGCGCAAGCCCGCTGCCAAGCGTAAGCCTGTAGCCAAGAAAGCAGCGCCCAAGAAGGCTGCTGCCCGCAAAGCTGCGCCTGACTTTACCGCTCGTGCTCAAGAAGCCAGCCGCAACGCGTTTCTGGCAAGCCTGGGCTTCTACGGTAAGGCTTTCGACCAGGTTCAAGACCAGTTCAACAGCCTGCAGGATCAACTCGAAGCGCGTCGCGCCAAGGCTGACAAGGTCTACAAAGAGCTGGTCAAGCGTGGCACCAAGGTAGAGAAAAATGCCAAGGGCGCCATCAAGGACATCGAGCTGCCCAAGATCGAGCTGGACAGCATTGCTGACCGTAAGAAGCTTGAAGCACAACTGAAGAAGGCCAAGGCCCGCTTCGAAGAGCTGCGTGGCACTGTCGGTTTCAAAGCCGCTGCCTAAGCAACACCCATCCAGGTTACTTATCCCTGCTTAGCAGGGTTTTCAGGGGTCACATTGTGGCCCCTTTTTTTTGCCTGTTAATCTGGTTTAATGTGTGGCCCCGATGCGCTGCCCCGGCGCCTGTGCCATCAGCAAGAGGACTCCCGGATGACCGATGACAAGAATAAAGTGACCGACAAAGCCGGTGAAATTGCCAAGAACATCTGGTTGGCTGGCGTAGGCGCCTACGGCAAAGCCGTGGACGAGGCCCAGGACAGGCTGGAAAAAGCCGGCGTTGAAACTCCCAAGCTGTTCCGCGATCTGGTCAAAGCAGGTACTGCACTTGAAGAAGAAGCCAAGGATGCACTGCACGCGAGTCAGGCGGCTCGCAGCTCGGTGGAGGAACGCATAGGCCGGGTGAGAGAGAACTTCCAACTGCAGCGTCCCGCCAGAGGGGAAGACCTGCTGGCACTGCATGAAAAAATAGACCGGATGGCCAATCAACTCAGCGAACTGACCAGCGCACTGGCAGAACAGGGCGTTCTTAAACCAGCCCGCAGTCGACCGGGTGCCAAAAAGAAGAGCGCCACTAAAAAGGCGGGGGCACGAAAGAAAGCGGCCGCCGGCAAGTCGGCCAGCAGCACAAAGTCCGCCCCAAAAGCCCGCGCCAAACCGGCAGCACGTAAGGCGGCACCAAAAAGCAGGGCTCGCAAAAGCAAAAGCTGAATAGGTAGAGCAGAGCAATCCAGCTGATGAAAACGCGGGACCGCATTCTGGAAACAAGCCTGGCGCTGTTCAATGACGAGGGCGAGAGCAATACCACCACCATTGATATCGCCAATGAAATGGATATCAGCCCTGGCAACCTCTATTACCACTTCAAGGGTAAAGACCAGATTATCGCCGAGTTATTCCAGCAGTATGAGTTGGCGCTGGGCGGCACACTGACCGCACCTATCGAAGCCCCGCTAAGTAGTCATGCCGGGCAGGTAGAAGACAATTGGTACTACCTATACGTCGTATTGGAAGAGATGTACCAGTATCGTTTCTTTTATCACAACCTGGACAATCTCCTGCAGCGCTACCCCGATCTGGATCGTCGTTTCAAACGCCTGATCCAGCTCAAGCGCGCCGCACTATACGCCATATGCCAGACCCTGCTGGACCAGGCCGTCATCGATACCCGGGATCAACAATTGCTGGGGCTGGTGGATAACATGACACTCACCCTGACCTTCTGGTTTAACTACGACCGGCTACTGGGTGAAGGACATACACCACAAGTTGTCATCCATGGGGGCGTGCTCCAGCTGCTGACCATGGTGGCCCCTTATCTGGGCGATGTTGAGCTGGATTTTTACCGGGATTGCCAGGACATCTACCGCAATATGCTTGCGCCTGAAGAGCAGAGCTAGCTACCTTTATGGAACAGGATGACATCGGCGCCATACAACGCCAGGCGCGCTGACTTTTGCTGCGCCCACCACTGCCAGGTAGGCTCGCTGAAAAACACCACATGGGTTGGGTCATTTTTGTAGTGCCAACGACTGAAAGCCGCTTCATCCAGTACCAGCTTGGTCATCACCGCCAGTACCCCGCCATCTCTGAGCATTGCCCACAACCGGTCTAATTCCACTCCGGGATTATGCAGATGCTCAACAACTTCGGTCGCACTGATAAAGTCATAGCTGGCCGCCAGAGCGTCACTGTCGGGGTAATAAAAGCTGTCGTACAGCGTTACCTGATGACCGGCTTCCCGCAGCATGCACGCCAGGGCCGGCCCCGGCCCGCAGCCAAACTCCAGCCCACTGGCGTTTTCGTCAAGCACGGCCAGCAGCGGCTGGCACAGGCGATCAAGAAACCGGCGATAGCCGGGATCGTCGGTCGTGTTTTGATGTTTGTCGTATTCGCTACGTTCCTGCGCTCTGTCCAGATAGTAGCGAGGCGGTACCCAAACCAGGAAACAGCGGGCACAACGCAGGTAATTCCGCCGGGCATCCGTGGCAAACTCCCGGTAATTTCGGGCGCCACACAGAGGACAGTGCGCTTTGTCGCTCATCTGCTATTATTCGCCTTCATCACGAAACCACCATGACACATAGGAGACTACCATGGCTATTCAGATTGGCGACAAGGTTCCCGCCTGCACAATGAAAACGATGGGCGCCGAGGGCCCCGCAGACATCAGCACCGACGATATTTTCACCGGCAAAAAAGTCCTGCTGTTCGCCGTACCGGGCGCATTCACTCCCGGTTGCTCCATGACCCACTTACCCGGATATGTGGTAAATGCCGACAAGATCAAGGCCGCCGGCGTGGACACCATCGTCTGCATGGCCGTCAATGATGCATTCGTCATGGGCGCCTGGGGCCAGGCACAGAATGCCGAGGAGTTGTTGATGCTCGCCGATGGCAATGGCGAATTCACCGAGGCTCTGGGGCTACAGCTCGATGGCACAGGCTTTGGCCTGGGCCATCGCAGCCAGCGTTTTGCCATGCTGGTAGAAGATGGCACTGTGACCCAACTCAATGTAGAGCCTGGTGCCGGCGTAGATGTCAGCTCCGCAGAGACAATGATGGCTCTGCTTTAATCGACGATGGCGGCGGGCAGCACCTGTACCGCCGCCGCTTCCCTCTGACGGTCCTCGTCAGTGGCCGCTAAGCCGGTTTCGTAAAACACCTTCATTCCAGCAGCAACCTGAACCAGGTTGTCTTCCATCAGTGGCACAATAATCCACTCTGCCAGGGTGTCACCCAGCCAGCCCCAGGGCATCTCGAAGATCAACGCCAGCTCGATACGGGTTGTTGCAGCATCAGCCTCCGCAAGTGCGTAGACAAATTCGGCGCGCTGGAAAGGTGCCATAGGGGCGTCGCCATCGTGCAGGCGAATGACAAAGCCAGCCCCATCGCGCCATTCGATAATGGTTTCCTCCAGAAAATCGCCCTCTTCGTCATAGACTCGGCGATGCGCTCCAACCCCTTGCCCTGAGTCCGACACTATTTCGGTGCGCGTGATACCCGGCACATAGTTATGCGCCAAAGAAAAGTCTCTTAACAGCGTCCAGGCGTCCGCTTTTGGCAAGGCGGCGGTCACTGCCACAGAAGCACGGTGCACCTCGGCACTGGCAATGCCCGGCGCGAGTATCAGAAACAGGAATGCGATCAGCCTAGTCATTGTCGGCAGGCTCCCGCAACAGGGTCGTAGCCGCTATGGAAAACAGGCAATAGGCCAGAAAGAAATAAAACCCCGGCTCCAGTTGCGCACTCATGATCAGCAGTTCGCCGGCTTTGCCGGTCGCTTTACCAGCCATGTAGGCGACAAGCAGACCCATCACAAACACATCGGCCATAGACCACTTGCTCAGGGTGGCATTCATCCAAAGCAATGGTCGGCGCAGGGCTGCCTGCGGAAGAAAGATAGCCACCGCCTGCAACAGTAACTTGAACACCGGTATCACCAGGCTGAAAAATACGATCAGGAATGCGACCGGTAAATTCCCGGTTCGCGCCAGCTCCTCCACGGTACCCCAGATGGAACGGGTGCTACTGTAGGCCTGCAGGCGGCCCTCGATCTGGTCCAGTCCGAGAAAACTGGTGATCATGGCGAGCATCTGCCGGGTCTGAGGATCGGCCTCCTCGCCGGCAATCAGGTCCACCCCGAGTGCGGCAATCTGGGATTTTTCAATCTCACCCGTAAGGGTAAGCACAGGTTGCGTAACGCCTGGGTACAGCAGCCCCAATGCGACCAGCATAAGAGCAAGGGATATTAGTTTACGGGTGGTATTCATACGGACTCCTGCAAGAAGGCCGCATCATACCGAATCAGCGCCGCCTTCTCACACCGGGCTGCGCCGCAGGCCTGGCGATGAAAGATTCAGGCGGCTTCTGAATTGAAGTCGCTGTAGAACTGCCCATACCATTTGCGGAACTTGGCAATCGGACCGTCGCCATCACACAGCACGGGCAGCGGTCGGTAGACCTTGTGCTCCCAGATCGGCTTGTCTTCCTCCAGCTGGCCGACAATATTAGCTATGATCCCGGCATTCACGCCACCGGTTTGCACTTCACCATCGACCTTGGGCTGGGTAAAGGCAAAACGCAGCTGGATTCGCTCTTCATCGATTGGCGTGGTCAGGCCCATCAAAAAGGTGTCGGCAATGCCTTCGAACTTGGTGAAGCCCTGCCCTGGCCCCATGCTGCCGGTGTGGATCGCCCCATCGACTTCACCGCGCGGCGTGGGCATTTTGGCGCGCTGAATACCACGCGACATCGGGCCCTCGTAGACGGTCTCCCACTGGGGAAGGCTGGCTGTACGGTGCACAAACAGGAAGTGAGCTGGGTCAGCTGCATTTTCAGCCATCTCCTGAGGGTGGGTGTTCATTTCCCAGTTGTAGCGCTGCAGGGGAGCCCACTCGTCGCTATTCGCTTCTTCATGATCCAGCACCTGCCACAGCGGCGCCTCATCCTGTGGGTGATACCAGGCCCAGATCACCTGATTGGTCTCGGTGATGGGGTAGGAGGTCAGGCATTTCTGCTCTTTGACTTTCGGGGGCATATTGCGGGCATACGGGATTTCAGTGCACTCTCCCTCCCCGTTAAACTTCCAGGCATGAAAGGGGCAGACTATGGATTCCCCCTCGATACGACCACCGCCACCGGTATTTTCATGAATACCGTGCCCCAAATGCGCGCCCAGATGTGGGCAGTAGGCGTCCAGCAGACAGGCCTGCCCAGATTCAGTGCGAAAGATCACCAGCTCCCGGCCAAAATATTTCACTGCCCGGGATTCACCGGCGGCCAGCTCATCGCTGTAGGACACGGCATACCAACCGTGGGGAATGGGCATGGGAAAACGCTTACTCATCGTGCTCGACACCTGATAAAAAAGGGGAATTTGTGACTACCGCACCTTACCCTCACCTCAGCACAAAACAATGACATATTGTGCCAATCGGGTTTTCAAATAGCGTCATGGACCAACTTTTGTCTATATTTGCCAGTCAGGTGAGCATAAAGAAGCAAAGCAGGCTGATCACCAGAACGCCCAGCAGGTTGAGGAAAAACCCCTCTCTGGCCATACGCGAGACAGTAATCATCCCGCTGCCAAAAACCACAGTGTTCGGCGCGGTAGCCACTGGCAGCATGAAGGCGCAACTGGCGCTCATGGCGGCGGGCACCATGATCAACTCCGGCTTGATCCCGGCGGCCAGTGCAGCGGCGGCCAGCACCGGCATGAGCAGTGTGGTGCTCGCTGTATTGGAGGTTGTTTCGGTCATGAAGGTGACCATCAGGCACACCAGGGCAATCAACAACAGTGTTGGCATCAGCGTCATACCCGCCAGCCATTGGCCCAGCAGATCGCTGAGTCCGGAATTAACAAAACCCTTGGCGAGGCAAATACCACCCGAGAACAACAGCAATACGCCCCAGGGAATAGTACTTGCGCGCTGCCAATCGAGCAGGCGGGCACCGCGACCATCGGGAACCATAAACATGACCACCACCGCCAACAGCGCTACCGACGCATCGTTAGCCTGGGGTAGGTCCAACCAGACCCGCCAGCCGCCAAACGGTTCGCTGCGGGTCACCCAGGCCAATGCGGTGAGCGCGAAGACAAACATGACCCGTTTTTCCGCGGTGGACCAGGCACCCACAGTGGGCAGCTCAACACTCAGCCCGCCCTTCAAATTGCGGGTCAAGGCAAATGCCATGGCCGGCACCATAACCACGACGACCGGTATTCCCCAGCTCATCCATTGGCTGAAGCTGATCACTTGGCCAGTGTACTCGCTGTACACCTGCATAAAGACGAGGTTAGGCGGTGTCCCTATGGGCGTCCCCAACCCACCGACGCTGGCGGCATAGGCAACTCCCAGAAGCAACGGCACAGCGAGCCGTTCTCGCTCCTCTACCCCGTCTAGCACCGCCAGGGCAACGGGCAATAGCATCAGAGTGGTAGCCGTATTGGAAATCCACATACTCAGGATTGCCGCCGCCACCATAAAGCCCAGTACCAGGCGGCGGCCACTGGACGCACCGAACAACCCCACCATGGCCAGGGCCAACCGTCGGTGGGCGCCGGAGTGCTCCATCGCCTTGGAAAGCAGAAAGCCACCTAACAGCAGCAGGATTAGCGGCGAGCCGTAGGCCTGCCCCACTTCCGCAGGCGTCAACACACCCAACAGGGGCAAAATTGAAAGGGGTAAAAGAGAAGTGACCGGAATGGGTACCGGCTCGAAAACCCACCACAGCACGCACAACACCGCCACGAAACTGACGATACCAATCTCGCGGTTATAGCCGGCAAGTACCAGTAAAACGCCAATACCCGCCGCCAACAGGGGTCCCAGCAGCAACATGGCCGGACGCAAATTACCGGGGCCCGCGCCGCTCTCAACTACCGACTGATTCATTACTACCTCTCTGCCTGATGGTAGCTATCCTGTCGCACAGCCGCTGAACTGTAAAGTCGACAGCTAGTGTCGAGGCACCGTTGCGATTACACTTGGCCCCGCCATGAAAGAAATACCAACAGAGCTTGTCGACCGCTTCCAGCGCCGGGTGAATTACGTTCGCCTGTCTGTGACTGATCGCTGCGATTTTCGCTGTGTCTACTGCATGGCCGAAGATATGACCTTCGTGCCCAAGCCCCAGGTACTCACGCTGGAGGAAATCTACCAGTTAGCCCAGGCATTTACCGAGTTGGGCGTAGGCAAGATTCGCCTCACCGGTGGCGAGCCACTGGTGCGCAACAATATCCTGTCACTGGTCGAGAGGCTGGGAGCGCTGCCCGGGCTGGACGAACTGGTGATGACCACCAACGGCTCTCAGTTGCAGCGTCTGGCCAGACCACTGCGAGACTTTGGCGTAAGACGCCTCAATATCAGCCTGGATAGTTTGCAGGCGCGCAAGTTTCGTCACCTTACCCGCTACGGCAACCTGGAACAGGTTATTGCCGGAATAGACGCAGCTGTCGACGCCGGCTTCGAGGGCATAAAAATCAATGCCGTCATCCTCAAGGGCCGCAACGACGACGAGGTAGTCGACCTGGTTAACTTCGTTCGCGAACGTGGCATTGATCTCGCCTTCATCGAGGAAATGCCACTGGGCGTCATTGACGAGCATGACCGGGAGCTGAGCTTCTGCAGCAGTAGTGAGCTGCGCGAACAGATTCAACCGCACCACCCGCTTGCAGCCGATCCGCGCGACGATGCGACAGCCGGCCCCTCGCGCTACTACACCATGGCCGACAGTCGCTCGCGCATCGGTTTCATCTCACCGCACAGCAACAACTTCTGTCATCTTTGCAACCGGGTTCGGGTTACCGTGGAGGGCCGACTGCTGTTGTGCCTTGGTAACGAGCATTCGGTTGACCTGCGCCGCGTTCTGCGTGACCCCAATGCTGATCTGGCAGCCCTGAAGTGGGCGATTGTTGACGCTATGGACATCAAGCCCGAGCGCCACTACTTCGACAACGCCGGCGAACCGGAGATTGTCCGCTTCATGAACATGACAGGTGGCTGAACCACCTGTACGTCACCCGCCTTTGACGTACAATGCGCATCCCTATTGAGAGGTCACCCTGTGAACACCCTTGATTTTCCCCAACTGGCTTCGGTCGAAGAGATCGAGCGCGGCTTCGAATCATTCGGCTATATCTGCAGCCCGAAGATTGCTACCGCTGTTTTCCTCGCATTCCAGCTGCGCAAGCCCATCCTCGTTGAGGGGCCACCAGGAGTAGGTAAAACCGAACTTGCCAAAACCGCAGCGACCCTGCTGCAGCTGCCGCTGATACGCCTGCAATGCTATGAGGGCCTGGACGAGGCCAAGGCATTGTATGAATGGAAGTATGGCAAACAGCTTCTCTACACCCAGCTGCTAAAGGAAAAACTGGGCGATCTGCTGCAAGGCGCGACCGGTCTTGCTGAATCGGTTGAGCGACTGCATCAGTTTGGTGACATCTTTTACTCCGAGGACTTCCTCGAGCCGCGGCCACTGTTAAAGGCCATGCAGGAAGACAAAGGTGCCATCCTGTTGATCGATGAAGTCGACAAGTCTGACTATGAGTTCGAGTCGCTATTGCTGGAGATCCTGTCGGATTACCAGATATCAATCCCGGAGATTGGCACCATAAAAGCGCGAACTTCGCCCATGGTATTCCTGACCAGTAACAATACCCGGGACATCAGCGACGCCCTCAAACGACGCTGTCTGCACCTTTATATCCCGTTCCCCTCGGTCGAGCTGGAAGAGCGCATTGTGCGCAGCCGGGTACCTGAGGTTGACGAGCAACTTCGCCACCAGCTGGTCGAGTTTGTGCACTCCCTGCGGGAGCTGGACCTGAAGAAATCCCCGGCAATCTCAGAGACTATCGATTGGGCACGCAGCCTGCTGCTACTGCACGCCACCGAGCTGGACGAAGACCTGCTGCACAGCACCTTGAATGTCTTGCTCAAGTTCGAGGACGACATCGAGACAACAGAGGCTGAAATGCGCTCACTGCTGCAACCGAGAACCCGCGTCTGAGCAAATTGTTGTAGAGTATGGCGTCAAGACAATGCTGATTGTTGAGTGTAATGCAGGCTAATCTCGTTAATTTCATCCAGATACTGCGCACCCATGATGTGCGCGTCTCTCCAGCCGAGACACTGGACGCCATGGACGTGGCGACAACACTGGGCTATGGCAGCCGCAGCCAATTGCGCGATGGCCTGTCCATGGCCCTGGCCAAGACACCCGCCGAAGAACAGGTATTCGGCCGCTGTTTCGATCAGTACTTCAGCCAGGACCTGGCGGATTTCTCCCTGCAACCAGACGAGGGTGAAGCCAGCGAAGATGATGCAGGCGAAACTGCCGACGCTGATCGCGATGACGGTGCCAATGATCCCACAGACAGTGCAGACGACGCCCAGGATGGACTGAACGCCGCCGCTGAAGACTCGCCGGCACTTGCAGACCTGCTACAAACCGACCTGATGCAAAACCTGATGAGTAATGATCGCAACGCATTGAGCGTTGCCATGACTACGGCGGGAGACCGGGTTGGCCTGCAACAGATACAAATGTTCACCCAGAAAGGCCAATACACCCGTAAAATTCTGGACGAACTGGGCGAGCAACACATACGCCAGGCCGTTATCGAACTGGAAACGGCAGACAGCCCGGCGCTCCCTGAACTGCAACGCTACCGCGACATCCTGCGAGAGCAGGTCCGGGACTATGTGGAGCGCGAATACTTGCTCCACGCCGAGGGCAAAAATCGGCAGTTCATGGAGGAGATTCTCAGCAAGACTCGCCTCAATAATATCGAACGCCACTACATGGACCGCGTACACGAATTGGTTCGCAAGATGGCTCGCAAACTGGCGGCGCGATATTCCCGCAAATTGAAGTCCACCAAGCGCGGGCAACTCAATATGGCGCGCACACTGCGCAATGGGGTTGCCCATGATGGCGTTCTGTTCAATACCTATTGGCGTAAAACCCGCCGTCATAAACCGCAGATTTTGGCGGTATGCGATGTCAGTGGTTCGGTAGCGGCCTACGCCAAGTTCCTGTTGATGTTTCTTTACAGCCTGCAGGACGTGCTGCCCAAAGTGCGCAGTTTCGCTTTTTCCAGCCACCTCGGAGAAGTCAGTGAACTGTTTCAGGAACACTCGCTGGAAAAAGCAATTGAGCTGGTCAACTGGAAGTACGGCGGCGCCACCGACTACGGCGGCAGCCTGGATGATTTCGCTGAGCTGGCACTGGACGATATCAACAGCAACACAACAGTCATCATTCTCGGTGACGCACGCAATAACGGTGGCGACCCCAAGCTGGAGATCATGCAAAGCATTTACCAGCGCAGCAAACAGGTTATCTGGCTTAACCCTGAGTCCCGCAGGGCCTGGGGCACAGGCGATTCGGAGATGCCCCGCTACCAGAGTGCCTGTCACTTCGCGGCCGAATGTAACAACCTGAAACAGTTGGAACGTATCATCGACCAACTGCTGAAAAGCACCCGCTAGACCATGAACTATGCCTGCCGCGACTGCACCTACAAAGGCACCGCTGCCGGTCAGGCCGGCGAATGCCCGGCCTGCGGTTCACTGAACTTCGGCCGTCGCAAAAAAACTGTTGAGGCAGCACCGCCCAGCAAATTGCGGCTGCAAATCCTGGTAGTCGTTTGGACCATCTTTATCGGCATGATCGTCTGGAAGCTCATCCAGTGATTCCCGCTGCTGCAGACATTCCACTGACTACCTCCGTCATCGCAGGCATCCGTGCAAAGTTTGTTGATAACGACGCCAATGCCAATGCGGCTGAAGCATTGTCACTGGAAGAACTGCTTTCTTATCTGCGCAATATTGAAGATTTCAGCCTGCCACTTGTGGACGCCATAAAAGCCCAGACCGAGGCGATAGGTGACCCTGCCGCACCCGCCGGCGAGCAGCTGGCACTGTTGGCATGGCTGGATCAAAGTTGGCTGCAGTGGGAGCAAACGTATGCTCTGGAACAACCGCTATTGCTGGAGCTGCGCCAGCTGCGACCGCTGGCGGGCGCCCTGGTCCTGACTGACAGTAAATTCCCTATCCCTGGACAACATCCGCTACACCGCCTCATGGACGCTGTGCAGGATAGTGCTGTTGGTTGGCAGGAGAGTCTGGGGCGGGCGGGAGAACCCTTGGCTGTCGCAGTTCGAGACGCGGTAGCCGGCGCACGATGCTGGTTCAGCGACCCCACTACCGACCTGGAACAGATCAGCAACGCAATAACCACACTGGCTGAACGCGACCAAAGCCGCGCCTTGCGTATGAGTCAACGAGCGGTGGAAACAGAATCTGGCCGGGAAAAAAGCAGTGCCGCCAGATCCGGCGCCGCCCATATGATCAACAACTGCCTGCAGGGACAGGCGTTGCCAGAGTCGATTGGACGCTTTGTTAAAAGTGACTGGTATGACAGCGCGCAGCTGGTATTACTGAAGTTTGGCGCCGACTCCGAGGAGTGGCAGCTGATGCAGGAGACAACCAAAACACTGCTGGAATCGGTACAGGCCTACGATCCCGAGGACGGCGAACGGCGCAAGCAGTTGTTCGAGCTCGCTACACAGCTGCCCAAAAACATGCGCCGCTGGCTGCTCAGCCTGCAGCATGACGGTGATGCTATCGACGAGTCACTGGGTGTGGTGGAGTTTGTGCATTTGCGACTTTTGCGTCAGCAGGAACTGGAGAGGCAAACGATCGAACCGATCCCCGTCGCCGCGGAAGATTCGACTACCGATGACGAGGCGGTGCTGGCAGCAGTAAACGCCCTGTCAGTGGGACAGTGGCTGTCCATAGACACCGGGGAAAGCACAGTGCGCGTGCAACTGGCCTTGAATAATACTGTCGCCAGACAATTGATGTTCACTAACCGCTCTGGCGTCAAGGCGCTGGTACTGGGCTATACCGAGTTCGCAGAACGCGCGGCTCAACAGCAAGTCAGTGGGCTGATCAGCGGGGCGGGGTTCAGTCGCTGCTTGGCAAACACCGCCGGCATTGATAGCGAGGCCGCAGTGCAGGCCTTGCATGAGGAAGCCAGCCAGCAGGAGGACATAACCCAGGCGCGCGAGCGTGAGGCCGCCGCACGACAGCAACTAGCCGAGGCTGCCGCGCGCGAACAACAGGCACAGAAAGAAGAACAGGAACGACAACTGGCCGAACAGGCTGCGGCGGAAGAGCAGGAGCGACAGCGACTGGCACAGGAGCAGGCCAGCCGCGACCAGGCCTCGGCAGAGTTGCTGGGCCGACAGCGCGAGGAAGCTGACAGGCTGGCAAGAGAGCAACAGGTCGAAAAGGAGGCCGTAGAGTCGCCGGACGATGCCACGCCGGAAAGACCCACGCTTGATTTATCTATCCGCGATACCCCCGCGCAGGAAGAATCGAATCTGGACCTAGATCTTACTGAGGAGCCGGACATGTTGGTTGACGAGGACCTGGATCTTGGTGAACTGGCAAGACAGGCTGCGGAACCGGCCACTGCAATGGTGCTGGGCGACGAGACGATGCAGGCCAAAATACTGCAGGAGCGCCATCTCAAAGAGCGCGTATCTACCGTCGCGACTGACCTGGTGCCGCCTCCAGAGCCATCCCCAAATGCCGAAGCAAGCGCGCGCGACATTACAACAAGCAGCGGCGAGATTCAGTTACCCATGGGTGCATGGCTGGGTTTCCACGATGGCGACACACCGATCATGGCCCGCTTAGCGGTACACGACAGGGAGCAGGGCGACTTCATTTTCGTAAACCGAGAAGGTATCAAGCTTCGGCAACTGAGCAGCGAGGCCCTGGCGTCACTGATCGATCGGGGCCAGGTGGATATTCTGGAAACACGCTCCAACTTTCGCGATGCCGTGCGCCTCGCACGCAATGAACGGGATGAAAAGGGCGAGGAGAGTTGAATGGCCGATGAACAACGCAAGTACGTACGACTGACCCTCGAAAGCACTGTGTTCCTGGAGCTTATGGCCGCCGGCATCGCGGGCGAAGAAACCGCAGAGGTAGCAAAGTGTAAAACGCTGGACATTTCACGCGGCGGGCTCCGGGTTCAAGTCGGCCAACCGCTAACCATCGGCGCCATTTTGCAGATTGGGGTGGAGCTGTCGCCAGGAGAGAGGCCTCTTTATCTGGCCGGCGAGGTGAAGTGGTGCCTGCCCGCGAGAGAGACGGAACAGGCCTGGACAGCTGGCTTTGCACTGCTCAACGCCAGTGATTCGGATATCGAGCAGTGGTACGAGCTGGTAGAGGACATGGAGCGCTAGCAGCACAACAGGGCTAGAACGACTGCTGCTCCTCTTCCTCGTCCAGGCTTTCCAGACTGAACCCCATAGGCTCGTCTTCTACCTCACCGCCCTCCTTCGCGAACTTGATCTTCAGCCGCACGTTGTTGGGTGAATCGGCATTGCGCAAAGCCTCGTCCTCGGTTATCAGGCCTTCGCGGAAAAGTTCGAACAAGGCGCCGTCGAAAGTTTTCATTCCGACATTCTCGGACTTTTCCATCACTTCCTTGATGCCGTCAATATCACCCTTGAGGATGAGGTCAGCAACCATGGGGGTGCCCAGTAATATCTCGATCGCAGCACAGCGCTTACCGTCTACTGTGGGAATCAGCCGCTGGGACACGAAGCACTGAATGTTCAGCGACAGATCCATCAACAACTGAGCACGTCGCTCTTCGGGGAAAAAGTTAATAATTCGGTCAAGTGCCTGGTTGGCGTTATTGGCATGCAGGGTTGAAATACACAGGTGACCGGTTTCAGCAAAGGCGATTGCATGTTCCATTGTTTCCCGATCGCGGATTTCGCCAATCAGGATCACATCGGGCGCCTGCCGCAGGGTGTTCTTGAGGGCGTTATGCCAGCTGCGGGTATCAACGCCAACCTCGCGCTGGTTAATAATCGATTTCTTGTGATTGTGTACGTACTCTACCGGGTCTTCGATAGTGACAATGTGACCACTGCTGTTACTGTTGCGATAATCGATAAGCGCCGCCAGAGACGTCGACTTACCGGAACCGGTGGCGCCCACGAACAACACCAGGCCGCGCTTGCGCATCACCACATCGGTGAGAATTTCCGGCAATCTCAGATCCTGCCAGTTGGGAATCTCTGCCACGATGTTACGTGCCACAATCGCCACTTCGTTGCGCTGTAAAAATATATTCACTCGAAATCGACCGAAGCCCGCGATCGACATCGCCAGATTCATCTCCAGCTCCTGCTCAAATTCTGCAGTCTGGGTTTCATCCATGATTTCGTAGGCGATTTCCTTGATATCGCCCGGTTTCATAATTTCGCTGTCTATAGGCTTCAGCTGTCCCTGAAACTTGGCACAGGGCGGTGCACCCGTACTCAGATAAAGATCAGATCCGTTCTCGGATGCCAGGGTTTTGAGCCAGTCTGTTATACGCAAAACAATCTCTCCTTGATGCGACCGCTGCCCATCCCCGAGGCAGTCTCAATCAGTGTTGTCTACGCATGGCCATCGGATTCAGCGCGACCCAGAGTAGACCTGCTGCAGACGCTTCACTCTAGCAGCTTGTCAAAGCTGGGCAATACCCACGGTGAGGTAATCTTGGGTTTCGGCCAATTAAAACGTCGCCAGACCAGGCAAATTTCGGGCGACAGCATTGCAGTCGCCGCTATGGTCACCCGGCCGCTGCTGGCCTAGACTTGCATCTCCCATTGCATAGCCACAGGAATACTGTTTTGGAAACCGAACGCCCCACGCCACTGATTGATGACCTTGACGGGACCCGCAAAAAACTTGAAGGCTGGTTCGAGCAGCGCATGGGTCACGCGGTCGCAATCAGCGAGCTGAATATTCCGGAAAGTACCGGCATGTCCAACGTCACTTTGCTGTTTGATATCAACTGGCAGGACAGTAACGGCACTCACCGACAGGCCTGCGTAGGCCGCTTGCAGCCAGAGATTGAGCGGCCGGTATTTCCCGCCTATGACTTGAGCTTGCAGTATGAAGTGATGGACAGTGTGGGCCAACGCAGCGATATTCCGGTGCCGCAATTACTGGGCCTTGAAACCGACACTAGTCTGCTGGGCGTTCAGTTTTACATCATGAAACACACAGCCGGCAAGATACCCACCGACATACCGCCCTACAACATGGATGGCTGGATGCTGCACGACACCAGCGAATCCCAACGCGAGACTATGTGGTATGCCGCAGTAGATACTATGGCCCGTTTCCACCGCCTGGATTACAAGACGCTGGGGTTCGACAAATTGGAAGACCCTTCCAAAAGCCCACTGCAACAGCAACTGGACTACTGGCAGGCCTACCATGACTGGTCGTTGGACGGGGCCGCACATGTAATTTGCCAAAATGCACTGGACTGGCTGCAATCCAACCAACCTGACAAGGAACACACCGCCCTGTGCTGGGGTGATGCCCGACTGGCCAATATCATCTTCAAAGACTCACTGGAAGGTGTCGCCGCGGTTCTGGACTGGGAGATGGCGGTGCTGGGCAATCCGGTACAGGATATCGCCTGGTTCAATTACCTCGACGCCACTTTTGCGCAAGGCCTGGGGATGCCGCGTCTGGACGGGTTGCCCTCCTATGACGACAGTCTGGCAAGATGGCAGGAACAGTCCGGGCTAAGTGCCGACCACTACGACTACTACACGGTCTTCGCCGGCATGCGCTTTGGCCTTATCCTGTCGCGCATCATGTTTGCAACGGGGCAGGAGCAGGAGGTGCAGGGTAATTTCGCGGTACAGATGCTGCAGCAAACACTGGACGAGATTTCCTGAAATCGCTCGCAATCAAGGTGCTGGCAGGCGGGCGCGGTGCCTGTACTACTTGCGGCAGGGCATATAAACTTGCACCCCAATTTTTAGCGGGGCAGCTCTGCTGGGGCAGCATCCGCACCTGAGACAAGGAACGCCTTTTGTCATCGCAACTACAAACAGACCTGAGCGCACTGGCCGGGCCTGAACATCGCTCGCTGCTAACCGGGATAAATCGCGGTATCGAGAAAGAGAGCCTGCGCATCACGCCTGAAGGTAAGCTCGCCCAGACTCCGCACCCGGAGGCGTTGGGATCGGCGCTGACACACGGTTCTATTACTACAGACTATTCAGAAGCCCTGCTGGAGTTCATCACCCCAGTAGACCCGGATATCGAAGGCAGTCTGGAAACTCTGGCTAATATCCACAGCTATGTCTATCAGCAGCTGGATGACGAAATTCTCTGGTCCGCGAGCATGCCCTGTGTTGTCAGCGGCGAAGACAGTATCCCGGTGGCGCGTTACGGCAACTCCAATGTTGCCAAGATGAAGACTGTTTACCGCTATGGGCTGGGCCATCGCTATGGCCGCCTTATGCAGGCTATCGCCGGCATTCACTACAACTTTTCGATGCCCGACGCCTACTGGCAGGAAGCCTGGGCAGCTGAGGGTAGTAAGGGTGAGCTGCAGGATTACATTACCGAGCGCTACCTGGGCCTGATCCGCAACTTCCATCGCTACTCATGGCTGTTGATCTATCTGTACGGTGCATCGCCGGCAGTGTGTGCCAGCTTTTTGCGCGGCCGCGACGACCACGGCCTGGTACCATTCGACGAACAGGGTCGTAGCCTGCATCTCCCCTATGGCACCGCGCTGCGCATGGGAGATCTGGGCTATAACAGCGACGCCCAGAAGAGCCTGAATGTTTGCTACAACTCGCTGGATAATTACATGAACGCGCTGAGCGAAGCGATCATGACCCCGCATCCGGACTACAGCGCCTTCAAGAGCGGGCAAGACGGCGAGTATGAGCAGCTCAATGACAGCCTGCTGCAAATTGAAAATGAGTTCTACAGCCCTATTCGACCCAAGCGCGTCGCCAACTCTGGCGAAACACCGCTCAGCGCACTGAATCGCGGAGGCATCGAATACATCGAGGTTCGCTGTGTCGATGTGAGCCCCTTTACCCCTCTGGGCCTGGACAGCGAACAGATACGATTTATGGACAGCTTTCTGCTGTTCTGCCTGATGCAGGAAAGCCCGCCCTGTGACGAAGACGAGCAGTCCATGCAGGCCGCCAACCTGAAGTCAGTGGTTAACCGGGGCCGTGAGCCCGGGCTAACCCTGACAACGCCAACCGGTGCTGCACCTCTTAGCGAGTTGGCGCATGAACTACTGCAACAACTGGAACCCGTTGCATCGCTGCTGGACGAGGCTCACAGCGGCAGCGACTACACAAAAGCGCTGCAGGCCCAGCGAGAGAAAGTTGAAGACCCGGAAGCCACTCCTTCGGCGCGGGTACTGCGGGAAATGCGCGAAAAAGATCTGCCCTTTTTCCGCCTGGCGATGTCCTACAGCCTGCAATGGGGCGAGCATTTCCGCTCTCGCGAATTGAGCGCCGAGGTACAAGAGCGGCTGAGCGATGAAGCAAAGCAATCGCACCAGCGACAGCAAGAGCTGGAAGCCTCTGAAGACATCAGCTTCCAGGACTACCTCGCGCGCTTTTATGATCAATACAAGGCCTTGCACCCCGTCGCCGAATGAACTTCCTGGCGCACTTCCAATTAGCCTGGCCCGAAGAAGGCCTGGTGCTGGGCGCACTGGAGGGCGACTACTACAAAGGCCCACTGGGCAGCGAATTACCGAAAAGCCTCGCACGTGGTGTACGCCTGCACCGGGCAATCGATGCCTATACCGACAACCACCCAACGGTTGTCGCCTTGCGGCGGAACTTCCCCAAAGGCCTCAGACGCTACGCAGGAATCCTGATCGACCTGAGCTTCGACCATTACCTCACGCAGTACTGGCACTGTTTTAATGAGGAGAAGCTGGCAGACTTCAATCGCGAGGTTTTGCGCACACTCAACGGCGGTAGCGAGTCGCTCAGTAGCGGCTCGAAGCATATGCTGGCCCGCATGGATGAATTTGATATTCTCAATTGCTACCACGAGTGGCAGGCAGTCACCGGCAGCGCCGAGCGAATAGGCCAGCGCTTTCGCCGTGGCAATCCACTGGTAGCCATTGATCAGGACATGGAGCCACTGCGCGACGCCATGGAGCAGGCCTTCCTGGAGTTCTATCCGCAACTGCAGGGTTTTGTCACCGATTGGCGGGGCCATGGAACCATTTCCTGCCCATGACATCGAAGTTTGCACTGGCGACCAAAACTCTCTAAGTTACGCGCCTCTATAGATACTGCATCCAGCAAGGAATGACGCCAATGCTCACCACACTGAATCCGCGCCTGGTCTTTCTCGGCATTACCGCGGCGGCAGTCTTGTCGATGGCTTTTGCTTTTTATCTGGAGCACCAATTGGAGCTGGTACCGTGCCCGCTGTGTATGACGCAGCGCGTCTTCCTGGCATTAACGGGCCTGATTGCATTGATCGCAGCACTACACAACCCACAGGGCTGGGGCCGTCGCGTCTATGGTGGCCTGTGCACTGTAGCTGCCGCTGTCGGCTGTGGGGTGGCCGCTCGCCACGTGTGGCTGCAACACCTACCCGAAGACCAGGTTCCCGCCTGCGGGCCAAGCCTTGAATACATGCTCGACACTCTCCCGTTCAGCGAGACGCTTAGCCTGGTGATGATGGGTGACGGTAACTGCGCTGAGACAGTGTGGACCTTGTTTGGCTTTAGCATCCCGGAGCAGACACTGGCCCTGTTTGTGGTACTGATCGTAGCTAGTGTCTGGCAAACACTGCGGCGCTGAATCCCACTTGCCGGTATCCTGAGCCACCTTTATAGTGGACGCTACTTCGTCCTGAAAGGCTCACCCATGCCAAACCGGCAGCCCGACCCCCTACAGCAATTTGCACTGGTTGATGAACTGCTCACTCGATGGTTACGCGAGCGCCGCGCCCTGCTGGCAAGCTACACAGGCATTGTCGTCACTCTGGACAGCCAGGCTACAGAAGAAGCACTGCGCAAACGGCAACAGGCTTTCTGTGAATTATTGGTGGACTATATTTCTGGTGGCCACTTCGAGGTGTTTCACGAACTGATCGATGAGGCCGAGTTTTTCGGCGACGGCAGTAACGAGCTGGCAATAACACTGATGCCGGCGATTGCGGACACCACTGAAGTCATCATGGCCTACGAGGAAAAGTACGGGAGTGGTGACACCTACCCGGACACGCTGGAGCGCGACCTGTCTGTGCTGGGGGAGTTACTGGAATCGAGATTTGTGCTGGAAGACCAACTCATCGCCGGCCTTCACAACACACACAGACGCCAGGCCGAAAGCCCGGCGTCCTGAGGCTCACTTACTCAGCTGCGGGCTCTTCAGCCGCTGCTTCGCCTTCCTGGCCAGCGATAGAGATAAGCTCCACATCAAACACTAATGCAGAGTTGGGACCAATCATCTGTCCCGCACCACCGGCGCCATAGCCCAGCTCTGGTGGAATGAACAACTTCCACTTAGAGCCAGCAGGCATCAACTGCAGTGCTTCGGTCCATCCTGCGATCACCTGTCCAACGCCAAAGCTGACTGTCTGGCCGCGGCTGTAAGATGAATCGAACTCTGTGCCATCGATGAGTGTGCCGCGATAGTGCACCTCTACCGTATCGTCTGCACCGGGAACGGCGCCGTCACCGGCTTCAACGATTTCATACTGCAAACCGGATTCAGTAACTACCACACCTTCGCGCGTGGCATTTTCCGCGAGGAAGGCCTCGGCTGCTGCCAGGTTTGCGCCACCTGCGGCTGCTTGCGCTTCAGCTTGTGCGGCAACGGCTTTCTCCTGATAGCTTTGCAGCTCAGCGGTAATCTCTTCCTGTGTCAGGCGGGGTTCCACACCTTCCAGCGCGTCACTGATACCGGCAGCGAAAGCGGCGACATCGATAGGCATACCCTCAGAGGCCATACGCTGACCAAGGCCAAGCGCCATGCCGTAGCTGAGTCGCTGCTCAGAGGTTTCCAGACTTACTTCTTCTTCGACAGGGGCCTGACTTTGTTGATTACAAGCTTGCAGGCCGACCACGGCAACAAGAGCAAGCGGGAGCACATATTTGTTCATAGTAATTTCCATTCAACTTTAGATAGGGACATGTGGAATGCCCGATACACGGCGCCTGTTTGCCCTGCAAAATAAGCTGCCAAATCAGCAGTGTCACAGCACAGTGTGACAGCGGGCCAATCATTCGCAGGTAGATTAAGGGCGATGCGGTCGCGATGGGGACGAATAGTACTATTCCTGACCCGTGTTATGCCACCCCCGAGAGCGTGCTAATCGTTCTGGTGAGGACTGGTGACAGCGGTTAGAATCCGCCCCCTGATGATTATTCTTAGCCAGATCAGTCTGCGCCGTGGCAGCAAGTTGCTGCTCCAGAACGCCGACATCACCATACAACCGGGTCAGCGCCTGGCGCTGATAGGCGCCAATGGCTGCGGTAAAACCAGCCTGTTTGCCCTGTTACTGGGAGAGCTGGGTGCCGATAGCGGCGACATTCAGGGAATGAACAACCTGCGGCTTGCCCATATGGCCCAGGAAGTAGCGAGCACTTCGCTGGCTGCGGGGGAATATGTTCTGCGTGGCGACAGTCACCTCGCGGAGCTGCGCGATCAACTTGCCGCAAGGGAAGCCGAGGAAGACTTCGAGGGCGCCGCCACCCTGCACACGAAGCTGGAAGAAATCGATGGCTACAGCGCCGAGCGCAGGGTCGACCGCCTGCTGCAGGGTCTGGGTTTTGCAGAGGGCGCCGCCGCCAGGCCAGTCACTGACTTTTCCGGTGGCTGGCGCATACGCCTGAACCTCGCCCGCGCCCTGATGACGCCTTCCGACATTTTGCTGCTGGATGAGCCGACCAACCACCTGGACCTGGACGCGACGCTCTGGCTGCAACAGTGGTTACAGACTTATCCGGGTACGCTGTTGATGATTTCTCATGACCGGGATTTCATTGATGCCACCTGCGAACGCATTCTGCAAATTGAACACCAGCAATTACATGGGTTTCGCGGCAACTACTCCGACTTCGAGCGGCAGCGGGCCGAGCGTCTGGCCAATCAGCAGGCGAGTTATGAGAAACAACAGCGTCGCATCGCGGAAATTGACGACTTCGTCCGTCGTTTCCGCTACAAGGCAACGAAGGCAAAACAGGCCCAGAGCCGGCTGAAAGAACTGGAGCGTATGCAAAAGCTCGCGCCAGCGCATATCGACTCGCCCTTCGATTTCAACTTTATGCCTGCCGGCAAAACCAGTGACCCGATTCTGCTGCTCGATGATGTCACTATCGGATATGGCGACAAGCCTGTTCTGGAGAAGGTGGCGGTGGCTTTGCGGCCGGGCACACGACTGGGGCTATTGGGCAAAAACGGCGCAGGCAAAACCAGCCTGCTGAAGTCACTGATAGGCGAACTGCCCCTGTTAGCGGGCAGGCGGGTACCCGGTGAACACTGCCGCGTCGGTTACTTCGACCAGCAACAACTGGAAGTGCTTGATATGGAAGCCAGCGCTGCGCTGCATCTGCAGCGGGTCTCACCCGATGCCAGGGAACAGGAGATTCTGGACTTCCTGGGCGGCTTCAACTTTCGCGGCGAAGGTGCCACCAGCCCCATCGCGCCATTTTCCGGTGGCGAAAAAGCGCGGCTGGCACTTGCGCTGGTGGTCTGGCAAAACCCCAACCTGCTGGTTCTGGACGAGCCCACTAACCACCTGGACCTGGATATGCGCCATGCCATGGAAGTTGCCCTGCAGGGGTTCGATGGCGCCCTTATCCTGGTCAGTCACGACCGCCATATGCTGCGTAACACTGTGGAAGAGCTGCTGCTGGTGCACGATGGCCGGGTAGAGGAATACAACGAGGATCTCGCCACCTATGAGAAGTGGGTGCTGAGCAGTTTTTCTGGCGCCAGTAGTGAAGCCAGCCCCTCACGGGACAACAGCCGCCGCGAAAAGCGACAACAAGCCGCTGCAGACCGCGCCCAGCTGAAGCCCATTCGGCAGAAGCTTAAAAAAGTAGAAACCGAAATGGAGTCAGTGGAAGCGGCGCTGACTGAGATGGAAACGCGTCTTGCCTCCACCGAGATATACGAAGCCGGGGCAAAAGACCAGCTTGCGGAATTGGTGCAAAATCAGGGTGAAATGAAGGTACGTGCAGAGGCACTGGAAGAGCAGTGGCTGGAGCTGCAACAGACGATTGAAGATATCAGCGACTGATCAGCGCGAGTTTGGCTCGCCGCGAAAGCCGCTTGATGGCAATTTCCTGCTGCAGGGCATCACTGTGGCTGTCCACCACCACTGACCAGGCCAGAGTAACGGGCCGGCGACCGCGAGTGTATTTGGGTCCGCCAACCAACTCGCCATTATGCTGACGAAGGCGCCGCTGCAAGTCCCTGGCTATACCCGTATAGAGGCTATCGTCCGCGCAACGCAGCACATAAACCCGCCACGCGGTATCGCCAAGCGCGGTCTGGCCAGCACTGCCGCCCTGGCCACCATTTTTTCCCGTTTTCGCCATGCCTGCATTTTATATAGCCCACCGAGCTATAAGCATACCGAAAAACTCTAGCTTAAACGTTGAGTAGCCACACGCCGATGGTATGATTGCCCACCTGAATCCATGCGGAATAAGTCCGCATGATCGAGTGGAGAGAACAATGAGCGATCAAATCGTACACGTCACTGACGCAACCTTTGACGAGGAAGTACTGAATTCTGACACCCCCGTGCTGGTGGACTTCTGGGCAGAGTGGTGCGGGCCTTGCAAAATGATTGCACCGGTACTGGACGAACTTGCCACGGAATACGACGGCAAGCTGAAAGTGTGCAAGGTTGATGTCGACGCCAATCCCGACATTCCGCCCAAGTTCGGTATTCGTGGCATCCCAACCCTGATCGTATTCAAGGGCGGCAATGCCGAAGCGACCAAGGTCGGCGCCCTGTCCAAGACCCAATTGACCGAGTTCGTACAGGAAGTCATCTAAAGTGTCCGGGGGTGGCGCCACAGCTGCCCCCTACCCCGCTATTCTGTGCACACCTGAATCGCAGAAAAAGCGGTAGACGAGCCTGATCGGGCATGCTACATTTCTGACTGTCGCACAAGCCTGTGCCTCAATAATAACCCTACTCTCTAATTACAAAAGCAATCTGCGTCGTCTCATGTTGGCATGACCAACCGGCCCCCACGTTGATACTTCTTTTTCTTACCTAAAACTACACACCAGACCCCTCTTATGAATCTGACCGACCTGAAAACCAAATCCACCCAGGAACTCATCGATATCGCCAAAGAAATCGGCCTGGATAACATGGCGCGCTCGCGCAAACAGGACATTATCTTTGCGATCCTGAAGCGGCATGCCAAAAGTGGCGAGGATATTTACGGTGACGGGGTGCTGGAAATACTGCAGGACGGCTTCGGTTTCCTGCGCTCGGCTGATAGCTCCTACCTTGCCGGGCCCGACGATATTTATGTTTCACCCAGCCAGATTCGCCGCTTTAACCTGCGTACCGGCGATACCATCACCGGCAAGATCAGGCCGCCGAAAGACTCTGAGCGCTACTTCGCCCTGCTCAAGGTCGACGAGGTTAACTTCAACAAGCCGGAAAATTCCAAGCACAAGATACTGTTTGAAAACCTGACGCCGCTGTTTCCCGATGAGCGCCTGACGCTGGAGAAAGGTAACGGTAGTAGTGAGGACCTTACCGGTCGCATCATCGACCTGGTATCGCCGATTGGCAAAGGCCAGCGCGGACTATTGGTAGCGCCGCCCAAGGCCGGTAAAACCATCATGATGCAAAGCATCGCCCAGTCGATCATTAGCAACAACCCCGAGTGCGACATCATCGTGCTGCTCATCGATGAACGTCCTGAGGAAGTGACAGAGATGCAACGCTCGGTTGGCGCACGCGGCGCCGAGGTTGTCGCCTCTACCTTTGACGAACCTCCCTCGCGCCACGTACAGGTGGCCGACATGGTGATCGAAAAGGCCAAGCGCCTGGTGGAACACAAACGCGACGTGGTTATCCTGCTGGACTCCATCACCCGATTGGCACGAGCCTATAACACTGTCATTCCAAGCTCAGGCAAAGTACTGACCGGTGGTGTCGACGCTCACGCCCTGGAACGCCCCAAGCGTTTCTTTGGTGCAGCCCGTAACATCGAGGAAGGTGGCAGCCTCTCTATTATCGCGACTGCCCTGATTGATACCGGCTCCAAGATGGACGAGGTTATCTACGAAGAGTTCAAGGGTACCGGTAACGCGGAACTGCACCTGGACCGCAAGGTTGCCGAGAAGCGCGTCTACCCTGCCATTAATATTCGCCGCTCCGGCACACGCCGGGAAGAATTACTCACCGGCGAAGAAGAGCTGCAGCGCATGTGGATTCTGCGCAAATTGCTGCACGGCATGGAAGACCTGCCTGCCATCGAGTTCCTGCTCGATCGCCTCAAGGACACCAAGACCAACGAGGAGTTCTTCCTCTCAATGAAGCGCAAGTAACATCCCGCTTCCTATGCAGTGGTGACTGAACCACTGCATGACACGCTATACTGTGACACTCACTTTTTGAGGATGCAGCAGCCGTGCCCGTAGAATATTCCGACTTACGCGAATTCATCACCGCACTGGAAAAGCGCGGCGAGCTTAAGCGCATCACAGTCGAGGTAGACCCCAATCTCGAAATGACTGAGATCGCCGATCGCACTCTGCGCGCCGGCGGCCCCGCCCTGCTGTTCGAAAACCCCAAGGGCTACAACACACCGGTGCTGGCCAACCTGTTTGGAACCGAGCAACGTGTGGCACTGGGCATGGGCGCCGACGAGGTTTCGGCGCTGCGCGAGATCGGCGAGTTACTGGCCTACCTGCGCCAACCCGATCCGCCCAAGGGTATGCGCGATGCGATAGACAAGGCCCCCATCCTCAAGCAAGTCATGAACATGGGGCCCAAGACTGTTCGCAATCCACCCTGCCAGTTTCACGTGCGGCGTGGCGACGATGTCAACCTGGACGATCTTCCAATACAAACCTGCTGGCCGGGGGATGCCGGCCCACTGGTTACCTGGCCGCTGGTGATTACCCGCGGGCCGAACAAAGAACGACAGAACCTGGGCATTTATCGCATGCAGAAGATTGGCCGCAACAAGCTGATCATGCGCTGGCTGTCGCACCGCGGTGGCGCTCTGGACTATCGCGATTGGCAACTTCAAAATCCGGGTAAACCCTACCCGGTCGCCGTCGCACTGGGTGCCGATCCCGCCACAACGCTTGGCGCGGTGACACCGGTGCCCGACTCGCTATCGGAATACGCTTTCGCCGGGCTGCTCAGGGGCAGCAAAACCGAGGTCGCTGACTGCATCACAGATCTCTGCCGGGAGCAGCAATTGAAAGTGCCGGCCACTTCGGAGTTTATTCTCGAGGGTTATCTTACGCCGGGCGAAATGGCCGATGAGGGACCCTTCGGGGACCATACCGGCTACTACAACGAAGTCGAACAGTTCCCGGTATTTACCGTTGAGGCCATTACCACCCGCGAGGCCCCCATCTACCACAGCACCTATACCGGCAGGCCGCCGGATGAGCCTGCAGTGTTGGGCGTCGCCCTGAATGAGGTGTTTGTACCCCTGCTGAAAAAGCAGTTTCCGGAGATCACCGATTTCTACCTGCCACCCGAGGGCTGCTCCTATCGCATGGCCGTCGTTACCATGCGCAAGGAATACCCCGGGCACGCCAAGCGGGTGATGCTGGGAATCTGGTCTTTCCTGCGCCAGTTCATGTACACCAAATTCATTATCGTTACCGATGAAGACGTTAACGCCCGCGACTGGAAAGACGTGGTCTGGGCAATGACAACGCGAATGGACCCGCGGCGCGACTCGGTGTTTATCGACAATACGCCAATCGATTACCTGGACTTTGCCTCACCCGTTGCCGGCCTGGGCTCCAAGGTAGGCTTTGATGCCACCAACAAGTGGCCAGGTGAAACTGATCGCGAGTGGGGTACACCCATCGCTATGGATGATGCGACCCGCGCACGGGTCGACGACATGTGGGACGAGCTGGGCCTGGACGGAAAGGCGTAAGGCGCTAGCGGCGCTGCAGCTGGTGTGAGCGAGAAATCGCCTGCACTGGCTTGGGTAAATCGGGCAATCCGGATTCGTGAGCCAGTAGGCCCTCCTGGAAATAGGCGGCACTGGAACGGTTTTCACCCAAAGCCGCCAGCAAGCGGCCCAATTCAGCGCAAATTTCCGGTGTGCGCTGCAGCTTGTAACCATTCTCAAAGTAATCGCGCGCCTTGCCCCACAACTTGTTGCGAGACGACAGGCGACCCAGGGTGAGCATTAACATCGGGTCACGATTATGATTGCTCAACCAGGCCTCGGCTTGCGACAGCTGACGGCTGGCGTTGGCACTTTCCAGTAGCCCGAATAACCGCACCAGTTCGCTGTCGTAATTTTGCTTGAGTGCGCGCAGGATGACTTTTTCGGCACTGCCGTGATCGCCCTGCTCAATCAACATGCCCACGTAAAAGTGCAGCAGTTCTGCGTCATTCTTGAGATCGGCAGGCAGGCTTTTCCAGCGCCGGTGAAGCTCTGCCGAGGCCTCATCGCCCTCAGGCAGGCCATCGTGCAGCAGCTTGGTGTGTACCTTCCTATCCAGCGCCAGCAGCTCTTCTTCCGGCATCAACTTGTACTTCTTGAGCTCGGGCAGTAATTCAGCAAGGTGCTGCCAATCCTCAAGGCCCTCGTAGGCCTTGCGCATCAGGTCAAGCACATGGGGATGACGGCCGGCATTGCGACGGGCACGCACCAGCGTTGCCAGCGCCTGCTCGTACTGGCCGGCGTCCAGCTTCAACTCTGCCTGGGTAAGTTCTACCGCTATCCCGGCCTGCGATTCCGATGCCTCTGCAGCTCCCAGATACTCACGCATCTTGTCGGCTTCGTTGAGCGCGTAGCTGGCCCGGGCTGCCATCAGATAATTAAGTAGTGGAGCCTCATTGTTACGGGCGCCGCGCAACAGCTGTCTGCGTGCTTTCGACCAGTTGCCTTCAATCACATTAATCAGGCCGCGGGTGGTAAGCCGGGAGGACTGCCGCGCCTTGCGCGAGCCCATCCAACTAACCAGCGAATTCTGCCCTGCCAGTAATTTGCGTACAAACCTGACCAGCGCGTATACCAGCAATGTAAACAACACCAGCAGCAGTGTGCCGACCCAGAGACTGGTTTCCAGCGTGTAGTTTCCGTAGGCCAGCAGCACGTAACCGGGATCGGTTTCGATCACAGCGACAATACCCACGCCCAGCAGCAGGGCGATCAGCATGAGGACAAACAACTTGCGCATAGCCTAGCCCTCGTCGCCGCGCTGCAGCCGTGTCGCCAGGGCCTCATCCACCGCTCGCAGGGAGCGCGAAATATCGGGAAGGTCAATGGCCACTGTGACAGCACGTAATTCGGTAATCTCACGCGCAACGGCCTTGGCCGCCGCTTCGTCAGATTCGAGGAATTCCGCCACCCAATGCTCGGCACGCTGCAGGCTCTCGCCATACAGCAACTGATTGCCCGAAAGCAGGGCTACCTGAGCTTGCTCCAGCAGCATCCTGAGATTTTGCCTGACCAGCCCTTCCCACTGCGGATCCATCAGTGCCTGCATGGGCACGTCGCGCCGTCGGATAATGATGTAGTCGGATAACTTTTGCAGCGCAGCCTCATAGCCCTGCCGCAACCGACCTTGCCAATTTTCAGCGGGCATTTCCGCCGGCTGGGCCTCTACATCGGGCATCTCGAAGATCACCAGACCGCTGGCCTGATCAATAAGCGCGGCCAAGCGCAGGTAAACACCCTCGGTATCGATACGGGGTACCGCGCGCAACGCGGCCATATCAGCTGCAACAGCAGCCCTGGCACCATGCAAGCCCACGTCATCCAGCTCTCGCAATACCGCATCGGCGCTACTCAGCAGCGCCTGTGCTGCAATTACATCGCCAGTCATAATCAGACGCTGGTTGGCAAGACGCAGCAGGTACTCCGCTTCTGCCAGCAGCCAGTCTTCACGATCACTGGCACTGAATCGAGCCAGCTCAGCGCGCTGCTCGGCCAGCAGAGCGTCCACACGCTCAAGAGCGGCAGTTTGTTCTGCGGCCCGCGTTTCCACCTGTGCCAAACTGGCTGTTAACTGCGCCTCCAGCTCTGACACACCTTCATCGAGCTGGCGCTGCAGTTGCATGCCTACAGAATCCGAGTCAGTTTGCTTGGCCTGTGCATTTGCCTCCAGGCCAGCCAGTCGGTCAAGCAGGGCCGCTTCGCGCTTCTGCGCCTCCAACAAGGAATAACCGGATGCTCCGACCAGTGCCAAAGCGAGCAGCAGTGCCAGCCAGGCAATAAAACCACCACGTCGCTTTTCCTTTGCTGGCGGCGGACTGGGCGGCGGCTCTGCCGGCTCCGGCACTGTGGTGACAGCCTCGGCAGCCTGCTCGCTACCCTGGTCCTCTGCCTGTATTTCTTTTTTCTCTTCCTGCTCGCTCACTCAGCTGTCTCCCGAGCCTGGTCGCCAATTCTCAAGCGCCTGTAAAAGCGCCGCGTCCGCTGCATTTTCGGCGATCACCAGATTGGTGAACCCCATTGCTTCTGCCTCCCGCGCAACACGTCGTGAGGGAAGCAGCAGCGCTATATCTTGTAAGTTAGTGCTTTCTTTATTGCTAAGCAATGCCAACATGTTGGTCAATGCCTCACCGCTGCCAATCTGAATCAGGTCAATCTGCCAGTCAGAGAGCCTATCAGCCAGTACACCGGGTGCCAGAGTGGGACAAATACGGCGATAGCAGCGCAACTCGTTGACCACAGCACCACGCTCCTCAAGGGCTTCGCGCAGGGTTTCTCGCCCGCCCTCACCCTTGACCACAAGCACTTTTTCACCGGCCACTTGCTGCAGTGTAGGAAGTTTAAGCAAGCCCTCACTGGTCATTTCTTGCGACGGCGTGAGCGCGACAATGCCGTAATCACTCAACAAGCCGGCGGTAGCGGAGCCAATCGCATACCAGTTAAGGCCCACCGGCAACTGCGGCCAATGTCCCTCTATTTCGTCCATGCCAAAGCGCACTGCATTGCCACTGATAAAAATAACATGACCAAACTGGTCCAGATTCAGCAACTGTTGGCGGTCGGACGGCGCAAGAGCCGGCAGCGGACAAAGCTCCAGCAGCGGTTGCTGGTGGGTTTCGAACCCGTGTTCCTGCAGCGCGCTGCACAGGGCATCAGCCTGACCCGCAGGCCGGGTAACGAGCACAGAGGCCCTACTGCCCATAGACCTGCGCCAGAATATCGGCCGCACCCTGCGCCAGTAAATCTTCCGCTACCGCCACTCCCAACTGTTCGGCGTCTGCGGCGGGCGCGCGACTCTCGGCAGTCAGCAACAGCGAGCCGTCCGGGCGGCCCACCAAACCCCTGAGGTACAGCTCATCACCAGGCAACAACTCCGCATAACAGGCGATAGGCACCTGACAACCGCCCTGCAAGCGGCGGTTCATCGCCCGCTCTGCAGTGACTCTCCAGGCCGTGGGCTGATGATGCAGGCCTGACAGCAACCCTGCAGTCACCGCATCATCCTGACGTAACTCGATACCCACGGCACCCTGGCCGCCAGCCGGCAGCGACACCGCAACGGGCAGGCGCTCGCGTATACGCGAGCCGAACTCCAGACGCAGCAAACCGGCGCTGGCCAGAATGATGGCGTCGTATTCTCCGTCGTCCAGCTTGCGCAGCCGGGTATTCACATTGCCGCGCAGGAAGTTGACTTGCAGATCCGGCCGTCGTGCGCGCAGCTGGCACTCCCTGCGCAGGCTGGAGGTGCCCACTACACTACCCGCGGGTAAAGCCGCCATACTGTCGTAGCGATTGCTGACGAAAGCATCCGTGGGGTCCTCGCGCTCGCAGATTACGCCCAGCGCCAGACCCTGGGGAAACTCCATGGGCACATCTTTCATGGAATGCACGGCGATGTCGGCACTACCGTCCAGTAGCGCCGTCTCAAGCTCTTTCACGAACAGGCCTTTACCGCCCACTTTCGCCAGCGGAACATCCAGCAATTGATCGCCCCGGGACGTCATGCCCAGCAATTCCACCTGCAGGTCCGCATGCTGGCTCTGCAGTGCGTCACGCACATACTCTGCCTGCCACAGGGCCAACGGGCTTTCGCGCGTTGCAATGGTGAGTTTTGCTGCCATGTTGAGCTCTCTGGAAACCGGGCGCCCATAATAGCAGCAGGCCCGGCCAGCTGCGATAAGTCCTAGCGCTGCAGCAGCCGCTCCTTGACCTCGGCGAGGTGACGACGACTGACCGTGGGCTTCTGCGCCACACCCTTGAGTTCAACCCACCAGCCCTTGTCGTCACGGGCCAGCCGCTCTATGTGCTCTAGCGCTACCAGGGCATTACGATGGGTGCGCACAAATGACTGGGCAAACTCCTGCTCCAGATCCTTGAGCGTGTCGGGGAGTAACAGCTCAGTGCCTTCACCATAGGCGGTGACATATTTCTGCCCCGCGAGAAAACAGCGAATTGAATCAACAGGCATTGTCTCCAGGCCTTTGTGCGTCTGGCTACTGACCTGCCGCCGGGCACCAGTGTCGCCCTGCAGTGCCGCCAGCTGTACCCGGTTAACCCGCGTAGCACCGGATAGCGCTCGGGCTAACTCCGCCTCCCGGACCGGCTTTAACAAATAGGCCACGGCGTGGTGCTGCAGTGCCTCCAGCGCATACTCATCATAAGCCGTGCAAAAAATCACCGCCGGCGGATTAGCCAACGCCTCCAGTCGTGTCGCTACCTCTATACCATCCATGCCCGGCATCCTGATATCCAGCAACAACAGGTCGGGCTCGGTGAAGGCCACCTGCTCCAATGCCTCCTCGCCATTACCGGCAAAGAAACACTCGGCATCTGGCTGTACAGCTGCGAGCAGGCGACCCAGGCGATCCCTGGCAAGCGGCTCGTCATCGACGATCAGGACCTTCATGAGGCTTGTTCCAGTGGATATTGCAGCACCACACGAAAGCCACTCTCGTCCCGCGACGTCGCCAGACTGGCGGCATCGCCAAACAGGCCCTGCAAACGCTGTTCAATATTGACCAGGGCCATGTGGTTACCCGAGGTATGCCCCCCCGTCGCGGGAACCGGGTTCTCGATGGTTACCTGCAACTGCTCACCCTCCCGCCTCACGACAATCCGAATGGTCCCCCCGTCGGGTATCTGGGCCACGCCGTGATAAACGGCGTTTTCGACCAATGGCTGCAATAACAGGCCCGGCATAGGCACATCATCCAACGCATCATCTACCGACCAGTCCAGGGCCAGCCTATCCCCCAGGCGCAGTTGTTCTATGCCCAGATAAAGCCGACAGAGGTGGAGTTCGTCGGCGACCGTGGTATTACCGTGGTTGTCCTGCAGGCTGGCACGAAAGAGTTCAGCCAGATCCTCCACTGCCTGTTCCGCCTCGGCGGGCCTGGAATCAATCAAACTGGCAATGCTGTTCATGGTATTGAACAGAAAGTGCGGCCGAATTTTGGCCCGCAGTGAATCCAGCCTGGCCTGCAATTCACCGCGTTCACGCAGTTTTACCTGCTGCTGCAGATAGAAATAGCGCAGCACGATACCGCTGAGCACCACCGCCACCAGCAGGTTGCGTAACAACCACCAGCCACCCTCGCTACTGCGCGGCAGCGACAGGTAAAAGGTTTGCGCGAACCAGCTACTGAGGCCGGTGACCAGCAATACCACCAGCAAACTACCGGCAGTGGCGGCCTGCAGTGACAAGCGCGTGAAGGGCTGGCGCAACTGGCACAGAATGGCGGCGCTGAGCAGCACCACCCATTGTACAAAAAGCGAGCTGCTGGCCAGCAAGTCCCAGTTGAAACTGGGCAGCGCGCTGACCGCCAGGGTATAAACCAGCACCATGAGCTCGGCCAGCAGGATCATCACGAACACAGAGCGAGGACTGCACAGGTCGGGGATAAAGAACTCCCCCGACTGCTGTTCTCCCTGCCCGGCTGCCGGCCCTGGCACTCCCTGCATACAGACGCTCCCCCTGACTTAGCTGGTATACTTGCATCCTTGACTGAGCCGAACAAGCCCCAAACGATTTGATGCCGCCAGGCGGTGACAGGAATTTTTTGAACATGAGCAAGCAGCCCGATACCAGTAAATTGTGGGGCGGCCGTTTTACCGAGGCCACCGACAGTTTTGTGCAGCGTTTCACCGCCTCGGTGGAATTCGACCAACGCATGGCGGCCCAGGATATCCAGGGCTCACTTGCCCATGCGGCGATGCTGCATGAAGCCGGCGTACTGGACACCAGCGAGCTGGAGCAGATTCAGGTAGGCCTCGCCCAGGTCGCCGAGGAAATCACCAACGGTAGCTTCCAGTGGTCCATCGAGCTGGAAGACGTGCACATGAATATCGAAGCGCGCTTAACCGAACTGATTGGCGTCACCGGCAAAAAATTGCACACGGGGCGCTCGCGCAATGACCAGGTGGCCACAGACATTCGCCTGTACCTGCGGGCTGCTATTGATCGCATCGCGGAGGAGTTGACCCGCCTGCAGCACGGCACAATCGAGCTGGCCGCCCGGCACACCGACACCATCATGCCTGGATTCACGCACTTGCAAACCGCTCAACCGGTCACCTTCGGGCACCACCTGCTGGCCTGGAACGAAATGCTCGAGCGAGACTACGGGCGTTTGATGGACTGTCGCGCAAGGATGAACCAGAGCCCGCTGGGCGCAGCAGCACTGGCCGGAACCACCTATCCAATTGACCGTCAGTTCACCGCAGCGGCCCTGGGGTTTGATGCTCCCACCGAAAATTCCCTGGACTCGGTATCAGATCGGGACTTTGCTATCGAGTTCTGCAGCTTCGCCGCGTTGCTGATGACGCACCTGTCTCGCGTCTCCGAGGAACTGGTGCTGTGGACCTCGGCTCAGTTTGGCTTTATCGATCTGCCCGATCGGTTCTGCACTGGCTCATCCATCATGCCGCAGAAGAAGAACCCGGATGTGCCGGAGCTGGTGCGCGGCAAGGTGGGACGGGTTAACGGTCACCTTGTCGCCCTGCTTACCCTGATGAAAAGCCAACCGCTGGCGTACAACAAGGACAACCAGGAAGACAAGGAACCCCTGTTCGACACTGTCGACACTGTACTGGATTCGCTGCGCGCCTTTGCCGACATGGTGCCAGCCATTGAGCCCCGTGCTGATGCGATGCGCGAGGCAGCCAGGCGCGGCTTTTCAACCGCAACCGACCTGGCCGACTATCTTGTGGGTCTGGGGCTACCCTTTCGGGATGCTCACGAAGTAGTCGGCTCGGCCGTCGCCCACGGCGTTAACACCGGCCTGGACCTCGCCGACATGGACCTGCCAACCCTGCAGGGCTTCTGCAGTGAGATTACCGAAGATGTTTACGAAGTGCTGACCCTCGAAGGCTCGGTCGCTGCCCGCGATCACCTGGGTGGCACCGCCCCGGCGCGGGTAGCCGCGTCGGCAGAGAAGGCATTGGCCTGTTTGGCTGGGCGCAACATCAACGATGCCTAAAGCAAAAAATAGGCTGGCAACCTGGAAAGCCCCGCAATGGCGACCTGTGCATTAACGAGCGTCCCGCTGATACCAACTCCGAATAAACTTCAACGAGCCCGATGTGCGCGCCTAGCTCGGGCGCCGTATAGTTCATGACGAAAGAAGGCCGGGAATACCGGCCTTCTTTATAAATTCGACTAGCAGTAAAGCTAGTCTTAGATAGTCTCAATAACACCCATTGCAGCGGCAATAAGCTTGTTCGCCTGCGCGTCGGTGAGTTTGCCGCCACGCTGAGCCTCTACGCTCGCGATGAATGCGTACAACTTGTTAACAGCCGCACCGTCATTTTTTTCGTTCGCATCATCAAGCGCCGAAAGTGCCGACTCAAGTTTAGCGTCGTAGGCGTTAGAAATACCTTGCGCAAGGTTTAACTCCGTCACCTCATCTACTAAATCTCCTACTAACTCAGATGGAGTGGGAGGGACGTAGGCGTCGTAACACTCTTCAGCCGAATTGGCACCCGCCCCATTATCAAAGATGTTAAGCTTTTCAGTATTCAAAGTCGGACCATCTAAGTCTGGGGACCAGCCCAACCATGGTCCTAAAGCACCACAGTTTGTGAGCGCGGCATTGTTGTAGATGCAAGCCTGCTCAACATAACTCGTTGCCGACAAACCGCTTCTTATGTCTGTAAGCATTGGATTATTCTTGATGCCTAGTGCACCCAAACTTGGAACCCGCCTACCCGGACACCCCTGTTGATAAGAAAGGTTCCAATCACGGAAGGTTTGCAGGTCCCTTAGATCAATGCTTTTCAGCTTCGCATTGCTCTCTATTCCAAAACCACCTGACGTCTCAAGACCTCTTCCGTCAATTTCTACCAAGCTTGGATTGTTGCTAACCCTAAATAAAGTTTCACCCTTTTCAGCCAACTTTAATCTTTTTAGTGCCGAGTTGTCCTTAATGGTCACAACACGGAAGTTAGCTGGAGAGACGAAAGACTCCAGAGAAGTATCAAATAGGGAAAAAAACCCACGTCCTGATGTCTCATCAGAGACACCTCCAAGGGTAAGTGAGGTCAACTTTGCACCAGTAAAAAACCAATTGGCATAGCATTGATCGCTATCAATTATGGGGAACAGCTTCAGGTTTATAACGTTGAGCTCGGGGTTGTCGCGAATAGACGAGAATGTATTCGTGTCTCCCCCGCAAAAGTTGAACGCAGCCGTGTTCTGCTGGGCATTAGGAATGTCTATTTTTGTCAAGACTGGATTATCAGTAATCACTAACTGGCCAAATTCGACAAGCCCGGGAAGCTGAATACTCTCTATAGCAGACCGCTCAATCTTAAGAACCGAAATAGAGGTCGCCTCCTCCAGCGGCGAGATAGACGACAATGCACTGTTCCCCGAAAGAGTTACTATCGACAAATTAGCAGCATCCAGGCTACTTATACTCAACAGTTCAGAATTATCTCTAAGGGACACATTACCCAAGCTGGAACCATTCAAGCCATTGAGGCTGGATATAGCAGTTCTGCCAATAAAAAGAGTGGTAGCGGCGACTCTCTCCAAACCTGCGAGGCTGGAGAGGTCGGGGAGGTCGAAAAGCGTAATTCGGTCTGCGCTAGTCAGTGCATCCAGACCCTCAATACTAGAGAGTAAAGGGCTGTCACCGACGGATAATTCACCAACACTGATGAGGTTCTGTAGACCGTCTAAATTTTTCAGCTCACGGTTCCTGTATAACTGGAGTGCACCCGTAACATTGGTGAGATGCTCCAGACCCACCAGACTTGTCAAGTCTGGGGTCGCTTCTCCATCAATAGACAAGTTTTTTACAACCGTACAACTGTTAGTCACCGCTTCTTCGAAGGTCACCGTATCAGCGTCACAAGCATTATTCTGAGCCAATGTGCTATTGCCGAACAGAATTGCAAAGAATGCTGTTACCAGCAATGCAAAAGAAGCCGCTGTGGGCCGGCATATTGAAATTATCATGTCTTACGTCCTTGTCCCAAAAAATTACCGCTGCACCTCTCTACGCTTAAGAGACTGACACCTCACATGAGGTCTGGTTCTTCGTCGGTTAGCAGCACCTGCACGGCAGCGTATAACCGAGAGCTACACTTTGCTACTAGCCATTGGTCTACCCACACTACAGACTTTAGTCTGTACCGTTTGAAGAAAGCCCTTTGAAGAAAGAAATTTGTAGCGGTAATTCGCCGCGGCAGGTTACGCTGCTCGGCGACTCCATCTGACCTGACGCCGCGCGAGACAAAGAAGAAAACCATGACCGACTCGAGCAACAGACACCCTCCCCAAGAAAAGCTGAATAAAGTATCTGTCGAGCAAGTGAAGACTCTATATGAGTCCGTCGCATCACTGGTGATGATCAACCTGGTCGTAAGCAGTGCACTTGTTTACACATTCTGGGAGTTAGTTGCGCATAGCCTGCTGATTGGCTGGATGGCCGCAATGTTGCTCATGCTATGTGCGAGGGTAATGGTCTACCTGGCGTTCAAGCGCCGCTTTGACGAAAACAAGCTGAAGCAATACCAGGCATTCCTGATACTGGGCAGCGCTTCGGCCGGCATCATTTGGGGCATTGGTGGGCTGATCATGTATGTGCCAGGCCAGCTTGAATATCAGTTGTTTATCATACTCAGCCTGCTCGCCATGTCGGCCGGATCCGCTTTCTCGCTGAGTATTTATCTTCCCGCGTATTTTGCTTTTGTCCCGCTTATGTTGGCGCCCATAATCTTGCGCCTGCTGTTTATCGGCGACACCATCCATATCGCATTGGCCAGCGTCACAATCATTTTTCTGGTCGCGCAGACGATCTTTAATTTAAAGATCAATAAAAGCCTGACCCACGCTATGTCACTCCGGTATGAAAATCTCGAGCTTATCGAGCAACTGCAAGAGCAGAAGGCCGAAGCCGAGCGCGCGAACCGTGCCAAGTCGAGTTTTCTGGCCGCTGCCAGCCATGACTTACGCCAACCATTGTATGCACTCACGCTCTTTACATCGGCTCTGGAGGAGCGCGTCAGTTCACCCGAGGATTTAAGAATCACCCGACAGATCACGCGATCGGCCGATTCTCTGCAGAGTCTTTTCGACGCCTTGCTAGATATATCCAAATTGGATGCGGGTACTATCGACACGCAGAAGAGCGACTTCTTGCTGGCGGGTATCATTGACAAGATGGCATTTGAGTTCGATACCCAGGCTGCCCAGCATAAGCTCACTATTGACTGGCCAATTCAATCCTTTGCCGTTCATAGCAACCCGATATTGCTGGAACAGATCCTGAGGAACTACGTTGCTAACGCACTTCGATACACTCCAAAAGGTGGCATCCAGGTTAGTTGCACGCCGCGAGAGGACTGCATAGAAATTTGCGTTAGTGACACCGGAATAGGCATAGCGATTGAAGATCAACGTGCTATTTTTGACGAGTTCTATCAGCTTGGTAACCCTGAGCGAGACCGCCAGAAGGGTTTGGGGCTGGGCCTCTCCATAGTAAAGCGCGCCGCAGAGCAATTGGGCCACAGGATTGATTTGAAATCGGAACCTGGTCGGGGTTCGGAATTTTCAGTCTCAGTTAGCCGGGCGCTCGAAAACATATCGATCGCAAACGAAAACAGCGCCGAAAGTCATACGCCAAGCATAAGCACGCAACCACTGATACTGGTTATCGACGATGAAGAAAGTATTCGCGAGGGGTTACAGGAACTGTTGGGACAATGGGGCTGCGATGTCATCGCGGGCGGAAACACAGCAGAAGTCATTCTGCAATTGGACGCAATCCAAAGACAACCACATGGGATTATCAGTGACTACCGATTGCAGGACGGCCAAACCGGGCTTGAAGCCATCGACTCGATCCATAAGCACTGCGGCGACACCATTCCGGCGCTGATCGTGACAGGCGATACAGAACAAGGGCTGCTGATTACATTGAAGGCGAGTGGACACCAGGTACTGCATAAGCCGGTTCCGCCAGCAAAGCTAAGGGCCTTTCTGCGCAGCCTTCCCAACGACAGGACAGGATAAGTCTATAAGAACGCCTGACCCGCCAAAGCGGCCTGCGTACGGTTTTTTACATTCAGGGCTTTGAAGATAGCGGTAACATGCATTTTAATCGTAGCCTCTGCAACACCCAGCGACCCCGCAATTTGCTTATTCGAATAGCCATCGACAAGAAGCGCCAACACCTCGGTCTGGCGCTCCGTCAAAGCGCTCTCCGGCGGAATAGTGTCATGCTCACTGGCGGCTGCCGATGTAGGCGGCATGTACAGTCCGCCAGCTAACATCAGCTGCACCGCACCAAGTATTACATCGCTCGCCGTATTTTTATTGATATAGCCAGCAGCGGAGGTCGCCATCACCTTGTCGACATCTTCTTGTCTTGAGGAAGCAGAGAGTATCGCAACTGGCACCGTTGGATATTCACTGATCGTCGTCTGAAGTATGGAGAAACCGTCAACGCCCGGCATATTCAGGTCAAGCAGCATAAAGTCGATATCCGAATGACTCGATAACGCCTCAAAGGCAGCATTAGAGTTATCAGCCTCAATAACAGTAACGTCTTCCGCCAGTTTTAGCAGAAGGAGGGCCAAACCGTCGCGGAACAGCGCGTGATCATCAACCAAAAGAATTTTCATGGCAGCATTTTAACGGCTTACAGAATCGCCGCACCAGCTTTCACTGGCAGATAAGACAGATAAACTGGACAAGGGCGAAAACCGACACGCTCGACAGAGCGAGGGTGTCGGGTCTAGTCAGCGCGCGCAGTCCAATTGATCAGCAAGATCGTGGAAATCGTCAGCAACAAAATCAAAGCTCTCCTCAGACTTCATGAACTCTGGCTCACCCAGAGGCCCCCATTCAGTGGGTCGGCGCACAAACGCAGTTTTATACCCGGTGCGGGCAGCGGCAGTGAGATCCAGGCCATGTGCAGCGACCATCAGGCATTCGGAAGGATCTAACTGAAGCCAATCGGCAGCTTGTGTATACGCCTGCGGCCTGGGTTTGTAGACGCCTATTGATTCGCAGGAAATCACGGTGTCCCACACGATATCGGCGCGTTTGCAGGTGTCCACAATCAGTCGATTAGACAGGATAGTCAGTGAAGCAACAATGAACTTACTGCGCAGCCTGGCCAGGCCGGAAGGGACATCTGGCCAACACTCGAGCTCATGCCATAACTGACGCACCTCTTCGAAGTCCTCCGTTGTAAATGCGGAGACGCTATTGGCCGCCAGAACTTCTTCAATTTGTTGCAGGTGCACATCATCAATGTTGAACTCCGGGCGGAACTCCTCGTCACCCCCGGTCATGGCTATCAGCGAATTAATTCGATACTGATGGGTGATGGAGGGCCAGTCGGCCTCAATGTTGCGCTTTTTTCCCAGCGCTGTGAGCTTTTCGCTGATTCCCGTATACCAATCGAGAATCGTGCCGCCCGTGTCGAAGGTCAGTGCCTTGATCGTATTCATTGGTTCAGGCTTCCTTTTTTCTTGTCCTGCTATTGCGCTCTGGCCGAGGAGCACTCTCTGTAAAAAGACATCAACCACGCCACTGTAGGCCACCACCCTACTCCATTTTTTAAGGAATGCACCATCCAATCCTAGCGTGCGAACCCTAAAGTTTCAGAAGCGTTAACAACTTCGCTAGACAACTGCCTGCACCTCGAACAAAAATAGGCAGCGCCAAGGAGCCCGTGCTATGAAACCTTACTCTTACCTTCCCCTTATGCTGTTGGCACTGAGCCTGCTGCCACTTTCCAGCCATGCGGAACTGTCCGACCCGGTACCCGACCCCGACTTTCCACCCACCGTTATCGAACTCACAATCCTCAGTGATGAACAGCGCCTGCCAGGTATGATTTATCTGGCAAATGGGCCGGGGCCTCACCCAACGGTATTGCTGCTACACGGCTTTCCAGGCAATGAGAAGAACCTGGATATCGCGCAGGACCTTCGCCGGCACGGCTTTAACGTGCTGTTCTTCCACTTCCGCGGATCATGGGGGGCGGACGGTAGCTACCGGGTGACCAATCTACCGGCGGACGTTGCCGCCGCCCTCGCCTATCTGCGCCAAGCTGACAACAGCCAGCGCCTTCGCGTCGATACCGGCAAGCTCTCACTACTGGGGCATTCCATGGGCGGATTCACCGCACTGGCGGCCGGGAGTCGCGACAAGAACCTCAGCTGCATTGGTGCTATGTCTCCCGCCAATATGGGCAGCATCAAGCTGGGCATAGGCACCGAAGACAGCAACAGCCTGCGCATAATGCACTACGCCGACAGCCTGTACATGCTGAAAGACTACGGCTCTCGTGCAATGCTGGAAGAGCTGCGCACCGCATCACTGGACGAGCTCGATACTCGCGCCTTCGGGCCTGGCCTGGCGGGAAAATCCGTCTTGCTGGTAGTCGGTGACAAAGATCAGGTGACGCCGGCGGCTACCGCAATGCTGCCAGTCGCAGAGCAATATTCGAAAATACCGGGCCTAAAACTGGAGCATCACGTGATCAGCGGCGACCACTCCTTCTCCTGGAGCCGGTTGGCACTAACAGAATTGGTTCGCGACTGGATGCTGCGCGACTGTCGCTAAGCGTCTCCGCGCTATTCACCCATTCGGAACTGGCGCGGTGACCTGCCGTGCCAGCGCTTGAAAGCGGCACTGAAGTTGCCTGGCGTGCTGTAGCCCAGCAACTCCGAGATATCCTCTACTGGCAGTGTGCTATTAGCCAGATAATCCCTGGCCAGCCGGTAGCGAACCTCGTTGGTCAATTGCTGAAAGCTACTGTTTTCCTGCTCGAGTTTTCGCCGCAGGGTGCGAGTTGAGGTGTTCAGCTTTTCGGCCACAAAGTCGATGTCGGGGAAGAACCCCGGCCGAGACACAATCATTGCACGCACCTCTTCTGCAACACCACCCTGCCTACTCAGGCGCGCCTGCAGCATCTGGCACTGTTGCTGACAGATGCTTGAGGTTTGCGCGTTGCGCATAGGCATTGGCGTTTCGAGAATCTGCGCAGAAAAACAGACGGTGGTCCGGCTATCGTTGAATTCTACCGGGCAATCCAGAATAGCTTCGTAGCGTGCGCGCTGGCCGCTGTGCCCGTGGGCCAGAGTGACTTTGTCAATCGGGAACTGCCTGCCCAGGGCAAACTCACCGGTAAGACTGACGGCAGCCGCATCGCGATCGGCATAATATTGCAACAGGTCATCGGGTAGTGGCACCGACGGCGCAAAGGCGAAGGTCGCTTTACTCCCCTGCACTTCGAACTGGATTTCAAACAGGGAAAAGGACAGCAGGCCAAAATTTCTCGCCACCAGCATCGCCTGACGCAAAGTGGCGGCGCTGAGAAAGGCATAGCCGAACAGCCCGTAGGTTTCCAGAGTGTAGGTTTTGCCCAGCTGCAATCCCAGCAAGGGGTCACCACTCAACTGCAGCAACCGGCGATGAAAGGCAAACTCCTGCTCCAGCGTAAACCGGGACTCCATGCCCTCATCCAGCAGGTCAGCCGCGGTTAACCCAGTGCCCTGCAGGCATTCGGCCTCGGTAAAACCCAGCTCTTCCATTCCTCGAATGGCCGGTGGCAGGGCTCGGATGTGGTGGGCGTAGCGCGACTCCATGCCATGAGTCTAGCGCACATTTGGCCGATATTCATAAGTTAATGTCCGGGCCGCATATTCGAATCCGCGCCGGGAGTCCGTAGTCTGACAGCGTTGATAAACCGAATGTGGAGCCCCGACAATGCTGACTAAAACCAAACGCAATCCCAGTGTCGTTGTTATCGGTGCCGGCATGACCGGCATGCTGATGACCATCAAGCTGCAAGAGGCTGGTATCACCGATATCACCATTCTCGAGAAAAAGGACAAAGTGGGTGGCACCTGGCGGGAAAACACCTACCCCGGCGTAGCCTGTGACGTACCGGCCCATATGTACACTTACTCTTTTGCACCCAACCCCGAGTGGAGCCATCGTTTCGCTCCTGGCTCAGAAATCCAACAGTATTTTGAGGGCGTGTCAGACAAGTACAGTATTAACGAGCGGGTTCGCTTTAACGAGTCGGTGACCAGCTGTCACTATCGCGGCGGCAAGTGGTACCTCGAAACAAGTAAAGGGGCAAAGCTGGAAGCCGACTTCGTCATTTCTGCAACCGGTATTTTGCATCACCCGGCCTTCCCGGACATTCAGGGGCTGGATAGCTTCGCCGGCGAGAAGTTTCACACCGCCCAATGGGATCACTCGGTGGACCTCAAGGGTAAGCGTATTGGTATCATAGGAACCGGCTCCACTGCCGCTCAGGTTATACCCGAACTACAAAAAGTCGCGGGCAAACTCTCCGTATTCCAACGCACGCCGCAGTGGATTGTCCCGCAACCTAATCCTGAGTACAGCGAGGATACCAAACAGGAATTTCGCACCAATGAACGCTTCCTGCAGCGGGTGAGGCGGCGCCATTTCCAGTTTTTCGAAGAGATATTTTCCAAGGCCGTGATCGGCAAAAAGCTCCCGCACCTGATAATGAGCCTGGCGGCGAAGCTCAACCTGCGCATGACGGTGCGCGACCCTGAATTGCGGGCCAAGCTAACGCCCGATTACAAGGTGGGTTGTAAGCGACTTATTTTCAGCTCGCTGTTTTACCCCGCCATCCAGCAGGACAATGTGCAACTGGAAACCAACGGCATCGAGTGTATCGAGGCGGGCGGTGTCCGCACCAGCGATGGTCAACTGCATGAGCTGGACGTGCTGGTCCTGTCAACCGGCTTCCATCCGTTTAACTTTATGCGCCCCATGGATCTGCGGGGTAAAAACGGCCTCTCGATCAACGATGCCTGGAGCAGCAAGGTACAGGCCTATCGCTCAGTTTGTCTGCCGGAGTTTCCGAATTTCTTTCTGATGCTGGGTCCCAATACCCCCATCGGCAACTATTCTGTCATCGAAATGAGCGAGGTACAGGGGCGCTATGTGATGCAGCTGATACAAGCCTGGCGGGAGGGTCAGCTGGATGCAGTGGAAGCCACCCATGAAGCGAAAGACCGATTCAATGCCTACCTTAGGCAGGGCATGAGCAAAACAGTGTGGGTGGGAGGCTGCCAGAGCTGGTACCTGGACCCGGACGGTGATCCGGCCATGTGGCCTTACACATGGCAACAGTGGAAGCGGGAAATGGCGGTGCCAAAGCTGGGCGATTTCGTGCGATGCCCCGCGGAGGAGGAGCTCCCTGCGAGGGAGGCTGCTTAGGCCCAGCGCTACGCCCTGACCCGACGGCGTCGCCGTCAGGGTGCCAACAGCAATTTACCGCGGTGACCGCCTTTAAAAAGCATTTCCAACGCCGCGGGAAAGCGCTCGAGGCCTGATTCGATGTGCTCTTGCATGCGCACCTTGCCTTCGCTCGCCCACTGGGTCAGGTTGGCCTCCATCTCAGGAAACTGGTCCTGATAGTAGTCCACAGTGAAGCCGCGCATGCTGGCATTGCGCTCGGCCAGGCGCAGGTAAAGCGATGGACCTTTCACCTCCGCCAGATCGGCGTACTGGGAAATGGCGCCACAAATCACCACGCGCGCACCCATAGCGAGATTATCCAGAGCGGCATCGAGAATAGTGCCGCCAACGTTGTCGAAAAACAGGTCCAAACCATCGGGCGCCAGTAAGCTTATCTGTTCAGCGACGTTACTGCTTTTGTAATCGATGGTGGCATCGCAGTTGAGTTCTTCCAGAAAGGCACACTTCTCGGGACCACCGGCGATACCGATCACTCGGGCACCCTTGAGCTTGGCGAGCTGACAGGCAATGCTGCCAACCGCGCCTGCAGCGGCAGACACCGCCACGGTGTCGCCCTCTTTTACATCACCGACCACGATCATTCCCGCATAAGAGGTAAGGCCTGTAGTCAGGCCCAGCAAACCCAGATAAGTGCGCGCCGGCAACCTGGTATCCTCCAACTTGCGGTAGCTGTCAGCCGGAGTGACCTTATAACGCTGCGCGCCCATGCCGCCGAACACCCGATCGCCGGGCGCAAACGCATCGCTGCGACTCTCGATAACTGTCCCCGTACCCAGCGCCATCACCGGTGTATTGATCTGGCTACGGCCGTGATGACCGTCATGATTGAGGGTGGTGGTGATAAACGCGTCGATTCCAAGGTGCTCCACCTCGATCACGATCTCACCATCAGCGGGCTGGCCAACGGGCTCGCTGACCAGGGCAAAATCATCCGGCGCCGGGATTCCGGCCGGGGCTTGCTTCAGTACCACCATTTCGTTGGAGAGCTGCATTGCGTCATTCCTGTTCAGTATTTGTTTAGGTATCCATTGCTTACGCACAAGCGCAAGCAACCAGATCAACCGACGTACGCATTCAACAGTGCCGCGGGAAAAATTGCCAATACCCACACATTGCTACTATGAGCTAAGCTTTCATCACTAATCCCTGTGAGCAGGAACAAAACTAATGGACTACGACCTGATTATCAAAAACGGTCAGCTATACGATGGCGCCGGCAATGGGCCATTGCTTTGTGACCTGGCAGTTAAGGATGGGGTAATAGCCCGCATAGCCGAAAATATCGATGACACAGCAGAGCGAGTATTCGATGCCCGGGGCAAGATTGTGACGCCCGGATTCGTCGACGTTCACACCCATTACGATGGCCAGGCAACCTGGGACGTACACATGAAACCGTCATCCAACCTAGGCACAACCACCGTGGTCATGGGCAACTGTGGTGTTGGCTTCGCGCCCTGCCGCGAACAGGATCACGACGTGCTGATCAAGTTAATGGAAGGCGTGGAGGAGATTCCCGGCTCCATCATGGATGCCGGCCTGCCATGGAACTGGGAAAGCTTCCCCCAATACCTGGACGCGCTGGATGAGCGGCAAAAAGATATCGATGTGGCCGTTTTGTTTCCCCATGCACCGCTGCGGGTCTACGTGATGGGCGAGCGCGCACTGAACAGGGAAACTGCCACAGAGGATGACGTGAAGAAAATGCAGGCTTTGGTTAAGGAAGGTATAGAAGCTGGGGCAGTCGGGTTTTCGACCTCCAGAACACTGGTGCATCGCAGCGCCACCGGCGACTTTATCCCAACCTACAAGGCCGCCACCAAAGAGCTGAAGCAAATCGGCGAATCGCTGTCGGGAGAGAAAGGCAGCGTCTTCCAGTTCATTTCAGACTGGGATGATGCCGATGATGAGTTCAGTATTCTCACAGAAACCAGCAAAAAAACCGGGGCCAAGGGCACCTTTACGCTAGTCGATGTAGGCGGCGCACTGGATGGTGAGAGCGCGGCCGGACAACCGGGTCAATGGCGGCAACAACTGCAGCGATTGGAGAATGCACAAACACAAGGGCTGGATATACGAGGCCAGGTGTTATCCCGACCCATAGGAATACTGATGGGATTCCCGGGCTCGATGCACAGTTTTTATCGCCGCCCTAGCTTTGCCGCGCTGAGCGAGCTGCCCTGGGAGGAGCGCAAGGAGAAACTTGCAGACCCTATCACCAAGGCGAAGATCCTCGCTGAGGAGAACGTCAATCCGCACGTGTTCGTAGAAATCTTCAATCAACGCTTTCGCAATATGTACCCGCTGGAGGACCCCATCAACTATCTGCCGGAGCGCAGCAATTCAGTGGCGGCATGCGCCGAGCGTGAAGGGCGAGAGCCCGAGGAATGGCTGTATGACTACTTCCTGGGTAACGAGGGCAATAATCTGGTGTATATCCCCGCGGTGAACTTTACCGAAAACATACCCACCTTGCTGAAGCACGAACACACGGTGTCTGCACTGGGCGATGGCGGAGCACACGTGGGTTCCATCTGCGACACCAGCGCAAATATTTACCTGCTGACCAAGTGGGTGAAGGACAGCGGTGATATCGACCTGGCCGATGCCATCCATATGCTGTGCCGACAACCCGCAGAGCTTTACTCCCTGTTAGACCGAGGATTACTGGCAGAGGGTTACAAAGCCGACATCAATATTCTCGATTTCGACGCACTGGCATTGCATACCCCTCACGTGGAATACGACCTGCCCGGTGGCGGCAAACGCTTCCTGCAGCATGCCGATGGCATCTGCGCAACTATTAAAGCGGGTGAGGTTATTTTCGAGGATAATGAGCCTACCGGCGCCTTGCCGGGGCAGTTACTGCGTGGCAAGTGCGAGGAGCCACGGGTTTGCTAAGCTGGTCACTGCCTCATTGGCATTTTGGTGTGAGCCAAAAGGTTGCCCAGACACTGACACTTTTAGCTAAATTTCATAGTTTGTTCATGACTAGGACACCCAACCAATAGATACTGAAACCCTGAAACGAAGCATTGAATACTGGAGATCCACTATGCCCAGACAACCATTTCTTCTGGTCAGCCTCATGGCCGCCACCTTAACGTTAACGGCACCCGGGGTATTATCATCGCCTCAGGAAGTTAGTGTCAGCCCGGGGGATATTGAACTTCCAGGAGACATCGAGGCGACCAAGGATCAAAGAGTTTATTCGCCCTTTGTCGGCCGCGACTATCCAGACCAGGTGCTATTCGGTGATATGCATTTTCACACAGACGTATCTTTCGATGCGGGCCTCATCGGCACGAAGCTGGATGTAGACGCGGCATATCGGTTTGCTCGCGGGGAGAAAGTAATCTCCAATACGGGTCAACCGGTGCAGCTGGTTCGCCCACTGGATTTCCTGTTCATCACGGATCACGCGGAATTTCTCGGCTTACCACTGCTGATTCGCCGCGCCGACCCGGAACTGCTGGCCGACCCCTGGGGCCGCCAGATCTACGACTGGTTCCAGTCTGGGCTGGAAGGCAGGCAGAAAGCCTTCGCAAATATTATTCAATATGGTGTCACCGGGGAGAACCCGCAAGGGTCCAACAAGGCAGCACGTGGTATCTGGCAGGATTTTGTTGCCAAGGCCGACACATACAATGAGCCGGGGGCATTTTCCGCCATGACCGGCTTCGAGTGGACCGCCACGCCGCTGGGAGACAACTTGCACCGTGTGGTTTTGCTCGCAGATGGCGCTGACAAAACACGCCAGATTGTACCCTTCTCAATCTTCGACAGTCAGAATCCGGAAGACCTCTGGCAATTCCTGGCCGACTACGAGAAAAACACCGGTGGCCGGGCTATAGCCAGCCCGCACAATGGCAATCTCAGCAATGGCAGGATGTTCAGCGACAAGGATTCCCTGGGTAAGCCAATAACCAAGGATTACGCCGAACGCAGGATTCGCTGGGAGCCCCTGCATGAAGTCACGCAGATGAAGGGTGACGAGGAATCCCACCCTCTGCTGTCTCCCGAGGACGAGTTTTCAAACTTTGAAACCTGGGACTTATCCAACATCGCGGGCAATGTGGCCAAAGAGGACTGGATGCTGAAGTACGAGTACGGTCGCTCTGCACTCAAGGTGGGACTGGAACTGGGTGCGAAGCTCGGCGTCAACCCCTATCAGTTTGGTTTTACAGGTACCACGGATACACACACAGGTCTGGCAACCTCCCGCGAAGAAAACTACTTCGGAAAATACAAATCTACCGAGCCGGGCCCCGATCGCCACAATACACCGGTTATTCCCAGTGATGACCCCTCTTTACAGATTATGACGTCGCAGGAATCTGCTGCCGGGCTAACCGGTGTCTGGGCAAGGGAGAACACGCGGGAAGCCATCTTCGATGCACTGGCCAACAAGGAGGTCTACTCCACCACTGGTACCCGGATTCGGGTCAGGATGTTTGCCGGATGGGACTTCGAAGCCACAGATATGTCACAGCACGATTTCGTTTCACAGGGGTACAGCCGCGGCGTGCCCATGGGCGGTGAATTATCGAAAGCACCCAAGGGCAGCGCGCCCCGCTTTATGGTGCGCGCCCTGCGTGACCCGGACGGCGCCAATCTCGATCGCGTGCAGATCATCAAAGGCTGGATAGACAAGACAGGTGAGACTCACGAACGCATCTACGACATTGCCGTGTCAGGTGATCGCACTGCGGGCAAGGACGGGCGAGTCCGTGAAGCTGTTGGCAGTACTGTCGATATCAACAACGCCACCTATACCAATGGTATTGGCGCACCAATGCTCGCTGCATATTGGGCAGACCCTGACTTCGACCCGCAACAGAATAGTTTCTACTACGTGCGTGTTCTTGAGATTCCTACACCACGTTGGACCACTTATGATGCCGCGTTCTTTGACATAGACCGTCCAGAAAACGTACCAGCGACAGTTCAGGACAGGGCATATACCTCGCCTATCTGGTACACCAACTAGGTCTGTGAAGCGAAAATTTATGAAGAAGAAACGGTGGCAGCTTAAGGGTTTAGTGCGCTGACACGGTGACTCACCCTATGCGGGAATGCCGGTTCTCCTCAGCGCCCCCTGGTCAGCACCGAGTAGGCTGAACCATCAATAGTCTCTACCCGGTAAATGGGTCTGCTATTGGGCATTTCAGGGTTGGTCAATCGCAGATACAGGTCATCAAAAAATTCCGGCGTCTCCAGGCTGAAGTTGTGGAAGTTACGGGTGCGATTGACCGGCGTGACATCCACCAGAGTGATCAGGTCGCTAGCGGACTCGGTCAACTCAAAGACCCTGGCCGCCTCATCCAATTGGTCGGGGCTCAGTGTGCTTTCGCCACGCCTGCGGCCGCCATTAACCAGGCGACTTACGAGCAAGGCTCGGTCGTTTGACGAGACATAAACCGTCAAACGCTCGGCCAGCGCGCTCAATTCACGCTTGAACTGTTGGTTGAATTGCTGGTGATTGATATCCGGCGCGGTTAGCACCACGTGTTCAATACCCTCTGCTGGCGCTTCGAAATCCTTAGCCTGATACAAGAGGCTGAAGGCGTCCACCACCACTTGCGCGCCCATACTATTGGCCAGAATCCAGAAATTTTCTGGCTGTACTTCCTGCAGTAGCAGTTGCATGGTTTTGGCCAGCTCTGCACCCGAGGCACTTGCAACGTCACGAGCGCGGCGGTACGGCCTCAGTCCGGAACCCTGGTCGCCGGGCCAATCGAAGAGCACTAACGGTGCATTGATATCCAACACGTGAGCCAGGAAAGCAGTTTTGCGCAGGGCCGACTCATGACCTTCGCGGAAGCCGTGCAGTACCAACAGCAGAGCGCGGTGTGGCGAGCTCGCCACTTGTTCTCGCAGTTGCCCGACAAAGTCTACTCGCGCCAGACTGTTGACGTTATCAAGGCGAATCTCCTCGTTCTGCAGCCATTCGGTGGGATTGACCAGCATGCCGATACCCAAGCTGGGCCGGATAGCTGCATCGAACGATCCAAAGCTCAGCGAATCATCGCGCTCGGACGTAAAACGCTGCGCCAATTCATTATCATCCGTACCCGGGGTTCGGTTAGTCGCATAGAAAAAACGATACTCACCCTGCTCCGCCAACTGTGCCACTGACATCCGCCGAAACAAAAAAGCCTCGGCATGACGAAGAGCAGCATTGGTAGACGAGAAATACGCCCGGTAGGACCACGCACCAGCTAGCACAACCAATAAGGCCGCCAGCGCTATGTATCTCATGCGATGCCCGGGCTTTGCCATGCTAGCGTGAAACGGCCGTTGGAAACGACGAGCGGACTAACAGCATGCATGCTGGATCTTTCATGGGCTTCTCTCTCAATAGTGCCGGTTTTAAGTAAAGCATTTTGGCTGTACCGCGAAATCGTTGGCCGGTAGTGGCTGATACAAAAACTTCAGTTCAAGGCAGGGTCCACTTCTTGCCACTGGCAGCGCTCACGCACCAGTGCACTGGCACCCTCATTGCCAATGCCGTTGGCCATCAGCTCGGCCACGCGTTGATCTCCGTCGTAACCCCTATGCGCAGTCACCGGGTCGGCGAACTCACCAATCACCGGCAGTCGGCGCACATGTGCGATATTGATCGTGACGTTGCGCACATTGGCACACATCCGGGAGTCGAGATACTTGCGCGCCCAGGCCGGTGGAACCGGATAGCTAAGGAGGTCGTTCGGATCGGTGAAAGCCACCATATCCAGTTGCTTGAGAAATCGACCACTGGTCTGCGGCGCCTCTGGACCACAAAACTCATTCCCACTGCCGGTGACCGCCTGCCGCGGCTGGCCCGCCTCCAGCAAAGGCAGTTGGTTGGAAAGCATGTACAAACTTACCTGCTTCTGCCTGAGATCAACCGCAAATTGCTCTTCCTTGTCCGGGTTGCCTGATTGACTGTCCAGGCTGCTACCCACGCTTTGCAGTGCGTCCACGGCCGCCCGGCTACCCAGGCTGTGAGTGGCAATAACTAGTTCGTCGGCCAGCACCCGCTCACCATAGTTCTGTGAGTTTTCACACCGCTGGTCTGTGGTAAGCGCCGGAAGGTCCTCCCAGCGTGTACTCAGCGCCCAGCAAAGGGCCTGACCAACCGCACCTCGGATGTCGGCCCCACGGTTGCCAATGAACGCCAGTGGATCGGGGAGCACGCTGTTGGCGAACTGGCGAGCGCGGTTGTTTAGTGCCGTGCGCTGGGAGCTGTATATCACCGCATTATCGAACGCGATGGAATCCTTCTCGTCCATCGTAATGTGGCTCCAGGTTAGCTCGAAGAAGATCAGTTCACGGCGCCGCTGTGAATCAGTGAGCCGGATGATATTAACCTCACCAAATGGCCTTGCCGGCTCGTCCGGCGGGGCGAGCACAATTCGTTTGACCAGATCCGCGCGAACCTGCAGACCAAGGGATGCGGTGACTGATTCGATAAACGTGCCCCCATGCCCCGGCTGATGATCCCCGATACCGTGCACATAAACCAACTTCGTGGTCGCTCGGTCCGGATTACCTGCCGACACCGGATCCGCCGCCTGGGCTTCAAGCAAAGGGCCGATACCGCTGAATGCCTCACCATGAACCCTGCAATTGCGTGTATCTTCAGTCTCCGCCGACTGAGTATTGACCAGCGCCTCAGTCACGCCGCGACCAAAGCTGGCACACCCGGTCAGTAGCACCAGCAGCAGAACAATAACCAGGCTCAACAGAGCGCGAAAGCGGGCAATGGCCATGATAAAGAGTCCACCTGATTTAGATCTATCGTTTAAATTCAAATACATCTTTTATCGCCAATTGGGAGCCACCGTGAGGGAAAATTATAGGCGCTATCGCTCCACATCAGGCGCGTCTTTCAAAGATGAATGTCCAATCTCGCTGGAAGTGCCGGTCCTGAAATCCAACCAGTCCAGCGTACGTTCCTCCAGGTAGGGGAAGAATGGGTTGGAACGCAAGCGCAGCAGGTACTGCTGGGAAATTCTGAGAATTCCTCTTTCTCCCTGAATAGCCTGGCTGCCGAGGAATATGCGACTGGCATCGGCAGGCCTTTTGAAGCCGTAGAGCGGATCATAGGGTGAGAATGGCAGGGCCACGTGTGAAAGCGAAAATACGCCTTCCGGCCAACGCTCCGCGAGCTTCTTAGTCTCATTATCCCCACGAGACCCAGACTTGCGCGAGCTTGCGAGCACGCGTTGGCTGTCATCACTGGTATTGGTTATGAGCGTTAGGGTGAAAGGCATCTCTTCTTTTTGAGACAGCCGTCGCGTCAGTGGCGCCGGGTCATCTTGCAACAGGGCGGCAGTAGCTGCATGGCGGTTTATATCAAACAACACCAGTTCATGCTCACCGGGTCGCACTTTGAGCAGCAGCCCGTCGACGACGGCTTCAGTCGACACAGTCGCATCGACAGTGGACTTGAAAACAACAGTGGGCGGGAGCACCGCAGCATCTGCGTCGCTGATAACTCGGCTTACAGCACGAGTAAGTCGGTGAACCTGCTCTGCTGCATTGGTGGCGAAGGAATTGTATTTATAGGGGTCGAATTCGGGCTCTACCTGCAACCAGGCAAGACCGGATAGGCCGGGTAACATTGAGGCCCAGCGTTTGATGGTGGCAAAACCTGCGGCGGGACTGATGGCAATGGCGGGAGAGATGAGCACGAGGCTCGCAGGTGAACCAACGCCAGCCGGATTTTTCAAGGCGTAGTCCAAAGCGAGTGCCGCGCCGGTTGAATAACCAATAATGTGTACGCTGCCCCCCATTGATGCGTCTACCAAATGCTGCATGCCCAGCGCCACCACTGCGGCCATCTCTCGCCAGTTCAGGTCCAGCATTCCGGCTGGTATGGTGCCGTGTCCGGGGAGTCGCAGTAAAAGACATCGGTAGCCTTCACTCTGCAGTCGCAGGCCCAACGCTCGAAGACTGTAGGGTGAGTCGGACATGCCATGTAACAAAAGCACACTACCGTGAATTTTCCCTTCAGGCTCCAGCAGCACAGTCCGGTTCCAGTCTGGCTGGAGGCCCCTTGGATCTGCCGGGCTGCCACTCCTGTAGCGCGAAAATGATGCATCCAGCGTGGCGTCATCCGCCTCGTAGATCTTCTGGTCAAGTTCAGCAAATAGTGCGTCTTCGAGGGCGAAATAATCCTCGAGCGATGTCACCGCTATCGCACTCCTCTGCCCATACTCGCTATCCAGGCTGACGCGGTGCCAGGGTTGCAGGCCATCCGCGCCGCAGCCGGCCAGCACTGTGACAAGTGCCAATGCGACAACAAGACGTTTCATCGAACACAGCATAAGATCAAGCCCCAAAAACGCGTGACTTACACGTTTCAAATACCCAGGTCAGACGCACACGATAACCGCATATGTTGCGCTTGCTGCCAGAAGATTGGTTCTGGCACCGGCGGCACTGCGCATCCAGCTGGCCTCCAGGTGCCATGCCACGCCCCATAACAAGCTATCCCCCATTCCTACTTGGCAGAGTGCTCAAATTCCGCCATGACAGCTGCAACAACCTGATCGACCGCTTCCTGGTTAATCTCCGTGTTACGCCCCAGGCGTTGCATGGCTACGCCTTCCCAGGCCAGGATATTCTGGCCGGCATCTACAAGGTCGACCGCCAGGGTGCCCTGATTGTACTCGCGCACCTCGGTGCGATAGCTACCCCAGGTTGAATAACGGCCGCGGCGATAACCGTGGAAGGAAGAGGACGTGGGCACCTGGCGCACATCCAACCGCTGCTCCGTATTCACGAAAACATTAATCAGAATGTCCGGCTCACTGGCGCGACGAAAGCCTCTCTTTTCCATCTCTGCACTCAGCGCAGTGCTCAGCATTTCGCTCAGGGGGGTGCGCACACCACCGGCCCGATCGGTACCCAGCGGCTGCATAAAATCATAGGTCTCAAAGCTGGCAAAGTCAGTTGATGGATTGGTGTTGCTGGCAACGTTGACCCTCGGGCCCGAGGCGCAGGCGGCAAGCAGCACCGTCATCGCCAAGCTTATCAGTACGTTTTTCATAGACTTTCCTCTTCGGGTTATCGCTAAACGCCTCAGCTCAAAGCTGAAGTCCAGCACCCATACTATTCATTTAGGGCGAGTCTTTCCCCTCAAACACAACAGTTTCAGAGAAGCTTCAGGGTTTCTTCATGATTGGGCCGGGTGATTGAGCGACGATTACCTTTCCAGCCACCAAGCAACTGCACAATGCGACGGAGACGACATGCGAGCTCTAGTTACCCTTTTCACAGTGATCCTTATTTCCAGCGCTGCTCAGGCGACAAGTGATACCGCCCGAGTAGAACGCGTTCTCTCCGCGGAGGAGCAGGCGGCCCTCACGCCGGAGCAGGTCCTGACGACCCTCAAGCAGGGCAACACACGATTTGTGTCAGGAACGGTAACCAGCCGAGATCACTCCGCACTGGTCCGCTCTGCCGCCGAGGGTCAATTCCCCAAGGCTGTCGTTCTCTCCTGCCTGGATTCGAGAATTCCGGTTGAAGATGTTTTTGATCGCGGTATCGGGGACATTTTCGTCGCTAGAGTGGCCGGCAATTTCGAAAATACAGACATCCTGGGGAGCATGGAGTTTGCCACTCTGATTTCAGGCGCAAAAATTATCCTGGTCATGGGCCATTCCGACTGCGGCGCGATCAAGGCAGCTATCGATGGCGCGGAACTGGGGAACATCACCGCCATGTTGGAGAACATCCAACCTGCCATCGACACTCTGTCCAGTTACAAGGGCGAAAGAACCAGCGCTAATGATGAATTCGTCCATATGGTTACCGAGCGGAATGTTCAGTTGAGCATCGAGGACATACGAGAGCGCAGCCCTATCGTTGCAGACCTTGAAAAGAAGGGCGAGGTAAAAATCGTGGGTGCCCTCTACGACATGGGAACCGGTAAAGTCAATTTCATCGATTAAATTAGCTAAAAAATACACACGCGCCCGGGGAGGCCAGCATGAAAAAACTACTCACTACATTGCTAACGATATCCACACTCAGCTTCGGCACAGTGATTGCAGACACACTGGAACTCGCTGATGGCACCCTACTTGAGGGTGAGTTCGTCGGCAGCAGCAACGGCATCATCATGTTCAATACGGGCAGTAATATAGAGGCATTCCCGGATGATCAAGTGGTAGGTATTTTCCTCAGCTCGGGAGTCGCCACCGCAGAAGCCGCTGCTCAGGAACCGGTTGCCGCCGCTCCTACCACCGTCACTGTACCAGCAGGTACGCGCCTGGTCATTCGAACCACCGACAGTATCGACTCCAGAAGACATCAGGCAGGGCATCGGTTTCGCGGCCAGCTGGAGAGTGCCGTTACCATCGACGGCATCCGCGTAATACCGCGGCGCGCATACGTACATGGGCGTATTACCCAGGCGAGCCAGGCCGGTCGCGCAGTAGGGTCATCTGACATGTCTATCGAGTTCACCGATATCATGGTCAATGATCAACTGTTTGAAATTGCCACGGATGGCATGCAGGCCCAGACCGGCAATGAAGCGGCACGGACTGCCGGACGAACCGCAAGGGCAGCGGTGATCGGCGGACTGATCGGCGGCAACAGGTCGGGTGCGAGGACCGGTGCGGCGGTAGGCCTCGGCGCATCACTCCTCACCAGCGGGCAAAGTATCAACATCCCCGCTGGCACCATTTTGGAAACCAGGCTACGCACGCCCCTGAGTCTGCCGCAGTAACGTACTCAGCTAGCTAGTCTCAGGAAGCGCCCTCATGCACTGTTGGCTCAAGGCTCCTGAATAACCAGGAACCCAACAGTGCTAGCGGCGTAATAGCGATACCATAAAAAACCGGTACCACCAGCACTTCATGCTGAATCTCGCCGGGGAAGCTAATAAGGATAATCGCCAGCGCCAAAGGAATGTTTTGCAAGCCGGTCTCCAGAGATACGGCTTTTTTTTGAGCACTGTTAAGCTTCATCAGTCGAGCGCCCAAATATCCCAGAAAAAAACCAATCGGGCCCATTAACACGCTGGCCAGATAAACTGATAAATCCATCATCAGTATGGCGTCAAACTCCCGAAGGACGTTGCTGCCTACAATAACGAAGACAAGCAGTAAACCAACAACCGTACCCGCGATTTCTGCACGTCTAGCCCAGTAGAGGCTGTGATGGCGCAACAATAGACCCAGCCCCACAGGAATCAGAACTACAAGCAAAGTAACGAAAACTTTACCCAAAGGTATATTGAGCTCGGGGTCAGAAGACGCATCAAGGAACGGCGTGGCGTAGACAAACAACATCAGGGGAATCATCACTAAACCGGTCAACGTGGAAACCACCGTCATCGAAATGCTCAGGGCCAGGTCACCACGACCGAGATAACAGAAAAAATTAGACAGTGCTCCTCCGGCGGAACACCCCAGGATAATCAGGCCCACAGCGGTTGCCGGTGTAAGTTGCAGCCCTAGTGCCAGCGCCACCGCAATAAGCGGCATCCATCCATACTGACTGGCCAGTCCAATCAATACAGGCAGTGGCCGTCTGGCTATCACCCGAAAGTGATCTGGCGTTAGTGTCGCTCCCATACCCAGCATCAACAGACACAGGGATAGAGGCATCAGCAGAGATTCCAGAAGGGAAAGGGTCATGAGGTGGCCGCTAACTTATTGTAGCGACCACTTTAACTGCTTTTCAGAATGATTAGCAGTCTGTGGGCAGCTTCACTTGTAGTGACTATCCAGGAACGTGATCAGCGTATCGGCCCAACGGCCAAACATCCGCCGAGCTTCGGCGGTGTTGGTTACACTACTGCTCCAGCTGATGCTACCGGCACCACTGCGAACCGCCCTCCTGTCGGCCGCACGGCCAATGATGTCACCGCTAACTGAATCAAACAGCTGCATATACAGAGTAGCCGCACCCGTTGACGCGGTGAAAGTGCGGGATCGACCGGGCGTACGCGTATCGGGGGCAGTGATATCAAGATCGATGATCGCGGGCCGTAAGACCAACACGTCATCACCCGCCACATCTACGACTTCATAGCCTGCGGCTTCCAGTCGCTCGGCGAACACCCGCTCGAATTGTGTGCCAACATCTTCCTTGATTCTTTCCATGTCCCTGTTACTGATATTGCGTGACCGGCCACGATTCTGGTCTCGCTGCCAGTTACTGCGAAAGGCAACCAGGGGATCGAGAATAGCAACACGCTTGAACACGCTGAAATCCGCATCCGGATCGATGTAGGCCATATTAACCGCAGCACCCTCGACGGCCACCAGGTTATCAAAAGAGCGCTCCTGCTGCGTCTCAGCCTCTTCTTCCGCCAGCGCCGCAGGTACGGAGGCGACGAGAAACGATGACAGCAATAGGATTGCTGCAGTCGGCATGTGCCGTCTTTTTTTGGGATTTCTAATTCTGAACATTTCCATATCTATCTCTCCGTGTCTAATACAACTTTAAAAACCAGCTCGAGCGTAAAGTCGCGGCCTGAAAGACTGAATCCGTACGCCCGTTTATAAAAGATGCTCCGCGGTAATTCCCGCATGACGCTGCAGTCTTGCCATTATTCGCCGCGGACCTGAATTGATTCGTCGTTAACCTCATAAGGATTCAGCCCCAGATCTTCGGCAGGTCCTGAACCAGTACCTGGCACAATCTCAAAACCGAGTTCAAAGTTCACCATGGTCGCCCCCAGCTTTTTAAGAAGACTGACATCACCTTCGGTTTTGGCGATGCCTTCTTCAATCGATGCTGCAAAGGATTTCTCGCCAATCATGATGTTCTCCAGGTCGGTACGATTAATCGTGATAGTCAGATCCGGGTCTTCATTGAGAAAGCCCTCGACGTTGGTCAGCGTTGCATTGGACAAGTCGATGGCAAACTTCTCCCCATTGTCCGGCGTGATCAGGTTGATGCTGAATTCCAGACCCTCTGCCTTGCGGCTGTCCATGCGAATGCCAAGGAAGTTAAGGAACAGCTCGGTAGACATTGCCTGGATCATGTCAGGACCAAGGGAATTGGCCGAATTGCCTGTCGGTATGCCGTTACGCAGCTCGAAGGCACCGGCCAGAAAGCTGTTGCGAAGGCCCGGGTTCTCCTGCTGATAACCAATCTGCTCCCACACGTCTGCCAGTAATCCTCGCGCAGGCTTGTTGTCAGGCTCTGCCCAGACCAGCTTGGTCAGGATTTCCTGCGCATGACGATACATGCCGTCGTCAAAAAGTTTCTCGCCGCGCTTTATAATTTTCTTCGAGCCGCCCATCATATCGACATACAATGGCGCGGAATCCTCCGGCGACAGTGGGATCAGCGTGGTCGGATTGGCATCCCAGAAGCCGAGATAGCGCATCCAGACACCCCGGCTATTGTGCTCCATCGAGCCATGATAACCACGTGTAAACCATTCCTGCTTAAGGTTGTCGGGTTGTTCGTAAACATTGTGGATCTGGTTGATAGTAATCCCCTGATTCGCCAGGTGAAGCACCTGGTTGTTCAGATGTGCATACTGATCGCGCTGTCCACGCAGTACCTCCTGAATACGCTCGCTACCCCAGCGTGGCCAGCTATGCGAAGCGAACATGACCTCTGCCTCCTGACCAAACAGGTGGTACGCCCGGCTGATATATTTCGACCAGGCCAGTGCATCACGCACCTGAGCACCTCGCAGGGTGTAAATGTTGTGAATTACGTTGCTCACGTTCTCCGCCATCCACAGCGCTTTCATGTCAGGCAGGTAGGTGTTCATTTCCGAAGGTGCCTCGGTGCGCGGCGTATTCTGGAAGATCATGCGAACACCGTCGACATCGAACTCCTCGATGTCGTCTTCAACGACTCTCGTCGCAGGCAGAAGGCCCATGCGGCCAGCCGAGACATTTTGCGCGAGTCCTTGGCCGGCATGCCCATAAGGACTGGCCGGCAGCAGTACGCCATACTGGTAGAACAGGCGACGGTTCATCGCATTGCCGGCATAGACGTTCTCGGAAATCGTGTGTTGCTCGAAGTCACGGGGTACGATGATCTCGGTTCCACCCGCCGCCAGGCGTTCGGGATCGACTATGCCCCTTATACCGCCAAAGTGGTCGCCGTGTGAATGCGAGATGATCACTGCCGTTACGGGCAGACGCTCGACTTTTTCGTTGAGCAGCTCAAGTGCAGCCCGCGCAGGCTCCATGGAGGTCAAGGGGTCAAAGGCGATCCAGCCCTCCTCGCCCCGTACGAAGGTCAGATTGGCAAGGTCGAGGCCGCGAACCTGGTAGATACCTGGATTGATCTCGAACAGACCGGTTTTCTGGTTCAGCTCCGACTGGCGTTGCAATGAAGGGTGTACGCTGTCGAAATCGCGACCCTCGTTGAGCCACTCATAACGCGCGACATCCCAGGCCGTGCCCCCGGCATCGGCCGGGATAACCATGTCAGTCAGGGGAGCGATAAATCCCTTGCTGGCTTCGTCATAATCACGTGTGTCGTCGAAAGGAAAACTCTTGCGTGCTTTGCGAATGATTTTGAGCGTATGCTCTGAGGGTGGCTTCCCCTGCGGATCGAAGTGTTTATCAGGCGACTCCGCCTGCGGCAATGTGCTGCCCCCGGCCGCTGCAGCTAGTACTGGACCGCCGGTGAACGCCAGGGAATAGGTAAGCAGCAATAATGCTACTGGCATACTTTTTTTGTATTTGATCAACTCTATTACTCCTTTAATAAATATCTACAGCCTGAGTTGGGCGCTTTCCATATTTGCGCGCCCAATCAGCTGGTTTTTTTGATCCCTTCGGCTTCCTCTTCAATAAGCTTCCCGGCGAATTCCATGATTTCTGGAAAGGTGGTGAAACGCACCATTTTTCCTGTACCGAGATGCTCCACCCGGCCATGATAAATACCAGCCTCGGGTCGCGTAGCATCACTGAAGCGCAGCAGGAATGTTTGCCGGCTGGGCAGGTGTTCTTCAGTTTTCGGCTCTAACTCTCTTTTTTCGTCGTTGACCATTGTTTCTCTCGCCTTATCAGCGCCGGATCGGGAACAGCGACTCCGCCTGCAGGAGTAGCCACTACCAACGCATAGTTGCGATTTCGCGCGTTGGTGTCTTGAAGGAGTTCTGAATATTCTGTGAAAGTTTGAAACAGGTGCTAAAATCTTGAACATAATCACAACAATAAGCAGCCTGATTTTGGACGATACTCAGGGTAGTAATATTATTGAATCTGGTGGGCTGAGACTGGACACCACAACCCAGCGCCTTACAGCGAACGGTCGAACCGTGGACTTACGCCCCAAGAGTTGGGATTTGCTCAAGTACATGGTTTCAAGACCAGGCGTATTGTTGCCCAAAGCGGATCTATTAAAGGCCGTCTGGGGAAACCGTGTCGTGACCGAGGCCAGCCTGAATCAGGCGGTGCGGGAGTTGCGCAAGGCACTGGGCGACGATGCGAAGTCACCGCGTTACATCGAAACTGTACATCGCCGCGGTTTTCGATTTATTGCAGGCACGGAGCACGACGGCAGCTCCCAGACGCAATCAGCAACCCAATCGACTGCAGCAGGCCACGGCAGAAGCAAGCTGTTTGGACGCGATGGGGAGCTGGTCCAACTACGAGAATTGCTTAAGCATGCCGAGGAAGGGCGCCGTCAACTGTGTTTCGTGACCGGCGAGCCCGGAATAGGTAAAACCAGTCTTGTTGAAGCGTTTTTGGATTCACTTCCCCATGGGGAAGTGAGCAAAGTACCCCTGGTAGGTCAGGGACAATGCATCGACCAGCATGGTGAAGGTGAGGCCTATCTGCCGATTCTGGAAGCACTGGATCGCCTGGCTCGCGGTCCGAAGGGAGAGCAAGTACGGCAGCAGCTTGGCCGTTATGCACCCTCCTGGCTGCAACAAATTCCCTGGCTGCAGCCGCCCGACGGGCCAAGCTTCGATCCTCAAATAGCAGCAGCCACACCAACCCGAATGTTGCGCGAGTTTTGCGTTTTGTGCGAGTCGATAGCCGCCGAATCGCCATTGATCCTCTGGTTGGAGGATTTGCACTGGAGTGACCACTCGACAATCGGCCTGTTGGAGGCTCTTGCACGCCGACAGGAGTCGGCACAAATCCTTGTCGTTGCAAGTTATCGGCCTGTAGACGCAGCCCTGCTCAACGCCCCCATACGTGAGCTGAAGCAAACCATGGTCCAACATCACAGAGCCACTGAATTACCCCTTGAGCTACTGACCATGAAAGGGGTGAGGGACTATCTCGAAGATCGTTTTGAGGGCCTTGCACAACTGCCAGAACTGACCGAAGTCATCTTCGAGACCACAGATGGCAACCCCTTATTCGTGGTGACTCTCGCCAACTACCTGGTGGCCAAGCAGTTACTGGTCTGTGATCGAAATCACTGGAGGGCAGCCCAGTCCCTGGAGTCGATTCGCGAGCAAAGCCCTGTCAGTCTTAAAGACATTGTCGAAGAGCAACTAAGCCGGCTAACAGATGAGGAACTGTCACTGCTGGAAACGGCAAGCGTTGTGGGCGTCACGTTCTCCGCCCGCGCAGTCGCCAACATATCGGCAGGTGATACAAACGCGGTGGAGCTAGCCTGCGACAGATTAACCAAGGCCAGCCAGCTGCTACTGACTAAAGAAGCGGTTGAGTGGCCCGACAAAAGCGTGAGCCAGGGCTACGAATTTGTCCACAATATTTTCAGGCGAATACTCTACGATAGCCTATCACCGGCCAGACTCCAGCGGCTACACCTGTGTGCGGGAGACGCTCTAAGCAAGGCGTACCGAGGTCAGGAGGGTGAGGTTGCCGGGGAGCTGGCACTGCACTTCGAAGTAGGACACGATCCTGCTCGCGCAACCACGTACTTGCTACTGGCGGCCCAGCGGGCCCTGCGCCTCGGCCCAGCCAGTGAGTCTGCACTGTATCTCGAGCGAGCCCTGGTACAGGTCGCCTCGCTGCCAGCAGACACTAAAGCACTGCAGCTCGAACTGGATCTTCGATTAAGTATGTTACGGGGCATGGCTTATAGCTGGAAGGACAACACGCCCGAGAAGAAGAGGGAAAATCTGCAAAGAGCACTGGTACTGTGCAATGAACTCAAGGATGAAGCTAGCAAAACACTCCTGCTATCTTTACAAATCGGCTCTCAGGTGCTGGCCGGAAATATGAACGACGCTGAACAGAGCGTGTCTATTTTTCGGGAGACGTCCAAAAACGTAGAAAATGCCGTTTTATTGTCACTGGAACCGATGTGGTCAGGTGTTCGTGACCTTGTCTTGGGCAAACTACATAACGCAGAGGAGCACTTCACGCGCTGTATCGCTATGCTTGCCGAGGAGGGCCTCAGGGAGCCGACAAGCTTGTTTAATTTAGACCCAACGCTGGCTTCGCTAGGCTATTCCACTATTTCTATCTGGCTATTGGGTTTTCCAGATGAAGCCCGACGCCGGGCCCAGCTCTGCCGGTCTCGAGCAGAAGCAATAGGCTCTCCGCTGGCACAGGTGAACGCGCTCGACGCAGCCCTGAATGTGGAGCATTTGCAGGAAGAACTGGAGGCCGCACGACCACGGGCAGCTGCACTCGATGCTTGTTTGGAGGAGTATGGGATTGAATACAACTTCTCCCGACCAATGGCAGCCCGCAACTGGATTTTACTCAGTAGCGGAGAAGCAAGGGCTGCTATGGCCGGCATGGAAAGAGACATTAGCGAGGCCCGAGAATCCGGGCATGGTATCTTTTTAAGCTTGATGCAGAACACGCTGGCCGAGGCTTGCCTGGTGGCAAATGCGGCCCCAGAAGGCATGGAGGCAATAGAGCAGGCAATACAGATTGCCCAGGGTGGGGAGCGGGTATTCGAGGCGGAATCATGGCGGCTCAAGGGCGAATTTCTGCGCGCGAAGGGAGACGCTGAGCAGGCCGAACACTGCTTTAGGACCGCTCTGGCAGTTGCCGCCGAGCAATCTGCTCTCTCCCTGGAGTTGCGAAGCGCAAGCAGTCTGGGCAGGCTCAGCCGGGATACAGGCCGCGCAGCGGATGCCGGCGAACATCTGGAGAAGACTCTGGAACGTTTTACCGAAGGCTTTGCTACAGCAGACCAGATTCAGGCGAGACTTATCCTGGAAGAGCTTTCGTAAACAGTGGCTTAGCGACCGGGTCGGTAGCGCAGGCTGGCCTGGAAGGTCACATCGGGCGCGGTTTCGACGCGCACATCCTCAATCACACTGACATCCAGCGACCAGCGCTGGGCAAAACGCCAGCGAGCACCTACGCTCAACCAGATAGCATCATCGCCCAGCGCCGCAATCGCGCTATCGGCAGGCGCCCCATTTGCATCCACTTGCGCCAGTAATGACCAGCGCTGCGCTACCTGCCAGTCGATACCGAGGCCCAGGAACCAGAGATTCTGCTCTTGGCGATCAGCCAGTATGTCGGCGTCGCCGGCACGCAGATAGCCAATCTGCCCGTGCCAGGTTAACGGCAGGTCGGCAAGGTGGTCGCCAGAAAACCGCGCTGCTGCAAACCAGTCTGCACTGCCGCTGCCCAGGAAGTCATCCTCATCACCGGTCGCAAACTTGTAACCCAGGGCCAAGGAAGCCGCTGCATTGTCGTCACGATAGAAGACATGGCTGAGGCTCAGGCTGATATCACCCAGCCCGGAAGCGTCGTCCTCCAATAGAAAACCGGCTTCCGGGCTACCGTAACGGTATTCCAGTATGTCGCGGGGCACCTGTGAGCGGCCGCCGTCAGACATTCCCCAGAAGTCATGCCAGTTATCGATCAGGCTATCGAGCTGGCCGCCGCTGTGGTCCAGCCACGGTACTTCCAGCATAAGTTCCCAGTCGTCGGCCAGGCCATAGCGCCACTCCAGCGCCAACCGCAAGGTCTCCCCATCCAGGTTCAAATCTTCCACGCCCTCGCCATCAGCAACATAGTGGCTGGCAATACCACTGTGCAGGGCAAAAGTGTTGGTCCCGCTCGCCACGGTATCTGCAGTCCTTTGTGACGGTAGCCCCAGCAGTCCCACCACTGGGCTGAGATTTTTGGCATACAAGGGGTCTTCGCCAGCCCGGGTCGCCAGCGAGCCCAGCATCAACGCAATACAAGCAAGGCAAAGCGTTCGATACATCACTTAGCCCCAGCTAAAGCTGATATCGCCCTGTATGGCCATCTGCTCAACAACGAAGGGCCGAAATAAAGAGCTATCACGGGTATTGCGCCAATCGCCGGCGGCAGCGTCGTACTCGTAGTGAAAGCCGCCGGCAGGCGCCGCAAACCATAGCTGGCGAGTGGGCGGCTGGCGGCTGAACACCAAGGTCGTGCCATTGGTGAACTGCACCGTGAGAACACCGCCCCCCAGTTCGTAATCGATATCCTCTTCAACTTCATCGAGTGCTGTTTCCAATTCCTCGAAAGTCTCATCGATCAGGTCGTTAAATTCGGACTCTGTCATTGTATGGATATATCCAAAAACCGTGAAAAAAGCATGATAAGGGCTGCTCGCGCAGGTTACTAGCGGGCTGTATAATCGCCCGTTTTGCGCAGGGACGATCGTCATGCAACAGCTTATCACTGCACTGGCACTACTCACGCTGCTGTTAGCGGGCTGCGGCCAGACTGGCCCGCTCTACCTACCGGGCAGCGACCCGCAGCAGGCGGAGAACCAGGGACAGCAACCCGCGCCCACCGACGACCCGGCCGCCCCGGAATAGGCCCGAGAATCAACCATGGAATATTTTGACTACCAGGACGGGCAGCTCTTTGCCGAAGGCGTATCGGTAAACGCCATCGCCGAGCAGGTGGGTACACCGGCCTACGTTTACTCCCGTGCCGCGCTGGAATCGGCACTGCAGGAATACCTGCAGGCGCTGAATGGCTGCCCCCACCTAGTGTGCTTCGCGGTGAAAGCCAATTCCAATCTGGCGGTGCTGGATGCCCTGGCGCGTCTGGGCGCTGGCTTTGACATTGTCTCTATAGGCGAGCTTGAACGCGTTGTCGCTGCCGGCGGCGAGCCAGGCCGCACCGTGTTCTCCGGCGTCAGCAAGCAGCCCGACGAGATGCGCCGGGCGCTGGAACTGGGTATACGCTGTTTCAACCTTGAGTCGCCTGCAGAGTTGGAGCAACTGAATACCATCGCCGGCGAGATGGGTGTTATGGCACCCATATCGGTGCGCGTGAATCCAGATGTGGATGCCCAAACTCACCCCTACATTTCTACCGGTCTGCGCGAGAACAAGTTTGGTGTGGCTGTAGACCAGGCGCTGGCCGTCTATCGCCGCGCCAGCGAACTGCCGCACATCGAGATTATGGGCCTGGATTGTCACATCGGCTCGCAACTGACCCAGATCAGCCCCTTTATTGACGCACTGCATCGGCTACTCGCCATTGTTGACCAACTCGAATCCGAGGGCATCACCATTCGCCACCTCGATCTTGGCGGCGGGCTGGGTGTTCGCTACCGCGACGAGGAGCCGCCAAGCATTGGCGAGTACATCGCGGCAATACGCGCCGAGCTGGGCGACCGCGAACTGGAATTGGTGTTCGAGCCGGGCCGCTCCATTGCCGCTAACGCCGGTATATTGTTGACCCGGGTAAATAACCTGAAGACAACCGATGATCACCACTTTGCCCTGGTCGATGCTGCCATGAACGACTTTATCCGCCCTGCCCTCTACCAGGCCTGGGTGGATATACGACCAGCCGTGGACAGCAACGACGGCCTCTCTGCCCGCTGGGATATTGTCGGACCTGTGTGCGAAACCGCCGACTTCCTGGGCAAGGACCGTGAGCTGTCACTCAGCCCCGGTGATCTGCTGGCAGTTTTTGGCGCCGGTGCCTACGGCTTTGTGATGAGTTCCAACTACAATACCCGGGGTAGAGCCGCCGAGGTGATGGTCGACGGCGATAGCCTGCACCTGGTGCGCGAGCGCGAAACGCTCGCTGATATGCTGCGCCATGAAAAGCGTTTGCCAGAGTAACCAAGGCAGAGCACAGGAAAGACATGCAACTTAAATTCACCAAAATGCACGGCGCCGGTAACGACTTTGTTGTTATCGACCTGATCAGCCAACGCTGCAAACTGCGCCGGCGGGATATTCGGCGCCTGGCTGACAGGCATTTTGGCGTTGGTTGCGACCAGGTACTTGTTGTCGAAGCACCCTCCAGACCAGACGTGGACTTCCGCTACCGCATCTACAATGCCGACGGCGAAGAAGTCGAGCAATGTGGCAATGGCGCGCGCTGTTTTGCCCGTTTCGTGCGCGACAAGCGGCTCACCAACAAGCAGGTGATTAGCGTAGAGGTTGCAGGCGGCGTCATTGAGCTGCGCGTTCGCGACAACAATGAAGTGGAAGTGGATATGGGCAAGCCAGTCCTCGAACCACAACAGATTCCCTTCGCGGCACCCGCAATGGCCACGCACTATCCCCTGCAGGTGGGCGAACAGACGCTGGAGATTGGCGCGGTTTCCATGGGCAACCCCCATTCGGTGCTGGCCGTCGAGGACGTAGACAGCGCCGATGTTGAAGGCCTGGGTCCCGCCATTGAGGCACACCCGGATTTTCCGCAGCGCGCCAATGCCGGCTTCATGCAAATTGTGTCTCGCGACACCATCAGGCTGCGCGTCTTCGAACGCGGTGTGGGCGAAACACTGGCCTGCGGCACCGGCGCCTGCGCGGCGGTGGTTTATGGAATAAACCGTGGCTGGCTGCAGGATACCGTGACAGTTGAGCTGCCGGGCGGTAAGCTAACCATAGCCTGGGCCGGGGACGGGCAACCGGTCATGATGACGGGTCCCACGGCAGTAGTATTCGAGGGCAGTATAAGAATCTGACGTCGCCTCTGTGGGCGGCTCAACGACCATAGGGGATACCAACAGATGCCAGGGACCAACGAGCAAGCCGTCACCCCAGACCTTGAACTCGACGATGAGCAGGTCAGGGAGTATCTGAAGGAGAACAGCGACTTTCTCCAGCGCAATCCCGATATGCTTGATTTTCTGCATGTCTCCCACGCCTCCGGCTCCGCCGTTTCACTGGTAGAGAAGCAGGTCAGCGTGCTGCGCGAGCGCAATATCGATATGCGCCACCGCCTAAATACCCTCACAGCCAATGCCCGCGACAATGACAAACTTTACGAACAGACCCGCAACCTGGTATTGCGGCTGCTGGAAGCTAACACCGTTGCCGAACTGCATGCCGCCTTCCACGAGTCCATGTCTGGCGAGTTTGAGGTAGAGCACGCCACCATGATTCTGTTTGGCGAGCCCGGCTCCGAGGGTGACTGCCGCGTAGAGAGTGCCGACAGCGCCAGGATTGAAATCGGGCCACTACTGAAAGGAAAAAAGGCCATGTGTGGGCCGCTGCGCAAGGAAGAACTGGGCTACCTGTTCCCCGGAGCAGGAGACGTTGGCTCTGCTGCGGTGATGCCACTGCACAGCACCGAGGACCTGGGCGTGATTGCGGTAGGAAGTTCCGATGCATCTCGCTACAGCTCAAACATGGGCACCCTGTTCCTCAACCATATCGCCGATGTGATCATTCGGTTATTGCCCTACCTGCCACGTAACAGTACCGGCTAGGACCTGTGGCCTCTCCCCCGCTGGCCGACTCGAGCGCGCAGTTTCTCAACTACCTGCGTGATGTCAGGCAACTTTCCGGGCACACACTGAGCAACTACGAGCGCGACCTGCTATCGCTGAAAACCTATTGCGATAGCCGCGACATCGACAGCGCCGACAAAATACAGGAAGCCGACATACGCCAGTGGGTCAGCCAGATGCACCGTCGTGGTCTTGCTGGCAGCAGCATCCAGCGCAGCCTGTCTGCCGCGCGCTCACTGTTCAATTACCTGGGCAGGGAAGCCGGCTATCCGCGCAATCCCGCTGCCAGTGTGCAGGCGCCTCGTAAACCCCGCAAATTGCCCCGCACCCTGGACGCCGATCAGGTTGACCAATACCTCAAATTTGAGGACGACACACCGCTGGCCAGAAGAGACCGCGCTATCGCGGAATTGTTTTACTCGTCGGGACTGCGCCTGGCCGAACTGGCCGCTATCAATCTCAACGACATAGACCAGAGCGACCGCCTGATAACCATTACCGGCAAGGGCAAGAAAACACGCACCGTGCCAGTAGGCGCAGCAGCGTTGGAGGCAATAGAACGGTGGCTGGAAGTCAGGCCGCACCTGGCTGCCGACGAGGACAGTGCGCTGGCGATATTTACCAGCACCCGCGGCAAACGCATCAGCCCCCGCAATATCCAGGCCCGATTAAAATTACAGGGCCGTAAATCCGGCATGCGCCAGGATGTACACCCGCATATGCTGCGGCACTCTTTCGCCAGCCACATGCTGGAATCAAGCGGCGACTTGCGAGCGGTACAGGAGTTATTGGGTCACGCCAATATCGCCACCACGCAGATTTACACCCACCTGGACTTTCAACATCTGGCCAAGGTTTATGATGCGGCCCATCCACGGGCCAAACGGCGCAAACGCGACTGAGTACAACCATGGCCATCGAAGTAATCACCTTTGACCTGGACAATACGCTGTGGGACGTGGAACCGGCCCTGATCAGGGCGGAGGATGCCCAGCGTGAATGGCTGCTGGAACATCGACCGGGCAGCATAGAACAGTTCGATCATGATCAACTGTGGGAATTCAAGAAAGGGGTTTGGCAGCGCAACCCCCAGCTTGCCCACCATATCAGCCAGATGCGCACCCAAATGCTATATGAGCTGCAGCGCCAGGCCGGGTATGGTGATGCCGAGTCGCGCGAAGGCGCCGAACAGGCCTTCGAGGTTTTCTTAAAAGCCAGACATGCCGTACAACTTTACGAAGAAGCCCTTGAAGTTCTCGAGGCACTGGCCAGGGATTACACCCTGGGCGCACTTACCAACGGCAATGCGGACATCTACAAAACAGATGCCGGCGAATATTTTGATTTCGCGTTTCTGGCAGAGGAGATAGGCGCCAGCAAGCCGGCACCTGATATGTTTCACGCCGCGATAGCCAAAGCGCAGGTGTCGCCGGAAGCGATCATCCATGTCGGAGACAATGCGGACCACGACGTGCAGGGTGCGAAAGCCGTCGGCATGTTAACTGTATGGATGAATTCACAAGGTGAAGACTGGCCCGGCGGTGCAAGAGCCGACAGGGAAATCGATAATTTAAAGCAGCTGCCCGCTGCGATTGCAGATCTGGGCAACACGTAAAACAAGCGCCGGCAAAGCCTGCCGGCGCCAGAACGCTATCAGCCGCCCTTGAGGATTTTCTTCTTGGTGGACTCGTACTCCTTCTCCGAAATAACGCCCTTATCGTAGGCTTCTTTCAGATCCATAAGCTGCTGACCCTGAGTTTCGGTCTGCTTTACAGTGGTGCTGCTGCCGCCACAGGCTGTCAGGCCCAGTGATAATGCGATAACGGCGGCACCGAGAATGGTCTTGTTCAACATTGTGAGTATTCCCTAGTCAGTAGTTGTATTGAATTTGGGGCTAGACTGCCTCTTCGCCAGTCTCGCCGGTCCGGATACGAATTACCTGCTCCAGATCGGAGACAAAAATCTTTCCGTCGCCTATTTTACCGGTGTTCGCAGCTTCTACAATAGCCTCGATGGTCGCTTCAATCTGGCCGTCTGCAACCGCGATCTCAAGCTTGAGCTTTGGCAGAAAATCGACAACATACTCCGCACCCCGGTAAAGCTCAGTGTGCCCCTTCTGCCGGCCAAAGCCCTTCACTTCGGTGACAGTAATGCCTTGCACACCGATCTCTGACAGCGCCGAGCGCACATCATCCATTTTGAACGGCTTTATAATTGCGGTAACCAGTTTCATGCCTTAAATCCCGATAGTTGGATCAGTACTCATTATGGAATGCGTACAGAGAATGGCAAGGCAAAAAAAAGGGGGCCCGAAGGCCCCCAAATACGCATCACAAAATGCGCCCGCAAGACTATTTAGCTGAAACGAACTCCGGGTAGGCTTCCATACCGCATTCGGCAAGATCCACGCCCTCGTACTCATCTTCTTCGCTGACGCGGATGCCCATGATGGCTTTGATGATTCCGAAGGTCACTAGGCTCGCTCCAAACACCCAGACGAAGATGGTCGCTGCACCGATCAACTGGCCACTAAACGATGAGTTCTCACCATTGGTCACCGGTACCAGCAGCAATCCCAGAAGACCCACTGTGCCGTGCACTGAGATAGCACCAACTGGATCATCAATCTTCAACTTGTCCAGACCGATAATGGAGAACACAACCAGCACACCGCCTACCGCACCGAACAGGGTTGCCTGCAACGCAGTGGGTGTGGAAGGCTCGGCAGTAATTGCCACCAGGCCAGCCAGCGCACCGTTAAGCGCCATGGTGAGATCAGCCTTACCAAACAAAATGCGTGCAGTCAGCAGCGCCGCTACCAGGCCGCCAGCGGCAGCCGCGTTGGTGTTCATAAATACGATGGCCACGCTGTTGGCCGATTCAACACTGGCTGTTGCCAGTACGGAACCACCATTAAAGCCGAACCAACCCATCCAGAGGATGAAGGTACCCAGTGTCGCCAGTGGCAGGTTCGCGCCGGGGATCGGGTGTATTGAGCCATCGGCACCATACTTACCCTTACGAGCACCGAGAAGGAGCACTCCCGCCAGAGCAGCAGATGCACCAGCCATGTGCACAATACCGGAGCCGGCAAAGTCGGAGAAGCCAAGGTCGCCAAGGGTGTACATGCCAAACACAGCGTTGCCGCCCCAGGTCCAGCTACCTTCCAGCGGGTAGATGACGCCGGTCATGACAACCGCGAATATCAGGAAAGACCACAACTTCATACGCTCGGCAACCGCACCCGAAACGATGGACATTGCCGTCGCTACAAACACAACCTGGAAGAAGAAGTCCGCCGATGGTGCATACGTGGCAGGTTCCTCTGCGCCAGTCACGCCGTCACCAGTGATGGTGGATAGCATGATGTCGCCGCCATACATGATGGCGTAGCCGCAAACCATGTACATGATGCTGGCAATAGCATACAGCGCGACGTTTTTGGTCAGGATCTCAGTGGTGTTCTTGGTACGGACCAGGCCCGCTTCCAACATGGAGAAGCCGGCGGCCATCCACATAACCAGCGCGCCGCACACCAGGAAATAAAATGTGTCTAGCGCGTACTGTAATTGAAAAATTTCGTTTTCCATGGGAAATACTCTCTTTTGATTGTGTCAGGGGCCTAGATGGCTTCCTCGCCAGTTTCACCGGTACGAATCCGGATAACCTGCTCCAACGGGGATACAAACACCTTGCCGTCGCCGATCTTGCCTGTGTTGGCTGCCTTGGTTATGGCCTCTATGGTCTGTTCGACCACACTGTCTGCAACAGCAACTTCGATTTTGACTTTGGGTAAAAAATCAACGACATACTCAGCGCCGCGATACAATTCGGTGTGACCCTTCTGGCGACCAAAGCCTTTTACCTCAGTGACGGTAATGCCCTGCACACCAATCTCGGACAGTGCTTCACGCACATCATCCAGCTTGAATGGCTTTACAATAGCCGTAATTAACTTCATGAAACTCTCCTGGTATTGGATTGGCGCCCCGCGGGGCGCCGTTGTGTTCTGTGCGAGCCTGCTTACATGCTCTTGGAGATGGTGAATATGATTGAGTCATCACCCCACTCTGTATCAAACACGTCCTCTTCATCGAGGTCGGTGCCCACGTAGGCGAGCGTCCAGTCGACAGCCAGCCACGAGGCGGTTACACCCACAGAGTAATCAATATAGGAATCTTCATCGGTAGCGAGGAAGCCGCCATTCTTTTCCAGGTCGTTGTAGCCGACATGAAAATCAATGGTGAAGGTGTCGTTGATGCCAAGGCTGTAGTCGGCGTAGTAGTAGAAGAAGGTGTCGGTCTCGCCGTAGTAGTCATCCGAGTACGCCATGCCCACAGCCAGGTCGTTCCAGCTCAAGCTGCCATACAGCTCCTGATAATCGCCCTCACCAGAGCTGCTGTCTCCGGGATAGTCGTAGTAGAGGTAGCCCACATCAATGGCGAAGCCGCTGTCGCCAATGTCGCTGGCCCAGCCTACGTAGTAGTCGAGTTCCAGACTGCCATCAAAACCCTCACCATCAACGCCGTTGAAGTCAACGCTGGAGCCCCAGGCGCCAACGTAGATACCGGTGTCCCAACCCAGGTCGAATCCGCCCTGGATCGCGATGTCTTCATCAGACTGGGAAATACCGCGGAAGCGGTAGTCGCTGGTCAATGCGACATTACCGCTGATTTCCATATCGGCATGAGCCACCTGAGTTACAGTCGCTCCTGCCAAAAGTGAGGTTGCCAGCGCTGCGGGAAGCAATTTCTTGTTCAGCATGTTTCATCTCTCCTAAAACAGCGTGTCTTCGGCCCCGAGATACAAAGTGATACCTGGTTAAAACCGACAGACACGTTCTGTGAAATCTGCACCCGGAGATTTGCAGGGCACGTGCCAACTACAAATTTCTTCAATAGATACAGACACATAGCCGATTTTTTTGCGTTTTTAGCGCGGTTAGCGGCTATTTGTGAGCACCACGGACTGTTTCATAATGGTGCAGCGCACCATAGCTGTGCACCGAGCCGCTCTGTGCTGAAAATCAGAATTCCTCTACACTCTGCAGGCATACACAGTCGAGGCACTACGGGCATGGCACTAAAACCCCCTCCAATTGGCGAGGTGATCCAGCAGGTCAACGAGATCGTCGGTAATAGCGGTATCAAAAACGAAGTCGACAAAAGCGTACGCTCCCTGACGCAGGCAGCGTTGCAGCGACTCGATGTTGTCAGCAGAGAGGAGTTCGACGCCCAAACCGAGGTGCTCAAGCGCACCCGGGCCAAGGTCATCTCGCTGGAGGCCGAGCTGGAAGCAATGAACCAGGCACTGGAGGCGGCGACCAGCAACGACTAACACCGCGGCCTGCACACAGGCCGAAGCTCAGGGAAGAGCGATGCAACTATCTACTATCTACAGCAGGGCCTCAGTGGGCCTGGATGCGCCACTGGTCAGGGTTGAAACTCATCTGGCCAACGGCCTGCCAGCCTTCCATATCGTCGGACTCCCCGAAACCACCGTACGCGAGAGCAAAGACCGCGTGCGCAGCGCCCTACTCAACTCTCACTTTGAATTCCCCGACCGCCGCATCACTGTCAACCTGGCCCCGGCAGACCTGCCCAAGGAGGGCGGCCGGTTCGATCTGCCAATTGCTCTGGGCATTCTGGCAGCCTCGCAGCAATTGCCAGCAGACCGGCTTGCCGCACACGAGTTTTACGGTGAGTTGGCGCTGGACGGCAGCCTGCAGGCAGTCCGCGGGATAATTCCGGCTGTCATCGCCACCACGGCAGCCAGTCGCGCGGCTGTGGTGGCACCGGAGGCGGCGAGCGCTGCCGCCCGAGTACCGGACAGCACGGTGCTGGCAGCCGCCGATATCCTGACACTGTGCGCGCACCTCAATGGTGCGGCACCACTGGCCGCCTGTGAGGGCAAATTCGACAAGCCCGCTCCCTGCCATTCTCCCGATTTACGCCAGGTCCGAGGGCAGGCAGCCGGGCGCAGAGCTTTGGAAATTGCCGCCAGCGGCAGGCACAACCTGCTGCTTTTTGGCCCGCCTGGTACCGGCAAAACCCTGCTGGCCAGCCAACTACCGGGCATTCTGCCGCCGCTGGAGGCAGCGGAGATACTGGTGGCCATGGCGGTGGCCGACCTGAGCGGCGAGAGCTGCAAGGACGCAACTCAAGGTCCGTTTCGGGCGCCACACCACAGTGCCAGTGCAGCGGCACTGATAGGCGGTGGCAGCAAGCCCAGGCCGGGAGAAATTTCACGGGCACACGGCGGTGTGCTGTTCCTGGATGAGCTACCGGAATTTTCGCGCCACAGCCTGGAGGCCCTGCGCGAGCCGCTGGAGTCCGGATTCATCACCCTGTCACGGGCACTGCATAAAATTCGCTACCCGGCTCGCTTCCAGCTGGTTGCGGCCATGAACCCCTGCCCCTGCGGACATGACGGCGACCCGGACAAGCACTGCCGCTGCACGCCCGCACAGATTGAACGCTACCGCTCGCGTATCTCCGGCCCACTACTGGATCGCATTGATCTGCACATTCCCATGCCCAGGGTACCCGCCCAGCTGTTGTTACAGCCGGACGAGCCTGGTGAGTCTTCACAGTGCGTTAGGGCGCGCACCTGCAGGGCGCGGGAGCTACAAATGGCGCGACAGGGCTGCCCCAACGCGGCGCTGGCCAATGAGGCGGCACTTACGGCCTGCCAACTCACCCAGGCCGATAAGCACTGGCTGGAAAAGGCTGCCGGCGGACTGCAGCTGTCAGCTCGCGCGCTACACAGCACACTGCGGGTAGCGCGAACCATCGCCGACCTTGCAGCCAACAATGGCGTCGCCCGGGATCACCTGGGCGAGGCACTGGCCTTTAGAAACCCCCTACTGCAGCCCTGAAGCCAGTCGTTGGCAAACCATCGGCGGCTTTACCCTAACGATGAATTATGACAAAATACTACAAACTACTAGTCATTAGTTTGCACTTTGTTTAACGGTGGCCTCGCGCCCCCAGGAGATACCTATGAGCCAGTGTCCTTTTGCCAACCTGCTGGACCCGGATACCTATGCCAACGGCATGCCCTACCAGATGCTGAAAGACCTGCGTGCGACCGGCCCGCTGGTCAAAATGGAAGATCCACTCACCGGTGTACCCTATTGGGTGGTCACCCAAATTGCAGAGCTGGATTACGTGTCCAAGAACCCGGCACTGTTTTCCTCCGCCGAAAAGTCAGCCTTCCCCATGGAAGCCGATGAGAGCCTGGTGGAAATGCACCAGAACACGATTATCAATATGGACCCACCCCGCCACCAGAAAGTAAGACGCGTGGTGCGCAATGCCTTTACACCCAAGCGGGTGGAATCCTATGAGCCCAAGTTTCGGCAGCACGCCCGCCAGATTATCGACAATGTCATCGCCAGGGGAGAATGCGAATTCGTCGAAGAAGTCGCCGCTGAACTACCGCTGATCGCCATTCTGGAATTACTGGGCGTACCACTGGAAGATCGCAAGAAGTTTTTCGACTGGACCAACACCATGATCTTCGCCGACGACCCGGACATGATCACCTCGGAAGAGGAAGGCATGATGGCCTCGCTGGAGGTCATTCAATACGCGCTGACGCTCGCCGCCAAACATCGCGAAGAGCCCATGGATAACATCACCGGCGCGCTGCTGGATGCCGAGGTGGAAGGCGAGCCCATGACCGAGGAAATGTTTGCCTGGATGTTTATCCTGATCCTGGTAGGCGGTAACGAATCAACCCGGACCGTGATTGCCCAGGGCATGCGCCTGTTGATGGAAAATCCGGAACAGCTGCAGTACCTGGTGGACAACCCCGACAAGATATCGGATGCCTGCGAGGAAATTCTGCGCTACAACACAGCTTTCATTTCAATGCGCCGCACTGCCATGGAAGATATGGAGTTAGGCGGCCAACAAATCAGCAAGGGCGACAAAATCATCCTGCACTACCATATGGTCAATCACGACGAGCTGGTTTTCGGCGATGACGCGACGACCTTTGATGTGCGCCGGGCAGAGCGGATGCCGGATCTGTATAACCAGCTGCGCTCTTTTGGCTTTGGCCAGCATTTCTGCATCGGCTCACACCTGGCAAGGCTGGAGCTGCGCATCATGATGGAAGAGATCATCACGCGGCTGCGCAATCCGAAATTTGACGGTGAGCCACAGTTTGCGCGTTCACTGTTTGTGAACGCCATGAAAGAGATGAAGATTACCTTTGACGCCGAAGCGGGCAGCGCCAACGCTGCCTGATTACTTCTGGTCGCGCAATCGGCTGCGGTATTTACTGCGGGCGAGCTGCTGCATGTCTTCGACAGTATCGCTCTCATCCATGATTTCCCGACCCAGCAGTGTTTCCAGCGCGTCTTCGAGGGTCACAATGCCCGCTGTCTGGCCATAGCGGTCCTGCACCAGGAACATATGCTCCCGCCGCTTCAGGAATGTATCCAGTAACTGCAACACCGGCAGGTCTTCGGAGACCGAATACATAGGCGAGGCAATATCTGCCAAGGCATTGTCGCCGTTGCCGTCACGCTCGGCCTGCAGCATCGCCGGCCTGAAAACCAGGCCCACTACCGAATCAATGCCACCCTCATACAGCGGTATTCGGGTAAATGGATTGTCCCCCAGCTCGGCCACGGCAACACTTATAGTCAGGCTGTGGTCGAGGGCGGTAACCACCGACCGTGGCGTGAGAATGTCCTCTGTGCGAGCCTCCCGCAGAACCAGTATGTTCTCCAGTAATTGGCTCTCCTGCGGCCCAAGTGCACCCTCCTTCGCACCAAGCTGAGCCAGCGCGGCCAGCTCCTCTCGGCTGATGGCGGATGCCTGATGACTGGAAAATACGCCTGTCAGGCGGGCCGAAACCCAAACAAAAGGAAATAACAATTTGACCAGCACCTGAATCACATAGGCCGATGGCAGTGCCAGCTGCTTCCAGAATGTTGCACCCAGCGTCTTGGGGATAATCTCAGAGAAATACAGGATCGCCAGGGTGAGCAGGAATGCAATCAGGCTCTCCCACTTTTCCCCGAATACATTGGAGGCCTGGGCGCCAACACCAGCGGCACCCATGGTGTGGGCAAAGGTATTGAGTATCAGAATGCTGGAGATGGACTGGTCGAGGTCGGTTTTAACCTGCTTGAGGGCTTTGGCCCTGCGCGGCTTGTTACGCAGCTCGCTCTCCACGAAAGCAGGGGTTACCGATAACAACACCGCCTCCAATATGGAGCACAGGAATGAAACACCGATGGCGATAACGAGATAGATGACCAATAAGGTCATATTTTTAATTCTTCCAGGGCAGCAAACAGACTCGCATTGTACCCAAAATTTTGATCGCGCGAGTGAGATAACAAATATAAGGATACGCTGTGCTAGGATAGTCGCCTGCGAAAAATACGCCACCTACTCCCGATACAGCCAGAAAAAGCGAGCACAACATGGAGCAACTCAAGCCAATATTGATGAAGTTGGCCCAATACGGCGAACTGATCATGACCGGCATGGCCGTCATGTTTGGCGGCATGCTCGCCATCTTCGTGCTTTACCGAATGGCGGCCTCATTAATCAAGCCCGGCGGCACCTACGCCCGTGTCATGAAAGTCGCCTTTGGCGCGCTCTACGCCATGATACTGGTGTTAACGATAGTGCTGGCCGCTGAACGATTGGGCTACAACGTATCGGGCCTGGCCGGCATCGCCATTCTGCTGGTGCTGGTTGGCGCAACGCTGTTTTTCTTCCTGATTCCCTTCCTGCCGCGGTTGCCCTTCGTCACAGGCAACATGATTGAGGTAAGAGGCGTGATGGGAACGGTTGAGGCGATCACCGCCTATCAGACCGTCATCCGAAAATTCGATGGCCAAACCGTATTCCTGCCCTCGGCCATGGTGATGGCTTCGCCCATCACCAATTACACACTGATCCCTGAGCGCAGAATCGAACTCAATGTTTCGGTCTATGCCAGTGATGATCTGGCCCGCGCGAAAGCGGCACTGCTGGAACTTATGAGCGCACAGGAACAAGTACTAAGCGACCCGGAGCCCAGTGTTTTCATTACCGGTATCGACGATGGCGTTGCCAGTCTGGTGGCTTACTGCTGGGTAGAAAATGCTAACTGGTTTGGAACCCGTGATGCGCTCTGGGCTGCCATTGCCACAACCTTCAGCAATGAGGCCGGTGTTTCTCTGGCCCTGCCGCAAATCGCACTGCACAACGAACCCCACGCTTGAGCCTTAGCGATCTCAACCCACGGCAACGTGAGGCCGTGCACTACATCGATGGCCCGCTATTGGTGCTGGCTGGTGCCGGTAGCGGCAAAACCAGCGTTATCACCCGCAAGATTGCCTATCTGGTTAACACCTGTGGCATTAATGCCCGTCATGTAGCCGCTGTCACTTTTACCAACAAAGCCGCCAGGGAAATGAAAGAGCGGGTAGGAAGGCTGATAAAAGGCAACGCCGCTGAAGGGCTTACAGTGAGCACTTTTCACCAGCTGGGCCTGAACATTATTCGCACTGAACGTAAGGAGCTGGGGCTTAAGAATGGCTTCTCGATTTTCGATGGCCAGGACAGCCACACCCTGATCCGGGATCTGCTGATTCAGGAGCACGGTGCCGAGGGCGATCAGGCGGCGAGTATCCAGCATCGCATCTCACAATGGAAAAACGACAGGGTGCTACCCGAGCAGGCCGTCGCCGAGGCTAGCAGCCCCGCTGATATGCTCTGCGCCCAGGCTTACCTGCGCTACAACCGGGCACTGCGCGCCTATAACGCGCTCGACTTTGACGACCTGATCCTGCTGCCCACAATCCTGTTCGAGCAGTCACCGGAAATTCTTGAACGCTGGCAACACCGGCTGCATTACTTGCTGGTAGACGAGTACCAGGACACCAACTCAAGCCAGTACCTGCTGGTCAGACAGCTCATCGGCAATCGCGGCGGCTTAACAGTCGTTGGCGATGATGACCAGTCAATCTATGCCTGGCGCGGCGCGCGGCCTGAAAACCTGGTGCAGTTACAGGAAGACTTTGGCGGTTTGAAGATCGTCAAACTGGAACAGAACTACCGTTCCACCTCACGAATACTGAAAGCCGCCAACACCCTGATCGCCAACAACCCACATGTTTTCGACAAGCAGCTGTGGAGTGAACTGGGCTACGGTGAGCCGCTGCGCTTTATCAGTTGCGCCGACGAGGTACAGGAAGCGGACCAGGTCGTGGCAGAAATCCTCGATCACAAACTGCGCAAGCGCACACGCCTTGGCGAGTATGCTGTGCTTTACCGAGGCAACCATCAATCCCGGCTGCTGGAACTGGCTCTGCAGCAACAACAAGTGCCCTACCACATGAGTGGCGGCACCTCGTTCTTTGCCCGCAATGAAGTCAAGGACATCATGGCCTACCTGCGGCTGGTGCTGAACGAAAACGATGACAACGCCTTCCTGCGTATCGCCAATGTACCAAGACGAAAGCTGGGTGCCTCAACCCTTGAATCACTCGGCAACTTTGCCAAAAACCAGCGCTGCAGCCTGAGCCAGGCCTGCTCGCGTATAGGCGACGAGCAACTCGCAGAGGCGAGCCGGCGGCGGCTGCAGGAATTCCACCAATGGCTATCCACGGCCAGACAACGCTGCCAGGGCGAACGCGGTGTTTCCGGCATTCGCCAATTGATTCGCGACATCGACTACGAGGGCTGGCTTAACCAACTAAGCTCCAGCGAGGACGTGGCCGAGCGACGCATGTCGAACGTTAACTTCCTCATCGATAGCCTGCAGCGAGTGATGAACGAAGAGCAGGTTGCACTGGACGAGGCGATATCAAGACTGGTGCTACGCGATCTGCTGGAGCAACAGGAAGAAGAGGAAGCCAGCGACGACTCGGTACAGTTGATGACGCTACACGCTTCAAAGGGGCTGGAGTTTCCCCATGTCTACATCGTTGGCATGGAGGAAAAACTGCTACCACACCGGGCCAGCATCGATGACGGCAATATTGAGGAGGAGCGTCGCCTGGCCTATGTAGGCATAACTAGAGCACGCCAGACACTGTCCATGACCATGGCGCGTAAGCGACGCCAGTTTGGTGAGACCATCAATTGCGAGCCCAGCCGTTTTATAGAAGAGTTGCCCGCAGACGACCTGCACTGGCAGGGTGGCGAAGACGACAGCAGCGAAGCCAACGAGGAACGCGGCCAGGAAACCCTGGCCAGTCTGAAATCACTGTTTGGCTGAGGGACCTTTCAGCTCCTTGCCACCAACGATGTTGGTCATACCCAGCTTGAGTTTAAGCCGCTCGCGCTGGCCCTGGACGATGGCGTAGAAACCAGGGATAAAGAAAGTACCTACCAGTAGTGCCGCCAACATTCCGCCAAAGACTGTAATGCCCAATGAGCGCTGGCCGAATGCTCCGGCGCCAGTGGCCAGTACCAGCGGCAGAATACCCAGGATAAAACTCACGGCGGTCATGCAGACCGCGCGAAAGCGCAGGCGTCCCGCCTCCCTGGCCGCTACAACGATCTCCTCACCCTCTTGCTCCCGGCGATGGCGGGCAAACTCCACAATCAAAATCGCATTCTTGGCCGCCATGCCAATCAGCAACACCACGCCAATCTGGGCGTACAGGTTAAGCGACACACCGGTGAGCAAAAGCGCAGCAATAGCACCCCCTATCGCCATGGGCACCACCAGAATTATCGCCAGCGGAATAGACCAGCTTTCATACTGGGCCACCAGGAATAGATAAACAAAGATAAGCGCCAGGCCATAGGCCAGGAAGGCTGTATTGCCCGCTTCACGTTCCTGAAAGGCCATGCCGGTCCACTCAGTACGATAGCCAGCGGGTAATGTGCTGGCAGCAAGGTCCTCAAATGCCTGCATAGACTGGCCCGAGCTGAACCCCGCGGGTGTGCTGGCACGCACAGAGGCGGCACGATACAGGTTGTAGCGCTGGGACACATCCGGCCCCAGGATAGGCCGCGTGGTAACTAATGTACTTAACGGTACCATCTCGCCACTGGTGGAGCGCAGGTAAAAGTGATCCAGGTCAGACAGGTCCGAACGGTAGTTCGACTCCGCCTGCATAATCACCTTGTAGGTCTGGCCGAACTTGTTGAAGTCGTTGATGTAGAGTGACCCCATCTGGGCCTGCAGGGTCATAAAGACTTCAGTCAGGGACACACCGAGGTTCTTGGCCTTGACCCGGTCTACGTCGACAAAGTATTGCGGGACATTGGCGCGATAGGTACTGAAAACGCCTTGCAAGCCGGGGGTCTGGTTGCCGTCGACAATGAGGTTATTCACCACCGCGGCAAGATCCGAGGGTGGCCTGGAAAGTGTATCCTGCAGCATCAACTCCAGGCCGCCTACGGCGCCCATGCCGGGTACAGCCGGTGGCGTGATAGCAAACACCTGGGCCTCGGGTACTTTCATAAAGGCTTGCTGATTGATACGGCGAGCGATATTGAACACCACATCCTGTCGGTCTGTGCGCTCATCCCAGTGCTTTAAAACAACGAATAATGTGCCTCCATTGCTGGCCATCGCGCCACTGAGAATGGAATAACCGGTGATGGAGGTCACCGTCTCAACCGCAGGGTCGGCACTGATCACCTTACTGACCTTATCCATTGCCGCTTTAGTGCGGTTGATGGAAGACGCGTCAGGCAACTGCACATTGACCAGAAGTGCGCCCTTGTCTTCGTCTGGTACAAAGCCCGTTGGCGTGGTCAGTACACCCGCCGCCAGTGCAGCCATCCAGGCAACGAAAATGAAGGCGACAACCACCAGCCGGCGCAGGATCCACTGCACACCCGAATCGTAATGCTTGGTGATAAATGCAAAGCCGGACAGAAACTTCCCATACCAGCGGGCCTCTGACTGCTTCCCGGGCTTAAGCAACAAACTGCACAGCGCCGGGCTCAAGGTCAGGGCGTTAACCGAGGAAAACACCACCGCAACACAGATGGTTACCGCAAACTGGCGATACATCTGGCCTGTAATTCCCGGCAACATCGCCACCGGAATAAAAACCGCCAGCAGCACCAGCGTGGTGGCTATAACAGCTCCCCCTACTTCCTGCATGGTGACCAGCGCTGCATCCTTGGGCGACATAGTGGGATCATCGCGCAGATGCCGGTCACAGTTCTCGATGACCAGGATCGCATCGTCCACCACGATACCGATCGCCAGAATCAGCCCAAATAGCGTGACCGTGTTGATCGACATTCCCATTGCCAGCAAGACCGCAAAGGTGGCGATCAACGAGACGGGGATCGCTATGGTAGGCACCAGGGTAGCGCGCCAACTGCCCAGAAACACAAAGGTAATCGCGATAACGAGGGCAACCGCTTCAAACAGCGAAACAATCACCTGATTGACCGCCGTTGATATATAGCGGGTGGTGTCATAGCTGATGACATAGTCCATGCCATCGGGAAAATCTTTCGACAGTTCTTCTACCAGCGCATCAACGGCCGCGCCCGCTGCCAGCGCATTGGCATCGGCAAGCAGGTACAACGACATGTTTACCGCCGGCGTGCCGTTGGTTTCACCAAAAAAGTTGTAGTCAGACTGGCCCAGCTCCACCCGTGCGACATCTCTAAGGTAAATCGCTGACCCGTCGGCCCTGGCGCGCAGCACAATGTTTTCAAACTCCGCCGCGTCTTCCAGTCTGCCCTGGGTCTGCAGGGTGTACTCGGCTTGCAGCGGCCCATCAAAGGGCGGCGCACCGATCTTGCCTGCCGCTACCTGTACATTCTGCTCCTTGAGGGCATTCAGCACATGGGAAACCGACAGGCCCAAATTTGCCATCTTGTCGGGATCAAGCCATAGCCGCATGGAGTAGGCGGCCTCACCCAGAATATCTGCCGATGAAATTCCGTCCAGTCGCGCCATCGCACTTTGCACGTTGATCTTTACGTAATTGGAGATGAACTTGTAATCCAGGGATCCATCGGTCGACGTGAAGCTGACAATCTTGAGCATGTCCGGAGAGCGTTCTTCGATATTCAGACCCATGGCGGTAACTTCTGCCGGCAGCGATGGCTCTGCCAGCTTTACCCGATTCTGCACACGCACCAGCGCCATGTCGGGATCTGCACCGACCTTGAAGGTGACACTCAGGCTGTAGCTGCCATCATTGGCGCTGTTGGAAGACATGTAAATCATGTCCTCTACACCGTTAACCGCATCTTCAATCGGTGTGGCTACTGTCGCTTCCACCACTTCAGCCGAAGCTCCGGGATACACCCCACTCACCCTGATAGTGGGTGGCGATATGGACGGGTACTCGGTGACCGGCAGAATGTAAATCGACAAGCCACCTGCAAGGGTGAGCACAATCGAAATGACCAGCGCAAATTTGGGCCGGTTGATAAAAAACGCACTGAACATTTAGTTGGCCTGTTCCGCGTCGTCAGCCAGAGACTTGACCTTGACGGGCATTCCGGGGCGCACCTGCTGCAATCCCCTGACAATCAAACGGTCGCCCTCTTCTACGCCTTTCTTGACCAAAACCAGGTCATCAAAGCGATCACCAAGATCGACATTGTGTCGGACCACGGTATTGCTCCCGTCCACCTCCAGAACAAAGCTACCCTGCTGGTCGGCCTGCACTGCCGACTGCGGTATGAACAAGCCCTGTAACAAATTGGAATCCTGCAAAATCACTTTCACGTACTGACCCGGTACCAACAGTGAGTGGGGGTTAGGGATGCGGGCGCGGGTTTCAAGCGTGCCGGTGTCCTGGTCGATACGATTCGCGAAGTAATCAATACGACCGACTTCCGGATAAATTAGCCCGTTGGTTAACTCGAGGGTAACTTCGATACTGCGCAATGCATTGAGGTCGGGGTTACCCTCCATGCGCTCACTGAGCGCCGAGACATAGGTGGCCTCGTTGATCTGAAACATGGCCTCAATGGGATCTATGCTGACCAGTGTGGTCAAGTTGCCGGTGTTGGGCCCTACCAGATCACCAGCGCTCACCTTGCTGCGCCCAATACGGCCGCTTATAGGGGCCCGAATGACTGTGTAATTGACGTTGACTTCCGCGCTCGTGATCTGGGCATTAGCCGACTCAATGCTGGCATCCGAATCCAGTTTCTTCGCCGTCAGGTTATCCATCTCTGCCTGCGAGATAGCGCCCTTGGGCAGCAATTCCTCACCGCGACTGAAGTTACGCTGCGCATTGGCCTGGTTGGCGATGGCTGCCGCCAGGTCGGCCTTGGCCCGGGCCAGCGCTGCCTGGTATTCAGAATCATCAATGGTGTATAGAACAGAGCCAGCCTCAACAAGCTGACCTTCCTGAAAATCGCGAGACAATAAATAACCGGAGACCTTGGCCTGAATTGCAACGTCGTCCTTGGCCTGCAGGCGGCCCACGTACTGCACCTTGGGCTGGTAGGGCTCACTGGCCACTTCGTCGACAACGACTTCCACCACCCGCTGGGGCGGAGCCTCGGGCGTACAAGCGAGCAACAGCAGCGATAAACTGGCAATGGCCATTAGGCAGACTCTGATCACGAACACATTCCTCTTCAGGGGAGCGCCCACTTTAGCAGACAGGCCCCTCGGTCACTATGTAAAGCGAACAGGCAAAAAAAAGC
>JBDVXK010000003.1:0-117683 GCA_039964455.1 Halieaceae bacterium | reverse complement strand
CAAGCGTAAGGCGGCAGCTAAAAAAACCGCATCTGCACCAGTGTCCCCCGCGGTTAAAAAAGCGAACGAAATTCTCGATAAGCTTCGTAAGGGTGTAGAGGCCGAGAAGAAAGCATTGGAAAAAGCGCGCAAGAAGGCAGTTTCTGCCAAGAAATCTGCAGCTAGATCCAAGAAAGCTGCTGATAAGCGTGTCGCGAAGGCGGCCTCCGCTGCGGCAGCGAAATCTTCTGCGCGCGTAAAAGCTATGCGCGAGCGTATGGCCGCTGCGGCCAAGCGAGCGAACGATGTTGCTGATGCTGCCAAATTGAAAGCGGCTAAGTTGGCAGCCAAAGAAAAGTTGTTAGCCAAGAAGGCCGAGCTTGCTGCCAAAGCTGAGATCGAAAAGGCGAAGGCGCTGGCTGCACAGGCTGAGAAATGGGCCAAGGCACGAGCCAAAGCTGATGCCAAGAAGCTTGCAGCACTGGAAAAACGCCTGGAAGCCAAGGTGAAAGCGGCAGAGAAGAAAGTTGCTGCGAAAGTGAAGGCAGCTGAAAAGAAAGCTGAAGCCAAGTTGAAGGCTGCGGCCAGGCGCGCGTCAGCCGCGGCTAAAAAGGCAAGTAAGTCGAAAGCGAAGCCAAAGCCAAAGGCAAAGTCCAAGGCCAAAGCAAAGTCGAAGCCCAAGGCCAAAGCGAAGCCCAAGGCAAAAGCGAAGCCCAAAGCAAAAGCAAAGCCCAAGGCTAAAGCGAAGCCCAAGGCTAAAGCGAAGCCCAAGGCCAAAGCGAAGCCCAAGGCCAAAGCGAAGCCCAAGGCCAAAGCGAAGCCCAAGGCTAAAGCAAAATCAAAGCGTAAAGCCCGTAAGAAGTAGGCTCAGGCGAAGCATAAAGATCCCCTGTAGGGTTTTCCCTGCAGGGGATTTTTTTATCCCGGCTGGTTAATGTTCTGAAAACTGTTCTCGGCTTCAGAGAAGTCGGCTAGCGTGTAGCCCTGTTCGCTATACCAATGCTTGACAGCCCGGCCGCCACTGTCGAGAAACCCTGCCAGCGAATACAGCGCCTTGCGTCGAATCAAAGCGCACAGGTATTGTTCCCTTTGACCGTCCCAGGCCACACAAACATTGCAGTCTTGCGCGTTATTTTCTTTAAGCCCCTGAATCAGGCGACCGCCAAGGTCCTCCGGGACTTCCGGTAAGTCACAGGCGACAAGCAGCACGTAGTCGGTATCGATGTACTTGATAGCGGACTCCAGTCCGGCGAGTGGACCCTGGTAGCCTTCTCTGAGATCACTGACGGTTCTGGTTGCCAAGTTGCCATAGTCTTGCTGGTTTCTATTACAGCTGATTAACAGCTTTTTTACCTGCGGACTTACTCTCTCCACGGTATGTGCAACCAGTGGTTTCCCGTGCCATGGCAATAGCCCTTTGTCGCGCCCACCGGCACGTCGACCCTGCCCACCAGCCAGTATCAATCCAGTGATCAGCGACTTGTAGGTATTTGGTGCTTGCGGAGAATTTTGCATCTTGGCAATTTGCGCCCTTGGTGGTGTCTGTGGGTCGTCCACTGTGTGATAATTCGCTTGTAAGGTAGTCACTGAATCAAATAACAGTAAGGACCGCAAGCGGCTTCATCGCTCACAGTAGAATGGCCATGGATAATCTACTCGCTATAGATACGGCAACTGACGCTTGCTCGGTTGCGCTGTTGCGTGCCGGCGAGATCAGCGAACGTTTCGAAGTGATACCAAGGCGTCATAATCAGCGATTGCAGGTACTGCTGCAGGAGCTACTGGGTAGCGGTGACCTTCGTGCCCAGGGCATAGACGCGATTGTATATGGCGCCGGCCCTGGCTCTTTCACCGGTCTGAGAATCGCTGCGAGTGCTGTGCAGGGGCTTGCTTTTAGTAATGGTTTGCCGGCGATTCCTGTGTCTACATTGGCCACGCAGGTCGTGACCGCCGTGCGCACTGGAGCCGTTAATCGGCAGCTTCCCGTACTCAGTCTTCTCGATGCCAGAATAGGCGAACTCTATTGGGCTCTGTTTGATGTCACTGGTGCCACGCCAGTAATGCAGTATGGGCCCGAGGTCTGCAGGCCAGAGGACATGACGAGAGTGTTTGGCGAATCGGAGCTACAGGCAGTGGGCGATGGTTGTCGTTATATGGATCAGTTGCCGCCAGCGTTGAGAGAGAAAGTCAGGCAAGCGAACGCCGAACTGCTCCCGCACGCACAGGATATGTTTGCACTAGCCCAGGCTGAGATCGCCGAGGGTCGGTTGCAGGAAGCACACGCTGTTTCACCGGTCTATGTGCGTGATGAAATAAGCTGGAAGAAACTCGCGGAGCAGGGCAAGTCCAATGATTGACTGGTTACAGGCCAGCCTGTTGGCCGTGCTGCAGGGTTTGACGGAATTCCTGCCAATTTCCAGCTCCGCACACCTGGTGATTCCGTCACTGGTCCTGTCCTGGCCTGACCAGGGGCTTGCCTTCGACGTTGCCGTGCATGTGGGTACCCTGACTGCGGTGCTTTTTTATTATCGGAGTGACCTTTTTACGCTCGCGACGGGTTGCTCACGGGCACTGGCAGAGAGACAAGTTAATGAGCATAGCCGCATGGTCGGCTTTCTGGCTGCTGCGACCGTACCGGTAGCGGTAGTAGGCGTAGTCGGTGGTTCCTTTATTGAAAGCGATTTACGTAACCTGCCGGTCATCGCCACCACGACCCTGGTCTTCGGTTTGCTATTGGGCTACGCCGATCGTTACACCTCCTCCCGCACAGGCTACAGGATGGTGACACTGCCTATAGCACTAATGATAGGCATTGCGCAGGCCCTGGCTCCCGTTCCCGGGGTGTCGCGTTCCGGCGTTACTATCACCGCGGCGCTGTTGCTGGACCTGGATCGACAGTCAGCGGCGCGTTTTTCGTTTCTGCTGTCGATTCCGGTTATTGCCGGAGCGGGTTTGCTGAAAGCGTGGCAGCTTAGTCACAGTGGGGTAGCGGTAGACTGGGCTCTGTTGTCCGGTGCAGCGCTTGTCGCCGGCATTACCGCCTATCTTTGCATTGCTGTATTTTTGCGCCTGCTGGATCGCGTTGGACTCATGCCTTTTGTCTATTACCGCATTTTTCTGGCGGTTTTACTCTATGGGATTTGGCTGTACTGACGCTGCCTTTCCGGCAGTTTCCCAGAGCTCTGCTACACTTTTGTGACTCCCGTACGGGTTGCACCCTATGCCAAGGATTGTCGATCACGAGCAGCAGCGAAGAGCACTGGCAGCAACGGCAGCTGATGTGGTGGCAATGGCGGGGCTTGAACAAACTACACTGCGCGAAGTGGCGTCACGACACGGCTGCACCAAGGGTATGGTGCAGCATTATTTCGCCGATAAAGACGCGCTTCTATGCGCCGCACTGGAGTGGGTAGACAGTAACAGTGAGGCGAGACTGTTGTGCCTGGGCAGTGCGCTTTGCGGTTTGTCGCTGTTGGAGGCCCGCCTGCGCGCCATGTTGCCGCTAGACAGGCAAAGACAGCGAGAATGGCAGGTGCGCTTGGCATTCAATAACCCGCAAACCTTGTCGCCTACCTTGTCTCGCTCGGTGGTCCGCAGACACTCTCAACAGAAAGAGGCTGGCCTTCGCTTACTGCGCGAGGCGCGTGCCTTGGGTGAGCTACGCGAGGATGTCTCTCCATTGAGCGCCTGCCGCGCGCTGCTGTCGCTGGTAAATGGAATGAGCATGACTGCGGTTGCTAACCCGTCTGAGCTTCCTTATGCCGCCCAGAGGAAGCTTCTGAAATCAAGCATAGATGACTTGCGCCCTTGAGGGCCGCCCTCTAACCTTGCGCTTTGCCGTTAGCGGCAAGTTTATTTACCAAGAGGAAAACTATGAATATTGCCTTTATCGGCCTCGGGGTGATGGGTTTCCCCATGGCCGGGCATCTACAGCGATCCGGTCATCAGGTAACTGTCTATAATCGCACCGCTGCGACAGCCCAGTCCTGGGTGCAAACTTATGGTGGTCGTTCGGCCACAACACCCCTGGCCGCCGCTGCCGACGCGGAGCTGGTTTGCTGCTGTGTTGGCGAAGATAAGGATGTGCGCAGTGTCTTGCTGGGCGATCAGGGCGTCTTTGCCGGCTTGCGTCCCGGTGCTGCTGTTGTTGATCACACCACCGCCTCTGCGAATCTGGCCCGTGAAATGGCTGAGCTTGCAAAAGACCTTGGTCTGGATTTTCTGGATGCGCCTGTTTCTGGCGGTCAGGCAGGAGCGGAGAACGGCGCGCTGACCATCATGGTGGGTGGTGAAGAGACGGCCTTCAAGCGCGTCTCTCCCGTGCTCGAGGCTTATGGGCGCTGCATTAAACGACTGGGTCCGGTGGGTAGTGGACAGTTAGCCAAGATGGTCAACCAAATCTGCATCACTGGCGTATTGCAGGGTTTGGCAGAAGCCTTTGAGTTCTCGCAACGCGCCGGTCTGGACACGGAAGCCGTTGTTGAGGTTATTTCACAGGGTGCCGCCCAGTCGTGGCAGATGAATAATCGCTACAAAACAATGCTGGCGGGAGACTACGACCATGGCTTCGCGGTAGATTGGATGCGCAAGGACCTGGGTATGGTTCTGGCCGAAGCCGAACGTATGGAGCTTTCCCTGCCACTTGCACAGCTTGTTGACGGGTTCTATGGTGACGTGCAGAAAATGGGCGGCGGGCGATGGGATACATCCAGTCTGTTAGCGCGTATGCGCGGCAATCAAACTGACGGTCAATAGCTTAATCATATTTTAGGAGAAACAATGTCACAGCAGGATTTCAACGCTGCCCTGTGCGATTTTATCGCGCGCGCCACCACACCATTTCACGCCGTAGCTGCGATGACAGCCCAGCTTCGCGATGCCGGATTTGTGGCTCTGGCAGAGGAACGCGATATAAAGGACCTGGCGTCGGGCGGAAAGTACTACCTGACCCGCAATGACAGCTCATTGGTTGCATTTGTGGTTGGCTCGGAGAGGGCGCCCACCGAGGGTATGCGAATGGTGGGCGCCCACACAGACAGCCCCTGCCTACTGGTTAAACCCTCGCCGGAGAAAGTTAAGCAGGGCTACCTGCAGCTGGGCGTGGAAGTCTACGGCGGTGCATTGCTTAACCCCTGGTTTGATCGTGACCTCTCGCTGGCCGGACGAGTCAGCTACCGCTGTAGTGGCGGAACCCTGCGCAGCGCACTGCTCGATTACCGAGAACCCATAGCAACAATTCCCAGTTTGGCGATTCACCTCGACCGGGAGGCAAACAAGCAGCGCAAGATCAATCCACAGACGGATATTCTGCCTGTGCTGTGCCAGCCGGAGGCGGGGGATACGTCAGACTTTCGCGACTACCTGAAGCAAAGGTTGCTAAGTGAGCATCCAGACTGCGCGGTTGAGCAGGTGTTGGACTATGAAATGGCCTTCTATGACACCCAGCCACCGGCGCAGATTGGCCTGCAGAAGCAGTTTATCGCCTCCGCTCGCCTGGATAACCTGCTCAGTTGTTTTACCGGTTTGCAGTCGCTGTTGGCCAGTGATGGTAAGTACTCTTCGCTGCTGATCTGTAATGATCATGAGGAAGTGGGAAGTGCTTCGGCGGCAGGTGCCCAGGGTCCGCTGTTGCAGTCGGTATTGCGTCAACTTGCCGGCAGTGCTTCGGCCTACGCTGGTCTGGTTGAACGCTCAATGATGATATCGGCGGATAATGCCCATGGTGTGCACCCTAACTATGTAGACAGACATGATGACAACCACGGCCCACTGCTCAATGCGGGTCCGGTGATCAAAATCAATGCCAATCAGCGCTATGCCACCAACAGTGAAACAGCCGGCTTGGTGAGAATGCTTGCCGATGCGACGCAGGTGCCGCTGCAAACCTTCGTGGTAAGAACAGATATGGCCTGTGGCAGCACCATAGGGCCTATCACAGCGTCCGAGATTGGCGTGCGTACCATGGACATAGGCGTCCCCACCTTTGGTATGCATTCTATTCGTGAGCTTGCTGGCAGTGATGATGCCTGGCACTTGCAGCGATTGTTACGCCACTTCTTCGACTACGGGGGCAACCTGGCGGCCCAATGATATGAGGGGTTTGCTGCTCTCTGCCTATCACGCCCAGAGTCACCGGCAGTGGTGTCAGGCCGTGCAGAGCATGTTTGCCTCCTGGGACTGGACGCAGCTTTCGCTGCCAGCCAGGCACTTCAGCTGGCGAGTACGGGGCAACCCCCTGCATTGGTCCATCGCAGAACGGGCCACGCTAGAGCAGCCCTACGATCTTCTGCTGGCGACCTCCATGGTAGATTTTGCGACACTGCGTGGGTTGGTTCCCTCGTTGGCGCGAGTGCCGTCGATACTTTACTTTCACGAAAACCAGTTTGCCTATCCGCAAAAGCCCGGTCAGAGCAGTTTGCTGGAGGCCAGGATGGTCAGTCTTTACTCGGCCCTCGCGGCAGACCGGCTGGTATTTAATTCTGCTTACAACCGGACCAGTTTTCTGGGCGGTTGCAGTGAACTGTTGTCGAAATTACCGGATTTTGTCCCCGCTTCAGTGGTTCCGGATCTGACAGAGAAGTCTCTTGTAATTCCGGTCCCCGTAGCTGTCGCACCGAGGGAAGAGCAGGGCACAGCTGGTTATACATCAGGTGGCGATTACCCCGAACGCCCTTTGCGCCTTATTTGGGTAGGGCGATTCGAGTATGACAAGGGTGGTGACCGACTGCTGCTTCTGCTGCAGAGCCTGGAGCGTACCGCCATAGACTATGAAATCGCGTTGCTGGGGCAGCAGTTTCGCGACAGTCCCGAGGCTTTTGCGACGATCGAGAAGGGCTTTGGGCACCGTCTCGTACAGTTTGGTTTCGTAGAAGACACAGACCAGTACCACCACTGGCTGAATGCCGCTGACATTGTCGTATCTACTGCCGAGCACGAGTTTCAGGGCTTGGCGGTCATGGAAGCGGTGATCAGTGGGTGCCTGCCGCTGGTGCCTGATCGTCTGGCTTATCCCGAGCTTTATCCCCGGCAATTTCGTTATGCCAGCACCCCAGCCGACCCGGATGGTGAGGCGGACGCTGGGGTGACGCGATTACTGGAGCTGGCCAATGCCCTGAAAGCGGGCGACAGCCTGCCGCCGGCACTATTGGAGTTTCGCCCTGATACGGTGCAGGCACGCTATGCACGCCTGTTTGAGGAACTGGCAGGATAGCCAGCACAGTGGATTCCCAGTATTATTGCGGCTTTTTCCAGCAAGCGATAATCCATGTCGAAAAAACGCGTTCTCACCGGGATAACTACCACCGGCACTCCCCATTTGGGCAACTACGTAGGCGCTATTCGGCCCGCGGTAGAGGCCTCTGGCCAGGATGTTATTGAGTCCTATTTTTTCTTGGCGGATTATCATGCCTTGATCAAGTGTCAGGACCCCGCGCAGGTGCGTCAATCCAGTAAGGAGATTGCGGCAACCTGGATCGCCCTGGGCCTTGATACCGACAGGGCGGTGTTTTATCGCCAATCTGATATTCCAGAAATTACCGAACTGACTTGGGTGTTGTGTTGTAACGCGGCCAAAGGCTTGATGAACCGTGCTCACGCCTACAAAGCAGCGGTACAGGCCAATGAAGCTGCCGGAGAAGATCCCGACTTTGGCGTGACCATGGGATTATTCAGTTACCCCGTTCTGATGGCCGCCGACATTCTGATGTTTAATGCCCACGAAATCCCTGTGGGGCGAGATCAGATCCAGCATGTAGAAATGGCACGGGATATTGCCCAGCGCTTCAATCACAATTTTGCCGAGGTGTTCACTTTGCCAGAGGCTGTTGTCGACGATAATGTCGCTGTTTTGCAGGGCCTGGATGGTCGCAAGATGAGTAAGAGCTACAACAATACTATCCCGCTGTTTGGTACCGAGAAACAGTTACGCAAAGCAATCAACAAGATCAAGACCAATCTGCTGGAGCCAGGCGAACCCAAGGACCCCGATGACTCTACCGTATTTCAGTTATGGTCTGCGTTTGCCGGGCCAGATGATATAGCGAGTATGCGCAAGGCTTTCGTCGAGGGTATTGCCTGGGGTGAGGCGAAAAAGCAGCTGTTTGAACTCATTAACGATGAAATTGGTCCGGCAAGGGTGCGCTATGAAGAGTTGATGGCGGACCCGGGCTATGTAGAAGAAGTGTTGTTGAAAGGTGCCGCAAGAGCTCGCGACGAAAGCTCGGAACTGATGAGCAAGGTCCGCGAGGCGGTTGGTATTTCGGCGATCAGCTAGAAGAGACCGACGTCAGCGCCATCGGGTTTATGCGTCGGTGGCTAGAGGGAAATTTCTATGGTGAGTCACATCGCAGTGCCGACGGGTAACAGGGTTATTAATGAGACCCTGGGTATCGATTGGTCCAACTGGGATTTTCCCACCCACTTGCCCTATAGCCAGAGGGCCATGCCTGATTTCTGGCCCACCGAGGTCATTGCTGCGCCAGCCAGTGCGATAGCGCTGACCTATGCCGAACAATCGCTTGATCTTGCCGCAATTGACATCGCTGAGCCTGGCAGCGACCGGCGTATGTCAATTGATGAACTGATCAGTCGACGTATGTCCAACGACGCTCTGTTAATCATGCATAAGGGCCAGGTTGTTCATGAGTCTTACCGCGATGGTATGACCGAGACCGATCGGCACGTGAATCATTCCACCACCAAGTCTCTGACCACCTTGCTGTTGGGTATGGCGATTGAGGATGGACTGGTCGATCCGCAAGCACCATTGACTGACTACCTTGAAGTTTTCAGAGACCTGAAGGCCTGGAACCAGATTACTGTTCAGCATGCACTCGATATGCGTACCGGTCTGCGCTACGTAGAACACTATGAAGACCCTGACTGCATCTGTTGGAGTTACTTTCGTGCCACAGGCTATTACCCACCCCTGGCAGACACCCACAAGGGCTATGTCGATTGGATTCGTAGTGAAATGGCTGCGCTGGAGGATACGCCTGGTGAGCGCTTTAATTATGCGTCACCCATGACCAATGCCTTGGGCCTTGTGGCCAGTGCAGTTTATGGTGCCAGTGTTGCCAGCTTGCTGGAGACGAAAATTTTTCAGCACATTGGCGCAGAGGCCGATGCCTGGCTGAATCTTGATCCCAGCGGTGTGGCGGTGACAGAGGGGCAGTTGAGCCTTACGCTTCGTGACTTTGCCAGATGGGCTTCATTGTTTCTCAATGAGGGCAGAAACCTGGCAGGGCAGCAGGTGGCGCCTGCTGACTTTATTGCAGACATATCCATACCCCGCAAGGAATTGCAGGCTGCTTGGCGACAGGGTGACTACGTGGATATGGCGCCGCAAGGACAGTATCGACATCAGACCTATGTCTTGGATGCCCATGGCAGTCAGCTCGCCATGCTGGGTATACATGGTCAGTTTTGCCTGATCGACCTGGACAAGGAGCTACTCATTGTGGGCTATGGCTCGCATCCGGCTCAGGCAGACCAGGTTTTAACCGAGGCGCTTTTGTCTTTTTGGGATTGTATTCGGCAACAGTATGTCTAGAGTCGCTTTGCCTGTTCCAATGTCCCGTCGGGACGCTCGCGAAACACCTTTCTATTTTTTGATGCAGGGATACCTCTTTCAATGACCATAATGTCTGCCCAGCGTGTGGCACGCGATCAGCATCTTTGGCGCAACACCACAGTGGCGTTGGAAGCCTGGAAGAAGGCGGAAAATACGCCGGAACGTATCGCCCTGTTTCTGGAACATGAACCCGATGCGACCTATGGCGCGCTCGCGCTTGAGGCGCGCCGGCTGATCACCGCCCTGCAACAACTGGGTCTGGAAGCGGGCGATGTGGTGAGCTTCCAGTTGCCTAACTGGCGTGAGGCTGCACCTATCGATATCGCAGCGGCCGCGCTTGGTCTGGTAGTCAATCCTATTGTGCCTATTTATAGGGATAAGGAACTTCGCTACATTCTGGAAGACGCCGGTACTCGCCTCATATACATACCCGACCAGTATCGCTCTATCGACTACATCAATATGTTGATGGGATTGCGTGAGGACTTACCGGAGTTACAGCATCTGGTGACAGTTCGGGCTGAACGTAGCTATGAGGGATGCCTGCGTTTCGAGGATCTGGTAACGGCGGATCCTGTAGATGAGAAAGCCTTGCCGCCGGTGGATCCCAACTCACCAAAGTGTCGACTGTATACCTCGGGTACTACCGGTTTTCCCAAGGCGGTATTACACAGTCACAACACGCTCAGCTATGTTCAGGAAACCTCTGCCCGGCATGCGGATATGCAGGCGGGGGATGTGATGTTAATGCCATCCCCGGTTACCCACATCACCGGTTACTCCAGCGGCGTCAATATGTGTTTCATGAGTGATGTGCAATCAGCATTGATGGAGCGCTGGAATGCCGATGATGCGATCGATATCGTGCATCGAGTAGGCGCCACCATGACGGTTGGGGCTACGCCGTTTTTGCAGGAGCTGTTGGATGCGGCGGAGCGACGGAACGACCCTCTGCCAACCCTGCGACGATTTTCCTGTGGTGGGGCAGCGGTGCCACCCTCGTTGGTACAACGCGCTTACCGTGCTCTGCCGGGCTGTGTCACAGCGCGGGTGTATGGCAGCACCGAAGTGCCGATGGTCAGCTATGGCTGGCGCGACAACCCTGAGCGAGCTGCGACTACCGATGGTCACCTGTTTGCCTACGAGGTGAGGGTGCTGGACGATCAGGGGCAAGATGTCGCTGAAGGCGAAGACGGCGAGCTGGCGGTGAGAGGTGGCGGCATGTTTTTAGGCTATGCCGACCCGCAGCAGACTCTGGAGTCGCATACAGGTGACGGGTTCTTTCTGACTGGAGACATAGGCCATGTCTGCCCCGATAGTGCGGTGGTCATCACCGACCGGAAGAAAGACCTGATTATTCGTGGTGGCGAGAACCTGAGCGCCAAAGAAATAGAAAATGTGCTGCACCTGCATGCCGGAATTCGTGAGGCTGCCGTAGTCGCAATGCCTCATGAGCGATTGGGGGAGGGCGTATGTGCTTTTATCATAGTGAACGATGCTGATGCAGCGCCCGATGCTGCCAGTATTATCGCCTTCACCGAGACTCAGGGCCTGGCGCGGCAGAAAACGCCGGAGCGCATCGAGTTTGTAGACGAGTTACCCAAGACGCCTAGCGGTAAAGTGCGCAAGGATCAGTTGCGCAAGCAATTATGGGGAACGTGACGCAGTTCCCCGGTGTAGGTGCGGTTGATCAGGGGCTGTTATCGAAACGCATAATGCCTTCGCTGCCCGCTAGCCCGATTTGCAGGTCGTTGCCCTCTACAAACGCGGTTCTGGCTCTGGTCAGGTCATCTACGAAAAGCTTGAGTATCTTGTCCCGACGACAGGCTGACAGCCAGTTTCTGTTGAAGTTTATGTCCAGCGAGCGTCCGCCAAAGGTGTAGCTGCCTTTCAGCTTTCCGCATTCGGCAAGTAGCCTGAACTTGCCCTTGTCATCAAAAATGAGAGAGTAACTATCGTTCTGCCTGGGCAGAGCCGTGGAGTCGATATCGTATTGCGTCGCCCGCCAGACCCAGGTTTTCCCTATCAGGTCTGCTGCTCGCGCCTCGGCGTTTTCAGCTATCTTGCGAATCGATTGACCACGTTGCGGCCATACGCCGCTCACTTTCTGGGTCCAGCTGTACTCGATGGTAAAATTGCCCAGATCTTCAGAGCCCGACAGTTGCTCGTATAACGCTTCCAGATTCACGGGTGGGTTGGGCCCGGTGAGCCCCAGCACGAGTAACTTCGATTCGCGGGAAATATCTACATCGACAAGTTCGAGTCGGTTCTCCCTTAGCCACGATTGCAGAATCTCTGATTTGGCTGCCCTGTATTGGGCGTTAAACAGAATTTTCTCACTGTAGAACCACAGGGGCACCGACACGGCCACAGTTAACAGGAAAAACAACCAGATCTGACCGCGCACAAAAGCAGCGGTTTGCTTGCGGGCTTTTGGCGGCGACACACCAACCACCATGAAGGTCAGGGCCCCGGCCAGTATCATGGCGACCAGGTTGGTGAGAAAAAGGACAATGGCGCGGGTAGCCAGTTCGTATTCACCAGTGGTCAGTAATATACCCGCAGACGCCAGTGGGGGCAGTAGGGCAACGGCTACCGCCACGCCAGGTATTGCACCGCTCTCCTTTCTGGCTATTGTATAGGCCCCGGCGGCTCCTGCAGCAAGAGCAATCAGCAGGTCGTAGAAGGTCGGTCGGGTGCGCGCCTGCACTTGTTCCGGAATAATGACGACCTCCGGCGATAACAGTGCTATCAGTGCCGAAAGACACAGTGCGGTGACACCCATGGCGAACACGAGCCACAGTGACGCGTAAAAGCGCCTCGGCCATCCCATCACAACAGAGCCAGCAGCGGCCATTACCGGATTCATCATTGGTGCCACCAGCATGGCACCAATAACGACCGCTGCCGAGTCGGACAACAGTCCTGCGCTCGCTATTACCGTCGATAACAGCAGTAGCACGGCCATACGAAAGAGGTAGGGCGTCTGGTTTGCCTTGCCGAAGACGAACAGGTCTTCGAGTACGCTGCGGCGCTCCTCCGCAGTGATGCCCCCCTGGGTCACCAGTTGTTTGAATGAAAAACGACTCATTGGAATTTACTCGCAGCGCTGGCCTGATGTTGCAACAGTCTTGTCATCCTAGTCGCCTTTGTCCTCGAATATTCCGGTGGGCAATCCATCCAGGCTGACCTGGTTTTTCTCGCGCCAATAGTCATGAATATCGTTCTCATCCCTGCGTGATAACCACTTGTCCATGTTGTCTCTGGGGCCCACATGATCATAGAAGGGCACGCCAAAGCCGCAAGACGTGAGTGCAAAATCCAGATCCATCAGGACCAATTGGCGGGCGCTGGGGTGTGATGGCAGCTGCTCACTGTACTTCTGCCACAACGCGTCTCGCGGGTGGATGGCGGTAGCTTTGCCGTAACATCGCAGAATCAGTGGAGAGCCATCAAAAGCGCAAAACATGAGTGTCATGCGATCGCTTACTCGCAGGTGTGCAGCGGTCTCATTGCCGCTGCCGGTGTAGTTCAGCCAAAGTATCTGCTGGCTCGACAGTACTTTCAGGCAGTCTCCACCCTTGGGCGATACATTAATAGGCCCATCGGGCGCTGCTGTCCCTACAAAGAACAGATGCTGTGCCTCGATAAATGCAATCAGCTTGTCGTTGAGTTCCTCTACCCGCGTCGCCATGTTTATTTCCCTGCTGTTTAAGACTGCTTTATCTGATGTCGCACTATCAGTCAAAGAATACGAGTAAACGAGATTCTATGCTTTCCCTTGGCGGTACATCGGCGGGTGCCGTGGGATCGTGAAAAGCGGTGTGAACGCATCGTCGCGCGCGGCCATCGACAGCGGAGTCAAAGGTTTTTATCAGCAGGGTTTCATCACGCTGCATACGGGGGAAATAAAACCAGCGATGGGCAGCGTTCCAGCTGACCAATTGCAGTTCCCCTACGCGTTCTGCTGCTCGTCGTTCGCTGGCGATCAGATTCTCATCGGCGAGGCTGCGTGCGTCGCAGCAGGCCAGTGCACTGTCCAGGATGTCGCCGCTAACAGAGCGCCAGACGTTAACAATCGCGAACCGCTTTTGCAGTCGAGACTCTGCCTCATTTGTTGGTAATAGATCCGTGAGCCTTTTTTTTGCCGAGTTATCGGTGTAGTCGTTGTGAATGACGGATGCCGGCTCCCGCGTATTCTGGACGCCTCGAATCTCGCGCGAGTCCGAGCGCAGTGTATGGTCGAAGACTATCGCTTCTTGCGCGCCTGTGGCGGACAGTACCAGCGCTATAACTTCTTTATCGTACTCTTCTTGAACCTTCTCGATCTGATAGAAATCTTCAATGGCCGTCGTCTGTTTTCGCAGTTCAAATCCCTCGCGATCCAGGGTTGCAGAGGTTTCCAGGGTTCTCGCGTTATGGATATCGACGTCTCTATCCTCGAACTCGGCCCCGATGTTAAGGGCGGCATCTGCGCCGCCCTGGGATGCGATATAAATGGGTTTTGATCCTGTTGGGATCAGATATCGCACGGTGGCTGTCACAAAAGAGGATGTCATGGTGTAATAGTAACGACTATCAGGTTGCTACTCCATGTGATTTGATGGCGGTGTATAAGCACCGATTACCCAACGAGGATGGATTGAGAATAATGGCAGAAAATACGCAGAATCAGCATATTTTACTGGCGGCAAGGCCGCACGGTGAGATCAAGAAAACGGACTTTGAACTTGTGGACGCTCCCATGCCGGAAGTGGGCGATGGCGAAGTGTTAGTCGAGTCCCGCTACCTCGCGGTTGAACCGGCCATGAAGGGTTGGATGGAGGCGCGGGTTGATTATGTAGCCCCCTTGCATATTGGCGACGTTATGCGTGGCCATGGTGTGGGCGTTGTTGTGGAATCAAAGCACCCAAAGTTTACCGAGGGTGAGCTGGTCAGCGGCCCGCTGGGATGGCGGCGTTATCTTGCAACGGATACCAAGACTATACCTTTGTCGCGGGTACCTGCCGGTGTAGAACCTCCAGCAGCGATCAATGTACTTGGCCTCACGGGGCTTACGGCGTACTTCGGCATGCTCGACATTGGTCAGCCCAAGGCGGGCGATATTGTGCTGGTATCCGGTGCGGCAGGCGCGACGGGTTCTGTGGCAGGGCAGTTGGCACGTATCGCCGGAGCCCGGGTGATAGGTATTGCCGGGGGTAAGGAGAAGTGTGACTGGCTGGTTTCCGAATTGGGCTTTGCCGGTGCGATCGATTATAAGTCGGAAGATGTGGACCAGCGCATTGCAGAGCTGTGTCCGGATGGAATCGATGTTTACTATGACAATGTAGGCGGCGACATCCTGGACTTTGCGCTGGCGAGGCTTGCGCAGGGTGCACGCGTGGTTCTGTGTGGTGGCATTTCTCGTTACAACCAGACGGGCGCTATTCCCGGGCCGGTTAACTACTTCAACCTGATCTATCGTCGGGCGCGTATGGAGGGCTTTATTGTCTCGGACTTTGCACCGCGCTTCGGCGAAGCGGTGGAGGTGCTGGCAAAGCATCTAGCCTCCGGCGAGATACGACATCGGGAGACGATATTGCAGGGTTTCACGGAGCTGCCACAAGCGCTGATGAACCTCTTTACTGGCGGCAACATGGGTAAGCAGCTTGTTGAGGTCGATGTCTGAGTTTTTATGGAGGTCATCAACTACGGCGCCAGTAAAAGATTGCTCACGGTAGCGCGTGGGCACCCCTATGATCGGGAAGCCTTTGCCGCGCTCTTTGCTGGCCTGGAAGATTTCGATGTTAGCCTCGTAGAACAACCCGCGGCCCAGACATGCCTGGTGCCCGCGGCGGCCGATCGCTATAACGCCATCCTGTGCTACGACATGCCCGGTGTCGATTTCTCCCGGGGCACTCCAGTGCCAGGCGTGATGGAGCCTGATCCGGCGTTTCAGGAGGGTTTTCTGGCGATGCTCGAACGTGGCGTGGGCATGGTGTTTATGCATCATGCCCTCGCTGCATGGCCGGCCTGGCCAGTTTACGCCGAGGTGGTGGGCGGCCGGTTCCATTATCAGCCGGCAGAACTGCGAGGTGAGCAGTGGCCGGACTCGGGTTATCGGCACAAGGTTGAGCACACGGTGAATGTACTTTTGGATCACCCGGTCACCGAGGGTATTCCAGGCAGCTTCCAGATCACCGACGAGCTCTATCTTTGCCCGGTGTTTGAGGGTGATGTTTTACCCCTTTTAAGCAGCGACTTTACTTTTGACGCCGATCACTTCTATTCAGCGGCACGCGCCGTAGCAGGGGAAATGAATAGCCGCGAGGGTTGGGAGCATCCTAGGGGGTCAAACCTGGTCGGCTGGGTGAAGTCCTGGGGTAACAGTCCGATTGTCTACCTGCAGGGCGGTGACGATGCACAGGCCATGGAAAACGAACACTTTCAGAAACTGGTGCACAATGCCGTGCGCTGGGTCAGCAGCGAGCAGGCCCACGCATGGGCCCGCGGCGACAAGAACTAGCCCAGTAACTCGTGTAACTGGCGATGCATATTTTGCACGCCAGGTTCATTTCTCCCTACCAGCACCTTGCGGTCTATGCCGCAGTTGATGCCGCGATTGATTTTATCTACCAGCGTATAGTCTTCCTGTACCGCCACGTCGTTTATCATCTGAAAATATTCTTCGTAGCCCTTGTGCTGGGCTTCATCAGCCGGCTTTTCCGGCAAAAACATACTGTGGTACACCACGGAGCGGTCTGGCGATATTGGGTATACGCGCCAGGTTTGGAAGTGATCTTCTACGACAAAAATGACAGTGTTGGGAAAGATGTAGTTGACGTAGGAACTGTGGGCGCGAGGATTCCACTGCTCATGTGGTACGCCCCGTAGTTCTTTAATGCTCAGCGCCGCTGATCCCATGGAGTGATTGCGACCATACTGGTGATAGGTGGCCAGGTTGGTGTGAGCCATCTGGGCAATGGTATTGGGGTGCAAAAACTCAAAGTGATAGTACTCATGGAAGGTATCCATGTTGAGTTTCCAGCTGAAGTTGGTAAAAACCTGCTTTGATCCCAGATAGTAATGATCCTCGAAGCCAAAGCCGGACAGTCGCTCGCCAATGCCGCCGGTAACCTCGTCGATATCAAAGCGCTTCTCCGGGTTTGGCATGACGAAAATCATGCCGTCCTTTTCCTCGACCTGTAACTTCTTCAAGCCCAGCGTGTCGCGATCAATACTGTCAAAGCCTTCCTTGCCAAAAGGTACGCCTATCAGTGCGCCCTCCAGATCGTAGCTCCAGCCGTGATAGGGGCAGGAGAACATGCGCCCCTTTTTGGCCTTGCCGCTTTCGCACTCATTGAGCGGTGCGCCGCGGTGGGAACATATATTGACGAACGCATTTAACACGCCAGCTTCGTTCCTAACGATCAGTATCGGCACGCCGGTGTCGTCGAAAGCAAAATAGTCACCGGGTTCGGGAATCATGCAACTTGGCCCGACAAATTGGGCGTAATTCCTGAATAGCTCGGTTTTTTCGCGCTCAAACCTGTCGGGATCGTAGTACTCGCTGACATCAATCTCCATAACGCTGTCTGCCAGCGCAGTGGTATTGCCATCGACAAGACCCATCAGTGAGACTAGTTCTTCGACCTGTTTTTCTCTTTGCATGGCGTACTCCCGGAAGGCGGGGGCGGGTAGGTGGTGCAGGGTCTTACAGCCCCAGCACCATTTTCGCGATGATATTGCGCTGGACTTCCTGCGAACCGCCAAAGATGGAGGCCGCGCGATTATTCAGATAGCGGGGCAAGATGGAGCTGTCAAAATCGGGCCGCACGGGCGTGCCATCTTCCACGGGCTCCATGGCGAAGCCTTGATAGCCCAGCACATCCACTGACAGCTCATTGATCGCCTGTTCAAGGTGATTGGTGTTGAGCTTCTGGATGGACGACTCCGGACCCGGCGCACCACCGTCACCCAATGCAGACAGAACCCGCAGTTCGGTGATCTCGAGGGCTTTCAGGTCGATTTCGATGCGCGCGATACGGCGTGCCACGTCGCCCTCGGCATCAAAGTCAGGATTTTTGTCACCGGTTCTGACGACCAGGTCTTTCAGTCGCTCTAGGTCGTGCCGAATATGGGGTGTACTGAAACCGCCGCCACGCTCGAATTCGAGCAGGTATTTGGCGTAGGTCCAGCCCTTGTTTTCTTCACCTATTCGGTTGGACTGCGGGACCCGCACATCGGTAAAGAAGACCTGGTTGACCTCATGATCGCCTGCCATGGTGATGATGGGCTCGACAGTCACTCCCGGAGTATCCATATCGACCAGCAGGAAGCTGATGCCCTGTTGCGGCTTGCCACTGCTGTCCGTGCGTACCAGGCAGAAGATATGGTCAGACAGGTGCGCGTGGGTGGTCCACAGTTTGGAGCCGTTGAGGATGTAATCGTCGCCGTCAGCTTCTGCTTTCAGCTTCAGGCTGGCGAGATCGGAGCCGGAGCCAGGTTCTGAGTAACCCTGACACCAGTAGTGCTCGCCAGAGAGAATCTTGGGCAGATACTCAGCTTTCTGCTCTTCGGTACCAAATGCCATAATAACCGGCGCCAGCATCATCAGGCCCAGGGGTATCAGCATGGGCGCGCCGGCGCGATAGCATTCTTTGCTGAAAATATACTTCTGCGTTGGTGTCCAGTCGGTACCGCCATGCTCTACCGGCCACGAGGGCACCGCCCAACCTTTATCGACAAGAATCTTTTGCCAGGCAAGGGCAGTATCCTTTTCGACAAAGACACTGCTGTTGTGCGCAGTGGACTCGATGATATGAGCCGGCAGGTTCTCCGCCAGAAACTGACGCACTTCCTGTTCAAAGGCCAGCTCTTCGGGGGTGAAGTCCAGATTCATACTAAGGCGTCCCTTTAAGCGTAATTACAGCTGCACACGCTTGGTGAAGCCGCCGTCGGCGACCAGGTTAACCCCGGTAATAAGGCTTGCCGCAGGGCTGGCGAGAAAGGCGACAGTATTGGCAATTTCCTCGGGTGAGCCCATGTGGCCCTGGGGAATATCAGCCAGAGTCGCTTCATACAGCTCATTCATATTGCCTTTGATGAATTCCCAGGCGCCGCCTTCGAAGTAGATGGGGCCGGGAGATACGGTGTTTACTCGAATACCATTGGGCGCCAGCGCCTGGCTGAGCTGCTTGGCGTGGACAATCAATGCACCTTTAATGGCGTTGTAGGGCGCAGGACCCATAAAGGTTTCTACGCCAGCCGTGCTGGAGATCACTACGACTGATGCAGCAGCAGACTTTTCCAGAAATGGCATTGCGGCTTCTATGCCGCGAGTAGTACCGAGCAAGTCTACGTTGAAGTTATTGAGCCAACCCTGTTCGCTCATGTCACCACCGCCAGCGCTGACGTTGGGAACAAAAATATCGATACCGCCCATTTCTTCACCGGCGCTGGCGATCCAGGCCTGGTACGACTCGCGGTCTGCAACATCGACAACGGCGCCAGTGACTTTGACGCCTTTGGCACTGAGGTCAGCAATAGCGCTATCAACTTCTTCCTGGTTGCGCGAACAGATGGCCAGGTCTGCGCCTTCGTCGGCAAGCAGGTTTGCGATCGCTCGGCCTATGCCGCGTGTTGCGCCAGTGATAAGCGCTTTTTTACCAGATAATCCCAGATCCATGATTGTCTCCTGAAGTGAAAGGGCGGGGAGGTGAGTGCACCGTCCCGCTATAAATTGGTGGCAAAGTTAGCACAGGAAAGTTAGCAAAGCTGCCCGCAAAAAACAATCAGATAGGACTGTTTATTTTGTTGCGGGAAGGCTTCTGTGCCGCCGGGCTCGCTAATCTCAGCCGGGGCTACCTTTGGGGAGGCTTTAGCGGTAGTAGTCTACGCCAACAAGCTCGGCCATTTTGTCGTAATAGGCCTCGTCCTGCAGGCGATTGGCCTCTATCCAGGCCTCGTCGTCAACGCTGTTGCGCGCCGCGATCATTTCATCCGCATCCGGTCCAACCGGATACCGGAATCGGGGCGTCTCTGACTCGATGGCATCGGCGATAGCGACCGCCACGTCGGCGGGCATTGCCGGGCGGGTCATGCCAAACTCGAAGAAGCGACCGATTTTGGCCAGTGAATTACCGTAAGCCGTATCGGGTGGAGGCGGTACGATCTTACCCAGCGCTGGCGTCAGGGTGACCCCCGGCTCGATAACCGAAACACGTATGTTGAACTCGGCCAATTCCATGGCCATCGCTTCGCTTAGGCCTTCCAGGGCCCATTTGGCAGCGGAGTAGTGGCCGTGGCAGCCCATGACAGTCCTGCCAGCAAGGGAGCCAATATTTACGATACGGCCGCTGCCTTGTTTGCGCATGATGGGGATTACGGCCTGCAGCACGCTGACCATGCCGAAGTAGTTGGTATCGAAGACCTCTCTGGCTTCAGCCAGTGGTGTTTCTTCCACGGCTCTGCCGCCGCCAATGCCGGCATTGTTGATGACGGCATCAATACAACCCTCTGCAGTGTTAATTGTGCTTACTGCCTCTTCGATGGATGCCGGGTCAAGCAGGTCCAGTCTGATGATTTCGGCATTGAGATTCTCGGCGGTGATTTTTTCCCGCAGTTCATCGGCCGTGCCGGGGCTGCGTACAGAGGCATAAACGCGATGACCCTTGCGAGCCAGATGCAGGGCAGCCTCCTGGCCAATGCCAGTGCTGCTGCCTGTGACTAGAATGACGGACATGTAATCTCCTTGGATTTGTGGTCTGTTAATCAATCAGGCCTTTGTTGACAGCCTGGTCTTGTCTGCTTTTGTAATCGATACGGTAATCGCAGCTAACGCAACGACGCATGCCTTCGCGCATGCTGTCGTTTTGCATCTGCAACACAGTCAGCTGCTGCTTCAGTTCTTCTATTTCCCTGGCCTGTTGCAAGAGACGTTGTTGCGATGCGAACAGCTCCCGTAGCTTAGGCATGACCCGCCGCGCCGGCATTGGCGTTAGTCTGCCAACTCATGCGTACAGTGCAAGAGGTTTCAGGAAGGTGGGGATCGAACTCCATTTTCAGGCCACCGCCTTCACCATTGAATAGCGCCTCAAAGGGCCCCTTGCAAATGTTCAGGCAGCCCTCCTCGGGCAGGGCATTCGGGTTGGGCAGAGTGTTGGGGGCTGCGCAGGTATGCCAGCCGCAGTCGGGTATCTCCATAACAGTAAGACCATTGGCAGGGTCGTACTCAGTGATGCTCGCGGGGCCGGTAAGCCAGTGCGCCGGATTGAACGTTTCGAACATGAATGTTGCCCAGCGCCCCGGTTTTGTACTGCCGTCTTGGTTAGCGCGAGTTTTTTTACCTTTGTTCTTTTCCGACATGCTGCGCATCATTGCGATGAAGTCAGCCGATGTCTCGTAGGACAGTGACACTGAAGTGCCAATGACGATTTCTTCATATTGCTTCTGACTGAAGTGCTTGCGCAATTCCAGCAGCGCCCATTCAACTTCGCGAACAAAATTGCCGTAGCGCTTGCGCCATTTTTCACGGGGAGAGTCAGACCACTTGAGGACTTCGCGCCGCGATTTTACCGCGTCATAGTCCCTGTCCACCTGCTCTTTGTCGCCAGACAGGCGCAGTATAGGTACAAACGTATGGCTAACGATGGGCATGGCTTTTTTAACCAGCATGCTGTTCGACATCCACATGTCGATCCAGGCCTGGGGCCCCCAGTTGAAGTAGAAGCCGGTTTTGGCGGTGGCTGCGACCCGACCGGTGCCCTGGTCTGTAGAGATGACATCGTTTGTCATCAGGCTGCTCCTCGCGCTTTTGTGCGCAGTTCTGTTCGACTTCGGTTATGCGTTACCGATATAGCTCTTGCTCAGGCAGTTTAGTTGAACCAGCGCAGAGTGACACCGTAAGTCGCCTGGGGCGCGGTTACGCCGGCGAAGCCGCCAAAGGTGGGAATGTCGATGCCGAAAGAGTAGTACTCTTCATCGAGCATATTGCGCCCCCACAGGATTGCTTCCCAATCGCGGCTCTCATTGCTGAGCGTCAGTCGCAGATTGATCAGGTTCACCGAGTCATTCTTCAGGTTTGGATCCAGGTCCTGGTCCAGGTAATAGCTGTCTACATAGCTATGCTCCAGACGTATCACGCCGGCGAGGTTAGTACCCAGTGCCATGTCGTATTGCATAAAAGAACTCACCGTCCACTCGGGTGAATTATCCAGTGGCTCTCCGGCAAGATCCTGGTTGCAGCCGCTGGATGTACCAGGCGAACCGCCCTGGGCGCCCTGTGTGACATAGTAATCAAAGAATGCCTGCTCAACTGTGCATTGGCCATTATCGAAAGACCCGTATTCGGCTTTGGTGTAACCGATAGCGGTACCCAGCGTCATGTCGGCGATGGGAATAAAAACCAACTCCAGTTCGGTGCCGTAGCTTTCCAGATCTCCGGCATTGGTAACCAGCAGGGTGGCGCCATTAAATGTTTCAGACTGGAAGTCTGCGTAGTCAACGTAGAAGAACGTGCCGTTGAACTGCAGGCGACGATTGCCCCAGGCGCTTTTCCAGCCGATCTCATAATTGGTTGCGATTTCCTCGTCAAACTCGCCGTTGGAGCCGGTGACTTCGCGGCGCTGGTTGTAGCCCCCCGACTTGAACCCGCGGCTGACAGAGGCATAGCCCATAACATCGGGGTTAAAGAAATAACGGAGGTTAAGGGCGGGGGAGATATCGGAGTCGCTGCGCTCGTCATCGTAAAAAATGTCTGGCCCGGCTACTGGCGGGATATCAAGGAAAAAGCTGGGATCGGTGATCTGTGAACCTTCGCGCTCTTTCTTTTCATAGGTATAGCGCAGCCCCAGTGTGGCGCTAAAATCGTCGGTAACATTCCAGATAACTTGCCCAAAAGCGGCATAGCTGGTGGTTGTGTACAGGTTGGTATCGTAATTTATCGAGCCATCTGGGAAGAAAAATCCGAGGCTAAGGTCGCCGACTACGCGAATATTGTCCACTAGTGCCTCTTCCTGAGTAAACGTACCCAGCGAGTCGAACTCTGAGTAATAGGCGTACAGCCCGCCCTGGTAGTCAAAGGTTTCACCGCCGCCGGAAGTGATTCTTAGTTCCGAGGAGTACTGGTCCAGCTCCACCTCGGTGGTTGTTCCCACGCCTTCATAGGCCGTGAAATCGCCATCGAAGGCACTGTCGGATTCGTAAAAGCGCCAGGCGTTGATAAAGGTGATGCTGCTGTCGTTTTCGAGATCCCGGTTCCATTCAACGGCCACACCGCCTACATCGACCTCGTTTTTTGGCGTGTCATTAAACCAGTAGTCGTCGCTAAAGGGATCAGCCTTGGGTGGAGGAAAGCCTTCTGTGTCCTCAAAAGCCCAGTACTGCAAGATGGGGTTGCCCAAGGCGTTGAGCCCCAGCTCCTGTTGTAGCTGCGCCGACGGATTATTAGTCGTGGGCGTGTTTAATATTGACAGGCCCTCGTACTGGGACACCGCGATTGCACAACAATCGGTGTCTTCCTTGGTGTAGTCCAGCGTAACGATGAAGTCGCCGAAGCCATCGGTGGGTGTTTCACCTTCCATATCAAACAGGAAACGGGCACGCCCGCCATACTTCTTGGCGTCGTTGAGACCGGCACCAGTGAAGGTGTTTTCGTACAGGTGATCACCATCGATGGTAAAGCCGGACAGGCGCATGGCGTGCCCGGAGTCACCAAATGGCACATTGACCATACCGCGCAGTTCCAGCTTTTCATTGGTGTCGTAGCTGGCTTCCACCATGGTCTCAAAATCGGGGCCGGGTAGGGTGGTGATGACACTGATGGCTCCGGCGGCTGTATTTTTACCGTACAGGGTGCCCTGTGGCCCCCGCAGTACTTCCACTCGTTGAACGTCGACAAGGTCGCTGATACTCATACCGGCGCGGCCCTGATAAACACCGTCAATGAATACGCCGACACTGGGATCGATACCGGAATTGGAACCGACTGAGCCGATGCCGCGGATGCGGATTGAGGTGGTGCGCGAATCCGTGCTGGCCGTTATCTTCAGGTTGGGAGTGTATTGCTCAAGATCGGTGAGCTGATTGACGCCGGTGTCCTGAAAGAAATCACTGGTGAAGGCAGAGACCGACATGGCCACTTCCTGCAAATTCTCAACCTTGCGGCTGGCGGTGACCAGCACTTCTTCAAGAACCAGATTGGCGTCATCGCCCTGTGTTTGTTGTTGCGCTAGTGCGGGGCAGCCGACCCCCACTAGCAGAGCGATAGCCCCTGCCAGTACCGACTTTTTTGTCATGTGGTGTACCTGTTTGATTTTTATCAATTTCTTATAGTCGCCGATTCCAAGAGGCAGCGACAGTATTCAGTGGGACGGTAGCAAATACCAGTTTTAAAAACAAACAATATTGACTGATTTTAATTTGAGAGGTACTGTTGGGCCACTTTTATTTCATCGTCATACAGGAAGAAAAAATGGCCGAACCGATGCCCGTGGACAACCAGTTCCTGAATTTCCCCTGGGGCCCTATCCAGATGGAATGTGATGCAGCAGACCTGGTTATTGAGGGAGAAGTCCCCGCAGACCTGTTTGGCACACTTTATCGCAATGGCCCCAACCAGAGATTCAAACCCCGAGGTGACTATCACCTGTTTGCGGGAGATGGCATGGTGCACGCGTTCCACATTGAAAACGGCGTAATCGACTACCGCAACCGCTGGGTGCGAACCGCCAAGTGGAATATTGAGGATAAAGAGGGAAGGGCCGTCATCAATGCGATGAACCCTTTTGACTGTGAGCCTGAGTACAGTGACTTCGTGCTGGTTGATAAAGAAGGCCTGGCCAACACCGCCGTGCTCTGGCATGCGGGCCGCTTACTCACGATAGAGGAAGGGCATCCTCCCTACGAGATCGACCCGGATACGCTGGACTCGATTGGTACCTGGACCTACCGCGGCAAACTGCACACAGCGATGACCGCACACCCCAAGGTCGACCCGGTTACAGGCGAAATGATCTTCTTTGCCTACATGGCCACAGGTCCTTTCGCGGCAGATGTGGCGGTTCACAAGGTGAACCCTGAGGGGATTTTGACTGAGACATTGATTATCCCCACACCGTATTCGTCGATGGTTCACGATTTTATTCTCACCGAGAACTATATTGTGATTCCTGTCATGCCGATTACCGGCAGTCTGGAACGAGCGATGGAAGGTGGGCCTCCTTTTGCCTGGGAGCCTGACAAGGGTATGCATATTGGTATTCTGCCGCGGCACGGCGGCACCGCAGAAGATATTCGTTGGCTGGATATGGATACCGCTTTCACATTCCATTTCATGAATGGCTTCGATGAGAATGGCGTTATTACCGTCGATGGCTGTCAAATGGACCACGCACCGCTATTCCCCACACCTGATGGTGGCTCAACCGGCAGTACCGAGCCCAGGCTGACCCGCTGGACCATTGATACTAATAATCCCGATGCCAGGGTCGAATGCCAGCTGATCGATGATTTTCAGTCTGAGTTCCCCCAGTGTGATCCTCGTTATGCCGGGCAGGCCTATCGGCATGGTTGGTACACGTCGCCCGACGGCAATGTGCCCTCTGGTATGGAAGATAACTCTGATTTCTTCAACACCATAGGCCACTACGACCACGAGACTAAAGCCGAAGACCGCTACTCCTGCGGCCAGGCGATGGTTTCGGAAGCACTGTTCGTACCCAAATCAGACGATGCCGCGGAGGGAGAGGGATACCTGCTGGCAGTTGTCACCAGCCTGGAGACACGCTTGAGCAGCCTGTATATTTTCGACGCACTGAACTTGTCTGCCGGACCGCTGGCGAAAGCGCACTTGTCCCACCGTGTACCGCCCGGCTTTCATGGCACCTGGCGGCCCGGCCAATAAGCGACTGACCCGCTATGAAACCATGGCCAGATAATGAATTTCTGAAGGGCTATTACGAGCCACTGACTTTTGAGGCCGATGCGTCGGACCTGGTGATCGAGGGGGAGATCCCCGTCGATCTCAATGGCACGTTTTATCGCAACGGACCCAACCCGCAGGTGCCACCCAGCAACGAGTATCACTTCTTCACCGGCGACGGAATGATTCATGCGTTTCACTTCGATAACGGTCGGGTGAGTCACAGGAATCGCTGGGCTCGCACAGAACGTTTTAAGATAGAGCAGAGGGTTGGCGAGTCTATGTTCAGCGGCATGAATCCGCTGGACACAGATCCCAGGTACCTGGACTTTGTGCTGACTGATAAGGAAGGCGTGGCCAATACCTCAGTGGTTTTTCACGGCGACAGGTTGCTGTTGCTGGAGGAGGGCCACCTGCCGTTTGAAATGGATCCCGATACACTGGATTCCCATGGCGCCTGGAGCTTCTATGGGAAGCTAACGACCACGATGTCGGCGCATCCCAAGGTAGATCCTGTTACCGGCGAGATGATTTTTCATGCCTATATGGCATCTGGCCCTTTCACCGATGATCTCGGTCTTTACCGGGTAGGTAAGGACGGCCACATGGTCGAGTCTCATGTCTTCAAGGCGCCATACTCGGCTATGGTTCATGATTTCGTGGTGACCGAAAATTACATTCTGTTTCCTGTCATGCCGATAACCGGTGATTTAGGGCGAGCCATGGAAGGCATGCCACCTTTCGCCTGGGAGCCAGACAAGCCGACGCATGTTGGCGTGATGCCGCGCAACGGCACACCCGAGGATATCACCTGGTTGGAGGGTGACGCCTGCTATGTGTTCCATTTTATGAATGGCCACGACAAGGACGGCGTGATCACTCTGGAGGCCTGTCACTTCGACTCACCACCACTGTTCCCCATGGTTGATGGCACACCCACTCCGGCCAATATTCATCCGTCACTGGCGCGTTGGACTATCGACCTGAATGACAGCAATCCCAGAGTAAAAATGGAATACCTCGCTGATCACGGCGCCGAGTTTCCGGTTATAGACCCGCGGTTTGCGATGCGTGATTACCAGCATGGCTGGTATACATCTTCCGATCGCAGTATTCCCGCACGCATACCAGGCAGTGATGTCGTGTATAACTCGATTGTGCATTTCGATGTAAAAAATCATAAGGCTGACAGCTATGCCTTTGAGGCAGGCTACGTGGCGGAGCCGATGTTTGTGCCGCGTAGCGCCACCGCCGATGAAGGTGACGGTTACGTGCTGTGCTGCGTTTACGATATTCCCAGTAATACCAGTGCGCTGTGTGTTTTTGATGCCCAGAATATCAGTGCCGGTCCTTTGGGGAAGGCCTGGGTTTCGCATCGCGTACCGGTGTCATTTCATGGCACCTGGCGACCGGCCCCGGGCTAGTCTTTCAGAATCTCAGTTATCTTCCAGCCGGGGTACGCCCCAGGGCTTGTTCAGCCTGTCCAAGAGTATATTGGGCATGTTGATGAGCAGGCGGGCGAGTATTGTCATTTGCCACGGAAAGGTAATACGGGCCTTGTTACGGGCCAAACCGCTGGCAATGATGCGCGCGGCTTTCTCTGCTGGCATCACGAATGGCATGGGCGCTGTATTGTGACTGGTCAACTGGGTGCTGACATAGCCCGGGCAGATAACACTGACGCCAATACCCATCCCGCGAAAGGTGCCGCGTAGGGCCTGCCCGTAGTGCTTAACAGCCGCCTTTGATGAACTGTAGGCTGGTGATCTTGCCATGCCGACATATCCCATGACTGAGCTCATCACCGCTACCTGTGCATTTTTGACGGGATAGGGTCGTCTTTGTGCCATTTGCTCCAGTGCGGGGTGTACGGTATTGAAAACGCCGTTTACGTTGGCAGAGAATGAATCTACGGCAGCGCGGTGCAGGCCGCTGACCTCTTTAGCCCCCAGAGCAACGCCGGCGTTGGCGATAACCAGATTCAGTGGCTGTTGCTTGTCGCTATTGATCACCCAGTCGCGCACGCCATCGCTGTCGGTAATGTCGCCTACCCAGGTCTCCACCTGGGCTCCCTTATTACGACAGGTGGTTGCCACAGCATCCAGTCTTTGCTGGTCGCGACCGCCAATAAACAGGGTGGTCCCTGCCTCGGCATAATGCTCGGCCAGCGCAGCGCCTATGCCGCTGGACGCGCCGGTAATCAAAATTGATGAAGGTGAAGAAAACATCGGCTATACCTGTACTGTTGTATCGGGTTATTAATAACATGTCGTCACTGCTGGATGGCAGTGACGTAACCACGTTGTTGTTAAAATAACATGCGGATTCTATCGGTATCTAAACTGGAAGACTTATGAGTGATGTAATTACATTGAACAAGGAAAGCAAGGTCGCGGTGATTACCCTAAACCGTCCCGAGGTCTTGAACGCCATCAATGAAGAGATGCTGCCTCCATGGGTCGATGCACTGGAAGAGTGCCGTGTGGATAAGGATATCGCAGCCATTGTGGTAACGGGCGCCGGCGAGGCGTTTTGCCGTGGTGGTGATACCACGCGACTGGGCGCGCATACCACGCCCACACCGGTACAGATAAAAGAGCAGTTCTGGCAGCGGTTGCATCGTATTCCTAAAAAACTTGCCGAGATCGACAAGCCGGTCATTGCGGCAGTGAATGGCCTGGCTTCCGGGGCAGGCGTCGATGTCAGCTTGCAGTGTGATTTGCGGTTCGCCGCCGAAAGCGCCAGTTTTCGTGTGAGCTACACAGCCTTTGGCCTGGTGCCAGGTAATGGTGGCAGCTATTACCTGCCGCGTATCGTCGGAGAGGCAAAGGCACTTGAGCTATTTTTTGCAGCAGAGCCAATAAGTGCTGCAGAGGCGCAAGCCATAGGCATGGTCAATCAGGTTTTTGGCGACGGCGAGTTTATGGATAAAACGCTTGAGTTTGCACATAAGATTACCCATCGTGCGCCGCTGGCCATGGCCCTGGTTAAACGCGCGGTCCAGCAGAGTCAGGCTATGGACTTGAACACACATTTGGATATGGTGTCATCTCACATGCTTATAACGCGGCCCAGCGAGGACCATGCCGAAGCGATCAAGGCCCACGAGGAAGGACGGGACCCTATATTTAAAGGGTGCTAGCGATTTGCCAGGCGATACGTTCAGTCGTTGCTGGTGCCGCGAATAGATAACTCATGCCGACAGATTTTCCATTGCCCCTCTTCCTTACGCATGTCGGTGATATAGGTCGCCCAAAGGATAAAACGGCCAGCGTCATTGGTAAGAAAGTGCAGTGCTTGTACATCGCTGCGCGTTGAGGCGCTGTCACCTTCAATTGTCGCCAGTTGTGGGCCAAGCAAATGCTGTGTCGCCGTGAAACCGTCAAGCGCTTGCCAGACATAATCCACCCAGGCGTCAGCACCCCGATACACCTCTTCGCCAAAATTGAACACTTCCACATCGTCGGTGAAGCACAGTCGGTAGCGATCACGCTCGCGCTGGTCTACTGCTGCGGCATAGTTGAGCATGACATCCTGCAGAGCGATGCGATCGAGGCTATAGTGTTCTGACATAAGCAATTCCTTCGGTACCTGGTGGGTCTGTTTATTCTAGCAGCTTGGCGTGTGATAATTTTCAGCTGAGAGCCGCTTACCAACATAAATTAAGTAGAGCACAGGAACACGATATGGAACGTCTGAGCGACAACGCCACTGATGTCATGCCTAGTGATCTCCCGGATTGGCCACAACAGGATATTCGGGGCCATAAGCTGGACGGTCATCGCTATACGTCGGCTGAGTTTGCCCGCCAGGAGTGGGACACTATCTGGACCCGAGTATGGTTGCTTCTGGGCCGTGAGGACGAGATGCCTAACCCGGGTGACTGGCAGCAGGAAGAGGTAGGCGCCGAATCTATCCTGATGGTCAGGCAGACCGATGGCAGTATCAAGGCATTCTATAATGTCTGCCAGCACCGCGGTCAGCGGCTGGTCAGTGAAGCGAAAGGGCATGTTCGGCGTTTTGTATGTCCCTACCACAGCTGGGCATGGACCACCGATGGTGAGTTGAACTTTGTGCAGGATTCGGACGATTTCCCACAGGGAGATCCCTGCGGTAAGTTGCGCCTGGCCGAGATTCCCTGTGACACCTTTGCCGGATTTATCTGGGTCAATATGAACCCCGACTGTGTCAGCCTGCGGGAATGGCTGGGGCCAGTCTGGGAAGAGTGGGAGGCCTACGATCTTCCGAGTTGGAAACGTTATCAGGCCACATCCACCATCGCCCCGGTGAACTGGAAGGTTGTGATGGATAATTTCAATGAGTCTTATCACGTCAATACGGTGCACCGTCCAGCGGGTGCAGCGGTAGAGAAGTTACGTATTCACTCCGGTATAGACACCAGTTACAAGACCACGCGATTTGATATGTCAGACGAGGGTCACAGCCGGATGATCATGCTCGGTGGCTATGCGGGCCCGGCCATCGACAAGACGGGTATTATCGGCGAGCCCCTGGCCAGCGTGCTGGCGGAGTGGGATTTGGATCCAGAGGATTTCACCGGCCGGGGAGAGGATACGCGCGAGGCCCTGCAGCAGGCGCGCAGGAAGCTGGGGCCGGAGCGTGGTTATACCTATTTTAATAATCTCAATGACAGCCAGCTGACTGACGCTTATCACTATACGCTTTTCCCCAATTTTGCGGTTTCAGTCTGGGTAGATGGCTTTCATTTTCTGCGCACGCGGCCGCACCCTACGGACCCCGAAAAATGTCTTTTCGATAATTGGTGGTATGCGCCAGCACCTGAAGGCGTGACTGAGCCGGTGCGAACGACCGCGGGACTCGTCGAGCGCGATGCCGTGGTGGAGCACGACTTGTTTGAACCCGGAGAGAAAACGATGGGGCTGGTCATAGATCAGGATATGTCCATATTCCCGAGCCAGCAGCGTGCCATGCATTCTCGTGGTTACAAGGGCTCTTATCTTGCGGGTCAGGAAAGTCGTGTTTCAAGGCTGCATGAGCTGGTCGACGATTTTATCGATGGCAGCCGTAGCTGACCGCCGGGAGATACTTGTTCCGTTAACAGTGCTCAGGCCCGCAGTGTTTCCTCCAGGAAATTGCTCATTGCCTGCCAGGAGCGGCGGTCGGTGAGGGCGTTATAGGCAATACCCATTTCTGGCGCATTGGCATCCGGCCGGCTAAAGCCATGCAGGGTGTTGCCATAGCTGACCAGTTGCCAGTCGGCGCCGCGCTGCGTCATTTCCTGCGCAAAGGCGGTAACTTGTTCAGGCGGGACCATGGGGTCGTCGTGGCCATGCAGTACAAGCACACTTGCCTCGATCGTGGACTCGCCAAGGTCATTGCTGTTCAGTCCGCCGTGTAAGGAAACTACGGCCTTTAAGCCCTTACCTGAACGCGCCAGATCCAAGGCACAAAGCCCGCCGAAACAATAGCCTATTACCCCCATGCGCGAGGGGTCGGCTCCCTCAACTTTCTCGGCAGCATCCACCGCCGCCTGCAGTCGTTGCAGAAGCATGGCGCGGTCCTGTAAAAATGGCCCCAGTGCTGACTCCAGCTCGGCAAAATCCTGCAGGGTTCTTCCACCACCCAATACATCTACGCCTACTGCAATATAGCCCCGGGCGCAGAGCTTCTCGGCCTTGTCATGCACCTCTTGAACCAGCCCGTCCCAGGCCGGGCATATGAGTACAACCGGGTTGCTCTGGCTAGCATTGCCGGGGTGGTAAACGAAACCGCGACACTCGGTATCGCCGTCTCGGTAAATCAGGGGTGTTGGTGTTGTCACGTATTCTCTCCGGCTGAAACTAAAAGGTAGCGGTGGTCCCGCCACCGTCGATCACCAGGCTTTGCCCGGTGAGGTAGTTGGCGTACTGGCTACAGAACATCGCGCAGATCGCTCCAAAGTCGTCAATATTTCCAAATTTTTCCGCGGGAATGCGCCACTCCCTGATCCAGTCCTCAACAACAGCATCGTAACTGCTGCCTTGCTTCTCGGCGGCCTCACCAAACCTCTGCTCGGCGGCGGCTGTGTGATGCATGCCCGGTAGCAGATTGTTGATCATCACATTGTGTTTGGCGACGGACTTTGCCACGGCAACCGTGTAGTTGGACAGCGCCGCACGCGGGGGTCCTGACAGCAAGCGAATCTCCGCCGGAAACTTGCTGGCGCCGGTCGATATATTGACGATTCTGCCGAAACCGCGTTCACACATACCGTCTATGGTGGCGCGGATGAATTCGATAGGGCTGATCAGTCCGGTGTCCAGGTGCTTGTGCCACTGGTCGACAGTCACGTCTCGAAAATCGGGGGTGAAGGGCGCCGGCGAACAGGTGCCCACAAGAATGTCCGGATCGGGGCAGGTCGCCAGGATCTTTTCACGTCCGCTTTCGGTGCTGTGGTCTGCGACGATGGCTGTGACTGTGGTACCGGTATCCTGGCGAATCGCTTCGGCCGCGGTCTGCAGTCTCTCTTCGCCGCGCGCGCTTATGTACAGGTCCACGCCCTCGGCAGCCAAGGCTTTAGCGCTGCCAAGTCCCAATCCCGCACTGCCGCCATTCACCAGCGCTTTTTTACCCTTGATACCCAGGTCCATAGGTGTCCCATCAGTTTAGTGAGAGTTACTTATGCGCGAGGCGCAGAGCTGAGTCTAGGTTAGTTCCCGAAAATAGAAAACAGTAAGGCCTGATTGTTTTGGTCAGGGCCGTTTGCTAGCATGTCCTTCTTAAAAGCTGTGGCATGTGCCGCGGCGTCACTCAATTAGTCAGGTCATCCGTGGATTTTTCCCTCTCTGAAGAACAGGTTCTTTTACGTGATAGCGTTGCCCGCCTGGTTGGCGACACCAGCGAGGTAGAGCGTCATCGCCAACTATCGCGCAGCGAGCTCGGTTTTGACGCCAAAGTCTGGCAGCAATACGCTGAACTGGGTTGGCTTTGCGTGCCTTTTACCGAAGCCCAGGGTGGCATTGATGGTACTGCGGTCGATGTGATGGTTATCTGCGAAGCACTGGGCCGCGGCCTCATGCGCGAGCCTTATCTGGCGACGGTAATTACCGCGGGTGGTTTTTTACGCCGCGCTGGCTCCGCTGAACAGCAGCAGCGCTTCATCCCTGGAATCATTGACGGCAGCAATCAGTGGGCATTCGCCTTTGCTGAGAACGCAAGTTATAACCTGGCAGCAGTGTCTACGAGTGCAGAGCCTAGTGACGGCGGCTATCGCCTGAGCGGTAGCAAAGTAGCGGTGCTCAATGGCCACTGTGCGGATTATCTTGTAGTCAGTGCCAGCACGGGGAACGACACGGTCTCCCTGTTTCTTGTAGATAGCAGCGCACCGGGTGTAGAGCGCCAGCCAGTGCACCTGGTTGATGGCGGTCGCGGTGCCAATGTTACCTTCACCAACGTGCAGCTGGACGAAGCTAGTCTGCTTGGAGCCGCGGGGGATGGCGTCAGCCTGATGGAGGCGGTCATCGATGAATCGATTATTGCCATAGGTGCCGAGGCGCTGGGCGCTATGCAGGTATTGCTGGACGATACCGTTGAATACACGCGTACTCGCGAGCAGTTCGGTCAGCCTATTGGCAAATTTCAGGCCTTACAGCACCGAATGGCGGAAATGTACCTCAAGATTGAGGAGCTTCGATCTTTGCTCTTTAACGCGGCCATCAAGATGGCAGAGGGCTCTACCGAGACTGCCCTTGCGTGTGCGGCGGTCAAGGTCAAACTGGCCGAAGCCGGCCGGCTGGTCTCACAGCAGGCGGTGCAGTTGCATGGTGGTATTGGAATGACCGATGAGCTTGCAGTGAGTCACTATTTCAAGCGCGTCCACCTGCTGGCGAGGCTGTATGGTGATGAATCCTATTACCTGACCCGCTATATGGCATTGAGTAGCGACCAGCCGGTAGCGCGCGCCAGCTAGCACGACGGTTTTACTGCTTGTTGGCGTGCCGAGCGATAGCGCTGGAGCTGCCAGCGTCCTCGAAGATTTCGTCCAGCCTATCGGCAAGATAATCCAGTAGCATCGGGATGCGCTTGCTACGGTCATTGGTAAGCTGCCCCAGTGCCATTCCTTCCATCATGAAACGGGTGACGTCCATCGCCAACCGATAGCGATCCCCGGTGTCCGCCCATTCCGAGAAGAGTTGGGTATTGGTTTCATCGACATGACGGGCAAAGCTGGAGCTGGACTCCGAAAGAATGTCCTTGAGCTCAGGGTCTGTTCGGCCCGCAACGCATAATTCATGGTAGGCCATGGCGAGGTCGCCTGTCAGGTGCCCCCAGTAGGCGTCGAGGCCTGCACGTCGGCGTTCGTGGCCTTCTTCGAGAATAGGGATACGGTTCACGCGCTCGGTGTAGTCATCCAGCAGTTTTCGGTAAAGATATTCAACCGTCGCCTGAATCAATTCTGTCTTGGAAGGAAAGTGGTGCAGCATCGCGCCCCGTGAAACACCGGCGGTGCTGGCAACTTTGGCGGTAGTGACGTTGGTATAACCCTCGGCAATAAAGCAGTTGATTGCCGCGTCGAGAATCTTGTCGCGAGTCATGGCACTTTTCTGCGCCTGCCAGCTCACTTCCTCGCCACTGTCCTTGGCGGTTTTTCTTGTTATTGTCGGTTTATTGGACGCCATGCGGTTCCCCGTTCAAACTCCTGAAGCCAAACCTTACCCTGAGAAGAAATCTGCTCTGGGTCGACCCTCGGGGTCATAGACAGGCTCTTCGTGGTCGATTCTGTATTTTTTGACCACGGCGTTAGTGACCCCGTACTTACCCATCAGCCCAAACATGCGGGCGTAATACTCTCCGGCCAGGTGGCTGGCAAACTCTTCGGTGGAGTTCCACTCTTCATACACATAGACCCGGATGTCGGATGCCGGGTCTGCCGACCAGACGTAGTGGAGACAACCTGGCTGAGTCAGTGTTTCAAGCATGAGGGGAGCCGCTTCGGCGAGCGCCTGCTCACGAGATTCTGCGGGAAGTTCAACTGTGCCGGCAACGAGAATGGTCATGCAGGGTCCTTTTTAGAATTGGTTTGGGAGCGAGCCTTCAGTCGAACTTAGCAGATAGAGCATACCGAAACAATCAGGGTTGACTGATTTTTAAGATCAGAGCCGGTAAGTGGTGGTGAGGATGTCCTGTCGAGGCATAAAATAAACAGACGAGACTGTTTTTATATTATCCGAGCTGCTAATATTCTGCAGTGTTTTAACATCCCGGATAACAACCGGGTAGAAACTTCCAGAGCCGAGGTAGAACCCCCATGGATTTGAGTGCTTTTCCCTACTTGCAGGGTAACTACGCCCCTGTCACCGAGGAGTGCGATTTCGACGAGAGCCAGCTGCGGGTAGAAGGGGAAATCCCCACCGCCCTGACCGGCGCTTTCATGCGCGACGGTGCCAATGTTGCCTATCAGCCTAACCACTATGTGTATCCCCTGGATGGCGATGGCATGGTTCACGCCGTCTACTTTAAAGATGGTCATGTTGAATACAAGAACCGGTGGGTGGAAACCAGTCACCTGAAGACCGAGCGCAAGTACGATCGCCTGATTTACGGAAGTGTCGGTAAATTGCTGGAAGTTCCCGAAGATGTGATTGCCGCCGGCGGCGAGCCCCACCCCGTGAGAAATACCGCCAATACCAATGTGATTTATCACGGCGACAAGCTGTTTGCCATGTGGGAGGGCGGGTTTCCGCACCTGCTGAATAACGACTTGTCCACAGTTGGCTTGTATGACTATGACGGCGCACTAAAGCCTGGTGATGCATTGACTGCACACCCCAAGGTTTGTCCGGATACAGGGCAACTGATTACCTGTACTCAGCGTTGGGACAGCCCGAACTACTGGCTGCAGGTTTTCGACGCTGCCGGTAAGCACATGAAAACCGTGCCCGTGGAATTCGAGCGCAAGGGCATCATTCACGATCTACAGATTACCGAGAACTACGTCATTATTTTTTATGCACCGGCGTTTCACAGTATCGAAAAAGCCATGAAAGGCGAGGACCCTTTCCTTTGGGAGCCGGACCTCGGGACGCGCATAGTGGTCATCCCGCGCGATGGTAATGGCGCCAATAAGGTATTTGAGACAGAGGCGTTTTTCAGTTGGCATTTCTGTAATGGTTTCGAGCGTAACGGTGAAATTGTTATTGATTACATCTGGATCAACTCGATTCCCTTTACACAGGCGCAGGGTACAGGTGTCGAGAAGCAGCCGCGCAGAATGTATCGGATGACTCTGGATCTGGCGACTGGTCGAGTCAGCAATGAGCGCTTTGCAGATACCTTCTGCGAATTTTCTCGCGTTGATGAGCGTCGTATGGGCAAGGATTATCGCTACGGTTTCGCGGCCTCATCCAACCACGATTGGGGGGACGCGCACGGCTACAATTGCACCGGCCGTTTTGATTTCCAAACCGGTGAGACGACTCTCTGGGATTATGGGGTGGAAGCCAATGCCGGCGAGCCAGTACACGTGCCTAATCCGGATAGCGAGCGCGAGGAAGACGGCTGGTTGATGTGCTTCGTTCACAACCCGGAAGAGGGAGCCTACCTTTCTATATTGAGTGCCGGTGGCATCAGCGACGGGCCATTGGCCAAGGTACATATCCCCACGCGTGTGCCCAATGGCTTCCATGGTAACTGGATGAACGGCCTGACGCTTTGATCAGGAACTGCGCTGATTGCTAACACAGCGCGAACTTATTTTGGAGTAGTGAGCTCATGAGCCAACAAGTCCCAATTGCCGAAGGCCTGTTTACCTGGCCTTCCACGGAGCCCGCCTTGCTGGGCAGTCGTTGTCAGCACTGTGGTATCGCCACTTTCCCGGCAGCGCAGTCCTGCATGGCCTGCAGTAGCCAGGATGTCACTGTTGAGGAGTTGCCCAGCCGCGGCACTCTGTGGACCTGGACAGTGCAGCAATTTATGCCCAAATCGCCGTATCACAGCAACGAGACCCCAGAGACCTTCAAGCCGTATGGCGTAGGTTATCTTGAGTTGCCCGGTGGGGTGAGGGTGGAAGGTCGCCTGACTGAGAGCGACCCCGATAAAATCACCATTGGTATGGAGATGGACGTGGTCTTCGATACCTGGCGTACCGAGGACAATGGTGACGAAGTGATCAGTTTCTTTTTCAAACCGGTTGATGCGAACGAGACGGGAGCCTGAGTTATGGATGTGGCAATTGTAGGAATAGGAATACACCCTTTTGGTCGCACACCTTCGCGATCCGGATTACAGCAGGGTGCTTACGCTGCGCGTGAAGCGCTGAAAGATGCGGGCATTGAATGGTCAGATGTGCAGTTCGCGTTTGGCGGAAGCGCCAGCTCGGGTAATGCCGATTCGCTGGGTAACGAACTTGGGTTAACCGGCTTGCCCTTTATCAATGTTGCCAATGGCTGTGCCACGGGTGGCAGCTCGTTAATGGCGGCATACGCCGCGATCAAGTCAGGCGAGCATGATCTGGGTCTGGTTGTAGGCTTTGATAAACATGCCCGCGGTGCTTTCAATGCCAACCCCGCGGACCTTGGCCTGGGTAACTGGTATGGCGAGGTTGGTCTTATGCTGACCACGCAGTTCTTCGCCATGAAAATCCAGAAGTACATGCACGACTACGGCATCTCCAATGAGACCCTCGCCCGGGTGGCTGAGAAAGCGTTCACCAACGGTGCGCTGAACCCCAATGCCTGGCGCCGTGAGCCGGTGAGTGCAGAACAGGTCGCCGAAAGCATGATGGTCAATGACCCCCTGACCAAGTTCATGTTTTGCGCACCCGGTGAAGGCGGTGTCGCCCTGATCGTTTGCCGTGCCGATAAAGCCAAGGAATATTGCGATACCCCGGTGTATCTCAAGTCAGCGGTGCTTAAATCACGGCGCTATGGCTCGTTCGAGGTATTTGCTCCAAGTCAGGCACTGCAGCAAGTTGATGGCCCAACGGTTGATGCTTCCCGTGCAGCCTTCGAGATGGCCGGTGTTGGTCCCAAGGACATCGATGTGGCCCAGTTACAGGATACGGAATCCGGTGCCGAGATTATGCACATGGCCGAGAATGGCTTTTGTGAACACGGTGAACAGGAACAGTTGATCGCTTCTGGCGCAACACGTATCGATGGCAGCTTTCCGGTAAACACCGACGGCGGCTGCCTGGCTAACGGCGAGCCCATAGGGGCATCTGGTCTGCGTCAGGTGTACGAGAATGTATTGCAGTTGCGCGGACAGGCAGGCGAGCACCAGGTTCCCGGTGATCCCAAGCTGGGTTACACCCACGTATACGGCGCGCCCGGCATCAGTGCCGTAACGATATTGCAGCGCTGACAGCCAGTTTCAGGGAGAACAAGCATGACAAAGACAGCTGAGCTGACAGCCGAGCAGCTGGCCGCCCGATCCAGTGGCGATTCCTATCAGGAGATGCTGGACAGGGAAGATAACCGGGTGCCAGCGGCACTGCGCGAAAGCACCAATACCTACCTGGGCTCGGATAACCTGACGGTTGATCGCTATTTGAGTCGTGAGTTTCATGACCTCGAGACAGAAAAAATGTGGCGCCGCACCTGGCAGGCGGTTTGTCGGGAAAGTGAGATTGGCAAGTCTGGTGATTTTTTTGTCTACGATATCTCCCGCTACTCGGTGGTGGTAACACGCACAGAAGCTGGCGACATCAAGGGCTATCACAACGCCTGCCTGCACCGTGGTCGGCAATTACGCAAAGACAGTGGCACAGCGCGCGAGTTCAAGTGCCCGTTCCACGGGTTTCGTTGGAGCCTTGAGGGCGATTTTTTGGGCGCACCCTGCGAATGGGATTTCCCCCACATAGACAAGGGCGAGTTTTCTCTGCCGCAGGTGCAGGTTGATACCTGGGGCGGTTGGGTATTCATCAACATGGACCTGGAAGCGGAGTCCCTGCAAAGCTACATGGGCATCATCCCGGAGCACTTCACTCGCTATCAGCCTGAAAACACTTATAAGGCGATGCACGTTGAGAAGGTGATTGAGTGCAACTGGAAAGTTGCCTGGGAAGCGTTTATCGAGTCTTATCACACGGTGCAGACACACCCTCAGATAATGCCGTACCTGGGCGACTCCAATTCACAATATGATATCTGGGGCGACAACGTCAGCCGTACCATCTCGCCTATGGGGGTGGTCAGTCCACACCTGGAGGGAATTACTCCTGACAAGACAGTAAACGACTGGCTGGAACATGGTGCCTGGCTCACGGATGGTGAGCAGGTTGAGGTTCCCGAGGGTATGACTGCACGCCAGTGGCTGGCTGATTATTACTTCAAACATTACTCCGAGCAGTACCAGACCGAGCTGGCCGAGTTTTGCACGCACAGCGAAATCATGGATTCAATTCTCTATTCGCTGTTTCCCAATCTGGCGCCCTGGGCCGGTTTCCACCCGAACCTGACCTACCGGATGAAGCCTTATGGCGATAACCACCAAATGTGCACCATGGAAATCATCGTGCTTATGCGCTACCCCGAAGGCGAAGAGCGCCCCGCAGACTGCCCTGTGCAGAAACTGGATAAGGATCAACTTTTTTCCGAGGCGGAAGGACTTGAAGGCGGGCTTGGTCGCGTCTTCGACCAGGATCTGACGAACCTGAAGATGGTCCAGAAAGGCATGCAAAGCCTGCAGTCCGGTGAAGTCGTGTTGGCGAATTACCAGGAAGTCAGGATCCGTCACTTTCACCAGACTCTAGACAAGTATATTTACGGCTGATCAAGTCGTTGTACAGGGGCAGGGCATGAGCAACTTGTTTGAACCTTTCCAGCTCGATGGCCAGGTTGCCATCGTAACTGGAGCATCAAGCGGTTTTGGCCGTCATTTTGGCACTGTGCTGGCCCAGGCTGGCGCGAAGGTTGTTTTGGCAGCCAGACGCAAGGACAGGGTGCAGGCTGCCTGTGACGAAATTGTCGCCGCCGGTGGCGAGGCAATCGCGGTTCAGATGGATGTGACCGATACCGCCAGCATAGCCTCTGCGTTCACCGAGGCCGAGAGTGCCTTTGGTGTGGTGACAGTGGTGGTGAACAATGCGGGTATTACCATCCCAAAAGCCCTGGTTGATCTTACCGATGAGGACTGGTCAGCAGTTGTCGATACCAATCTCAATGGTGTGGCCTACGTCACCCGCGAGTCGGCCCGGCGCATGATTGCTGCCGAATGCGGAGGTAGCATCATTAACATCGCATCCATATTGGCCCAGCGCGAACAAAAACTTCTTACAAATTACGCGGCTTCCAAAGCAGCAGTGATCCAATTGACTCGCACTTCAGCACTGGAACTCGCCCAGCATGATATTCGCGTCAATGCGATTTGCCCCGGATACTTTGAAACTGATTTGAATCGAGGCTGGCTACAATCTGACGACGGTCAGAGCATGATAAATCGCATACCACAGCGTCGGGTGGGTGACCTCTGTGACCTCAATGGCCCACTGTTGTTACTCGCGTCATCAGCGGGAGCGCTGATGACAGGTACCAGCCTTACGGTTGATGGCGGGCACGTTCTTTCCAGCCTCTAGTGCACGCGCTACCACTTTGAACAGCAACACAGGAATAATCGCGCCATGAGAAATCCATTGACGCCTGAGCGAATCTCCAGAGATGCTCACGATTGGGCAGATCAGACAATAGCATCCGCCGCATGGCAACGGGCCGCCCAAAGCCCCGACGAAGTAGCGATTTACCTTGAGGACGAACCGCATATTACCTACGGCGCCATCGCCGAAGAGGCGTTGCGACTGGTGACAGGGCTGCGTGAGCTGGGCCTGCAGCAAGGCGATGTTATCAGCTTCCAATTGCCTAACTGGCGCGAATCTGTGGTGCTTGATATCGCGGCATCTGCGATGGGGCTGGTGGTGAACCCGGTGGTACCGATTTACCGCGATCACGAACTGCGTTTTATTCTTGCGGATGCCGGCACCCGGCTGATTTATATTCCCGAGCAAATTCGCAGCCTTGAGTTTCCATCGATGATTGCCGGGCTGCGCGAGGAACTGCCAGATCTGGAATACGTGGTTACGGTTCGCGCCGACAATGATCACGAGAACATGTTGCGCTATGAAAACCTGGTCGATCAGGAGCCAGCAGATATCGCCAGCCTGCCGGAAGTCGACCCAAACAGCATTAAGGCTATTCTGTATACATCAGGTACCACTGGCAGTCCGAAAGCAGTGCTGCACAGTCACAACACGCTGACCCGCGTTATTCAGCACTCTCTGGATTTCTGGGGCATGGATGAAAACGACGTGATGCTGATGCCTTCACCCGTGACGCATATCACCGGCTATGGTTCCGGTATGGTATTGCCATTCCTGACACCGGTTAAGTCGGCATTGATGGCACGCTGGGATGCAGATGCAGCGGTCGAATTTATTGAGCGCGTGGGAGCAACAGCCAGTGTGGGCGCGACCCCATTCCTGGTGGAGTTGCTGAATGCAGCCCAGCGGCACAATACCGGACTACCATCGATGCGGCTGTTTGCCTGTGGTGGTGCAGCGGTGCCGCCGCAAGTTGTCAATCGCGCTTACGAGGTGCTGGACAACTGTAAGGCGTTTCGCGTTTACGGCAGCACTGAAACACCGGTGATCACTCAGGGTTTTGTCGCCGATGGCGACCAGCAACTGGCCGCTGAAACCGATGGCAAGATTTACGGTTACGAGGTCAAGATTCTCGATGACGAGGGTCGAGAGTTGGGTATTGGTGAAGACGGTGAAATTGCAGCACGTGGCTCGGGCATGATGTTGGGCTACGCAGATCCGGAACAAAATGCTCAGGCTCACGACAGTGATGGCTTCTTCTTGACCGGCGATATAGGTCAGCGTACACCCGATGATGCAATTCTCATCACTGACCGAAAGAAGGACATCATTATTCGGGGCGGTGAGAATATCAGCGCCAAGGAAGTCGAAGATGTCTTGCACGATCATCCCAAGGTGGGCGAGGCGGCGGTGCTGTCCATGCCCCATGAAAGACTTGGAGAGGGCGTCTGTGCCTATATTGTCCCGGCGGCTGGAGAGCAGCCCACATTAGCCGAGGTGTCGGCGTTTGCCGACGCAGCTGGCCTGGCCAGGCAGAAAATACCTGAGCATATTGAAGTGGTGAGCGAATTACCCAGAACCGCCAGTGGCAAGGTTCGCAAAGACGTGCTCAGGCGCAGAATAAAAGAGGCGCTCGCAGGCTGAATGTGTCCGGCCGAAAGCGTAAGCAATCAATGAGGATGGTAGATCATGGGAACACTGACAGGTAAAACAGCGGTAGTACTGGGTGCATCCGGGCAAAGTAATTTTGGTTCTGCTATCGCGAGGCGATTAGCCGACGAAGGTGCCAATGTTGTGGTTGCAGCCAGGCGCAAGGAGCCCTTGGAAACACTGGCCGCAGAAATTTCCGGGCTGGCTGTCGCTTGCGACACGACCGACGAGGCTCAAATAGAAGCGCTTTTTGCTGCTGCCAGGCAGGAGTACGGCAATGTGGATATCGCGATATTTTCAGCCGGGGTGCACGCTGCCGGCGCAATCGCCGAGCTTACTCCCGAAATGATTCGCCCTACATTGGAAGTCAGCTTTGTGGGTGCGCTGCTCTTTTTCAAAGCAGCTGCAGCGGCGATGGACAACGGCGGCTCGGTGGTCACAATTTCCTCGCTAACCGCCAGGTTGCCCGGCCCCGGATTGTCGGTCTACGCGGGCGCTCGTGCCGGTATAGATTACGCCCTGAAGGTTGCAGCGGTGGAATATGCGGAGAAAAAAGTTCGCTTCAACTCAATAGCGCCAGGCCTGATGAGAACCGATATGACAGATGCATTCTTTGAAATGGCGCCGATAGTCGACGCTCATATCAGGGAGACACCAGCGGGTCGCATGGGAACGCTGGACGATATCGCCGAGGCCGCGCTATACCTCGCAGACGATACCCGTTCAGGCTACGTCAATGGCCAACTGCTTGACCTCTCCGGTGGCCAGAACATCGGGCACTTGCCGCGCTACGAATAGCGCCCTCGCTAAAGCGGTTAGAAGTGCACGCCTTTCATCAGAGAGGCGAGTGCAACCTGCTCGTTTGATGCCTCGGTTTTTTCTACCTTACCCTCGCCCTTGGCGGCGGCTGAGTCGTTGAACATTCTAAATACCGTGTTCATGATCACCTCGGAGAGCTTGGGTGCTACCGCTGTCAAAACCTGCAGATAAACACCCATTGGTGTGGCGATGCGTTTGGGTTTCTTGATGACCGCCTCGGCGACCATATCGGCAGCTTCCTCAGGTGTTAGAACAGGCATGGAATCGTACACCGTGGTCGCCGAAATCATCGGCGTTCGGACCAGTGGCATATTGATTGTTGTCAGCCTTACATTGCGGTCAGAGAACTCAACAGCCGCGGCTCTTGACCAGGCGTCCAGCGCCGACTTGGATGCCACGTAAGCCGAAAAACGGGGGCTTGGTGTCAGCGCGCTGATAGAGGAGATATTGATGATATGCCCCTTGCCGGCCTCCAGCATGGAGGGTGCGAGCCCCATGATGAGTCTGATAGCGCCGAAATAGTTGATCTGCATAGTGCGCTGAAAGTCGTGAAAGCGATCGAATGACAGCTCCAGCGAGCGCCGGATAGATCGACCCGCGTTGTTAACCAGAATGTCGACAAAGCCGTGATCCGCCAGTACGGTCTCTATCAGTTTGTCGCAGTCATCCAGGTCGGAAACATCGGCCTGGTAAATGGCCGCAGTACCGCCAGCCGCTGTAATTTCTTCAGCGGTCTCCGACAGTTTTTCAGCGGTTCTTGCCACCAGAAGCACGTGGGCGCCGGCTGCTGCCAGCCTCAGTGCCGAGGCCTTGCCTATGCCGGAGGAGGCGCCGGTGATCAGCACAACCTTGCCGTCCACATTGCCTTCCAGTGAGTGATCGATAAACAGGTCAGGATCGAGATTGCGTTCCCAATAGTCCCAGATCACCGGGGCATAGTCCTGCAGGTTTGGCACGCTTATCCCGGTACCCTTGAGCGCACGTTCCGTGTCACGGTTATCGTAGCGGGTGGGATAATTGGTAAACATCAATACCGAATCGGGTAGGCCCATGTCATCGAGCATGGTGGTGACAATACGCTTTATGGGAGGCAGTCCGGCAATCGTGTCTCTGACAAAACCCGGAATGAACCCAAAAATACGGGTGTCCAGTCGCATGCTGAATCGTGGCGTGTGTCCAGCTTCGGCAAAGATATTGATCAGCCTGCCCATGCTGTAGTGCTCTGTATCGGTCAGGTGGAAACAGCCACCGTCGTGGCCCTCCAGGTGGACAATGTGATCCATGGCGTCGACCACGTAATCGACCGGCACGACATTAAACTTGCCGCCCTCTATGCCTATCAGAGGTACCCACGGTGGTAGCGCCTTACGCAACTTTTGCAGGCTTTTGAAGAAGTAATAAGCGCCATCGATTTTGTCGATTTCGCCAGTCTTACTGTTACCAACAACCATAGCGGGCCGATAAATTCGGAAGGGCACTTTGCACTCCCGACGGACGATGCCCTCGGATTCATGTTTGGTAGCGAAGTAGGGGTGATCGTAGTTCTCTGCTTCCTCGAACATGTCTTCCCGAAAAACACCCTTGTACATTCCACCAGCGGCAATTGAACTGACGTGCTGGAAACAGCCAGCCTCAAGGGCTTCAGCGAGATTGATCGCGTTGCGTGTGCCGTCGATATTGGTCGCGGACTGCTCGGCTTCGGTGGCCGCGATATCGTAAATGGCGGCGAAGTGGCAGAAATGCTTGATTTTGCCCTTCAGCTCGGCAATGGCTTCGCTACCCAGCCCAAGCAGTGGCTCGCGCAAGTCGCCCAGCACTGGAATCAGGCGTTGGCCCTGGTCCCCGAGGCGCTCCTGTAACTCTTCAAACTTATGCATGGATGCTGCCCGTGTGAGGATGTAGATGTCCCCCTCACGTGCGCTAAGTTTGTCGATAAAATTGCGGCCAATAAATCCGGTGCCGCCAGTAATAAAGTACGCCATGTCAGTCTCCTCGAAGTCAGCTATACCTTTAGTCTAGCTGGCATCGGGGAACTAACAATTATTTAGACGTTTTGTGTCTCGCGGTGCTGTCACCGGGGCTGCAGGCGCGCTAGATCGCGCCGATTCGATAGCTGAGCTCTACATAGGCACCCGTGGGTTGGCCTACGAAGTAGCGGTAGCTGCCGAAGCCATAATCGGCGCGCTCTGCATAATCCTCGTCAAGCAAGTTGGTGATTCTAAGCCCTGCCGCCCAGCGCTCACCAATGTCGCCAGTAATACGCAGGTTGAGCAGCGAGTGACCATCATATTTGTGGTTGTTGTCGGGCTCGAGATAATACTCGTCAAGGTATACCCACTCCAGTTCCGCGCGGGCAGGAGTGCGCGTCAGCGAGGACATGTCCCAGCCGAGGCGGGCGCTGCCAAACAGCCTGGGGGCGGTATCAATGTCATTGCCCTTGATATTGCCATCGGAGCCCAGCAGTTCGATACGGCTGTCGTATTTGTGGCGGGCCGCAGTAACGGCCAGCGAGGCGTACCACTGCTCGGTAAAGGCGTAGTCGATGCTAAGCTCTGCACCATAGTGGTGGGTCTTGGCGCCGCTTACGTTCTGTCTGTCGGCATCCTGAAAGATAACCTCGTCTTTTTCCATGTTGAACAGCGACAGGTCATAGCCCAGTGACTGCCATTGTCCCCTGAAGCCTATTTCCATACTGTCCATTTGCTCTGAATCCAGGTCAGCGAGCTCCTGGCCAGATTGCAGGCGATACAGCTCTGTCGCCTGGGGAGCGCGAAACCCACGAGCCAGCCTGGCATAAGCAACGTGTCCATCAGTGATCTGGTAACTTGCCCCGAGGTTCAGGGACCAGTCGCCAAAGTCGTCGCTACGATCGGCCGGACGATAGAAGCGACAGGCGCTCGCATCGGGCGCACAGGCCGAGCCATCCTCTGTTCGATTGTCGTAGTCATAATCCGTGTATTCGTAGCGTGCGCCAGCCATTAAGGTCCAGCGCTGACTGAATTCATGGCGTAGTTGGCTGTATGCGGCCGCGACCGTTGCATCTACCTGATAGTCATAATGGACACCGGCGGGCTGGTTGGGGCTGAAGTCATCGCTCTGGATCTCTTTCAGCCAACCATCGGTATATTCCAGGTCGATGCCATTGATCCATGTCCAGTTGTCACCTTCTGTCGCCAGTGAGGTGCGCAGGCCCAGGCTGGAATGTCCGTTTTCCTCTACCGGTTGCCAGGGTAAGAAGTGCTGCAGGAACTCCATTTCGTTGTCGCGCAGGTAGGGGGTGATAGTTAGTCTGCTATCAGAGCCCACATCGCGGCTGGCACTGCTGTAAGCTCGTAAAGACCACGCGTCGCGATAAGCCTCCGGATTGGGGTTGGTATCTTTTAGCGCATTGTCTTCGTAGGCTTTATAGCCTCGAATAAAGCCCGAGGTCTCCTGGTTAAGATTGCTACCTTCGAGTGCGCTGGTGATCGACCAGATCTCCCCCTCGTAGTCATGCCTCAGGGTCATCTTCTGCTGGTCGTAGCCAGAGTCATCTTTGTAGCCGCCGTCAGTGGTGCCATTGACACGCACGCTTACGCCGTGGCGACCTTGGGTATTGCTGTACCGATACTTACCACGGTAGTAGTCATCGGGGCCTGCTTCCACAGCAATAGTATGGTCCAGCTGTTCGCTCGGTGCGGCGCTAAGCACATTGATGACCCCATGCATTGCGTTGGAACCATACAGGGCAGTAGCGGGCCCTTTGATAACCTCAATGCGCCCGGCCTGCTCAGTGTTCGCGTCGAATAACTGGTTAATGTTGCAAAACCCGGGTGCGCGCAGGCTTATGCCATCCCAGGCCATATAGAAAGGCCCGCAGCCACCGGCTCCTGTGAGCACCGGTGAGCGCAGGGCGGTCAGGCTCTCCTGACCATTACCGCGACTGATCCAGGCGCCGGGTACGCGCTGCATAACTTCGTTCACATGCACTGCAGCGGTCAACTCCAGCGCCTCGTCGTCAATTGACGACCACGCCAGTGGCAGCACGAGAGCGCTCTCGGCGTCTCGCGTAGCGGTGACGATAATCTGCTCTGTCAGCGGTTCTGCGCCAAACAAGGGGAGGGCGCTGACGGCCAGGAGAGCCGGCAGTAATCGTTTCGGGTTGCTCATTTAATTTCCGCTTTTTGAAGGTGCACAGGATTGTAGCGGAATAAGCAGAAGTGCCCAAACTGTGATTGCACGCTCTGGTGGTCAACGGCCTTTTCTGAGGTATACTTCGGCCTTTGAAATTGGCGACATCCGGATGGGTGTTTCGTCAGTCTTTAATAGCGTGAGGATTTTGGGAATGTATCAGAAACTTTTGCCTGTGTTGCTGGCGTCAGCGTTTGTATTAGGCGGTTGCGCCGAGAACCCTGTTGCCGGCAAGTCGGTGGCGCCAGAGCGTGATGATCTAGGCTTCTACGAGGCGCGTAACTCTCGCGCAGACGAGCTTTACCTCAACCCTAATTCTGCCGAGGGTGGGGCCTCGTTTCGCAAGATCTATATTGCACCGGCAAATCTTTCCAAGCTGCAAGTGATACAACCCGAGGGTGCATCCGGTGGCGACAACTGGGAAATCAGTGATATCGAAGATGGCATTCTTCAGAACGCCTTGCGCGAGGAGTTTACGATCGCCCTTGGCTACGAGTCTGCATTTAATGTGGTTGAGACCCGCGAAGAGTCAGAGATGGAGATCAAGACGACTGTCGTGGCTATACACCCCAATGCGACTCGCGCAGAGGTGGCTGCCGGTGCCCGCCGAGGCGGTGCAGTAACAGTGAGTATGGCCCTGGTCAATACGGCCACAGGTAACGTGATGGTGCGTTCGGTAGATACCAAGTCTACAGATGATATCTGGGCCTTTGACCAGGTCGACAACGAGGACCAGGCAATAGACCTGATTTTCCGCAGCTGGGGTAACAGCATGCGTCGCGGCCTGCTCAACCTGCAGGGTCGCAGCAATGATCCACTGGCACAGCCGTTATTGTTAAAAGAACGGCAATAGGCGCTACTCGTCATTCCACGAAAAAGGGGCCTCAAGGCCCCTTTTTTTGTTCGCCTGCAGGAGGTTGTCAGCCTGCGGCAATCACGTTGGGATCTGTCTCGGCAGCGGACACACCATCCCTGTTCCTGACTGCATCGGCAACCCGGTACATGGGTTCTTTCAGCATCTCGATCAACTCGTCGCTGGCGCCAGTCTGCTCCAGCGCCTTGTCCATGCATAGCAGCCACTGATCTCTCTCCCTCGGGCCAATATGATAGGGCTCGTGAGGTTCGGTCATGCATACAGTGCCATGTTTATCGGCGTAAAGGGGCGGTCCGCCCATCCACCCGGTCAGGTAATCGGCCAGTTTTTCTTTCATGGGGCCTAAATCCTGCGCGTGCATCGCGCGAACCTCTGCCGCTTCCGGCAGCGTGTCCATAACGTCATAGAAGGCGCTGGTCAGATCTCTGATGCCCTGATCGCCCAGAATCTGGTAGGGAGTTTGATAAGTATCCATAGGGGCAATTCTACAGCAGATCAGTCATTGAAACACCAATACCGATTCGGTTGGTGCTGTTGTCGTAGTCGATCAGGCTCTCGCCATAGCCGTTGAAATACTGCACATATCCCTTGAAGCGTTCGCTAATCGGGAAGGTCCAGTCCAGCTGAACGCTGCCCTTGTTCTCGCTGCGCAGATTATTGCGCAGTGTTACCGAGAATTCTTGCGCGCGCCATTTCCAGGCGCCGGTTAAATCACCGTAGCCGTAGTAATTGTACATATTTGGGTTGTCGTCATCGTCATCATCCTCGGGGAGTCGATACCATGCCCGCGCTGTTAGACTCATGCGATCCCGCTCCAGTAGCGCGGTGCCAACAATCCGGTTCCAGCTGCGCGACAGTAGTTCGCCCCGGCCATTCGACTGGTGATTCAGGCCTACACCCAGCATCGTATTACGAAAACCCCAGAACTCGAAATCGTTCTCGACGGTGAGCATCACCTCGGGCTGGTAATTGGTTTCACGAAAGGGGGCCGACTCGTCAGAGTTATACACTTGCCACCAGTTCTCCTGGGTATAGGCTGCCCAGAGGTTAGTGCCTTCACCTAGAATATCGTCCCACAGCAATGCCTTCAGGCTGATCTGGAATTTGGCCTCCACATCGTCCATCTCGGCATCCGGGAAGATATCGGTCCAGGCGTCCTCATTAATGCTGCTGTTGTAGGTCACCGGTAACAGGTAGTTGCGCTTGTGAGGTGTGATGACCCAGGGGTTGTTCACAGTTGACTCTTCCAGCTCCAGGCGCCTGGAGTACAGAAGTTCCGGCTCTTCTGCGCTAGCTTCCGGTGCTACAGCCGACTCGCTCAGCGTAGTTGCAGCAGGCGCTGGTGTCACCTCATTGGCCAGGGCGTCATAGCAGGCGAGGCGCTGGTTGTTGTCAGTGATAAGCGCGCAGTCGGCGAGCGACGCTGCCTGTAATTGGGTAGGGAATGCCAGCGTCAGCAGGGCGCCGGGTATAAGGTTTCTCATGGCAGATAGTCCGCGATGTAGTGGTCGGGAAGGGCGCGTAGTCTAGTGCATTTTGCGCGCCTGAAAAAGTACTGCCTGCTAAGCGATGTAACTACTTTCCGGCTCTGCTAGAATCGCTCGCTGAACGGCGTAATTGAGCCTGCGTGGCAGTGCTGTCGTGCGCGATGAATGAACCCTTAACAGATTTCTACAGGACATGAATGATGAGTCTTGCTGACAAAGTATTGGCGGTAAATGATGATTTGCCGATTCGCACCGGGCAGCCAGTGCACAGCGGTAAAGTACGTTCGGTTTACTGGTTAACCGAAGCTGATAGTAGTCGTCTGATCGCAGAACGCGGCTATGATGTCGCGGCGGATGCGCCACTGGCAATCATGGTGATTTCTGACCGCATCTCAGCCTTTGATTGCATCTGGCACGGCGAAGGTGGCATGAATGGGGTGCCTGGTAAGGGCGCGGCGCTCAATGCAATATCAAACCACTGGTTTCGTCGCTTTCGCGAACAGGGCCTGGCAGACAGTCATATTCTGGAAATCCCTCATCCGCTGGTCTGGATTGTGCAAAAGGCGCAACCGGTGATGATCGAGGCCATTGCCCGGCAGTATATTACGGGTTCCATGTGGCGCTCCTACGCGCGTGGCGAACGGGAATTCTGTGGTATCGCCATTCCCGATGGTTTGGAGAAGGATCAGCGTCTGCCCGAGCTACTTATCACGCCGTCTACCAAGGGTATTCTGGAGGGCATTCCCGGGGTGCCAGCGGCTGACGACGTTAATATCACGCGTGGCGATATTGAAAATAACTACCAGGCCTTCAACTTTGCCAACCTGGACGATGTTGATTACTACGAGAAGCTGCTGCGTGAAGGCTTTGATGTTATCAGCGACGATCTGGCTGCCCTTGACCAGGTATTTGTCGATACCAAGTTTGAGTTTGGTTATGTGACGGACAAGCTGGGTAATGAAAAGCTCATTTACATGGACGAAGTCGGCACGCCGGACTCTTCGCGCATCTGGGATGGTGCCGCCTATCGCGATGGCAATGTGATCGAGAACTCCAAGGAGGGCTTTCGTCAGCTATTGCTCAATCACTTCCCCGACCCTGATATTCTGCTCAACAAGGATCGCATGCCCGAGCGTCAGGCGCTGGCATCGGAGAATGCTTTGCCGGCAGATGTTCTGATGGCTGTATCGGAAACCTACACCGGTATCGCTGAGAAAATCACAGGCCAGCCGGTGCCCCTGTCAGATAACCCCCGTGCCGAAATCATTGCCGTTCTGGGCGATGAATTCGGTTTGGTGGACTAGAGGCTTGCTGGCAGACCCTCTTTTTTATCTGGTCTGTATTCCGGCAGTTCTACTCTACGGAGTAGCCAAAGGGGGTTTCGGGGGCTCGGTATCAGTATTGGCCGTGCCCCTGATGGCCCTGCTGATGTCACCAACTCAGGCGGCGGCAATCCTGTTACCTATTTTGCTGGTAATGGATGCTGTCGTCGTAAAAACCTACTGGGGTCGCTACGATCGCCATGCCCTGGTGCTAATGCTACCGGGGGCCCTGTTGGGAATACTGATCGGCTACCTCGTGGCCGATCAGATGAACGACGATTACATGCGAATACTAATTGGTCTGCTGGCATTGGTCTTCGGGGTGCAGAGTTTGTTTGGTTGGATGTCCCATTCCAGCCACAGTCATAACCGCATAAGCGCGGGCTTTTTTGGCGCCTTGGCAGGTTTTACCAGTTTCAGTATCCATGCGGGTGGTCCACCGTTCCAGATGTACCTGATGCCCAAGCGTCTTGCGCCGCTGCTTTTTGCCGGAACCTCAGGTATTTTCTTTGCCGTAGTCAACGTCGTTAAAGTTGCGCCTTACTATGCCCTGGGTCAATTCAGTAGCGAGAACCTGCTGTACTCGCTGATCCTGGTGCCGCTGGCCCCAGTCGGGGTTTGGGTAGGCCACCTGCTGGTAAAGCGTTCCGAGCCGGCAACCTACTACGGCATCATCAGCGTGGTATTGGTGATGGTGGGCCTAAAGTTGCTGTGGGAGGGCTTTGGATTCTAGCTTTACCGGCTCGCGTTCTTTCGGCAAAGGGTTAATTCGAAGGGTAATACCAGATCGGAGACGTCCACGCCCGTTCCTGGATTTGCCACGGCACCTCACCACTGCTGCAGCTGGCGGGTCTTTCGTTCTCATCCAGTGCCAGACAATCGAAATGGCTCCAGCGACAGCTGGGATTTTCAAGCACCCGCGCGTAGTAGACAGCACCGACGGACGGGTCAAATTCCGGATCCCGCCACTGGCTACACAGTTGTTTGAATCCGTGTCCCGAAACCGCGCAAGTTCCAGGATCAACGCTGGCCCCATTACTGGGATCGCCGGCGACGTCGTAAACCCGTTGTTGCGTGCGGCCCTGGGTGTCTGTCCAGCCCTTGATGATCTGGATACGTTGTAACAGATTGCCACCTTCTCGCATGTCGCCGCGGGCACTGACCATAAACATCGGGCTTTCTTCCGCCGGCGCCGGAGGTGCAGGCAGGACAGCGCCCATTGGAACCGCCTCACGGTAGGCAGTTTCCAGCATATCGGGTTGCTGGCACAGTTGTTCAGGAAGCTGCCAGCCCGCAAAAAAACGAGGTTTAATGCGCGGCCCGCTGGTGCCAAAGGTCTCCCGACGTTGCATGGCAGCAAACAGGGCAGCACGGCTGTTCTCAGGGGCATAGACACCGGCTACGCCACCGGGGTTATAGCGTACCGGAGATCCGGCACCGATTCCGCCGGGTACTTCCACCTGCCCGCCCAGGCGATGTGAGCGACTGCGGTCAATACCGTGCGCGCCCTGGAAGCCTCGCTCAAGGCCAGCAGCTGGCGCGGCGATATGCGTATCGGTCGCAGCCACAATACCCATTTCGAAGGGATTTACCCCCAGCTTTTCTCGCTCAGCTACTCCCGCGGTAAGGGCGTACCGGACAAAGTTATAGCGAGAGGTACAGCCCTGCAACATCATGCCGCCGCTGCCCACGGACTCTCCGCAATCGATTATTTCTTCTGTGGGTGAACGGAGTTTTTCGAAATCACAAAATTCATCGGCTTCACCAAACACGCTGGCAATACCGTTCCTACACTCTGAGTCACCTTTAACCTGTAATACCTCAGCCAGTGGCTCTACCTGTGCCCTTAACTGGGCCCAATCCTGCTGCTGTTTAATGTCGCCGGCGCTATTGCTGTAAGGCTGCCACATGCGCCCGCTACTCCAGTTGCTGTTGTGAGGGATGGCCAGCGCATTACAAGCGGAATTCCCTTCGATGCAGCTGTCATGCAGCCAACGCCACAGCGCTTCCGGTGTTGTGGCTTCCTTCGCGCTGGCTATCGCTTGTGGGACCACGGCACTACTGAAAATCACGTTGCGGTGAAGGTTGCTGGACTGTTCGGCCAGGGTATATTCGTAACCGTGTAGGGTAGTAAAGCTGCAGTCACCGCTGCTATCGTGGAAGGCTTCCGTGCTGCGCTGGTTGTCTTGCCAGGCCAGAATAGCTTGTTCGCGGCACAACTCTCCGGTGGCTCCACAGAGTCGACGCGAACGATCCAGGCCGAAAATGGCCAGGGACGCTATGCGCAGCAGGGGTTGTAGTTGCTTGGAAACAGGTAGTTGCAGGTCGGCACGAAATACCCGGCAAACTAACGCGTCGTAAGACTCTGTACCCGGCGCCAGGCAGATGCGATTTTCGCCCAGACCTTCGGCATGGTCGGTAACCGCCATGAAATCCAGCGCAGAACTGATCTGCAGGGTGGGTGTCTCCAGTCCGACCGGATCACCCCGTAGTCTAAGGTTTAGCGGCTCACCGCGGCCGAAGCGGTAAGCTGAGTCAGCGGTGGTGGCAACACCAAAGGCCGTAGCGTCGTACGAGGCCGCAGTATGCACGTGTAGTGCACCGAACCAGGCATTATTGTTTGGATACTGTTGGTCGCAGCCTCGCGCTGAGTGTGGCTTTGCCAGTAGACTTTTTACTGGTACATCCATTAAAGCGTCGTAAAGTGATTCGTCACCTTTTACCCGCTCGAATTCGAAGCGCAACCAGAGTCCGGCAAGCACGAACACAAGAAGCAGTACTGCTAAAACCAGCAGCACGATCTTCAGTATGCGAACAGCGCGTGCCATGCGATGAGCCTAGGGGCTGCTGCGGTGTCTACGATGTTGCAGCAGCGTTGAAAGTCCAATCCTGTCCACGGTTCAGCGACGCCCCGATCGTCGCAGCGCTGCCGGAGTAAAGTCTTGCGGGCTGGCTTTGAGGTCCCAGATGTAGCCGTGCTTTTTGACTTCATTGTCCAGTCCAGTCACCAGGTAACGCCCGGAAATCAGGTCGTTCTGTATCTCGGTACCCCAGGGCACCTTGGCGTCATAATGGTAAACGCCCTGACCCTGGCCTACGCGCCATAGCTCGCCTCGGCCATCGTACTGGTCCTTGAGAGAGATCGACCAGGTATCCTCGTCAACGTAAAAAACACGGCGGGCGTAGATGTGGCGCGCGTCAGCCTTCAGCGTCGCCTCAACAACCCATACACGATGTAATTCATATCGCGTGTACGCGGGGTTGATATGCCCGGGCATGAGAATGTCGGAGTATTTCAGCGATTTGTCATTCAGCTTATAGGCGTTGGTGCCAATGTACATTTCCCGCTTGCCAAGAAGCTTCCAATCGTAGCGATCCGGTGCACCGTTATAGCCGTCCAGGTCATCCGATGTGCGCAGAGACTCCGAGGCTCGGCCGGGGCCATCATAGGCGACGTTGGGTGCACGGCGCACACGCCGCTGACCCGCGTTATAAACCCACGCATTTCTGGGTTCAGCTTTTTGATCGATGTTTTCGTGGACCAGCAGGATGTCGCCTTCGAGTCGGGCCGGTTCCATGATTTGCTGGAGGTAGAGAAACAGCCGGTTGTCATCAACCGAGCCTTTTGGTAGCCAGCTGGCAAACACCAGTCGGTCTCGGAACACAATCGGCGAAAAGCTGCCGTTGGTCTGAACGGGTATCTGCGTGTAGGTACGCTCCACACTGCCGCCGCGATAGCGATTGATGTGATTCCATATCACTTCCATGGCGCTGGTAGGGAAGGGGAAGGGCACTGTACTGCCATTGAGGTTTAACAGGCCATTCCCTCCCGGCACCATATCGATAGTGCTGGCACTGGCCTTGACGTTAGTGAGTACCTTTTCCGGGTAGGTGGCGATTCGGTGAGAGGGGTACACCGGCAAGTAATAGCTGTCGGGGTACTTTTTCAGCAGTGCAACTTGCCCATCGCTAAGCTGTTCGACATATTGATCTACGTTGGCAGCGGAGATACGGAAAAGCTCCTGCTCACCGGCAAAGGGGTCTTTCAGGCCCTCGGTTCGAATATCACCTGCCGGTACTTCTGTCAGTCCGTCCTGCCAGGCCGGGATGGTGCCCGCCGCATTCCCGGCCCGTTCGGCGCCCACCGGCGTATAAATCGGGCCACCCAGACTGGCAACCTGCTCCTCCGTTGCTGCCGCCATACTTTGGCCGCTGATCAAACAGCAGGTGAGGGTGGCGGCGATTGCAGTGTATTTCGTTAATGACATGCTTGTTTTTTTATCCTTGATTAAAATTGGTTCAGGCCAGAATAGCGCCTTCCAGTTCGCGAAAGCCTTCTTTCAGGTATTTGCCCAGCACTTCTACCCCCGGTTGCATGGTAGGGCAGGCCGTGATGGCAAAACACAGTTTATTGACATAACTGACGACTGTCAGGTTTATTCCCATGCCGTCTGTCACGACTGAGAGCGGATACAGCGACTGCAGCTCAGCACCCTCCAGATAAAGGGTCTTACGGGATCCAGGGACGTTTGAAAAAATGGCGTTAATTGCCGGGTTTACGCGGGTTGCGTTGCCGCTAAGTGTCAGGATGATCGTGGGCAGAAGCATCATGTTGGCAAACTCCTGCGAAGCCATTGCGGACATGGACAGCAATTCTTTTTTCGCTTGTCGTGTCGAGCGAATCACTTTGTTGAGTCGTTTTACCTGGTCGTGCTCATTGGTGAAGAAAGGACACAGGATGAAGCTGAGCTGATTGCCCGCACTCTCGCCACCCCTCTTCAGGGACACTGGTACGCCGGCGATCAGCGACCGACGTGGCAGGGCGTTTTGATCAATCAGATAACGACGCAGGGCGCTGCCGCAAACCGCCAGCAGGACATCGTTGAGTGTTCCTCCCGCCGCATGGGCAAGTTTTCGCGCGCGCTTAAGGGGTAAGTCGCAGGTGACTGCCAGCCGACGGGAATCTACCTCTCCATTAAACAACGAACGTGGCGCTGTAAACGGCAGGGTCATGGATTCGCTCTTGCCGCGAAAAGCATCTAGCCCCATTGTTCGTAATAGGCGCGATAATTGTGGCACCGCCTTGTACTGCTGTACCAGCGTATCCGGCAGTTTTCCCAGGTTATCCAGCAAGCTGTGTTTCCGCTGGTGCTCACTGGCCAATGGCTTTGCCTTGCGGAAGTTGATGCTAGCATCGGGGTCAGTACTAAACAGGGCATCCATCATTCGCAGTGCGCCTACCCCGTCTACCAGCGCGTGATGAACTTTGCAGTAGATGGCAAAGCGCCCGCCGGACAGTCCCTCGATAATATGGATCTCCCATAACGGGCGACCGCGATCCAGAGGGCGCTCATGTGCCGCTGTGATTAATTGCAGCAGGTCCTCCATGCGCCCGGGTGGGGGCAGGGCATAGTGGCTAACATGGCGAGCAGGGTCGTAGTCCTCGTCGGTAACCCAGCCTGTATTGCCGGATAGCTCGGGCTCACTCAGCTTGCGATTGAAAATAGGCCATAATTCATTGAGTCTGCCGCAGTGGCGCGCAAGTTTTCGAAGATACCCACGGGGAGCGTCTGGCGGCAGTTTGAAAACCATCAGGCCGGCGACATGAAAAGGGCGCTGCGCTGACTCCAGTCGCAGGAAGGCGCTGTCCTGAAAGGCGAGTTTCTGCATATTCAATTATCTCAATAGCTCTGTTAGCAGAGTAGTTCAGGAATTGTGATTGCAACAGCGAATGGATCAAGGTTTGTGTCGCTGAGCCCTCATCCAGGGCGGAGTTCAAGGTAGCCAGTTTACTCGCTGACAACAACCCGTGGTGTGCGTAAGGGCATGCGCGTAGTCAGCTCGTAGCCGATGGTGTTGGCGTGGCTGGCGATTTCACCAACCGGCAGGTCTGGTCCCCAGAGCACCACTTCATCACCCACCTGCACGTCATTCAGGTCTGTTATGTCGACGGTGATCATGTCCATCGATACCCGGCCTGCCAGAGGCGCCCGTTGCCCATTCACGAGCACCGGTGTCCCATTGGCTGCGGCTCTGGGGTAGCCGTCGCCGTAACCGATGGTCACAGTGGCTATGCGGGAGGGGCGGCTGGCAGTCCAGGTGGCCGCGTAGCCAACCGACTCACCCGGGGCGACCTCGCGAATTGAGATTACTGCAGAAGTCAGCGTCATCACCGGCTCCAGTGTCACGGTATTGGGGTGCGCGACAGTGAACGGAGAATTACCGTAGAGCATATAACCCGGCCTTATCCAGTCCAGATGAGAGGTCGCCCAGCCCAACAGGCCGGGCGAGTTGGCCGCGCTGCGCAGCCCGGGAAGGCCGGAGCAGGCCTGTTCGAAGGTACGCATCTGCTCTGATGTTTGGTCACTGTCCAGGTCGTCAGCGGAAGCGAAGTGCGTGGACAGTACGGGCTCATCAGTGCTGTTGTCACTGCTGCTCAGCCGTTGGTAAAACTCGGCAACCTGATCGGGTGCGACGCCCAGGCGATGCATGCCGGTATCGATCTTGAGCCAGCATTGCAGGGCCGCGGGCAGGCTGGCTTCTTCCAGCCACTGCAGTTGCCATTCGTTATCGATGGTCACCCACAGGCCAAGTTCGGCGGCGGTCACCAATTCCCTGGCCTCGAAAACGCCCTCAAGCAGCAGGATGGGCGCAGCGATACCGTTATCGCGTAGCTCAACCGCTTCTTCTATGCAGGCCACCGCCAGTGCGTCGACAACCGGTTCCAGCCCGCGGGCGATGGTGATCGCGCCATGACCGTAGCCGTTGGCTTTCACCACGGCCATAAGTTTGGAGTCGGGGGCAAGCGACCTGGCCACATCAACATTGTGGCGCAGGGCGCTAAGGTTCAGTAGAGCTTGGTTGGGTCTGGCCATCAGTAATCGAATTTATGAGCCGTGTAGAGGGTCTGCGCCGCCAGCCAGACATCGCCGACATTGCCATCGCCAACGGGGTTTCCGTCGATCTCAACCACCGGAGCAATCTCTTTGCTGGAGCTCGATATCCACACTTCATCGGCGTCGCGCAATTCGTCAACAGTAACCACCCGTTCTTCTACCGGAATGGAACCATCCTTTTGCAGAATATCCAGCAGCATCAGCCGGGTAATACCGGGAAGCTTCTGAAAGTCCAGATCGGGTGTAATGACAACCCCATCCTTGACGACATACACATTACAGGCGGCAGCTTCGGTGAGTTCGCCATCAGGGTTATACAGAATCGTCTCATTGTTGCCGCGGGAGTGGCCATGCTGATAGTGCATAACGTTGCCCAGTAGTGCGGTGGACTTGATGTTGCAGCGTTTCCAGCGCAGGTCCTCGGTGGTAGATACCTTGTACCGGGAGGCTGCGGCTTTATCGGGAACCGGGGCAGGTGGAATTTCAAAGGCAAATGCATACACCGTGGGGGTGATGTTCTCCGGGTAGGCGTGATGCCGCTGGGTATCTGCGCCACGGCTCACGTGAAAATAAATACCAAGATTACCGCCGCCGTTGCGGTCGATCAGTTCCTGCGCAATCTGGCGCCAGTCGTCACGGTCGACTTGCAGGCGAATTTCAACAGCGTCCAGTCCGTCCTGCATTCGATCAAGGTGCGGCCCGAAGCCCACCAGTTTTCCATCGTAACTGGGTACGACTTCATAGATACCGTCGCCAAACAGGAAGCCCCTGTCCATGGGAGATATCTTCGCCTCGCTCATTGGCATGTAGTCGCCGTTCAAATACACAGTGCTCATCATCGTACTCTCTATGTTGCGATTTTCAGGCGCCCTCTGGAACTACCAGACGCCGCAATTCGTTAATCAGGTTCTCGCCAGCTTCCAGCTCAAGGCCGTCTTCAGTGAGGGTGTTCTCGCGTGTCACGCCGTCGACACTGCCCCGAACTGAAAGATAGTCGAGGATTTCCATGTGCGACACATTCCCCAGGAAGTCGCGATCATGCCAGAGTTCCAGAAATGCCAGCAGGCCGTAGGCGGCCCAGTTGGACACATCGGCTACCAGCAGTTCGTCGGCGCAGGTGACCGAGGCATTGATATCCAGGTCGGCGATAGCCTCTCGAATATTGCCCATGCCAATTTCATTACCACCGTCGCCAATTGCGATGGTGGGGCATGTGGCGAGCGTGATGAACGGGTCAAAAATGCCGCAGCGCGGGCTGATGTTCTCGCCGCGCATATTGTAATAATGGCCGTCAGCGGTCAGGCCGGGACGCTCAATGGATACCACCACATCCGGCGATAATTCCTTGAGCGCCTTGCTTGCTTCTTCTTCCGCGGCACTGAGCGTCGAGGCCAGCAAAGGCAGCACCCGGTAGTCTTCTGCAATGGCATCAGCCAGGGGTGGTGCGCAAGCCAACCACGGAGAGGCCCCCAGCGCTTCCAGAACACGGTACAGCGCAATTGCGCCTACCGGGCCGTCGGTTTCGAAGGTGTCGGCGACGGGAAACCCGGTGCCGATGATGATGTTGCCACTGCATCCGCGCAAAAAGCGGGCTGCCCGCAAGTAGTAGCCTGGCTCCAGTGCCGCTTGTGCAACCTGCATATTGCGCACATTCCGTGACACCAGCACATCCTCAATGGCTTTACTCAATTCGAGTTCGGTCATGCGGGTCGCTCCAGCAGCTTTTGTCGCTTTGTCATACTGGCCGCCAGGTGCAGGGCATTGTGTGCCGCATGCGGCGTGACGGGGGCAAAATACACCGTGCCACCCGGTGTCAGCTGGGCCAGAGCCGCCGTGTCCAGTGACAGCGCTGCCCCAATTTTTGGATAGCCGCCTATAGTCTGGCGATCGTTCATTAAAACAATGGGCTGGCCATCTGCGGGTATCTGTATGGCACCGTGACAAATCCCCTCTGACAGGATTCCTTCCAGCTCGCAGCTAATTGCCGGTCCTTCCAATCTGTAGCCCATGCGATCGCATCGGTCGCTCACTGTATAGCGGTGACTAAAGAAGCGCCGCTGTTGCAGGCGGCTGAAGTGCTGTTGCTGATAGCCTGGTATTACCCGCACGGTGACAGTGTCGTGATAGCGTGGCTGCGACTCCGGGTTGATAAAAAACAACCTTCGTTGCTTGACCTCGGCACAGTCAAGAATGTCGCCTACCGCAAGTTTTTCACCAGTGAGGCCACCGATGTTTTCTCGCATTACTGTAGCGCTGCTGCCGAAGCTGGGAGCGATCTCGAAACCCTCGGCAACGCCCAGGTAGGCGCGACAACCAGCCTGGGCGAAATCCAGCGACAGTTGGTCGCCCGCAACTACGGCGTGCACCGCGTAGCGTTCCGCGTCTTTGTTGTTGATTTTAAATGGCATCTGCGCGCCGGTTACGCAGATAAAGGTGTCGTTCAGTACCTCTAACTGCAGGCCACCAAAACTCGCCTCGATAACAGTGGCGCCTGCCGGGTTGCCAAGCAGGCGATTGCAAAGTTGTGCAGCAGCGGGATCCAGTGGCCCGCCATTGGTGAGTCCTATTCGGTGTTGTCCGTACCTTCCGCTGTCCTGAAGCAGGCTGAGCAGGCCGGGTTGGGTGACTTTGAGCGCCATTAGAGCTCGCCTCCCAAGGCCAGGTACTCATCGCGCCCAATCGGTGTAAAGCGAACGATATCGCCTACGCTTACCGGCATGGTCGGATCCGCGTCGGGATCGAACATACGCACCGGGCAGCGGCCGATCAGGTTCCAGCCGCCAGGAGAAACGGCTGGATAGACTGCTGTTTGCCTGTCGGCTATTGCCACCGCACCGCGCGGGACTTTCTGCCGCGGCGTGGCGAGGCGGGGTGCCGCAATACGTTCGTCAACCTGGCCCAGGTAGGCAAAGCCGGGGGCGAAGCCTATGGCGTAAACGCGGTAGTCAGCACCACTGTGAAGCGCAATTACCTCGTCCGTCGACAAGCCGGCCCGCTGGGCGATTCCGGGCAGGTCCTCACCAACTTCTGCGTCGTAGTAGACAGGAAGGGCCACAGCCCTGCCTTCGCTTGCGCTTACAGTGTCGCTTTGGGCAACGGCTTCTCGCACCCTGTGGGCGACGCTCAGGTGATCGGTTTGCAGCGGGTTATAGATGACAAGAAGAGACGCGTAAGAAGGTACCAGGTCAACCAGGTCATCGCCCAGAGCGGCCTCAACTGCGACTGCGGCAGCCTGAACTTTTGCCGATATGGCAGGACTGGTTTCTTCGCCAAGGTAGGCGATCAAGGCATCTTCGCCAGCGCTGTGCAGGATCATCGCGCTCAGCCGCCGTTGACCAGCGCGCGTATTTCACGGATCGCATCGACGCCTTCCGGGTTGTCGCCGTGAACGCAAAGTGTGTCTGCATCGAGGGTCAGGCGATTGCCGCTGACTGAGGTAACAGTGCCGGTCTCACACAGTTGCTTAACCTGTGCCAGCATTGTTGCCCTGTCGTGCACGGCCCCTGGCTTGCTGCGAGACAGCAACCGGCCATCGTCGTCATAGCAGCGGTCTGCAAAGGCCTCAAACAATAACGGGATGCCGACTGCTTCTGCCTCACCGCGATGGCTGTCGGCATCCGGTGTGGCCTGTAGCATCAGGCTGATTGGCTGGTGATAACTTGCCACGGCTTCCATTACTGCCGCGCGCACTTCCGATTTGGCCATCATGTCGTTGTAGAGTGCGCCGTGCGGCTTGACGTAATTCAACTGCAGCCCCTGACTGCTGGCCATTCCTTCCAGTGCAGCCATCTGATAGTGCATATTGGCGACGATTTCATCGGCGCTAAGGTTCATGGGCCGTCTACCAAAGCCCACCAGGTCGGGGTAGGCGGGGTGTGCACCCACGGTGACTTTGTGACGGGCAGCCAGAGCGAGCGTCTGGCGCATGGTGAGCGGGTCGCCACCGTGAAATCCGCAAGCGATGTTGGCCTGATCGATATGAGGCATCACTTCCTCATCCAGCCCCATAGTCCAGCTGCCGTAACTTTCGCCTAGGTCACAATTGAGCAACATCCTGCTGATCCCGTTAGTGTCAGAGCACGGCCAGCTGACTGTTGCGCAGGTCGGTGACCAGCATGCAGCCAGGGCTGTGGGTTATTGCCAGAGGCGGCTTTGCGGCCTCCAGTGCTACTTGCGGCGTTACGCCGCAAGCCCAAAACAGGGGTACTTCATCTTCCGCTACTGTCACCGGATCACCGTAATCCGGTGTCGCTATATCGCCAATGCCTATCAGCGAGGGATCACCCAGATGAATAGGCGCACCATGTACCGATGGGAACCGCGTGCAAATCTGCACCGCCCGGATTGCATCCGCCGCCTTGAACGGCCGCATACTGACTACCATCTTGCCGGCAAAGGGGCCTGCGGGTGTGCAATCAATATCCGTGCGATACATGGGAACGTTCACTTCCTCGCTCACATTGCGAACTTCAAGTCCGTCGGCTAGCAGTGCCTCTTCAAAAGAGAAAGAGCAGCCCAGCGCGAAGGTCACCAGGTCGTCTCGCCACAGGTCTTGAATGTCGCTAATTTCCTCGGTAAACGTACCGTTTTGGAACACGCGATAGCTTGGCACGTCAGTACGTATATCAATATCCCCCAAAGGTGGTAAGGCTGGATCCCCCGGGGAATTGCTGGTTGCAACCAGTGGGCATGGCTTGGGGTTGAGCTGGCAAAAGCGAAGGAAATCGTTAGCCCAGTCGGCGGGCAGGATGACGATATTGCACTGTACGAAACCCGGTGCAAGCCCGGAGGTATTACCGCCGTGCTCACCCCCGCGTATACGGGCGCGTAACGTTGCCGGAGAGATGTCTGTACTCATGCTGACTCCTTGTTGACTTCGCGGGCGCAGATTTGGAGGACGCCAGTCGAAAGTTTGGCACAGATTCAGCAATCTTGATATTGCGATTCTGTGGCGTCAGGCCGTTGTCAGCGCGGGGTCAGAGAAACTATAGTGTGAGCCCGCAAAGAATGAAGAGAGGCCAGTCCTATGCCACACCCCAGTGTTACCGCCCAGACCTATCCGCATAAGCCAGCCTTTATTATGGGCGAGTCCGGTGAGATGGTGACTTACCGGCAGCTGGATGAGCGCTCCAACCAGGGCGCGCAGTTGTTTCGATCACTGGGTTTGCAGAAAGGCGATCACATCGGGCTCATGCTGGAGAACAATCGCCATTTCCTTGAGATTTGTTGGGCGGCCCAGCGTTCCGGCATAGTGTTCACGCCTATCAGTACCCACCTGCTCAAAACCGAGACAGCCTATATTCTGGAAAACTGTGGCGCCAAACTGTTTATTGGCTCGGCAGCACTGGCGGACCGCGCAGAGGAAATACGAGTCGAGGCCAGCGGTGTCCAGCACTTCTATATGGTAGGCGGCATTCGGGAGGGCTATGAATCCTGGGAAGAGGGCATTGATGCGCAATCCGACCAACCCATAGACGACCAGTCCTGCGGCACGCCTATGCTCTATTCCTCTGGCACCACCGGTAAGCCAAAGGGGGTTTTCCTGCCTCCTGCCAGTGAGGAGTTCGACACCACGCACCCGCTGGAGAAAACCCTGGGGCTGCTCTTTGGCTTTGGTGAGGAATGCGTATACCTGTCACCGGCGCCGCTGTATCACGCCGCGCCCTTGCACTACAACATGATGAACCTGTCCATGGGCGGCACATCGGTGATCATGGAAAAGTTTGATCCTGAGACGGCCTTAAAGCTGATCGAGGAGCACCGCGTTACCCATAGCCAGTGGGTGCCAATCATGTTTATCCGAATGTTGAAGTTGCCTGAGGAGATACGTCAGCGATATGACCTGAGCACCATGCAGTTTGCCATTCATTCGGCGGCACCTTGTCCTGTGGAGACCAAGGAGAAGATGATCGACTGGTGGGGCCCGGTCATTATGGAGTATTACTCTGCCAGTGAGGGCATCGGCTTTACCGTCATAGACTCCAACGCCTGGTTGGAGCATAAAGGTTCGGTGGGTCAGTCATTACTTGGACCAATGCATGTGCTGGATGACGACGGCAATGAACTGCCTAATGGGGAAGTGGGCACGGTCTATTTTGAAGGCGATCATGCCCGCTTCAAATACCATAATGAACCCGATAAAACCGCGAGCGCCTTTAACGATAAGGGCTGGGGTACCACCGGTGACGTTGGCTACGTGGATGATGAGGGTTACCTTTTTCTCACCGATCGCAAACACTTCATGATTATCAGTGGTGGGGTGAATATCTATCCGCAAGAGATTGAGAACCTGCTGATTACCCACGACAAGGTCGCCGACGTTGCGGTGTTTGGAATTCCCAACGAAGAGTTTGGTGAGGAAGTTAAGGCCGTCGTGGAGCCTATGAACTGGGCGGATGCGACCGACGAAGTAGCCATTGAGTTGATGGAGTGGTTGCGTGATCGACTGTCGCACATCAAATTGCCGCGCTCACTGGACTTTCACGAGAAACTCCCGCGAATGGATAACGGTAAACTCTACAAGCGCCATCTGGCAGACGAATATCGCGGTGGCACGCGCAGCGATGAGGGACCGGGCGGCAAGTGACAGGGTAGTGAATTGACGTATAATGCCGTCACTTCTGATCACCGGGAGTTTTACCTTGGCGATGCGCCACTTCAAAGTCTTGCTTATCCTGGCAAGCCTGATACTGACTGCCTGCACTGGCGGCGAATCGAACGTCTCCGAAGGAAATCGCCTGGGCATACTTCACTACGGCAACGGCAGTGAACCCCAGGGCCTGGATCCTCATGTTGTTACCGGCGTTCCAGAAAATCACCTGGTCAGGGCGCTGTTTGAAGGCCTGGCGGTGAAGAACCCCTACACGCTTGAACCGGAACCCGGCGTTGCAGAACGCTGGGAGTTTAGCGACGACAGGCGTGTAATCACTTTCCATCTGCGGGAAGACGCCCTGTGGTCTAACGGCGACCAGATGACGGCGCAAGACTATGTGTGGTCTTGGCAGCGTGCACTCAGTCCTGCCATGGGCAATTTGTATGCCTATATGCTGTATCCCGTGCTTAACGCAGAAGCTTACGCCACCGGCAAAATCGAGGACTTCAATGACGTTGGCGTGAAGGCGCTGGATGATCGCACCCTGCAGGTGACCCTGAACGAACCCACCCCGTTTTTCCTGCAGCTGATGGATCACTACAGTACCTTCGCCCTGCACCGGCCCACGATTGAAAAATTCGGTAAAGCCACAGATCGTTTTACCCGCTGGACACGCGTGGAGAATATCGTCAGCAATGGCGCCTTCAATTTGTCGGAGTGGAAGCTCAATCGTCGTATTTCCATGACCAAGAGTGATACCTACTGGGACAGGGACAAGGTCCGGCTGAACGGAGTCGTGTTCTACCCAACCGAGAATATCGTTAGCGAAGAGCGGATGTTTCGGGTAGGTCAGCTCCATTACACCCAAACCATCCCACTGGACAAAATTCCGGTGTATCAGGCGATGGAGAATACGCCCTACGTGCAGGCCCCTTACCTCGGTACCTATTTCTTCCTGATCAACACCAATCGCCCACCAGTGGATGACGTGAGAGTGCGCAAGGCACTGTCAATGGCGATAGACAGGCAGAAGCTTAACGACACCGTTTTACAGAAATCCAATGTACCGGCTTACACCATTACCCCGCCGGGAACGCTGGGCTATCAGCCGCCCAAGTTGTTTGATTTCGATCCGCAGCAGGCGCGGCAGTTGCTGGCCGATGCGGGCTTTCCTGCAGGGGAGGGGTGGCCGGGCCTGGAGTTGATTTATAACACCAGTGAAAGCCATCGCAAGATTGCGGTTGCCCTGCAACAAATGTGGAAAGATGAGCTGAACATCCAGATCACTATTTCCAACCAGGAGTGGAAGGTCTACCTGGATTCGGTCACCCAGATGGAGTTCGATATTGCGCGCCGTGGCTGGATTGGTGACTACGTGGACCCGAATAACTTTCTCGACCTTTATCTGACCGGTGGTGGCAACAACAATACCGGCTATTCTGATCCGCGCTACGACGAAATGATTACCCGCTTGGCGCCGCAAGCCAAGACCCGGGAAGAACGCTTCGCTATCTTTTACGAGGCCGAGCGTATGCTGATGGAAGAAATGCCCATACTGCCTATCTATACCTACACCAGTAAGCACCTGATCCATCACAGTGTGAAGGGTTTGCCCTCTAACCTGATGGACTCACTTAATCTCAAATACGTATGGCTGGACCCCGAGTCGGACCAGTCGCTGGCAGAGGGGGGCTAGGGTATGTGGCGGTTTATTGGCAGTCGCCTGTTACAGGCAATACCCGTTATTCTGGCGGTCATCACGGTAACGTTTTTCCTGGTCAGGCTCGCTCCCGGTGGCCCGTTCGACAGTGAAAAAGCGGTTATGCCCGAGGTGAAGGCGGCACTGGAAGCGCAGTATCGTCTGGATCTGCCCATCATGCAGCAATACACAGCCTATCTTGGCGACCTCGCCCAGGGCGAACTGGGCCCGTCTTTCAAGTACCCCGGTCGCAGTGTTAACGAATTGATTGCCGCTGGCCTGCCGGTAACAGCTGAGTTGGGTTTCTATGCGCTTTTGGTGGCGGTTATTATCGGTGGTATTGCCGGGGTGTTCGCCTCGCTGAAACCCAATACGGCGCAGGATTATCTGCCCATGTCGGCGGCCATGATCGGAATCTGTATGCCGTCCTTCCTGTTGGGGCCACTGTTGGTACTCGTCTTCGGCATTTATCTGGACTGGTTGCCGGTGTCAGGCTGGGGCGATATCCCCGGCGATAAAATATTACCCGCCATTACCCTTGGTTCCGGCTATGCCGCGTACATTGCCCGACTGAGCCGCGCTGGAATGCTGGAAGTGATGTCGCAGGACTATATTCGCACTGCCCGTGCCAAGGGCTTGCCTGAGTGGCAGGTGGTCACCCGTCACGCGCTGCGCGGCGGCCTGATTCCGGTGGTTGCGTTTTTGGGACCCGCTTTCGCCGGTCTTCTGGCCGGTTCTTTCGTCGTGGAAACCATTTTCCAGATCCCGGGACTGGGTCGCTTTTATGTGCAGGCCGCATTCAATCGTGACTACACCATGATTCTTGGCACCACGGTATTCCTGTCCACCCTCATCGTGCTGTTCAACCTGCTGTCAGATATTCTGGCGGCCTGGATGAACCCCAGGCTGCGCGCGCAGTTCGGGAGTCGCTGATGGGCGTGGAGACCATAGTCGACGTCAGCATGGCCGAGGAGGGCACTTCGCTCTGGAAAGATGCCTGGCGTCGTCTACGCAAAAACCGCATGGCGCTATTTGGTCTGGTGGTGCTATCCACATTTATTGTGATTGCGCTGCTTACACCCTGGATTGCTCCCTATGCTTATGACGCACAGGACCTTGACCTTGGTGCGACGCCACCGTCGGCGCAGAATTGGTTGGGCACGGATATATTTGGCCGCGACCTGATGACACAGATTATGTATGGCGGTCGGATATCGCTGGCGGTCGGATTTGTGGCGACAGCGGTAGCACTGTTGATTGGTGTCACCTGGGGAGCAATTGCCGGCTATGTTGGCGGCAAGGTCGATGCCGTGATGATGCGTATGGTCGACATCCTCTACGCCCTGCCTTTCATGATCTTCATTGTGCTGCTGATGGTGGTCTTCGGCCGCAATATGTTGCTGTTGTTCCTGGCCATTGGTGCAGTGGAATGGCTGACCATGGCGCGCATCATGCGTGGCCAGGTCCAGTCCCTGCGTCAGCAGGAGTTTGTTGAGGCGGCGATTTCCATTGGGCTGTCACCGGCCACCATTATTCGCCGGCATATGATTCCCAACGCACTGGGCCCAGTCATTGTTTATACAACGCTGACGATTCCAAGCGTCATGCTATTGGAAGCGTTTCTCAGTTTTCTGGGCCTGGGTATTCAACCGCCGCAGACCTCCTGGGGGCTGCTGATCTCTTATGGCGCCGAGACCATGGAAGAGTTTCCCTGGCTATTGATTTTCCCCGGCCTGGCGCTAACGCTGACGCTGTTCTCGCTCAACTTTCTTGGCGACGGCCTGCGCGATGCGCTGGACGTTCGCGGTTCGGGGGACTGAGCTGTGGCCCTGCTTGAAGTCAAAAACCTGGCAGTCAGCTTTGTCACCCGCAACGGCGTCAACAAGGCCGTGGACGATATCAGCTTCACCGTCGAATCGGGCAAGATTACTGCGATCATAGGCGAGTCAGGTTCGGGTAAATCGGTTGCCTGCTACAGCATGCTGGGTCTGGTACCCACACCACCCGGTCGTATCGATGGCGGGCAGGCATTGTTCGACGGCAACGACCTGCTGCAATTGTCTGAGAGTGAACTGAGAGAAATTCGTGGTCGCGATATCGCCATGATCTTTCAGGACCCTATGACCTGCCTCAACCCCTACATGAAAATCGGCGATCAACTGATTGAGCCGCTGGTCTATCACCGTAAAGTATCGCGGGCCGATGCCCGGCAACGGGCGATTGAGCTGCTCGATGAAGTGGGCATTCGCGACCCGCAAACGACCATAGACAACTACCCCCATGAGTTCTCGGGGGGGATGCGCCAGCGAGTGATGATCGCCATGGCCCTGATTAACGAACCGCGCCTGCTAATAGCGGATGAGCCCACGACTGCACTGGATGTGACCATTCAGGCGCAGATCTTGCAATTAATTGCAAACCTGCAGAAAAAGCGGGATATAGGGGTGATTTTCATCAGCCATGACCTTGCCGTGGTGGCCGATATTGCCGACCAGATGGTGGTGATGCAGACCGGTAAGATCGTTGAAACCGGGGACCGTGAAGCAATTTTCGAGAACGCCCGGCACCCCTATACCCAAAAATTATTATCGGCCATCCCCTCGGGCAGCAAGGTCAGCAGTGATGCTGTGCCAGAGCCGTTGATCCGCGTCGAGAATCTGTGCACCTGGTTTGAGCCCGGCGGTAACAAGCCTGTGGTGAAGGCTGTCAATGATGTGAGTTTCGAGATCAATCGCGGTGAAGTACTGGGGCTTGTGGGTGAATCAGGCAGTGGTAAATCGACAATTGGCCGGTCCATTCTTCGACTGGTGCCGGTGACCTCTGGCCACATTGATTTTGATGGCACCGACCTGACCTCGCTGGCAGGTGCAGAACTCAAGAGAATGCGCCGTCGTATGCAGATGATCTTCCAGGATCCGTTCGCGTCGCTGAACCCGCGCATGACAGTGTTCGACACGCTTGCAGAACCTCTGCTGCTGCACGGAATTGAGACCCGTAAATCCGTCAGTCAGGGTGTGCTCAAGTTGATGGATGACGTCGGTTTGGCGCGTGCGTTTGTGCGCAAGTACCCGCATGAATTCTCCGGTGGGCAGCGTCAGCGCATTGCTATCGGTCGCGCGCTGGCGACAAGACCGGAATTTGTTGTGGCGGACGAGCCGGTATCAGCACTCGATGTGACGATTCAGGCACAGATCCTGGAGCTAATGGCGGAGCTGGGCCGCGAGTATGGATTGACGATGTTATTCGTGTCGCACGATCTGGCGGTGGTCAAGCACATCGCTGACCGAATACTGGTGCTCTATCATGGCGAGTTGGTTGAGCAGGGTAGTGGGGAGGAACTGTTCAATAATCCCCGCGAGGAGTACACCCGCAGCTTGCTGGAAGCGATACCGGGGCGTGGCCTGCTGGATTAACGTTTCTGGCGCTTGAGCTCTTTCGCCGTCAGTGATCCGTCATCGTTCTTGTCCAGAGCCTGCAGCGTTTTGGTAGCGGTCTCAATCTCGTCGGCATCGAGTTTTCCGTCGGCGTTAGTATCCAGCGCCATGTATACCGTGGAAGCGCGCTTCAGCAGTGCTGGCTCACCGAAGTTGTAATACATCAGCGAGCTCATCAGTGCGATCGCCAATACAGCCGCGATGCCTGTTATAACCGTTTTGTTCATCTGGACCACATGTCTCTTGTTTGTTGCTTGCTGGCGATGATACGGCATTCCGCTTGGATAATCTCGGGTCGAAGCCGGTCTTGAAGACCATTTCCAGACTGGTCATTGCCGGCTGGCGCGGTGCTGCGGTGTCGACTATGGTGTTGTCGTGACTACGAGGAGTGACAAGCGTGCGAATAGATCATATCAACATAGCGGCTCCGGCGGATCTGCTGGCCAGCGTTCGCGATTTTTATTGCGCAGCCTTACTGTTGGAGGATGGCCCCAGGCCTGATTTCGGCGTGCCGGGATACTGGCTCTATGGCGGTGACAAGCCCATCGTTCACCTCGTTGAGAGCGACAACCATTACCCGGCAGACAAACCGCACTATCTTGATCATATAGCGTTTGAGGTAACGGACTTTGAGGCGTACACAGCCAGACTGGATGCCATGGCGGTAGAGTATTCTGTGAATCACATAACCGAGTACGGGATTTCACAGGTCTTCTGTAAAGACCCCTGTGGTAACGGTGTAGAGGCGAATATTCCCACTGGCTCAGGCTGAGCGAGTAGGGGGCTCCAGCACTGACTCGCCGGGCTGGAGTGGCGGCAGTTCTACCTCGGCCTGCTCTTTACGGAAGGGCAGGTAGAAAGTCGGTAATACGAAAAGCGTAAACAAAGTGCCCACAAGCATGCCTGCGGTAATAATAAGGCCTATGCTGAAGCGGCTGTTTGCTCCCGCACCGCTGGCGTTGAGCAGCGGCCAAACACCCAGGACCGTTGCAAATGTGGTCATTAAAATGGGACGCAGGCGCAGGGCGGCGGCCTCTTGTACCGCGTGCCGACGATCCAGTCCGGCCAGTACCATGTTGTTGGCGAACTCCACGATCAATATACCGTGCTTGCTGATCAGGCCTATAAGCGTGAGCAGCCCGATCTGGGTGTAAATATTCAGCGTGGTTAGGCCCAGTGCGATGGGCACCATGGCCCCGAATATCGATAACGGAACCGCGACCAGCACGACAAGTGGATCGCGGAAGCTGTTGAATTGCGCCGCCAACACCAGAAATATCAGCGTCAGCGACAAACCAAAGAGAACAGGAAAAGAACCGGTCTCACGCACATATTGGCGAGACATGCCGGTATAACCGTCTCGAAAGCTGGGCGGCGCGATCTCTGCCAGCTTCTCACGCAGGAACTCCAGGCCGGTGGACAGGCTGTTGGGTGGCATCATCATGCCCTGAATCGTCGTACTGTTGAGCTGTTGGTATTGCGTCAGCTCATTCGGCTCGACTTTGGAACTGAGAGTAATCACTGACGATAGCGGCACCAGTTCATTACTGGCGGTGCGCACATAGTACTTCTCCAGTTCCTCCTTGGTCAGGCGGAAATCGCGGGAGGCCTGGGGTATTACCTTGTAGCTGCGGCCCTCCAGGTTGAAGCGATTGCTCTCAGACTCGCCCAACATGACGGCCAGGGTTTCTCCAAGCTCCCGCATGGAGATGCCCAGCCTGGCTGCCCGTTCCCGATCTATATCCACGATGACTTCCGGGCGGTCAAACTTCAGCGACTGGGTGACAAAGATAAACAGCCCTGACTCCCGGGCCTCTTTCAGAAGTTCATTGGCCACAGCGATCACCGAATCGTAATCGGCAGTGGAGGCCACCACGAAGCTTACCGGCAGGCCTGCGTCGGATCCCGGCAGGGAGGGTTCGGCGAAAGCGAATAGCTCCAACCCGGCGACGTCGCGAAACTTTTGCTGCAGTTCGGTCTGCACTTCTTTCTGGGTGCGCTCGCGCTCTTCCCAGGGAGCGAGGAGAATGCCGCCGAAATTGAAATCCGGGGAAGCGACCTGAAATGAAGCCTTGGCTTCCGGAATTTCCTGCCAGATATCGACCACCTGATCGAGGAAGTTGACGATATAGTCGACGTTGGCGTGTTTGGGAGCGCTGGCAAATACATACATCAGCCCGCTGTCTTCCTCGGGGGCCAGTTCGCTTTGCGCCAGCGCGAACAGCAAAGGGATGCTGGCCAGAATGGTGCCGCCGAACAATAGCACCGCACCGCGGTTATCCAGGCAGCGAGATAACAGGCGGCGATACACCGTCATTAGCGCTTCGAATTTGCTGTCCAGCCAGTCGGCGAAGCGCCCCTGGCCACTGTGATCTTTCAGTACCCTGGAGCACATCATGGGGCTGAGGGTGAGGGCGACAATTCCGGATACGATAACCGCGCCGGCAAGGGTGAGAGCGAATTCGGTAAACAGTGCCCCGGTAAGCCCGCCCACGAACGCTATCGGGGCGTAAACCGCGGCAAGGGTAAGGGTCATTGCGATCACTGGCATCGCGACTTCGCGGGCGCCCTTGGATGCTGCCAGCAAGGGCGGCTCGCCGTGTTCGATATGCCGGTGCACGTTTTCAACCACCACAATGGCATCGTCCACCACCAGTCCAATGGCGATCACCATGGCCAGCAGTGTGAGCAGGTTCAGTGAGAACCCCATGGCCTGGATAATAAAGACTACCCCTATCAAGGAGAGTGGAATGGCAACCAGTGGTATGAGCACCACCCGCAGCGAACCCAGGAACAGGTAGATAACCAGAATCACGATAAGGGCGGCTTCCAGCAGTGTGATGACCACTTCGTCTAGCGCACCCTGAATCGGTACTGAACCGTCCAGATCGATGAACATCTCCACATCTGCCGGCAGGGCTGCTTCTATCCTTGGCAGGATCTGTCGTACCTCGCGGGCCACGTCCAGCGGATTAGAATCTGGCGCTCCGGTAATAGCTAGGTAAACTGCCGGCCTGCCGCTGGAGAAAACGCGAAACTGCGTATCCTCGGACGAAAGCCCAATCTCTGCCACGTCGCCCAGGCGTATCGACTCGTCGGCCTGCTGCCGCACAATCAGGTTCTCGAACTCATCCGGCGAGACGGCATCGGTTCTGGCATCGACCGAGGCCCTGACCAGTTCGCCCTCGGTTGCGCCGGCGGTCGCGATGAAGTTCTCGCGCTGAATGGCCGCATTAACGTCGGTCGCTGTTACGCCAAAGGCGGCCATTCGAACCGGGTCCAGCCAAATTCGCATGGCGGGGTAGCGTCCGAAGACGTCGGCATTGCCGACACCCGGCAGGGTGGCTATTTCGGGTTGCACCGAGCGCGCCAGATAATCACTCAAATGCGATGTGCTCATCTCTTCGCTGTAAAAGGCAATGTACATCAGGGCATCACTGCCAGCTGATGTGGTGATTACCGGATCCTCAATGTCACGCGGCAGCACTTCCCTGGCCTCGTTGACCTTGGCCATGACCTCGGACAGCACGTCGTTGGTGTTTTCCCCCAGCCGCACGTAAATCTCAATGACGGACCTACTGGGATTACTTTTGGAGCTGATATATTCGATGCCGCGCGCACCGGCGATACGTGTCTGCAGCGGCGTGGTTACGAAACTCTGGATGGTTCGTGCGCTGGCGCCGCGATAAACGGTATGGACCTCGATAACGCTGCGCTCCAGTTCCGGAAACTGGCGTACCTGAACTGTATTGCTGGAGGCCACGCCCAACAGCAGAATTAGCGCACTGACAACAATAGCCAGCACTGGTCGCTTGATGAAGTGGTCGGTAAACACCATGGCTAGAAGTACACGGTGTCGTCTAACTCTATGCGGGCACCGCGATAGAGTTTGTTCTGTCCCACGGTTATCACGCGGTCTCCGGCTTCTACCCCGTCGAGAATGGCGACGCGACCATTGCGGGCGGGGCCACTCTCTACAATGCGTGGTTCAGCCACCATGACGCCATCTGACTCACGAATGATGTAAATGGTATTGCCCTGCAAGGAGTAGGAAACAGCGGTTTCGGGCACGGTGACCACTGGCCGGTCTATGCCCAGGTTGATGGTCAGGCGCGCAAACATTCCGGGCAGTAGGCCGCTGCCGGGCGCCAGTCTGGCTCGCAGCATCAGGTTGCGGGTGTTGGCATCTACCTCGGCATCTACAGCCTGCAGATCAGCTTTGAACACGGCCTCCGGAAACGCCGCGGTGCGCAAATCAATGCCCTGACCTTTGCGCAGCCTGGGGAAGTGGCGCGCCGGGACCGAGAAATCGACTTCCAGCTCGGTCAGGTCCTGCAATGTGGTTATCGATGTCCCCGACTCAATATAGTCGCCGACTTTCACCTGAATGATGCCGATGGTGCCGTTAAATGGGGCAACAATACGTTTATTGTCCAGTCTCGCTTCTGTTTCTGCCAGTGTTGCAATGGCGCTGTCCAGGTCTGCCTTGGAACGGTCGTACTGACTCTGTGGGATGGACTTTTTCTTCACCAGGCTGGCATCGCGCTCGAACAATAATCGAGCCAGTTCCAGGTTGGCGATTTGTCGTTCGCGGCTGGCCTGCTCCACGCGGTCGTTGAGAGTGACAATAAGGTCGCCTCTGATCACCGAGGCCCCAGACTCGGCGGAGATGGCGATAATCTCGCCAGATGTTTCGGCACTGAGCTCAACCCCTCTGGTGGCGCGAATAGTGCCTACGGCCTCCAACTCGGTTTCCCAGACATCCTCACGGGCGGTGGCAGCGGCTACCATAACCGGCGGCGGGGTGAAGTCGGTGCCGGCCAGCAGGGAGAATTGGCCGTAAAGGTAGGAAGCGATGCCGCCGAAAATCAGTAATAACAGGACTGCGACGATCAGGTATGCGCGCAATTGCGGTCTCTCTTGTCACAAATGAATGGTTGAGCCTGAAAACGGCCCGATGTTCCCATTCTAGGGATTTTGGGTGGTACTTGCACCTTTTGCCCGGTTACTGGCCTCGGGGGTCGTGTTAGTCAATAAATGCATTGATATTGACGCGGATCAAGGTCCCATGTTAGCGCTGAAAACAAACCGCTGGGCGCGGCGCGTCACATCATTTATGCTTGTGGTATGAGGCAAATCGCCACAGGCAATTACGAGGTAACCCGGTGAGGGAATCGCGAAAGTTAAAGAAATTGCAACGCCAGATGGATCAATGCACCACGTACGATGAATGGCGAGAACTGGCCACGAATCATGACGAGACCTCCGGCCAGAAGCGCTGGCGCGAGGTCGACCAGAGTAGCCAGTACGACTACTCGCAGATCCGTTTGAGGCTGGACCGCTTGCGCAGTCTGCGCTCACGTCACGACTATCAAGGCCTGTTGTTTACGCTGAATGAAGGCATACACGGCAACATGGGCGGCATGGGCCGCAGCAGCCTGTATCGTCGCGCCAAGTTCGGGACCAAACGACTTATAGAGCAGTACATCGACGAGATTGACGATTCGCTGAGGCTACTCGCTGAGCTGCCCGACGAAGACATCAGCGTGCAGGACAAGATGGACTTCTTCTACCGCGCCAATATCTGTTTCGGCCGATCGGCCCTGATGCTCAGTGGTGGTGGTGTACTTGGTTTCTATCATATGGGTGTGGTGAAAACCCTGCTTGAGCAAAACCTGTTACCCAGAGTCATTTCCGGCTCCAGTGCCGGCTCTATTGTCGCCGGGGTTGTCGGTACCCATACCGAACAGGAGTTGGAGCACTTTTACGATCCCTCCAATGTACATTTTGAAGCCGAGCGTGAAGCCAGCGTGTTCTCGCGTATGTTCTTTGGCTCCAACCCACAGATTGATGTGGGTGATCTGGAGGGCATTATCGCCAGGTTGGTACCTGACCTGACGTTCCAGGAAGCGTACGAGAAAACCGGCCGTCAAATCAGCATCACGGTAGCGCCGGCCGAGCCGCATCAGCGGTCGCGCTTGCTCAATGCGATCACGTCTCCCAATGTGTTCATTCGGTCTGCGGTTATGGCCTCCTGTGCTGTTCCGGGTGTATTCCCGCCAGTCATGTTGATGGCCAAGAACGTACACGGTGAATCGCAGCCCTATCTGCCCACCCGCAAGTGGGTAGACGGTTCAATCGCTGACGATCTTCCCGCCAAGCGCCTGTCGCGTCTGTACAGCGCCAACCACTATATTGTGAGCATGGTGAACCCGATTGCCACGCCTTTCCTGAGCAATGACAAGGAGCGTGGCAGGTTGTCAGCCGCCCTGGGTAGCCTGGGCGTGGGTGTCGGTAGAGAGGTGCTCAATTTTTACCGGGGCATTGCGCAGAAGCAGGGCGATAACTGGCCCAAATTCAATATGCTGCTTAATGGCATCCACGCGCTCATGGACCAGGAATACAGCGGCGATATCAACATCGTACCCAGTTTTGGCTGGTATAACCCGGCCAAGATATTGTCCCACCTGTCTGAGAAAGAGTTGGTTGACCTGATGGAAGGCGGCGAGCACTCGGCGTTTCCTGCGGTCGAGTCGATTCGCTTGTGTACCAAAATTTCCCGCACCATGGAGGAGATCCTGCATCGCTTCGAGCATGGAGACCTGAAACCGGATAACGCTGAGTACAGCCGTCCGCGGGCGTCGCGCCGCAGGCCGCCGCCAACGCGCTCCGATCGTGAAGCAATGCGTATCGCCTCCTCGCAGCCCACGGCAAAAGTTGAAAAGCCCAAGAAAGCGAAGCCCAAGGCCAAGGCCAAGGCCAAAAGTAAATCCAGTCGTGGCAAGTCTGCGAAGAAGCCGACTGCCCCCAAGGCCACCAAAACCCCTGGACGACCGAGTAGCCGCCAGGCTGCCTGACTCAAGCTTGACCCCGCCGTAGCCCGTATAACGGTAGCTGCGGCGGCAAGTCCCTCTGGCCCAGAATTGTGACCGCCGCCAACCCCGTTTCCCTGAGAATCCCTGACTTTGATGTCGATCTGCAATTGCAGGTTCATGACAGCCGGGATCAGGTGATTTCGCACCGTCTGCGAGAGACCGGAATCTGGGAGCCCTATGAGACACAACTTGTTCTGACTCTGCTGCAGGAGGGTGGGGTGTTTGTCGACGTGGGTGCCAATCTGGGCTATTTCACCGTGCTGGCCGCCGCCCGTGTTGGTGAGCAGGGATGTGTATATGCCTTCGAGCCCGACCCCGATAATTTCACCTTGCTGCAGCACAATATCAAGGCCAACGGGTTCGACCAACGCGTGTGCGCCGTGCAAGCGGCCCTGGCGGATGATGATGGCCAGGGAATGTTGTTCCTGAGCGAAAATAATCTCGGTGATCATCAGGTATTTGATGTGACCGGCAAGCGCCGCAGTCATCCGGTGACCTTGCTTAACGGCAGCGAGTTTTTGGGATCAAGAGCCAATACCGTGGACCTGCTCAAGATAGATACCCAGGGCAGCGAACATGCCGTGATGATGGGATTGCTGCCCTATTTACAGCAGCTGGATACACCACCGCACATCATTGTTGAGCTTACCCCCTTGTCCCTGCGGCAGGCTGGCACATCGGGACGGGCCTTAATTGACAGTTTGGCGACGCTTAACCAGCCCTTTTGGATCATCGACCATATTGAGCATGCACTAGCTGCCAGCGACGCTGAGGCCCTGGCAGAGTGGTGCGATAATGTCGACGGTTGCGCGGGTGATGAAGGCTTTATGAACATCCTTGTGGGGCAGGGGGTTGAAGGCTGCTAAGAGGCGATAATAGCGCCTGCGAAACCCTGAGAATTACTGTTATCATGCTGCGCGATATCAGACAGATACAGTTACCATGACCGAGATACTGCGTTTTCTCCATGCGAGGAATTCAGCGCCCAAATTGACCGAGCCGGGCCCCAACGAGGCTGAGTTACAGGCTATGTATGATGCAGCGCTGCGGGCGCCCGATCATGCCTGGCTGCGTCCGTGGCGCTTTATCACCATCAGTGGCGAGCGACGAGTCGAGTTTGGTAAGGTTCTGGAGCGCTGTCTGCTGCAGCGTAAGCCAGACGCCGACGAAGCCGCCCTAAACAAGGCCAGGAATTCTGCATTGCGTGCACCTGTCTTGATCGTCAGTGTGGCCTGCCTCAGTGAACATCCGAAAGTGCCCGCAATCGAACAGCGCTTGTCGGCTGGTTGTGCCGCCCACGCGTTGCTGCTGGCCGCTGAAGCCCAGGGTTATGCGGGCATCTGGCGTACCGGTGACGCCGCCTTTGACCCTAAGGTGATGGCGGAACTGGGGTTGAAAGAGAACGAGGAAGTCGTCGGGTTTATTTACATCGGCACGCGCGACGGTAATGCCAAGACGCTGCCGCAGCTTTCACAGGCGAACTTTGTATCGCAGTGGTAACGAAAAAAGAGATAAAAAGATGAGAGAAAGTTTATGACCCCTGAGTACCAGACACTGGCAGTGGAGCTTGAGCAACAGGTTGTAACGGTTTTCCTGAACCGACCGGACAAAGCCAATTCGATGAGCGCAGCAATGTGGACCGAATTGCAGCAATGCTTTGAGTGGTGTGACAGTGAGCCTGATGTCAGGGCGGTTATTCTGGCCGGTAACGGCAAACACTTTTGCGCGGGTCTGGACCTTGCCATGTTCGGCGACTTGATCAGTGACTCTCCTGATCCCGCTCGCAGGGCAGAAGCATTCAGGCAAAATGTGCTGAAGCTACAGGATAACCTCAGCGCGATAGAGAAGTGTCGTAAGCCTGTGCTGGCCGCCATCCACTACACCTGTATCGGTGGCGGTGTTGACCTTACCTGCTGTTGCGATATGCGTTACGCCACTAAGGATGCTTTCTTTTCCATACGTGAAATCGATATTGGTATGACAGCAGATGTGGGCACCTTGCAACGCCTGCCGAAAATCATTCCTGACGGCGTAGTGCGCGAACTGGCGTACACGGGACGGGATATGGGCGCTGAAGAGGCACGCGAGCAGGGGTTTGTTAATCGTGTGTTCGAAAACAGGGACGTGATGCTGGAAGAGGTCACTGCCATCGCCAGGGATATTGCCTCCAAGTCACCACTGGCCATTCGAGGCACCAAGAACATGCTGCTTTACAGTCGTGATCATTCCGTTGCTGATGGTCTGGACCATATTGCCACCTGGAATTCTGGCATGCTCAGTGAGCGCGACCTGCAAGCAGGCATTCAGGCTCAAATGGAAAAGCGTAAAGCCACCTACGAAAATTGATTTTCTGATTTATTCACTGATACCACCTGGAGGGTAGGGCGTGCGTTTGTTGTCGTGGCTGAAAAAGCCGTGGGTACATTTTTTGCTATTAGGTTTCCTGTTGTTCGAGTTGCAGCAACAGATTTTTCCCGAGCCCAAACCCGTCGTGGGTCCTCTTGCGCCAGCCCGTATTGAAGCACTGCAGCAGCAGTGGTTCTCTACCACCGGTCGTATGCCGACAGAAGCGCAGATGTCTGGCCTCGTTGAGGCAGAACTGGATCGCGATATGCTGTTTCAGCGTGCGCTGGCATTCGAGCTGCACCTCTACGACACCGTGATTTACCAGCGCCTGCTGCGCAATATGCACTTTCTGCAAATAGCGGAAGGCAAAAGCGACGAAGAGCTTTATGAACAAGCACTGGAGATGCGGCTGCATCTTGGTGACGAGGTGGTCAAGCGACGCCTGATACAGATTATGGAGCAGCTGCTTTTAGCCGGGAACCCGCCCGCCGCCCTGACCGAGGCAGACCTGGCCGCCGAGTTTGAAAAACGCCGCGATGAGCTGCGATTGAAGCCGCGTTATACCATTGCCCATATTTATTTTTCCCGGGATCGTGAAGACGATATCCCGGATGTAGTGGCAACCATCAGTGCCGATAACCTTGACGCCCGTCAGGCAAGGCAACTCAGCTCGCCATTCCTGCCCGGCTACGAGTTTGCCAAGCTATCTCCGGATCAGCTCGCCCGGCACTTTGGTGCGGCATTCGTAAAAAACCTTGAGGAAGCCGGCCCCGTCGCCGGTAATTGGTTGGGCCCCATACGCTCAACCTATGGTATGCACTATGTCTGGGTAGAAGCGGTGGAACCTGCCCGCGACGCCACGCTGGACGAAGTGCGGCAGCAGCTGGTGCGTGACCTTGAGTCGAGGGCCAGAAACACGGCTCTGCAGAATGCGATTGTGGCGCTGCGCGCACAATATGAGGTGCGGTCATGATGAATTGGTCAGCTCGTCTTTTGCTTTTGTTGGCTGTGACATTGTTCGCGCAGACAGCAAGCGCACACCGTTTTGCGCCCTCCCTGTTGAAAGTGACCGAGACTGGCGCAGGACAATACAACATGGTGTGGAAAACACCGGCCCAGGGCACCAGTAATATCCCCCTGCGACCAACCTGGCCCGAGGACTGCACGGTCAGCAATGCCAGCCCGGCGCAGCTGGAGGGCACTGGCAAGGTCAGTAGCTGGCAGCTGAATTGTGAGTTCGGTGAGGCAGGCTTGATCGGGCAAACGCTTGGTGTTGCGGGGCTGGGTGCGAATCAGGCCTCGGCAATGGTGATGGTAAGTCTACTTGACGGTCGTCGCTATCAGGAGGTGCTGAACGCCGAGCAAGGTGAATTCGTGGTACCTGAAGAGCCGGGTGCCGGCGAGGTCATGAGTGACTATGCGCTGCTGGGTATGGAGCATATCTGGGGTGGCATTGATCACCTGCTTTTTGTTTTTGGCCTCTTGCTGCTGGTAGGCGGCGGCAAACGCCTGCTGTGGACAATTACTGCATTTACTTTGGGCCACAGCATTACGCTGTCACTGGTCACGCTGGGCTTCTTTGACTACCCGGTGGCTTTGGTGGAATTCACCATCGCCCTGAGCATCTTTGTGCTGGCGGTAGAGCTGACACGCAAGGAGCGCAATGACGCGCTCTGGCGTAACCCCTGGTGGCTGGCTGGCGGTTTCGGCCTGCTTCATGGCATGGGTTTCGCGGGAGCTCTGGCAGAAACCGGATTGCCTCAGGATAACGTGCCGCTGGCACTGTTGTTCTTCAATGTTGGGATCGAGATCGGCCAGATAGCCTTCATCTTTGCAGTGATGGCGCTGTGGCTGCTGGTTCGGCGCCCACTGGCATCCTGGGAGGACAGGTTGTGGCCTGTGCCGGTTTATGTTTTGGGTGCACTGTCTGCTATGTGGTGCATAGAGCGTGGGCTGGAAGTGCTGGCCTGACCGGCTTTGCGCAAATGTAAGAGCTGAACTAGGCTGGAGGTACATCCACTGGAGCGCGTTGTGCCGCGCTTACTGGGAGTTTCCTCATGTTTCCTAGAGTTTCACTTTTGCTGCTCAGCGTTGTTCTGGCAGCATGCAGTAACGATACCCCTACGCCAGTCGCCAATCAGTCCCCGGAAACCTCTAACGAGGCCGTCAGCGAAATTGATGAACAGGCCGCCGTAGTCGCCAGGGCGCAGGCCCCCTTGCTCGATGGTATGGGCGACTTTAACCACCCCATTACTACCTCCGACCCCTGGGCCCAGCGATATTTCAATCAAGGCATGATCATGGCCGCGGGCTTCAATCACGCGGAGTCCGTACGCGCGTTCAAAGCCTCGCAGCGGCTGGATCCTAATTGTGCCATGTGTTTCTGGGGCGAAGCCCTGGCCACCGGCCCCAATATCAATGTCACCAGCAAGGGCAAGGCCATTATGATGCCGGCGGATCGCGAATCCGCTTTTGCCGCCATTAACAAAGCCCAATCGTTGGCGGCCGGTGTCACTGTGCGTGAGCGCGCCCTCATCGAGGCCCAGTCAAAGCGCTACAACGGCGTCGTGGATAGCGACCGCCAGCCGCTGGATGTGGCTTACGCGCAAGCGATGCGCGAACTGGCTGCAAAATATCCGCAAGACGATGACATTCAGGCGATGTTTGCAGAGGCCCTGATGAACACAATGCCCTGGGACTATTGGCTGGATGCGGAAAATCCGAAACCCGAAACCAGTGAAGTTATCAATGCCCTAGAGACTGTGATGGCGCGTAACGAGCGTCACCCGCTTGCCTTACATCTGTATATTCACGCGGTAGAGGCCTCATCCAATCCTGGCCGCGCCGAAGATGCCGCCGATAAGCTGGCCGATATGGTGCCCGGGTCTGGCCATCTGGTGCATATGCCATCGCACATTTACTGGCGTATAGGTCGCTATTACGATGCGTCTGAGGCCAATGTGCGCGCGGCTAAAGTCGACGAGGATTACATTGCGCAGTGTAATGCCCAGGGGTTTTACCCTGCGCTTTACTACCCACACAACATTCATTTCCTGTGGGCGTCCGCCAGTATGGAGGGCCGCAGTGAAGTTGCCCTGGAAGCCGGCCGCAAAGTGGCCAGCAATGTCCGACTGGAGCAGATCAAGGAATTTCCAACCGTTGAGTTCTTCCAGACCATACCCCTGTTGTCGCAGGTTCGGTTCGCGCGTTGGCAAGAGATATTGCAGGAACCACAACCCCCAGCGGAACTGAAATTCTCCAATGCCATTTGGCACTACGCCAGGGCGATTGCTTTTGTTCGTACCAGCGACCTGGAGGCAGCGCGCACGGAACTGGCCGCGATGCAGCCACTGATGGACAACGAGTCCATCTGGTTCCTCGATGGCAATGACTACCCGGCGAGTCAAATCCTCGCCATTGCGCAGGGTTTGGCTGAGGGAGAGTTGAGTTTGGCGCAGGAGGACTACACAGCCGCCATAGCGTCTTTTGCTGCAGCGGTTGAGGGGCAGGATGCCTTGCCCTATACCGAGCCGCCGTTCTGGTACTACCCAACGCGGCAGTCGCTGGGCCATGCAATGTTGCAGGCTGGTGACTATGCAGGTGCCGAGGCGGTTTATCGCGCAGACCTGGGCCAGTACCCTCGAAATGGCTGGTCGCTATTCGGGCTGTCCCTCAGCCTGGATGCACAGGGCAAGACTGAAGAAGCTACCGCTGTCAGGCAGCGCTTTGAGAATATCTGGGCAAGAGCAGACGTCACGCTCGCCAGTTCAGTCTTGTAATAGCCCTTTGCCACTGCCAGCGTGGGTAGCAGTGGCAGGGCTCTCGATAAAGCCCTTGCCGCATTAATAGTTTAGGTCTAAAATTTTCACCGATCGACTGTCATGTCGATCGGCAACTGGTGGCTCTCAGCAAGAGCCGGATGGTCAACTCGGGGCTAAGGCATGCAAAGCAATAACAAATTCAAACTGGGCATTTTTTCATCCAACTGTTCGGGCGGCATGGCCGTTACCAAAGTAGATGAACGCTGGGACAATAGCTGGGAGAACAATATCCGGCTGGTAAAAATGTGCGATGAGGCCGGACTGGAGTTCATGCTGCCCATTGCTCGCTGGATAGGTTATGGCGGCGAAACCGATTTTCATGGAGGCGTGCTGGAAACAGTGACCTGGGCGGCAGGGCTGCTGGCACACTCCACCAACATCAAGGTGTTCGCCACGGTGCACACCGCATTCAACCACCCGATAGTGACTGCCAAGCAGCTGGCGACCCTTGACCAACTGGGCAAGGGGCGAATTGGTTTAAATGTGGTAGCCGGCTGGAACAAGCCGGAGTACGACGCCTTTGGTGTAGACCTGCCGGAGAATCATGCGGAACGTTATGCGCGAGCCCAGGAGTGGTTCGATTATGTTCAGAAGATCTGGACAGACGACCAGGCCTTCGACTGGGATGGTAAGTATTTCAACGGCACCGGCATCTATGGCAACCCTAAGCCAGTGCAATCACATGTCCCCATACTTAATGCCGCGGCGTCGGAAGAAGGGCGCAAGTTCGCCATGCGCAATGCCGACTATCTTTATACGCCAATATTCGATTTAGGGCAGGCGAGTGAAGTAGTGGCCGATGTTCGTCAAAAATCCGCTGAGGTAAATCGCGATGTGGGTGTGATGACATTCTTCACCGTTGTTTGCAGGCCTACGCAGAAGGAGGCGGAGGATTACCTCGACTACTACGCCAACCAGAATGCTGATTGGGAGGCCGTAGATTATTTGATGAAATTACAGGGTATGCACGCGCAGTCGTTCACTCCCGACGCTCTGGCTAACTTCCGTGACCGATTTGCAGCAGGTCATGGCGGATACCCGCTGGTGGGCACCCCGGACCAGATTGCCGATGAGATTGAAAAAATCAGTGCCACGGGTATTGCCGGCGCTACGCTTGCCTTCGTCGATTATGCAGAAGAGTTCCCCTATTTTCGGGATGAGGTTATTCCCAGGCTTGAGAAAAAGGGACTGCGTGAGCCGGTACGATGAGTATGGCTGGTAGCCGTCGCCAATTCCTGCAACACAGTGGATTGTTGTTATCCTTCACGGTCGGTGCAGGCACACTCATGCTCAGCCCCGGGCAGGCTTACGCTGATAATGTTCCGATGCAGGTGCTTACTGCCGCTGAGAGAGCGAGCCTGGAGAGCATAGCCGAAGCGCTGGTCCCCGGTGCTCGCGTTGCCGGTGTCGCCCATTTTGTCGATAGCCAACTGGCAGCCAGCGCTGAAGATTGCCTACTGATGCTCAAGTATCTGGGCGTTCCACCTGATGGTTTTCGTGGCTTCTATCAGGGCGCCCTTGCTGCAGCGGGCGCGCTTGCCCAGCGAACCCATGGCAAAAGCTGGGACAAACTTCCAAAGGATCACAGCGATCAGTTAATCGCTGCTATCAATGGCCCTGATCCCGAAGGCTGGGAGGGACCCCCGGCGGGATTCTTTACCTTCGTATTGCGCGCCGATGCCTGCGATGTAGCTTACGGAACTGAGGAGGGCCTGGCGCGTGCCGGCATGCCCAATATGGCCCACATTAAACCTGAAACACGTTGGTAATCGCTGTGAATGAGATTGCGGTAAAGGAATCTTACGACGTCGTCATCGTTGGCGCAGGCGCTGCTGGTGGCGTCATCGCAGAGAGAGCGACACGGGCGGGAAAACGGGTTTTGCTGCTGGAAGCGGGCCCTGCTCGGCAGTTGGATGATCTTGCCAGCTCGCAAATATGGGCACGCAAGCTCAAGTGGTCCGGCCCGTGGGTGGAAGAGGAGGGCAACTTCAAGGTTGGTCATGTATTCAATGCGGGGTGGGGTACTGGCGGCAGCGCGCTGCATCATTACGGTGTGTGGCCGCGTTTGCATGAAGCAGACTTCGAAGTCGCATCACGTTACGAAGTCGGCCTCGATTGGCCTCTGGCTTACGATGATCTACGTCCATTCTATGACACCGTCCAAGCCGAGGTCGGCCTCAGTGGTGATAGCACGGGCGAAACCTGGCGGCCTTCTGGTGAGCCTTATCCCTTGCCGCCTGTTCCTGTTTTCGCCCAAGGTGATGTTATTCGCAGCGGTTTCGAGGCTATGGGCCTCAAAACTTCCGCCATTCCACTGGCGATCAATACTCGTGAATACAAGGGTCGTAGCGGCTGCTTGTATGACGGCTGGTGCGATGCCGGCTGCCCGATTGGCGCGCTTGCCAACCCCCTGGTGACGTATCTGGGCTGGGCGCTGAAGGCAGGCGCGGAAATTCGTAACCGGGCCCAGGCCACACGCATTCTGCATGACGACGCTGGTAAGCGGGCAACTGGTGTGGAATATGTTGACGGCGCGGGTGCCAAGAAGCAGGTGATGGCCGATACGGTAGTTGTTGCTGCTTTTGCCGTGCAGAGCGCGCGCTTGTTGCTGGCGTCAGCCAGCCCGCGGCACCCTGATGGCCTCTCTAATCGCAACGGGGTTTTGGGCCGTTACCTGATGACGCATCCGTCAGCGTCTGTTTATGGGCTATTTGATAAAGAGACCCAGCCTCATCTGGGTCCTACTGCTGGCCAGTTGTTGTGCCAGGAAAACTACGATGACAAAACCGCTTACCCCGACACCTTTGGCTCCTATCAATGGCTGATTGCCAATGCGATGAAGCCCAATGATCTTCTGGGCATCGCCACTACTCGCCCCGATATCATCGGTGAGCGACTACAGCCGTTCATGGACGCTGCGGTGAAACATATCGGCAATATGGTCTGTGTTTCAGAAGATATCGCCTTGCCCGATAACCGAATCACCCTGTCGAACAACAAGGATGCTCACGGTGTGCCTCTGGCGAGGACAGTGCATAACATTACCCAGCCCTCTGAAAAGCTGCTGGCCGTTGCAATGGAGCAGGGCAAACAGGTGTTTGCCGCCGGTGGCGCTGGCGAGGTCTGGGCGTCTGCACCTTTCGCGATGCATATTATGGGTGGAACGGTGATGGGAAATGATGCGGCCACCTCGGTGACCGATTCCTACGGACGCTGCCACGAGTTGGACAATGTCTATGTGGCGGGAACCGGACTGTTTCCTTCAAGCGGTGCGGTTAATCCAACGTTTACCTTGCATGCGCTGGCTCTGCGTACGGCAGAGCACCTGTTTGGCAAGGCCTGAGGTCGGAAACCGTATCAGGGGTTACCGGGCCACTTCTTCATTTCGATGAAGGGGTGGAAGGCCAGCTCAATGCCTTCCTTGATGTTGTTTTCGTTTTCCAGCACGCTCCTGCGGCGCACGTAACGCCCGGTGGAAGATCGTGTATCGATGGCATCGGTTGCATCCATGCCGCCGCGGCTGGCGAAAATACGCTGTAGCTCCATGTCGTAGATACTGACTTGCAGCGAGGCTACAGAGGCCTGCATATTCCAATCGAAGTCGGCAGAGACGCCGTCACCAGGGCCCTGCAGGGAAGGTTTGCGGCTGACGCCATCCCAGCGCGCGATGTGCTTGAGCCCGCCGCTGAAGGGGACTTCCAGCTCAACAAGGTCCGTAAAGACAAAGGCATCGAGTGCTGTTTCTTCCTGCAGGCGATCTCGCACGCTGATCATGATCTGCGAGAAGGTCTTCATATTTACCTTGCCCGTAGTCGGGTCCACCGGATTGCCAAACGCACGCACTGCATTATTATAATGCTGCTTGAATTGGCGCTGGGGCAGTACTTTGTAACCATTGTCTTTGAGGAAGGTGCTCACATAGCCATCGATGCGAGGCGCCTCCTTTTCAAGGTAACTGCGCGATGGAGAGCCCAGGTTGATATGCGGTATAACGACCGTCTTGATAGTGGTGTTCGCCATCCGCTCCTCTTCGATTTCGAAGGGGTAAACGGTGGGGTTGTAACTGGGGGCGCCACTGCATGCCGCCAACAGCAGCATTGCCAGGGTGATGGTAGCCAATTGATAAGCGCGATTGAAAAAAGACATGCTGGATCCCGATTCCGTTTAGTGATGCGCATGGTAGCAAAATCTGCTCCGGGAGACAGCGGGTATGCCCCTTAAATTGCACGACAGTGTGCTTGGCGATGGTCCGGATGTCGTGCTGCTTCATGGCCTGTTTGGCATGGGCAGTAATCTTGGCGCGCTGGCCAGGGCGCTGGCGGATAACTACCGCGTTCACAGCCTGGATCTGCCAAATCACGGTCGCTCTGACTGGCTGGACGAAGCGGGTATAGGCGCGCTGGCTTCGGCTGTGGCTGATTGGATGGATAGCCGGAGTGTGTCCAGGGCCGCTTTGGTAGGGCATTCACTTGGTGGCAAAGTGGCTATGCAACTGGCGCTTTCCCAGCCTGCCAGGGTAGATGCGCTGGTGGTTGCTGATATTGCCCCTGTTCTCTACCAGCCCCGACACGAGGCAGTTTTTGCAGCGCTGGATGCCGTCGCGGCAGGTGGGTGCCGTTCCAGGGCCGAGGCCGGGCAGCGCATGGCCGCGCACATCAGGGAGGAACAGGTCATACAGTTTCTTTTATTGTCGCTGCAGCGTGGAGAGGACGGCAGTTACAACTGGCGCTTCAACCTGGAGGGGCTGCGTGAGAATTACTCGGTAGTGCTGCAGGGGCTTGCCACTGAGCTCCCCTACGAGGGCCGGGTGCTGTTTATCAAGGGCTCAGAGTCCGATTACATATTGCCCGAGCACCAGGACGTTATTCTCGGTATGTTTCCCCGGGCACAGGTAAGGATTATGGCGGATTGCGGGCACTGGCTGCATGCCGAACAACCTCGCCTGTTCAATGCCATCGTGCATCGATTTCTGGATGACTGAGCGCTCTTCGTGCTGGCGCGGCGAAGTCGGGGGCCGTATGCTCTGTAGCTGTCGAAACCCTGGAGATCGGTGTGTACTTTAGCCTTGGCCAATTGCTGGTCGTTTTTTTGTTTGGTGGACTCTGCCTTTACTTTCTGTCGGCGATTCGTGTGCGGGAGTTAGCGCTGCAGGCTGTGGGCCGTTCGGCAAAGCAGGACGACTATCAGCTACTGGATCAGAGTGTCCATATCAGGCGGGTATCATTGAGTCGCGACAATGGCGGGCGCTGGCGTATCTGGCGACAATATCGATTCGACTACAGCTACGATGGGGTTAACCGTCGACAAGGGCATGTGATCATGTTGGGTAGAAAACTGCAGGCCATTGTTGTCTCAGAGCAGGACCGCGTCCTGCACTGAGGTCCACCCACTACTTTTTGATCTGCCCTTCCAGCATCTTGGCCAGTTTTTCCCCGTAGGGGGGCAGTGTGCCCGCCATTTTGGCGAGATTGACCCAACCTTCCTGATAGACCCCGCGGGCATGACTGAATGTCTTGAAGCCATCCTTGCCCCGGTAGTTGCCGGTCCCGCTGTGGCCAATGCCACCGAATGGCAGGTCGTCGCAAGCCACGTGCATGGCGACCGCATTGACTGATACGCCGCCGGATACGGTTTCCGCCAGCACTTTATCTTTTTCCTCGTTGTTGTTGCCGAAGTAATAAAGAGCCAGGGGGTGTTCCCGTGCATTGATGAAGTCGATGCAATCCTGCACGTCACTGTAGGTCTTGATGTTCATGACTGCCCCGAAGATCTCATCCTGCATGCAGGCCAATTCGTCTGCGGGATTAACAATCAGGTGTAACGCCAGTTTGTGATTTGCCGCTGATGCCTCTTCTCCGTCGGGGCATAAGGGAATCACACGTGTCCCAGCAGCGCGCGCTTCCTCGATATAGGCGTTAACCCTATCAAAGTGACGATCGTTGATGCAGGCGACGAAATCGGGGTTTTCCTGCACGCTGGGAAATTGTGTAGCGATGGTCTCACGGCAGTGATTGATAAAAGTCTCGAGACGACTTTGAGGGACGAAGCAGTAGTCCGGGCTGATACACAGTTGTCCGCCATTCATAGACTTACCCGTTATGATTCGCTCCGCTGCCATTTTTATGTCGCAGTCGTCACTTACGATTACCGGAGACTTGCCGCCAAGCTCGAGGGTTACCGGTACCATATTCTCTGCGGCAGAGCGCATGACCATACGTCCTATGGTGGTAGCGCCGGTAAAAATCAGATGGTCGAGCGGAAGTGCACTGAATGCCGCACCAACCTCCGGGCCGCCGGTGACAATCGCCACTTCCGATTCTTCGAAGTAGTTGGCGAAGAGCTCTGCCATCAGCTTTGCGGTAGCAGGCGTGAATTCTGAGGGCTTTATCATCGCCCTGTTGCCTGCGCCCAGCACATCCGCAAGCGGGCTGAAAATCATATTAACCGGCACATTCCAGGGCGTCATGATGCCAACGACACCCTTGGGTTGATAGTGCACATGGGCCTTGCCGCCCAGAAAGTTCATGGGAAGCAATGGCGTGCGCTTTTCTGCTTTCATCCATTTTTTCAGATTGCTTTTGACAAACTTGAGACTGCCCACAGAGTTCATCACGTCAGTCATCAGCGTGACATAGGAGGAGCGACAGCCGAAGTCCTGTTCCACAGCGGCACAAATCGCCTCCTTGTGGTCTACCAGCAGCGCGATGCAGCGATCCAAGCGGTCAATCCGGGTTGCCAGTTCTACAGGGCCTTCTGCCTTGAAGGCACGGCGCTGATTGTCCAGTACGGCGAGTAGTTCAACGGCAGCCGATCCTTCTTTGGTTGATGCGTTCATCTCTAGCTCCTCACTGTGCGGTGACTGATTCAGCCTTACGCCGGGTTGTCTTTTTTTGCGGTTCTGCTGCGGCCTGTGGCGTATGAACCTTAATGCCTGCATCTTGCAAGACCATGTCAGCGCATCTTTCTGCGATCATTACGGTGGGCGCATGGGTGTTACCCGCAACCACTCTCGGCATGATTGAGGCGTCGGCTACACGCAGGCCTGCAATGCCATGTACGCGCAGTCGATCATCAACCACCGCCAATTCGTCGCTGCCCATTTTGCAGGTGCCAACCGGGTGATATACAGACTCGCCGTTGGCCCGAATGAAAGACAGGATCTCTTCGTCGCTTTGTGCGGCGGCTCCTGGTTGCAGTTCATCCTTGCGATAGCGGTCTAATGCCGGTGCGCCGAACATCTCGCGAACTTTGCGCACCGCTGAAATCATCGCTGCCTGATCGGATTCCGTACTCAGGTAATTGGCCTGTATGGCGGGGGCCTGTTCGGGGTCAGCAGACTTGATGTGCACACTGCCACGGCTTTCAGGTTTCAGGTGGCAAACGGTGGCGGTGGTACCCGCTACTGTTTTGAGGTTGCCACGCTTGTCATATTCACCGGCGGCCGGGGCGAAGTGGACTTGCGCATCCGGCAGGGTGTCCTTGTCATTGGTGCGAAAGAAAACGCCAACCTGCGAGGCGGGATGGGTGAGTAAGCCGCGCCGCTGCGTGAAGAATTTGGCGATGTTTTTAACCAGCGCCAGAGGTCTGCTTTCCTCATAGAAGGTATTCGTACCCTTCAGGCCCTGAATGACATTGATAGTCAGGTGATCCTGCAGATTCTCGCCAACGCCAGGTAGATCTTTGTTGACAGGGATTCCCAGTTTATCGAGTCGGTCGCTGGCGCCAATACCCGACAGCTCCAGAAGCTGGGGAGAATTGATCACGCCGCCGCACAAAATGACTTCACCGCTGGCGTATGCTGTCTCTTTTGTAGTCTTGCCACCTTTGGTTTTGCTGTATTCCACCCCGACAGCGCGACCGTCCTCAAGCAGGATACGCTCAGTTAATGCACCGGTTTCCAGGGTCAGGTTGGGCCTATGCTCACATTGCTTCAGGAAGGTACGTGCAGCGCTTTGGCGCAAGCCGCGCTTGATATTCAACTGGTAGTAGCCGGCGCCTTCCTGCTCCTTGCCGTTGAAGTCTTCATTGAAAGGAAGCCCGGTTTGTACGCAGGCTTCGACGAAGAGGTCTGCCATTTCCATTTTGTCTTCATTCGCTACTTCTTGCACCCACAACGGGCCACCGTACCCATGATGCTCGTTGGCACCTTCGGCTTTGTGCTCCGAGCGCTTGAAGTAGGGCAGTACCTCATCATACGACCAACCTTCGTTGCCCAGCGAATGCCAGTGGTCATAGTCTTCGCGCTGACCCCGGATATAGACCATGCCATTGATCGAGCTACAGCCTCCCAGTACCTTGCCTCTGGGCCAGGCGACCTTGCGGTTGTGCATGTTGGGCTCGGGTTCGGTTTCATACAGCCAATTGACCTTGGCATTCTTCATGAGGAAGGCGAAGCCCAGCGGCATATGGATCATGGGCTGGCTATCGCGACCGCCTGCCTCCAGTAGCAGTACCCTGCGACTAGCCTCCCGCGAAAGGCGGTAGGCGAGGGCGCAACCGGCCGAACCTGCACCCACGATGATGTGGTCGTATTCCTGTCTGGCTGATGTCATACGGTGCTCTCCGGGCGGATGTCTCTGAAGCGCCCTTAAATGGACAAATGAACAAAAACTGATTATTGTTCAATATATTCTATTGGTCAAGGCAGGCTACGCGGATGACAGTCGCGCAGGACGAGCAGTTTAATACCGCAAACTATAGTGACCCCATGGTAGCCAGAATCCTGGATGCTGCTGAGCAGACGATTCGCCGGTTTGGCATAAGACGTATGTCTATGGGTGAGGTTGCCAGGATTGGCAAGCTGTCCCGGGGCTCCATTTACCGTCACTTCGGCGATAAGGAAGCGCTGGTGGAGGGCGTATTCAGGCGACTGCAGCAGGGCTTTCTCAATCGAACAGAGGCCTTGTTGGAGAAACAGCAGACTCTGGTAGACAAGCTGACGGAATCAGTTGTGCATGGGCGCCAGGATATCAATGAGGGGATCTTCGCGGCGCTGGCAGAAACCGAGCCTGAGACGGTTGCCACGATGTTCCTAGATGCCGGGTTTTATAAGCGCAGTGTCGCTTTCTGGCCACCCCATATAAAAATGGCCCAGGAAAAGGCCGAAATTAGCGCCGATGTCGATACTGCCCTGGCGACGGACTTTATTATGCGGCTGGCGGTTTCTCTGGTGATCTTCCCGGACATGGGTAAGCCGCTAAACAACAGGCGAGCGATTAAATCCTACCTAAGACAGGTGCTCGACTCGGGCCTGGGTGCCTAGACAGCTTGCCCGCGGGCGAGTGCTAACGTAACAGTCTGGCTGCAACATCTTTTCCACAGAATCTGTGGATAAGTCGGTGGGTAATTTGTTCAGTTTGGCTTCAAGTGCAGTGTCTCGTGCAACTTTTACAGATTGGTCAAAAATCATACAAACCCACTATTGTTATAAAAAACAATAAGATAGAGCGTTTATGTGAGAAAAAGAATCCACAAAGGGAGCTAAGCCGGTGAAAAAAGTTTCGCCCATTTAACGTGTGCATAACCTCGGGGTGAGCGCTACTGAAGGTAACCAAGTGTCTCTTTAGGAAACAGCTGGCAAGAAGGCGTGGCGTGTTGCAATTGAGAGGGTATAGCAGAGTGCTTTTTTTGTAGAGCGAATCGCGAAGTCAAGATTCTTTTTCAGTGTTACCCCAATTTCTTCTCGCCGGGGCTAGATCGCTTCACCCCGGTAGATACAGCCAGAAGTGCAGGTCTCGCGAATCTCTACGGCACTGAGCGCCGGTAGCGCAGGCTGCAGCTTTCGCCATATCCAACGAGCCACATTCTCGCTGGTGGGATTCTCCAGACCCTCGATATCATTCAGGTAGTAGTGGTCCAGTTGCGCGAGGATGGGTTTGAACGCGGATTTGATGTCACCGAAGTCCATGACCCAGCCGGTGGGCTCCTCTGCATCGCCGGCCACCGACAGGCGAACCAGAAAAGAGTGGCCGTGGAGGCGGGCGCACTTGTGACCCTCAGGGACATTGGGCAGCCGGTGGGCTGCCTCGAAGTGAAATTCTTTGAAGATTTCCATGCTGTTTACCGTGTTTGTTCCGGGCTTAATGTGCACCGGGAATTACCAGTGGAGAGACTCAATAGGGCGTCAATTTTACTACTAAAATCAATGGCTTTTCAGTAATTCAATATTTGCTCGATATTTCTCGTGGAAGGTTTGACAGTGCTATTTTTATCTCTATAATGCGCGGTCTCGGTACGGGGGTGATTAGCTCAGCTGGGAGAGCATCTGCCTTACAAGCAGAGGGTCGGCGGTTCGATCCCGTCATCACCCACCACTTTATTCCGAGAGCGACTACCAGGACCGGTAGTTCAGTTGGTTAGAATGCCGGCCTGTCACGCCGGAGGTCGCGGGTTCGAGTCCCGTCCGGTCCGCCATATTCGAAAGAGCCTCACCCTTGGGTGGGGCTTTTTTGTTTCCGCCAAACGTAACCCATGTTGTCCCGGTGTTTCAGTTACTCCGGAGTGCCCGCAGTGGCATATGCTGCTGCCCTGATGCGATTCCATGCCGTTCAGATGTGCTACTCTCCTCGATCACAAAACGATAAGAAAGTAACCTTGTTAAAGGTCTATGGTGCTGTTGGCGCAACCCTTCTCAGGAGAGACAGATTGAATATTGGCAATTCCCTTGCGGCTTCTCTGGTTCTAAGCTTTTGTGTCAGCGCTATGCCGGCTCACGCCCAGTCGACTGATGCCCAGAGTGAGATTGCAGCGTCTGCAGCCTCAGATAAAGACATCGGTCTCATCTCCCGCTATCACTTTGCCACTCATACCCCGGATTTTGACCGCTCTCGGGCGTTTTACCGCAAGATCGGTTACACCGAGGGCAGGAGCGGCTTTCCCCTGAGCAATACGCACCTGATGGCTAGAGCACTGGGCATGTTCGACATTTGTCAGTATGAACTTGTTAAAGGCGAGGTGATGTCACTACCTGGCAGCATCAATTCAGCCAATATAGATTTGCTGCAGTTCAAGATCCCGTTCAACGATGATCCACCGTATGAGTTACCTAATCACCTGGGCATGGCCTACGCGGCGCTGTTAACAACTGACCTCGAAAGCGATGTGGCCTTCCTCAAAACACTGGGCACAGATTTGCTGTCTGAGCCCTTTGGTATCCCCGGCGATCAATTTGTGTTCTTTCGTGATCCCGACGGGGTGCTGTACAAGTTAATAGAAAAGGCTCCGCCGCACGGTGACAAAGACGCAAACATGCATCTGGTTGCGATGCCCTATATAGGCATCAATGTGAGTGATCTGGAAGCGTCTCTGGAGTTCTATAAGAAGTTCGGATACACGCAGGTTAAACGACTTCATCAAACCTCGGGTACTCTTGAGGAGGCCAAAGCTTATGGGCTGGATAAGCCGTTCAAGTTCAAGGGTGCAGATATAGCGATTAATAGAGGCGATCGTCATATGCTGCGCCTGATTCAGTGGATAGACCCCTACGACCCCGAACCGTCTTACCCACCGCCCATTAATCACATTGGTATAAACCGTATCGCGCTGTTGACCCCCGATATAGAAGGCGCAGTGAATATTCTAAAGAAGCAAGGTGTTGAGTTTCTTTCTGAAATCGCCCCTTGTTGTACCGGTACCGCCGAGGATGAAACAGCGATTGTTCATGCAATTGATCCGGACGGTGTGTTTCTGGAGTTTGTTGGGCAGATTACCCCAAGGCCTGTGCAGCCCCAGCCTGAAAATTGCCCAGCGCTTGAGATAAAGATGCCCAAGCCAGACCCCTCTACCAGTCAGCTTAAAGCTGACCTTTTTAAAGATGAGTGATGAGACCCTGTAATGCCATTGCTAGTTGTTTTTTTGACCCTGAGTTTATTGTCTCCATCGCTTCAGGCAGAAGTGAAGGGCTTATCGCCAGGTACCGCATCTCGTCTTGAGTCTGCAAGGAATATTGCCAAGGACCCGGCAGAGGAAACTCACCCGGGTGCCTCGGCGTATCAGGCGCACTGCGCCGCCTGCCATGACCAGCCATTTTACAAAGCCCCAAGTCGGCAAAAGATCAGTAGGCTGGACCCCCGGGGTATTCTTCGAACGATGAATGATGGGGTCATGAGGCCTCAGGCCGCGGCAGTCGCGCAAGCTGATAGGCAGGCCATAGCCGAATACCTCACTGGCAAATTGCTTGCCGATTACGAGGCGCAACCATTGCCGCCTGCGTGCGATGCAGACCACGGCTTCGACCCAACGCTGCCTCCGGTATCCCGTGGCTGGGGTGTCGATGAGCGTAATACGCGTTTTCAGCCCGAGGACACCGGCGGCCTGACCGCAGAAAATGTGCACAGGCTTGAAGTGAAATGGACCCATGCATATCCGGATGCCTTTCAGGGCCGCTCCCAGCCGGTTTATGGCGGTGGTGCAATCTATGTGGGTAGCCAGGACGGTACGGTTTGGGCGCTTGATGCGCAAACCGGTTGTATGCGCTGGACGTTTCAGGCGAGCGCCGAGGTGCGTACCGGGATTGCGATAACGCCCTGGGAGCCCGAACAAGAGGATGTTGAAGCAACGCTATTCTTTGGCGATGTGCTAGCCAGTGTTTACGCCGTGGATGCCAGAACAGGGGCTTTGCGTTGGCGTATTAAAGCGGACGACCATCGCGATGCGACACTCACCGGTACGCCCACCTATTTTGATAATCGCCTGTATGTCAGCGTTTCATCCCTTGAAGTTGTTTCGGCCATCGACGCCAAGTACGAGTGTTGTAATTTTCAGGGCGCAATTCTGGCGGTTGACCCCAAAACAGGTGATGTGATCTGGAAGTCACGAACGTCGGACACTGCGCCTGCAGTGGCCGGTAAAACTTCCGTTGGTACCAGGATTCTAGCGCCATCGGGAGCGCCGATCTGGTCTGCTCCGACCATTGATGCCAAACGGAACCGACTCTATGTGGGCACGGGTGAGAACTATTCCTCGCCAGCGGACGGAAATTCAGACGCGATCATTGCCTACGACCTTGACACAGGCAAAAAGCTTTGGGTGTCGCAACAGACCACAGGTGATGCCTGGAATGCCTCATGTTTTGTAGATATCGGCAGCGCAAATTGCCCGGAGGAAAATGGCCCTGACTACGACTTTGGTGCTAGTCCCATACTTGTTAATTTGCCCGATGGCACAGACATTGTTGTAGGAGGACAAAAGTCCGGTGATGTCATGGGTATAGATCCTGACTCCGGTGAAACTCTGTGGAAGGTGCGCATAGGCAGAGGCGGTATTCAGGGGGGTGTGCATTTCGGACTGGCGTCGCAAGATTCTGTGATCTATGTCCCGATCAATGATCTGATTTTTGCTGGAGATGACGCGCGCTATGACAATAAGCGTGAAGCAGAGCAGGGGATTCATGCGGTTGATGCAGTAGACGGGACTCGTCTTTGGTCTGCGCCATCGCCGGACGTTTGTGGCGATGTACCTTATTGTTCGCCCGGTATTTCTCAAGCGATCGCGGCGATTCCGGGCGCGGTTGTGGCCGGTTATCTGGACGGTCGCATCCGTATTCACGCGCGCGACGACGGGCGTGTATTGTGGGAGCGCAATATGCTGGGAGAGTACAAGGCGGTATCCGGGGCAACGGCCGTCGGTGGCTCTTTTAGTGGCGGCGGCATTTTGGTTGCGCACGGTTTGATGTATGTAAACGCAGGGTACGGCTACAATTCTCACATACCCGGAAATGCACTGGTGGTGCTGGGTCCTAAGGAAGGAGATAAAAAATAGTGAAGATCATCTGTTCAAAGATCGCGGCGTTGAGCGCCTCAGTAGTGGTAGTGGTGGTCATGATGCTACAAGCTTCATTCGCTTCTGCAGCATCTGCGCAAGATAGTTCACTAGCGGCAGCGGAGTGGGTAGCCCGACAGGAAATAGCGTTATTACAGCGACGCTACGCGCAGGCCACGGATATGATTGCTTTCGATAGGGAGGCTAATGAGGCAAAAGTAGCCGCCATTTATGGGCAGATATTCACCGAAGATGCACCCATGGGTGTGCTGGACCGAATGACACTGGATAGCCCCACGGAGTGGCTGAAGATGGTTGTGGCCAGGTTTGAGCCGATGATAGGTGCACAGCATCTGATTGGTAGTCAGGTGGTAGAGCTTGAGAGTCTGCCGGATCAGCAGGGGCGTGGCGGCGCCGCCACCATGCGCAGTTATTTACAGGCAACCCATGTAAACGCGGACGGAACCTTGGAGAGAGTATTGGGTATTTATATTTCAGATGCGATTTATATTCCTGACCACGGTTGGCGCCTATCCAGGATGACCTTGCAATTGGTGTCTACGGAAGATGCAAAAATTGCGGCGCCTTTGGCGCTGGAGGAACCGGAGTAACGTTGTTTTACTGTTTATCGAGCGCTTGCGCGACCGAGGTGGTAGGGCGGGGCCGCCAGCGTATGAGGCTAGCGCTCCTGGCAAGCTGACTAAGCTGCTCTATATTTCAATATCTTCTTCATGGTCGATACGCTGAGAATACGCCCGTCTTTGTGAAGCGCCTCTGCCAGCACGCCTTCACCTTCAGGTGCATAGATGCTGAACAATACCAGTGCGCCATTAGGCCCCCCGAGCTCCATGTGCACATCGCCAGGCTCTTTGTGGGCAAAATCTCCTACTAGCCTTGTGCGCCTACCAACTTCGGCGCCAGTTTCCAGATCAATATCGATTACCTGCAGTTCTCCTTCCAGTACTATCGATGTTGTCTCTGCTGTGTGACGGTGAAAATGGCAATAACAATTTGGCTCCCATTTGACCAGAATTTCGAGGCGGCCGTCCTCTCTCGCGTCCAACACTGCGTCAGAGTAGTTTACCGGGTAACCGAATGCGTCATCCTCACGGTATTGCTTCCACTCCAGTTCCTGATTATTGATTAGGTTCATAGATTTTTGTCCCGCTTACAATTCATCCAAGCCGAGCGTATTGTAGTCGATATAAGGCTGCAGTAGTTGAGATGCAGAGCTCTCTATTTTAAACGAGTATTTTATGACTGAAGAATCCGAAGAGATAAGTGCGCAGAATGTGGAAATCGCACGTTTAGGGCGAGCAGGCTATCTACATTCGATTATTCCCATTGTTGATAGCTCGGGGAAGATAATTCAACGTATCGTCAAGCCGCTTATGGTGGAGCTAAGACTCAAGGATATTGTTCAGATATTGGTCGGCGCTTCGCTGTTGGCGATACCTATGGCCTATACAGAGGAAACCTGGCAGCTAGGTGCGACTCTGCCGATAATAAATATTGCGATATTGTCACTGCTGTCGCTTATTTTTATCGCAATTTTTGTTTATGCAAATTTTTATCGATACTACCTTGAGGGTTTTATATTTGAATACGTGAAAAGGGTGCTCGCCATCTATCTGATCTCTCTGATGGTTGTGGGTTTCTTGATGACGGTGATTCAACAGTGCCCATGGGGAGTAGATAATCTTTTGGCGATTAAGAGAATTATCATCGTGGCGTTTCCCGCGTCGATGAGTGCAGTAGCTGTAGACGCTCTAAAGTAGCCGTAGAACACTGAGACCGATACTGCTGAAATTCATTTTTTCCTGCAGACTCTCTGCCCCATCATAGGGGAATGCGTTAAACTGTTTGGCAAGTCATTAACGCATATAGCAGGAGAGCGCAGCATGCTTCGAATTATCTTGGGAATATCATTGGGCCTATTGGCTGTAGCCGTGCAGGCTAACAGCGGGGCGGAGGGGACGTGGAAGACCGAGGTTAACGACGAGGGCGGTTATCTTGAAGTTGTCGTAGGGCCTTGTGAAGCAGACGGGAGTAAGCTCTGCGGTCTGATCTCAAAAGCTTACAGTGATGAGGGTTTGAACCCGGACTATGAGCATCTTGGTAAGCTAATGGTTAAAAACATGGAAGCAGACGGAGACAACGAGTTCTCCGGAGGCACCATTTGGGACCCGTCTGCAGACAAGGTCTATAAGTCAAAGATGCAGGCGGACGGTAATGAGCTGGAAGTGGATGGCTGTGTTGCGTTCATCTGCAGTGGCCAGAAGTGGACCCGCGTGCAATAGGCACGCGAAGTTTCCAGCGGCAGCGTCCTCGTTGAACTAAATCCACTTTAGCCTTGTGTCGTGGAATTTATGTCAGACAACGCACAGCAATTAGCCGATATAGAGAAAATAAAAACGCTTAAGGCCAGATATTTTCGCTCTATGGATTCCAAGGATTGGGATGGCCTTTCCAGCTGCTTTACTGAGGATCTGGTGGCCGATTTCAGGCAAGGCCCAGGAATGCTGGCCGAGGGTAGGGAGAACTATATTGCCCAAATTTCTGAAATATTGAGCGACGCTATAACCATTCACCACGGGCATATGCCCGAGATAACTATACTCAGCGATATTGCGGCCACCGGTATTTGGTCCATGGAAGATATCGTCAAGCTCCCCGACCTTTCGATACAGGGGTGGGGGCATTACCACGAAAGCTATCGTAAAGAGCTTGGAGAATGGCGTATAGCGAGTATTAAGCTCACCAGACTGCGCTTGCTGATCAATGGGGATGAGCAGAATATCTAGCGAACGGCTCGTTCGTTTCCATATATGTTAAACAAGGCAGTGAGTGCCCCTTTGAAGCCCTGGTATCTACTTTTCGCGCGGTACCGCACTTCGGTCTATCCTTGTTAGGATTCTAATGCGGGAGGTAGATATGAACTGGGATGCAATTGGTGCAGTGGGCGAAGTGGTGGACGAACTATGGTCGGCATATGTACGGTGAAAAATTCGTTAGTTTTGTTGATTCTGAAATTTCCAAGCATGTACATTAGCGCTTTTACTGGTCTTTGAGTACGTGCCTTACAAATAGTGAACGGCTGCTGTTGTTGTAGTCGCCATCTTCAGGAGTATGGATTTGCCAGTACCTCATCTTTATATATTTCCAATTTCTCACTATTGCGAGAAGGCTCGCTGGGCCCTTGATTATCTGGGTATCGACTACGAGCTGCACTGTGTAGCGCCAGGTGTGCACGGTGATCTCGCGAAAAAGTTGGGAGCAAACGGGACGTCGCTGCCAATCCTCGTATCCGGCGATCAGGTTATTCAGGGTTCGGGTCAGATCATAGAGTGGGCCGAGAGCCTGTCAGACAATGGCCGATCGCTGATTCCAATCAGCTCGCCATCAATTAGCGATATAGAGCATCGTCTGAATGAAGTGCTTGGGGTTCATGTGCGACGCATGTACTACTCAGAAGCTCTGATCGAATGCCCCGAAACCGTATTGCCCATCTTTATGGAATACCTGCCCGCTGAAGAGGCACAGTTTGTTAGTGAGGCCTGGGAAGTTATCACCGCGGCCATGGTGGAGAGAATGGATTTGGGGATGGATCAGCGGCAGGAGTCGCGACAGATCGTGATGGAGCACCTTGATTGGTTGGATGCGCTACTTGCAGATGGGGACGGTTACATTGCGGGTGATGCGTTTTCCAGTATCGATATCTCTGCCTCAGCGCTGTTAGCGCCGCTGGCAATGCCGCAGGAGCACCCGACATATGGTGGTCTTCAGGTTCCCCCTCGTATGACTGAGGATATTGCCAATTGGAAACACCGCCCTGTCACTAATTATGTGGCAGAAATGTATCGCCTGCATCGCAAAGGGTAAACCAGTTTTTCAAGCTGCAGCATGCTGTTGATGTTGCTATAAACGTTTTCGCTTTGTTAGAGCCAAGCGTCTATCCTTGTTGGAGTTCTCGCATTGTAGAGTGAGTGATTTTGGGCACTGGCGGATTAATCACGTTTCTTTTTGCCATCATCATTTTTCAGCTGGCAGACAGAGATAATCGTAATGGTTGGGTTTGGGGAGGCGCCAACCTGACTGGGTCGATACTATCTGCAACGGTAACAGGACTTGGCGGCATAGGAGTTTATGTAGTATTTATCCTCACCCTGGCCTTGATGATTTATCTGAAGCCGATAAAACGTAAATGGTAGTGCGGCACGGCTATACTGTGCGAGAGGCCGCTGCTTATTCAAAGCAGCCATTGCCCTGAAGCATTGGAGAAACAGGTGAAAGAAGCAAAACTGCGCAATTGGATGGAAATCGTTGGTATTTTTGCGGTTGTCGTGTCCCTGATATTTGTAGGGCTGCAAATGCAACAAACGCAAAGCATCGCTATAGCCGAGATGAACTGGAACAATATGATCGCGGAGATGGAGTCTCGTTCTGCAATCTATGAGCATCCGGACGTTTGGGCAAAAGGAAACGCAGGGGAGACATTGAATCCTTCTGAGTCCGTTATCTATACAACGCTCATTCGAGACTTCAATTCATTACAATTTCATAGGGTCGAAAATTTTGCAGTACTTTACGGCGGGGGATTTGAAGAGTTAGGCGGTATTGTTACAGATACGTCCGGGTTCTTGTTTGAGAATCCCGGCGCTAGGAGAGAGTGGGAGGCTCTACGCGCTACATTCAGGCGGTGGCGAGAACCACATACACCCGGTGGGTATAAAAGTCGTTTTGAGGAAGAAGTTCGTGCGCAATTGGCAGTGATGGACGAAATGCACCGCTTAAGTAAGTGACTGCCGTGGCCTGCCGCCAGGGACTAAGTTGAGCGGCTGCTTCAGGCACATAGCAGGCTCCAAAATATTTGAAATTGGGTGATTCTCTAATGCCCGCTTTCGCCTAACAGCGGATCATTCATTGGTCTACAATGGCCCGAGGGTCTACTTTTGACTCTGAGCTGACTTTGGGGGTATATATCATGAGAACGCGATATAGCACGTCACCTCAACGTATATTCTACTGTTAGGCACCGGCACATGACTCATTTCGAGTATATAGTTGGATTCTTGTCGATCTTGATGGGACTCGCTATCGCGGAACTTCTGTCAGGCATAGGCCGGATTTTCCGAGAGCGTCGAACCACGACGATCTACTGGGTTCATGTGACTTGGATGCTACTGCTAATCTGCATTTGCATAATAAGTTGGTGGAATGTCTGGACGCTCCATGACAAGGAAATTCAAACGGTTTCTGAGTTCGTCATGATTCTCGCCCCACGGTTGCTGTATGTGGTCTTAGCCTTCGTGCTATCCCCCCCGATTTCACACGGTCAGCACTTCAACCTTCGCGACTACTACTACGACCAATTCAGACTCGCCGCAATTTTGCTAGCCGCCGCATTCATGCTCACGACTTTCTATCGCTGGGTATTTGGAAATGAAGGGCTATATCATCCACAGAGTTTGGTGCGCTTTATTGGCGTCGTGCTAGTCATCGCCTTGAGCTATACAAACAATTCCCGAATTCATGGAATCACAGCGGCTCTTATGTGCGTCTTAGTTGCTATTGGTTTCACGGTTACGCTTCGATGAGCTGACACCTGCCCATGTCGCTTATGAGGTGACAGCGGACGTTAGGGCTGGCTTAAATTGCTAGACCTGCGTATTTAGAATACCTTAACCTAACGTGGTTTTTTTGAACTCTCTTACTGCTCTACAGAGTATCTGCAGTCAGAGAATTTTAACTTTTTTTAAAATAGGAACGTTGCTGATGAAATTAGCATTTAGGTTTTATATGGTTCTAGCACTTCTACTCACTAGCGTGGGTGCGCACACATCGTTCGCAGCAGAGGCAGTGAACACCACCGAATGGGGTACCCGACCTGAGGCTACAGGCATGACCGCAGAGGAGTTCATCCGGGCTGAGGGGCTAGACTTTGCAGCCAATCTGGTGAAGAGCAATGGGGTCAACACTTTCAATACTCCAACTATCGCGAGCGTCGACAACCAGATTCTCACCACTCCCAACGTGAATGTTCTTTACACGGCCGCGGCAGTGGACACCACGGGGGGCTTCACTCTCAACCTTCCCGTTGATGACACGCGTTTGGTTACAGCCCAAATAATAAACCTGGACACCCATACAACACCTGTCCACCTAAATAGGGGAGGAGTTTACAAGTTCCCCGCGGGACAGTTTGATGATCATATAGGAATATTGGTTCGCATTGGTGTTGATGGTAAGGCGGACGCAGAGACTCAGATCAAGGTCATCGCTGATGAGTTGAGCGTTGAGGCAGTAAACGCGAACCCTATCCCGAACTACGACCTAGATAAACTCTTAGCCACACGAGCAGCGTTGAAAAACGAATTCGCTAAAACCCCTATAGATAGTACCGGCGGGATGGTCGAGTCAGTTGATCAAGTCACAGACTGGGAGAAGTACACTCTTATTAGTGCCGGCGGGTGGGGCTTGAGTGGTCCAGCGCGGGCTGCCTACAAGCTTATTCCCGGGCCTGAATCTGTTGAGTGCAGCACGGTGACGGTCGAAGCGCCGCCAATAAACACCGATGCAAATGGTTTTTACAGTCTCACTATCTACGGCAAGGACATGTTCCTTATGGCCGATGAACACAACACGGTAAAAAGTCAAAGTGCAGACCGCATTGAAGTCACAGTTGGGCCAATTGAATGCGCGAAAGGTGCCTCAAATTATCTTCAGGCACCTAAGCCTTGGAACATAGTTTTGAGGGCATACGAGCCTGATGCAGATGCTTTCATGGCCCAACCCGATGGAAAGGTCATCGCCAAATAATTTAACTAGATCCATGCCAGTGTATTCAAGCTGATTGCTTCGGGAGCTGGTGGACTGGTCTGGCGGCCAGCACCCGTTCCTGCGGTTCCTGAGCGTCTGCAATCGGCTCTGAGGCAACCCTCAAGATGACTTACTTGTGACTTTTTTAACGTCCCCTGTGAGGTGATGGCGGACATTCCAGCCCCAGGCTCATTCAGGGCCATTAATGTCCACTTTCGCCTTAAAGCAGACATCGGTCTATCCTTGTTTCAGGACTAATAGCAGGGCTATGTCAGTATGGAACTCAATCAATTAGCGAATGTTGGTGAACTTCTAGGTGGAATCGGCGTTATCTTTTCGCTGCTCTTGGATCGCGGCAAAGATAGAAAAATAAGCAATTCAGGAGAAACTATGCCTATTTACGCAGTGACAGGTAGTGCCAGCGGTATTGGAAAAGCAGTTGCGGAAATTGACGGTCAAAGCGCCTATGGAGGCGGCAAGCAGGCGCTTGGCAGGTGGATGCGGCATTTGAGTCCGGCTGCTGCAAAATCAGGCGTAAGAATCAACGCGATCGCGCCAGGTTACACCGAAACAGGTATGACGAAATCCGGACTTGCCGATCCCAGATACCGAGAGGCGATACAACAGTTTGTAAACTCAATTCCAGTGGGGCGCGCCGGCTTACCCGAAGATCAGGCTAATGCCGTAGCGTTCTTGCTCAGTGAGAACGCCTCATTCATCTCCGGTTCAGTCTTGTTCGTCGACGGTGGCCATGACGCAACTTTTCGGCCTGATCGATTTTAAGCGGTGTGAACTAATCACGGAGTTAAAAGTATGAACTTCCAGACTTTCGTCATTTACCTTGCTGCCGGATTTTTCCTCCTCTACGGGATTGCATTCACAATTTATCCAGGAGAGATGGCCCGTCTCGTAACTGAAAGTGAGCCAGTTGGAGTTTCGGCACTTGTAGACTTTCGCGCAACCTATGGAGGGATGACAGTCGCTGTGGGGGTGATGCTTTTTTACCTTCACTCTATTGGTCAAGTCAGGCCCAGTTTGGTGATCGTCGTTCTGGTACTCTCCTGCATGGCGATTACTCGCACAATCGGACTTTATGTCGATGGTGCAGGTAACTTCTTGATGTATGCCTATCTGGTACTTGAAATAATAGGCAGTGGATTAGGCGTATTTGCTCTGAGGGCAATGCGGGATAATAACCATTAAGATATGTCTATAGTGTTTGGGTATCTTGGCATTGTTAATATTGTGAGAGTAACCCTGACGCACAGGCACCACAATTATCCAACCGCAAGCTGCACTGTCAACGGTTCCTTACTTACGTTGTAGACAAGGTAAAAATAGATGTCTTTAGAAGGCTATAAAGCAGGGCTATCGGAGCAGTACCAAGGCGAGGTTACTGGGGAGGTGGCAATTAATTGCTTGCTATCCAGGTTTCGAAGCCCGTGGCAGCAATATCTACTGGGTACGGCGCTGCAATTAGAGACCGAAACCAAGGCGCGCCTGCGACCCGTATTGATTCAGCTGGGCATTGATATTCGTGAATCAGAGGAGTCCCGCGAGGCCGGAGTTGGCCTTGGTCAGCTGGTTGAGACGCTTGATTGGCAGGGCAGCATGGATTTGCTGGGGCAAGCATTAGGCCCATACGTTGATAAGTATCAGGAGATCGCAGATATAGCACCGCCGGAATACAAAGAGCTGGCAGATATGATGGTTGAGCATGAGCGCTCAATACAGCAGCTCTTTGCGCAAGAAGCGCTTGGTACAGCGCAAAGCGCCATCGAAGACGTTAATAAGCAACTAATATCGCCATTACCTATCCCCGGCCGAGTATTTTCAGAGTAGCCAGCGTATGAAAGACAAAGTATTCCTGCCCATTGGCGTCCTGGCCTTTGTAGCGATGATGGGGCTGGTAGGGCGAGTCTTTGCCGCCGAGGGCGGTTACAGTAACTACGTGCCTGGTACCTATGGTGACTTTGGCATGGCGTTGGCCCCAGCTGACTCTTGGACTCTTCGTAACGACACCTATTACTATGGCGCAGAGATTGATGAATCCTTACGATCGGGAGCTTTACAATTAGACACTGATCTCGATTTCTTGATGAACTTTACAACGCTGTTGTATAAGCCTGACTTCGAACTATTCGGCGGCCAGTATGCTGGTGGCATCTTCATGCCAATCGTTAGCCTGGATATAAAAACAGACATTGACCTGAACGGATTGGACTTTGAGACTGATGATTCAGCATCCGGTCTTGGAGATATTGCCCTTATTCCATTGGCGTTGTACTGGCAAAATGACAACTATTATTGGTCACTGTTGCATTTGATTGTAGCCCCAACTGGCGACTACGATATTGATAACCCGATCAATGCAAGCCTCAACTACTGGAGCTTCGACACCAACGTAGCATTTACTTACTTGAACCCTGAGACAGGCAAAGATCTTTCTTTCAACCTGGGCTACATCTATAACACTGAAAACGACGACACCGATTATCAGACAGGTCAGGAACTTCACCTGGATTTCGCATTTAACCAATTTTTTTCTGACACATTCGCACTTGGGCTACAGGGCTTCTATTTGAAGCAGTTTACTGGAGACAGTGGTGACGGAGCCGTGTTGGGCGACTTCAAGGCGGAAGCCGCAGGTATCGGTCCAGCCGCGCTATGGAGTACGAATATAGGCGACCAGAATGTCACCTTTATTGCGAAGTGGCTGCATGAATTTCATGCGGAGAACCGTGTCGAAGGGGATCATATTTTCTTCAGTTTTGCCATGGACTGGTAGTGTCCTACAAATGCTCTCCGTGCAGGTAATACCAGCGATTTTCAACTTTTTCGAACTGGCTGACTTCGTGTAGCCGATATCCCTTACCATCAACCTTATAGCGCGCGACAAACTCTACGACCCCTTTGGAATCATCAGGCCCGCCTGAGTCCGAAGAGCGAATACTCAAGCCTAGCCAGCGCTGCTTATCATCGAAACTGACTCTGCTAGGCCTTTTTTCAGGGTGCCAGGTTGATAACAAATACGCCTCATTGCAATGTACGAACGCGCAGTATCGTGAGCGCATAAGTTGTTCGGCGGTTTGCGGGATCGCTTCGCCACTCAGAAAGCGGCCACAGCAGTCATGGCTTTTCGCCTTACTGCCACAAGCGCAAGGGGCTTCTTTCGGCTGTGATTCGGCAGGGGTGCTTTTCGATACCATTTGCTGACCTTCTCGTCCGCTATGGCCAGAGTTGCATGATTTCCGGAAGCTATGCAACTGCGGATAAACGCGTTTCCAACTGAGAGCATCTATTCCGTTGGTCAACTGGCGATTCTATGTGATGAAATTCAGAAGCTTCTTAACTCGGTACTGCGAAGTTTAAGTGGCTGGTATCCGAACACTGCGCTCAAGTGGTGTAGGTAGGCATGTTGACCAAAATCGCGCCACTGATTCGTGAGCTCGCCATCCACAGCCTCATAGTGGCTGATAAGTGCGTTGTAATCAGCTTCTGCCGGCAGAGGATCTCGGGCGCTGAGCTCCTGCACCATCAGCAGCCAGGTTTGACTCACGCCCATAATAAAGTACGGCCAGGAGCGCTGTATCTCCAGTGGCCACGCCGAGTCGCTGGTATCCTCCAGATGTGCTAATTCTGTCTGGGTGCGGCGACTGAAGCGGGTTGCCTCGATTAGTTCCTTGCTCTCCAGCCATTGTGTAAGCGCTTTCTCATTCATCGAGGCAGAAATAGCGTTTGCAGCTTCTTCGTCTGTATAAAAAATCAGGCTTAATTGGTGCCCCGCATCATCGCGGCCAGCGCGACGATGAAATCGCCACAGGCCCAATTCTTCTTCGTATTGATTCAACACCGGGGCGATAATCTGATCTGCAATCAGTAGATGATCGGAAAACCGGGGCGCTTCGCCGTTAGGCCACTTGAGTTTAAAACGGAACTGCCACCAGAATCGTTCTGGCTGCTCTTCGTCTAGCGATGCCGCCGTGGGGGCATACTGTGAAGGCGGGTCTATCGGTATGGTTGTGGAACAGGCGCTCAACATACCAGCTAAAACTAGAACTAATAATTGCATTGGCATAGGCGTGGTCACGTTAAAAAGGGTAGGTAGCTCCGGTTATTGTTACATATATTTATTTTCAGCTCAGTAGCAAGCGGATGTGGATATTCCGATAAATCTCGACGGAGAGCCTATCGCTACCAAGAAGGTGATGTTTGAGGTGTTGCCGGCAGCTATCAAGCTTGTATTGCCAGAGAGCAACTCAATTACCACTCGGTCTTAAAGGGGTGACTCTGTCTGAAGCGATCCCTATTACCTATTTCAGCTTTAGCGTAACAGCGGACTTCAGGTTATCCTTGCCATAAATCCAATACCGAGACACATAAAAATGACATTTCAGGATTGGGGCGCAATAGGAGAACTTATCGGCGGCTTTGCGGTTGTGGCTTCGCTGGTTTACGTTGGTCTACAAATGAAAGCAGGCAATCTCGCGTCTCGAGTAGAGTCCAAATTACGACTCACAGATAAGATGGCCGACTTTAATGACTTGCTCATCTCAAATCCGAATTTGAATCAAATTATGATTTCAGGGCGTAAGAGCATCGAGTCCCTGTCCAAGGACGAGTATCTACAATTTTCAAACTTGGCTATTAAGGCCAGTTGGTTCCTTTCGGCAGCCTATTTCATGCATCGCAATAAGGCTATATCTGATGATGATTGGCATGAATTTAAATCCATCGCCGACTACTGGGTCAGTAGCGACGGTTATCGGAAATGGTGGGTCAGGCAAGGGGGAGCCAATTTTGCGGGCGAATTCAAGCTGTTTATGGAGCGCGAAATGACCTCGGTTACTAAGGAAAAACATACTCAATGAGCTGAAAACACATACTCGCACTTTCGGCCCCTGGAACGCCAACCTTCGGCTAATAGCGGCTAATAGCGGACAGCAGTCTATGCTTGACCGCGAAGTTTAAGTGACTGTAATGCGCTGACTGCTAAAGATTACCGTTTAGGCTCCAGTCATACTCAAGGTGGTTTATCTTGAACCCGTCGCGGCTCAACAGCGACGAAACCTCTGCACTTTTTACCATTGGCGCAAGATAGGCCTGGACAGAACCCGACTCTTCCTTGAAGTCCTCCTCGAACCATTCAAAGATTTTGGAAAGTTCTGCGCGTCCGGAGGCGAGGTTAAAGCGGTTGCGAGAGGTGTCATTGACGAACCCGCGCGCTGCATTCTCCAGTTGTTCGTTGAGGCGATCTGCCGTGTAGGCCTCGCTCTTCAGGATGGGGCAGGACTGGCTCGCACAGACGATGGCGAAATGTATACGCGGCTCTTTCAATGGGCGTATCCAATCGTGTTCCAACTGGTGCAGGCTTATGCGCTGGCCAGCCACGATATAGGTGTCCCGTTTGAAATACAGGTATCGCCCCAGTATGCCATCGGGTGAGCGCCCGTCGAGAATGCCGCGCGCGGCGAGTATATTGTATGCGTTGATGTAGAATGCCAGTATCTGCTGACGATTCATGGCGCCGACATCTGCCAGCGCCACTTGCTCAACGACGGCGTCAAAATCCGGGTTATCCCGCCACTGAGAATAATCCACCTGCCCATTGTCGACCGCGGAGTCGAGTAGCCGGCCCCAGGCTGTCGCATCTAGCTGGGCGAAGGCAACGTCTGATGTCAGTAACAGAGAAAGTAGAAGCGGAAAAATTCTAATCATAAAGCGGTTTGCTAATACCTAACGTGGATGTAGGACGTTAAAGTGTAATGGGTAACGTTTAGGAGATTGTGACACCATGAGAGTATATCGCATTGTTTACCCTCTTATCGTAGTTTGCCTCGCTGGCTGTACCAGTGCGCCGGATCAACCGACTAGTGGCGCGGCTTTGCCTGATTGCGGGACATTTCCCAATTGCGTGAATAGTGAACTCTCCGAGGGAGGCAAGGCCATCGCCCCGATGGAAGCCACGTCGCAACAGTGGCAAGAACTCAAACAATGGATTGCTGCACAGAAAGACTGGACTATCACGATCGATACAGGTGACTTCATGCAGGCCATCGTAAAAACACCGCTTATTCGTTTTCAGGACGACGTGCAGCTCCGCTTTATCGAGGGCAAGAATGTCATTCACGTGCGCTCCTCTTCCAGGCTGGGCATCGGCGACATGGGTACAAACCGCCGCAGGGTAGAAATGCTTCGTGGCCAGCTGCATGTACATTAAAAAAATAGTAGCTTCTCCCTAACGGTGTGTAGTCATACTGGTGTTAAATGGCAGCTTCCTCCTCGCTTATGTTATGTTCAGAAAAGTTGAAGTAGAGAATGCCAGGCATGCTAAGAAATTTAACCCTCACCATAACTCACCTGCTTTTTGCAGCGGGCGGCTTCGCACTAGGTATTTACGCGCTCCCAATCCTTATGGCACCAGAAGCGCCATCATCAGCCAAAGTTATCGAGCTGCAGAGTCAATCCATATACCGCGGACAGTTTCGTCGTGACCTTGCCGACAGTGACTTTCTGCATTGGGGAGAGGGTGAGGTATCGGTTGGCAAGGCGTCAGTTACATTGGTGGGCAGTATTGCACCAGGGCCGGATTATCGTCTATATCTGTCGCCAGATTTTGTGGAGAGCGAAGCGGCCTTTGAGACACTCAAATCTGCTATGGTTCAGCTGGGCCCAGTGAAAACCTTCGAAAATTTCGTCGTGCCCGTCCCGGATGGTATTGATGTCTCCGCTTACAACACGGTAATTGTCTGGTGTGAAGCTTTCGGGCAGTTCATAACAGCAGCGCAGTATCGCTAAGATCGCAAGTTACCGTTCGACAGAAACCCACTGTCTATTCTGCTTCTAACATCCGCTTTCGCCTAAAAGCGGGCATGGGTCTATCCTTGTTGAGATTACAATTAGAAGTGGTATACGGGAATTGACTAAGGTGTCTAATGGATAATATTTTTTCTGTAATAGCGGGCTATCTGCTGTGTATTTTCATATCGATCTCAGCCCCAGTAATGGCGCAGTCGAGCCCGTCCCCCTTTCATGGCTATAAGCTGGTAGATATGAGCCATGCCTTTGATGAAGACACTATTTACTGGCCTACCGAAGCGCCATTCGAGCACGAGGAGGCTTTCAAGGGGCGAACTGAAGGCGGTTGGTATTACAGCGCTTACCGAGTCAATACTGCGGAGCACGGTGGCACACACCTCGACGCACCCATCCATTTTGCCGAGGGCCAATGGGCCACCGACGAGATTCCGCTGTCATCGCTTCTGACCCCTGTCGTCGTTATTGATGTATCGGCCGCTGCCTTAATCGATGCTGATTACACCCTAAGCCTGGAAGCACTGCATAAGTGGGAATCGATACATGGCCGTATTCCTCGCGGCTCATCGGTGTTGATGAATACAGGTTATGCGCAATTTTGGCCTGATAAAATCCGTTACATGGGGACCGCGGCTAGTGGAGCGGAGGCTATTTCGAATCTTCATTTCCCGGGATTTTCCATAGAGGCTGCACGTTTTCTGCATCTTGAACGCGGTATCGTTTCCGTAGGACTCGATACTCCAAGTATCGACTATGGTCAGTCGCAAGACTTCGCAGTGCATCGGTACTTATACAGCCACAACATCATTGGTTTTGAGAACGTTGCTAACGTGGCCAGTTTGCCGGCAACGGGTGCTTTTATCGTTGCATTACCAATGAAAATCAAGGGGGGCAGTGGCGGGCCTTTGCGCATGATCGGGTTGATACCCGGCGAATGAGAGGACTCTTCCAAGTTAAGTACTTTAAACGCAGAAAATTCAGCCGGCGGTATTCAGACTGCCGGCTTACTTCAAGCACTGAACGTACTCATCCAGACATTCGGATAATCTCCATTAACCACCAGCAATATCCTCAATAAATACCAATCAATATCTAAATGGCTGCTTACTTGCAACTGATGCCCAAGTAATCAGCCCATAACGACCGCTTTCGCCTAATTGCGGACTTCGGTCTATCCTTGTCAGAAATCTAATAACAAGGCGACATTAAAATGACACTTCAAGATTGGGGCGCAATAGGGGAGCTTATCGGCGGTTTCGCGGTTGTTGCTTCACTGGTTTACGTTGGGTTACAGATGAAAGCGGGAAATCTCGCGTCTCGAGTCGAGTCTAAACTGCGGCTCACGGATAAGATGGCCGACTTTAATGACTTGCTCATCTCAAATCCGAATTTGAATCAAATTATGATTTCGGGACGTCGGAGCATCGAGTCTCTGTCTAAGGACGAGTATCTACAATTTTCGAACTTGGCTATCAAGGCGAGTTGGTTCCTATCGGCAGCGTATTTTATGTATCGCAATAAGGCTATATCTGACGATGATTGGCATGAACTTAAATCCATCGCCGACTATTGGGTCAGTAGCGGCGGTTATCGGAAATGGTGGGTAAGGCAAGGGGGAGCCAATTTTACTGGCGAGTTTAAGCAGTTCATGGAACGAGAAATGACCTCTGCTGCTAAGGAAATACCCGCGCAATGATGTGAAAGCGGACGTTACCCAGTCAGGGCCGAATCAGGCTCTGCGATGACCGCTTTCGCCTATCAGCGGAAACGCGTCTACTCTTAAGCTATAAAAAACTCGGAGTAGACTTTGTGAACGAATCGGAATTAATTGAAAATGCTATATTACTCGGGGAGACCGCTCTACACTCAGTGTCCCTGTATTTAACCTGCGTCACGGCATACTTAGTAGCTGCGCACTTTGTCGGCGCTAATCTAACCCGATTTCAAGTCACCGTTGTAAACATACTATTCGTCGTTTTCGCGCTCTCTTTTCTAATTGCAGTGCAAACGAACACTTGGAATATGTTCTCAATTGGTCAGGAGATACAGCACATACGGCCTGACTGGGTAGTGTACACATCCCCTTCAGTTATCTGGGGGCTTTTAGCGCTCGACAGCGCCGGAATTCTTGCCTCCTTGGCCTTTATGTGGAGCGTCAGACACCCCAACACGGAGTGACCGCTTTGAGGTGAAAGCGGACTTTTCCAGCCCCCAGGCCTGTTCAGGGCCATAATGTCCGCTTTCGCCTAAAAGCGGGCATTCCCTTTACCCAAAGAAGATAGTAAGTCCCGCGAGATAGGTCTGTGCTTGGCAAGACTCTTTGTGGAATTGCGCGGCAGATCCACCGCTAATAGCCAGAAAAATCCTGCCCTGGTTTGAGATTAGGGTATTCTTTTTGGCTGACTGCAATCTGTGAAAGAATGTCCATGACTGGCTTCATTACCCACAGGTGGGCATAGCCCTCAGATTGCCAGAGTTCGCGCGTCTCACCGGGGTCATTCTTGATATCGTACACCTGTGGAAACGTGTGCTGTACGACTGGAGAAAAGGTGCCTTCTGCAGTCAAAAAATGAACCTTGATGGTTCTCCATTTGACGGAAAACACCTGATCGCCAACGTAAGTTACAATATACTCGCGATTAGATTTAGCTTGCTTACCCAGCAAAAACGCAGATTGATCGATACCGTCAATAGGACGATCGGAGGGTACGCGTTCGGTCTCAGCAATCATCGCGGCCAGAGTGGGATACCAGTCTAGGTCAGAAAAAATCTCATCTGACACGCGTCCCGCTTCGATTTTACCAGTCCAGCGAATCATACCCGGTGTCCGGGTACCGCCCTCATACCCAGTACTGAGGCCGCCTCGCCAGGGGCCGTTTGAACCCCCTTCGCCCACCCAACCCGCCGAATGCTCTCCGGCAGCATTATCGCCTGTCAGGATGAGTATGGTGTTATCGCCTATGCCTGCCTTATCGATGGCATCTACAATTTTCCCGACATACGCATCCACCTGCATCTGGATGTCGGCATATGCACCTGCCCTTGATTTATTGCTGAAATTCTTCTGCGGTAGAAACGGCGGGTGAATCTGGGTCAGCGCTGTATAAACGAAGAAAGGCTGCACTGCCTTTGCGCTTTTGCCAATGTATTCTACGGTTTTCTGCACAATCTCTAAATCGAGGTTGGTCCTGGCGATGAGGTCGAATTCCTTAACCTTGCGGGATTCCAGACCACGTTTACCACTCCATATATGGGGTACATCAAAAACCTGCGGATCAAACTGGGGAGTGCTGGTATAGCTTGCCTCCATCGCGCTTTCCTTGATGCCATACCATTCGTCGTAGCCCTGATCATTGGGCAGACGGCCATCCTTATCACCGATATGCCACTTGCCGTACATTGCAGTTGCATAGCCCGCGTCGGAAAGCAGTTCAGCGATGGTGTACTCCCATGGGGCCATGCCCTGGGGCTCTCCAGGTGCCGGGACTTTCTGCGTTCCAGAGCGGATGGGATATCGGCCCGTGTGGATAGCAGAGCGGGTCGGTGTGCACTGGTTCTGGACATTGAAATTAGTGAAACGAAGTCCCTGGGAAGCGAGCTGATCGATACGGGGGGTGGGGACAGTCCCTCCCTGCACACTGATGTCTCCCCAGCCCCAGTTATCTACGAGGATGTAGACGATATTCGGCTTTGCATCTGAATGGGCGTTGGTATTCAAAAACAGCACAGTGCCAATTAGCAGGACAATTCGCTTCATTTAAAACTCCCTCATGTTGCACGGGACTTGTGCCCCCTGCGCCTAGATACAATGTAGGACTTACTCGTTCTCGACACGATCATACCTGTATCGGTTTGGGAGTCTTGATACTTTGGCTCAACCCTTCTTGAATCGCAGATACAGGAGCAGCAGCGGAACGGCCAGCAGCAAATGGGCCATCACCACGGAGTTTGCTGTAACAAACTGATAGTCGGGCAATATGATTGGCTGCAGGTATAGAACCAGCACATACTCATAAGCAAAGGCCGAGAGCGCCGCATAGCCGCCCACTAGGTGCAGCGTCCTCCAGCGTTGTGCGCCCATTTTTTTGACGGCAAAATTATTCGAGGTGAGTGCCATCAGGCCGACCACGAGAAACACGCCCGCACCGGGATACAGGATAAACCACGGTGCACTGTCTCGGAACCATTCCGAGGCCGTCACCGAAAGGCTCAGAATTACCAGAAAGTGCGACCAGAGGACGATGGCGGTCGATATACCATAGTAGCGGCGGTTCTTTACCAGGTAGTTGGACCAGCCTGTGTTAAACAGGTGGTGCAGGGCTGATGCACCAAAACTGACAAAAAACAGGCCCATGCCTACCCGGCCAGACAGCCGCAAATACGCTCTGGACGACTCGATAATGTCGGAGCCATCGAGCGCCGCATACAGGGCCAACGCGCAGGCAACCAATGTCAGGTAAACGATGATTGGTCCCGAAAAGCTTGCTCGAATTGTGGTCATGCCTGCTACTCCCACGCCTGTCATTGGTTGAAGTCTTTAAGGATCTTACCGTAGCCGAAATCCATGTCGCCGCGAATAAGGTAGGCGTCGACCATTCTGATCGGCTTCAATCGGTGTATCGGCCAGACGTCAGTTTCGATGGGCATAATTACACTACCTACTCCGCGGTAGATTTCCATGCGACCGCTAGCATCCGTGGCGGGAACCAATTCGGTGGCGTCTTCCACATATTGCAAAACCTGAAAAGGCTTCCCCTCTTCGGAAGATGGGATCATCTTCATACACAAACCCGGTGGCATCGCCGGAGCCTGCTCGGCGGGGATCTGCTGGCCTACACGAAAGTGCGTAGTAACCAGTGAGAGCCCCGCGGGCCGCTCGCACGTTGTGAACACCTCGTTGCCTTCCCAGGTAACATTGATGTGCGCAATCTTCTTTGAGTCACCCCAGAACTCCCGGCCTGAGGCCATAGCCGAATCGGCTGTCACCATCAAGAAGTACTCAAACACGTAATCATTGCCCTCGAAAGTGCACTCCGGAAAGATGTAGGTACCCGCATAGGGCATCGGCAACTCGTTGCTGCTCTGCACCAGGGCCCAGACGAAGGCGGGTCCATCTTTTAGCTCGCAGCCCTCCGGTAGAACGTCATCGACCGCGTCGCGATCCGCCTCATACCGGTACAACAGATGGGTTGCATGCTTGACCTGGAAGGGAACTTCATAAAGTGGACTGTGTGCAGGTCCGCTCTGTCCGAACCGATCACGGGTAAACTTGCCCATTGCAGCCTTCTCCTCTCGAGTAATTCTGTAGCCCAGCGGCGATAGCAACCAAGACCACACTGCACTTACCTTTACCACGAAATAATATCGGCAATACGTCGTCGCGCTTGATCGAACGGATCTTATAGTTGATATTTCGGCTCAAAATGTTTCTATATCGACTTAGGAAATGACGGACTTGAGTCCGACAGCATCTGCTGGTGGATTGTCACTAATTGCCTGCTGTTTGGCGGGTACGGCCCACGCAGTATCACCCAACTTCAGGGCGGGGGAAGATGTCGATAAAGCGCACAAGTCGGCCCGGGACCTGGTTAACCGATGGGTTTCGCGGGATGGGAGTCGATATCAACGTATTGGTCAGCTCGCTTCCCAAAGAGATGGAGGCCTTGCTGGAGCGCCCGGATAGCGTGACTGCCCATGATCTAAATCGAGTTCTCCTTGCGTGTGAAGAGCAGACTGGAGATAAGCACTTTGGGCTTCACCTGATCGAGGGTATCGATCTGAACGCCATGGGACTTTATGGCTATCTGTTACTCAACGCCAGCACAATCGGCGAGTTTCTTTCTTTGGCAGAGCGCTACTACGCCATCTTTTATCGCACTGCGTCCTTGGAAATAGACAGCCTGCGGCATAGCTTGAGAATCGTTTATAAAAGCACAGAGCTGCACGCCTTGGATACCCGCCACGATGATGAGTGGACCCTGGGTGCTTTGGTAAACACCATCCGTTCCCGTATTGGTACTGATTGGCGGCCTCTTAAAACAACCTTTCAGTGGGAGGCGCCTAAAGATCTAAGTGAGCTGCAGCGCTTCTTCGGTGACAACCTGTTCTTCAATCAGCCGATGAACAGCTTTGAAGTGGGCCTATCACTCCTCGCAGCGCCCCTGAATGACTCCGATGTCACCTTACTGAAAATCATTCGAGAACAGGCGGACGAACAGCTGAAGGAATTCTCCAAGTCCGCGAGCGTTGAGGCCCAGCTGCGTCTTCTGATCATGAAAGATCTGGAACTTGGACCGCCCAAGGCGGAAAAAATAGCCCGGGAGATGGGCATGTCCTTGAGTACGTTAAAGCGCGTTCTAACAAGGCAAGGTCTGGGCTTCAGGGCAATCAGGGACGGGGTGATTCGGGAACTCGCCACTAGAGCACTCATTGAGACAGAAGTCAGTGTAGGCCAGCTAGCCATGCAAATGGGGTACAGTGAAGTCAGTGCTTTCAACCATGCCTTCTTGCGGCTAGTGGGAGAAAGTCCCAGCGCATATCGGCGAAAATATCTGTTGAAGTGAGTACTGCAGTTCTTCGCCGAAATGAGCCGGTTCTATTCCAGCCTCAAGGTAGATTTTTGATTGCAGGCAGTGCAAATAGATATGTCGCTTTCGAGGTGCAAGCGGACATTACCCAGTCTGGGCTGAATCAGACCCTCTAACGTCCGCTTTCGCCTATAAGCGGCCGTTTTTGGCTATACTGGCTCTGGGTGCCGCTACCGACTCAAAGCGGACGCTCGTACTAAGCCGTGAATGAGTTTTTTAGTCAGTTGATTCCAGTGAAGAAACTTTTAGGGGGATTGTTTTGCTCGACACTTTAGGGAACTTGGGGGACTTCATCGGTGGAATAGCAGTAGTTGTTACGTTGATCTACCTTGCGATCCAGATTCGGCAGCATACGGCTCAAGCCAAAGAGGCTAGTGAGATTACCAGGGCAGATACGTACGCAAGGTCGGTAGCGTCTTACTCGGAGTTTAGGGGTCTTCTAATATCGGATGCAGGGATGGCAGATATTTTTATGCGAGGTTGTGAAGATTCGCGCTCCCTTACCCCAGTAGAGAGACTTAGGTTTTATTTGATTCTCCAGCAGATGTTTTTCACAGTTCAAGCCACATGGGACAACTCTACTACTACTGGTACGCAAGTGGCGGACCCAGCACACATGTTAGGCTTGGACTATATGTTGAAGCAGCCGGGAATCCGTGAATGGTGGGCACGCGAAAAGACACGTTATGACCCCAATTTTGTTGCTCTAGTGAACAAGCAACTGGACCATACCGAGTAATCCCCCTGACAGGTCAAATCAGCAAGCTCGTTTTGCGCTGGGGCGCTTTACTGAAGGTCTGCTCTCGCACAAAGCAGCCCCTGATTACCAATTTTCACCCCTCGCTAATGTCTCCTTTGAGGTGAAAGCGGACATTTGGGCTAAACTGGTCGTAAGGGCCGCTTTCGACTAAAGCGCGGACGCTCGTCGTGCGGCAATTAAGCTAAAGCCTGGTCCTTCTTGTGAGTGTTCGGCCCTCAGAAGCATGCTGTCTGAAAATCGGGAGTAAAGCTCAATGCAGGATATGAGTGAGTTGCTTTCTATCGCGGAGATTGCAGTTACGATAGCTGGCTTCTCAGCTTTGGTAAGTATCCTTGCTTGGCGGAGGGAGAATTTCGATCCCAAAGCCGAGGGCTTGAGGCTAATCCTGGCGCTGGAAGCCAGCCTATTTGTCGCTTTGTTTTCAGCGCTACCCTTGGTTCCGCACAAGTTTGGCATGGATGGGGCTTTAGTTTGGAGAGTTTGCGCGATAGTGTACCTATTGAGCGACATAGCTTTCGCCATCTTGATGACGAAGCGAACCAAAAACATCGATCGATTTTGGCCCAGCGTTCTAATATCTCGCGTGCTTTGGGGGATTTCTCTATTGGGGCAAATATTGCTCGCACTCGCCGCAATAGGCTTCCCTGAGGGCACGGCGCATGCGTGGTATTTTTCAGCGCTATTTCTCAATCTAATCAACTCGGGCCTACTATTTTTAGTAGTAGCGTGGAACACGTTCGTGCCCAAGTGATGCGGATTCTCCACTTCTAGTAGATAGCGGGCCTTGATCTGGCTTAATTCTGCTGCTGTCTAACGTCCGCTTTCGCCTAATAGCGGCCTGTTGGTGTACTCTTATATTAAATCTGATTTTCAGGGGACCGCAGAATGACTCTCGAGCAATTTGGCAACCTGGGTGAGGCAATAGGCGGAATTGCTGTTGTTATCTCACTTTTGGC
>JBDVXK010000002.1:0-41252 GCA_039964455.1 Halieaceae bacterium | reverse complement strand
CGGGATGGTGTAAAGCCATCGAGATACCAGGCATCGACCAAGCAGTTGCCGCGCTCGGCGAGGTCGGAGAAGGCTTCGCTGGCATCTTCGAAGTGAAGGTCCAGCGTAACCTGCCCCTCGTCAAACAAAAGCCTGTGCTGGCCTTTGACGGGCGGCGGATAGGCCTCAAGAAGCATGCTTGCAATTATTTGCAAAGCTGGCCAGCCTGCCAATGCGCGGGACAAATCGGCGCGCGCCATTGGGTGCTTTTCAGCCGCCGTGTAATGTAATCGGGGCCTGGGTTGGGGCAGCGCTCGCCAGCTCTGCCAGGTCAGAAGGAAGTTCAGCCCGGTGCCGAAGCCTGTCTCGCCGATAACAAAGTTGCTGCGGGTATGAGTTCGCCACCGTTCTGGCAGGTCGCTACTGGCGAGAAATACATGCTGGCTTTCGGCCAGGCCATCCTCGCTGGAATAGTAGAAGTCAGCATATTCCGAGGCTGAGGGCGTATCCTCATCCGACCATTCAACCATTGCGGTACTCGCCGCCTGCCAGGGAGTGTTCTCCCGGTTCATCCAGCGCGCGGCTTGATACCGACCTTGTCTGGCAGCCAGGCGGGGATGTGAGGGCTATCCTCGGCCAGCAGGTCGCTAACCGCAAAGATGTGTAGCTCTGGTTCCATGGAAGGGGGTGCATACAGGGTAAACAGGTACTCAGACGCACTAATGTCTTCCGGCAGTTGCAATTGCCAACTGTGCTCAAGGATACGCAATGTTGTGTCGCCGGGCTGTAGACGAATGCGGGCGACGTAGTGATGCTTGCCCACGGGGGTCAAGCTGCGCGTTTCGCTGCCTACCAGGTTACCGAACAAGCGGGTTTTGATTGTGCAGATAGGTGCAATGTCTCTCCGGCTCTCCGGTACATTGGGGTCACTGAGTCGCCGGGTAATCTGGCTTAGTGCCGTGCTGCCCTCTGCACCGTTGAGCCTCAGCTTGTCAGCATTGAATGGAATCATCGCGAGGCGCTCGGCGTCGAGTTGGGACGCTTCTCGCTCTGCCACCTCTTTGGCCGTAGGCAGTACTTGCAGTGATTCCTGCTGCTCGGTGTAATAGGCCGTCAGCAATCCGCGAAGGCGGGCTACGTCTTCAGCTTCCTGTTGTACGGAGTAATCCTGTGCTGCGGGTCGCTGCGGCTTGGCTTCAAGCGCGGCAGGCGAGGTGGGCTGGTCGACCTCCGCGGTGGCGGTTTCGGCCTGGGTTTCACGGGCATCGCTTATCTGTTCCTGCAGTAGAGTCACTTCTTGCTCGGTGATGCCAATCAGCCTTTGCCGAATATCCACCATTTCAGTCGCCAGTGTGCGCACGGCTGGATTTTTGCTGGTCTCCGGTGGCGTGCCCTCCGTATGCAGGATCGCTATGGTTTTCTCATACTGTTGCAGCTCGGCAGACAAGACCTCGCGCTCACGGGTTAGCGTATCTAGCGTGGGTTCATTGGCGAACCCGAGAGGAGACAGGAAGATAAGGCTCAGCAACAGCCGGTTTCCCCAGTTGGCATGGGGTCTTCTGGCGCGGCACTGCTGCCCAGCGTTGATTCGAAGTGGTGTGACCTGGTACCGCACTGGCTGTCTTGTGTCCTCGTTTTCAGGGAGGCCTATAGTACCAGAGCTGTAGCTTGTCTCCCAAAGGTGAACTGGAGTTTGATCCGCACAGGTATTACACTTGCGGCCCTTTGAATTGCGAGGTTCTCATGGCGCAAGCAGAAACCCAGTCGATGCCCCAGGAAACCTTCCTGACTATTTCGGCCAATCTTTTACATCGTGCGTTTATGGATGCGTCCCGCACGGATGCAAAAACCCTGTTCAAGAAGCTCAACGAGGGCAATTCGGTAGCGCTTACCCAGGTGGAGATGGAAGACAAATCCCTGGTGCGTTTCGACCTGTCGCTGGATCAATCTGAATTTCGTGGCAAGCTTAATTACGGGGGCTTCCGTAATAGCATGGGCGCGCTGCTCACCAATCTTGCAGCGGCGTTGCAGAAAGAAGAGAAAATTAGCGCGTTTACCGCCGAGCATGACGCAGCCGTGATGATGTTTGGGGTCACAGCGGTCACTGTTGAAGAAGAGCAACCCAACGTCATGGTGCTGGGTGCTGATGTCAGTGGCGGTCAGGCCAATGTGGTTTTGCGTTTGATGTACATCGATCCTGAGCAGTTTGCCGTCAACGAGACACCTGCCGGGGAAGGGCAGGCCTGAGCCCTAGTTGCTCAGAACAACCTCCGGTGTAGCGGGTCTAGCCAGCGATAACTTCTCGGTGGGCGCAATAACATCAGCCACACCACTGGCTACCAGTTTGTCGTGTTGGTTGTAGACTTTGCAGTCCAATGTGACAGTGTGGCCACGGTCACTTTTGTCGGTAACCTCAAGTTTGACAGTGAGTGTGTCGCCAAGATGTACAGGTGCCCGAAACCTCAAGGATTGATTGCGGTAGACGGTACCCGGACCAGGTAATTCCATGGCAATTGCCGCCGAGATCAGCCCGCCTGTAAGCATGCCGTGGGCAATTCGCTCACCGAAGGGCGTGGTTGCCGCGTAGGCCTGATCCAGATGCAGCGGATTGACGTCGCCTGAAACCGCGGCGAACAGTCGCACCTCGGTATCACCGATGGTTTTGCTGTAGGTGGCAGTTTGACCCGGTTGTATATCGGTGTAGGGCGTGTTGGTAATCATGCTCATGGATACACCATCGATGTAGTTTTGCGGGACGCGGTATTTTAACCTATTTTTATAAGATAACAGCGTAAGAGGTTGGGCAACATGACAGACCAGATCTTGGCAGAGATACAATCGGTTTTCGACGGGATAATGGACGAGATCGGTATTGCTCGAGACGCAAACATTGAGCGATTTGATACGGTGGTGGCAGTTGCGGAGCATGCGTTTCGCGAGTTCACCGATCAACCGGCATTTACCAGCCTCGGTTGCACGCTGACCTATGGCGACATTGACCGCTTGTCAGCAAATTTCGCATCCTGGCTGCAGAACCATACAGACCTTGAGCCCGGCGATCGAATCGCAGTCCAAATGCCTAACCTGGTGCAGTATCCGGTGGTGGTCATTGGTGCCTTACGCGCAGGGCTGGTTGTTGTTAATACCAATCCACTCTATAGCGCACGTGAGATTGAGCATCAGTTTAATGATGCCTCGGTAAAAGCTCTGGTAGTGCAGGCGAATGTCGCCCAGACCGTGGCGGAGGTTCTGCCGGCCACACCAGTCAAGCATGTGGTCGTGACGGAGTTGGCGGACCTGCACGCACCGCTGAAGCGCGTCTTGATTAATAACGTCGCCAAGTACGTCAAGAAGATCGTGCCACCTTTTCAGATTCCCGGGGCGATCTCCCTGCGCGCTGCGCTCAAGGCAGGTGCCGCGCAAGCACTCAGGCCCGTCGCCGGCGAGCGCAATGGTCTGGCTATGTTGCAATACACCGGGGGCACTACCGGGGTCGCCAAAGGGGCGATGCTATCCCACGGCAATCTGGTGTCCAATATTATGCAAGCCGATACGTTTTTTGAAAGCCACGGCTTGAGCGATGAGGAACGTGTTATTGCGCAGCCACTACCGGTGTATCACATCTATGCGTTTATGACGTCGATCTATTCCATGTTGCGTGGTGGTCATATCGTGTTGATCCCCAATCCCCGCGATCTGCCTTCAGTCGTTAAGGTCATGAGGGATTATCGTCCGAATATTTTCTGTGGTCTCAATACCTTGTTTGCGGCTCTGTGTAACAACGAGGAATTCAAGCAGCTGGACTTCTCATCGCTGAAGCTGACCTTGTCCGGAGGGATGGCATTGACCAAGGCGGTAGCGGAGCGCTGGCGCTCGGTCACCGGCTGTGAAGTTTCCGAGGGATACGGGCTTACCGAAACCTCACCGGTGGTGTCCAGCAACCCGGGCGGTCGAATGATCATAGGCACCATCGGCATTCCTGTGCCGCATACGCAGGTTAAAATCGTTGATGATGACGGCAAGGTGCTGGCGATAGAAGAGGCCGGCGAACTCTGTGTTCGCGGCCCCCAGGTGATGCTTGGTTATTGGCAGCGGCCTGATGAAACAGCCAAGGTGATGGATGGCGATGGCTGGTTTTGTACCGGTGACGTGGCAAAAATACGGGCCGATGGATTCATCCAGATCGTAGACCGCAAGAAGGATATGATCGTGGTGTCCGGTTTTAACGTTTACCCGAACGAGTTGGAGGATGTGCTCAGCGAGCATGACGACGTTCTCGAGTGTGCTGCGGTGGGTATAGCCGATGAAATCTCAGGTGAGCTAATCAAGATGTTTGTTGTCTCCAAATCCGGCGACCTGGGTGCGGAGGAGGTTCGGGAATTCTGCCGTCGTAGCCTGACGGCCTATAAGGTCCCCAAGCTGGTTGAGTTTCGGCAGGAGCTGCCTAAAACCAATGTTGGCAAAATACTCAGACGGGAGCTGCGCGACGGCGCATAAGTAAGGCACAGTTCATGGAGACATCCCGGGAGCCAGAGCGTCAGGTTCCCCCGATCACATTCCCGCAGCAACTGCCTGTTGTCGAGCGCCGCGAGGAGATTGCGGCTGCGATCCGTGACAACCAGGTCGTCATCATTGCCGGCGAAACCGGCTCGGGTAAAACCACCCAGATTCCCAAGATTTGCCTGGAGCTAGGTCGTGGGCGTTCTGCGCGTATTGGTCATACCCAGCCCAGACGCCTCGCCGCCAGAACCGTTGCCCGCCGTATAGCGGAAGAAATTGGTACGCCGCTGGGTGAAACCGTGGGTTACCAGGTGCGATTTCACGACCAGGTTTCTGAGAGCAGTGCGGTCAAGTTGATGACCGACGGAATTTTGCTGGCGGAAATGCAGCGCGATCGGTTGCTGCGTCAGTACGACACGCTGATCATTGATGAGGCGCATGAGCGCAGCCTGAATATTGACTTCCTGCTGGGCTACCTCAAGCGCCTTTTACCTCAGCGTCCAGATTTAAAACTGATTGTGACCTCCGCGACCATAGATGTGGAAAGCTTTTCGCGTCACTTTGACGACGCCCCGGTCATAGAGGTATCGGGACGTACCTACCCGGTAGAAACCATTTACCAGGATCCGGCTGCCGACCGTGACCAGGGTGTTCGGGAGCAAGTAGTCTCGCTGGTAGAGGAGATAGACAGGGGGATCTATGGTTCTCGTGGCGATGTGCTGGTTTTTCTGCCCGGTGAGCGTGATATTCGTGAGTTGGCCAAGGCCCTGCGCCAGCAAACTGACCTGTTGGTACTGCCGCTTTATGCGCGCCTGAGTCAGGCCGAACAAAATCTGGTATTCGATACTTCGGGACGCCGGGGCACGCGGGTGGTACTGGCAACCAATGTCGCCGAGACCTCGCTGACGGTCCCGGGAATCCGCTATGTTATCGATCCGGGAGAAGCCCGGATAAGCCGATACAGTTTTCGCACCAAGGTTCAGCGCCTGCCAATTGAGGCGATCTCGCAGGCCAGTGCCAATCAGCGCCAGGGGCGCTGTGGTCGGGTAGAGGCAGGCGTTTGTATTCGCCTGTACACCGAACAGGATTTTCTCGGGCGGCCTGAATTCACGGATCCTGAAATCAAGCGTACCAATCTGGCGGCTGTGGTTTTGCAGATGCTGCAATTACGCCTGGGTGATGTCGGTGACTTTCCGTTCATTGATCCACCGGATGCCCGGATGGTTCGCGACGGCTACAAGCTGCTGGAAGAACTTGGTGCGGTTACGGCAGCCGGGAAGCTCACTAAGGTTGGCAAGAGAATGGCGCGCCTGCCTATCGATCCGCGTCTGGCCAGGATGATTCTGGCGGCAGAGCAGCACAACTGTTTGGAAGAAATGCTTGTTATTGCCAGCGCTCTGGCCATTCAGGATCCCAGGGAGAGGCCGCAGGAAAAGCAACAACAGTCTGATCAGGCGCATGCGCGTTTCCGGCACCCTCGGTCCGATTTTATGTCCTGGCTTAACCTCTGGCGGTATTACGAGGAACAGCGTCAGACACTCAGCCAGAACCAGCTACGGAAGTTGTGCAAACGAGAGTTTCTTGCCTTTATGCGTATGCGAGAATGGCGGGAGGTGCACTCCCAGTTGTTGATAGCGTGTCGCCAGCAAAAGATGAAGCCGCGACAGCAATTGCCCGAAGAGGAAAACTACACCGGAATTCACGTAGCGCTTTTGACCGGGCTGTTGGGAAATATTGCCCAGCAGCAGGAGCGCCGGGAGTATATGGGTGCGCGCAACCGGAAATTACAGATTTTCCCGGGCTCATCCCTGTCTCGCAAACCCCCCAAGTGGTTGGTCTGTGCCGAGATCGTAGAAACCAGCAATGTCTTTGCCCGCACCGTTGGCGCAATAGAACCGCAATGGGTGATCGATGTTAATCCCGGCCTGCTCAAGCACCATTACTACGAACCGCGTTGGCAGGCGCGAAGCGGCCGTGCTGTGGCCTGGGAGCGATTGAGCCTGTACGGGCTGACGGTGGCGGACAAGCGCTCGGTGCACTACGGCAATATCAATGCTGAGGAGTCGCGGGAACTGCTGATTCGCGAGGGATTGATCGCGGGAAAGTTTAGCCAGCATCCGGCTTTTCTGAAGCATAACCTGAGACTTGTTCGCGAGCTGGAGGAACTGGAGTCTCGCACACGGCGGCGTGACATTGTGGCCGACGAGCAGGTGTTGTTTGATTTCTACGACGAGCGCCTTCCCGCTGACGCAGTTACGGCCAGTCGTCTGAAGGCCTGGCTTAAGGAAACAGCCGGTGCGGAGGCGGCCTTAAAAATTGAGCGTGGCGCGTTGCTGGCACGTGATCCCGGAGCGGAGCTGGGAGAGCAGTTTCCAGATTTCCTGCAGTGGGAAGACATGCGCTACCGACTCAGTTATCAGTTTGAACCGGGTAAGGCCAGCGATGGTGTGTCGGTTACTGTGCCGGTGGCGCTGCTGAACCGGGTGCCGCGATTTCGATTTGACTGGCTGGTGCCTGGACTGCTCAGGGAAAAATGCATCCAGTTGGTGAAGGGGCTGCCCAAGCAACAACGGAAGCACCTGGTGCCTGCCCCGGATTTCGTAGACAGGGCGCTGGAGGAGCTGCAGCCAGACAACGCTGATCTGCTTGAGGCCCTGAGCCGCGTCATGTCGCGACTCAGTGGCACCAGGCTGAGCCGCTCGGACTGGGCGGCGAGTAAGCTTGATGATTACTACCGCATGAATGTCAGGGTAGTAGATGGCGACGGCCGGCTGTTGGCGCAGGACCGCGATCTTGACGCCCTTATCCGTCGCTTTCGCGACGAGACCCAGCAGTCTGTGACCATAACAGATGATGATAGTCCCCGTCGGGTCGGTATTAGCCGGTGGGATATGGATACCATCCCTCGCGAATGGCGTTTTCGCCAGGCCGGCGTGGCCATTGTTTCTTATCCGGCCCTGCGGGACTGTGGTGAAGATACGGCGATAGAACTCTTTGATTACCCTGAGGAAGCCCGGCAGCAGCATCGCTTGGGCATCTTACGGCTGGCGCAATTGCATAACAGTCAGGGCAATCGCTTTTTGCGCAAACAAATGTTGCGAGGCAACAACTTTACCCTGGCACTGGCTGGCGCTGGCCTAGAGCGCGCCGCACTGCTGGATGACCTGGTGGCGGCCGCGTTTGCACAAGCCCTGCAATTGGAAGAGCGGCTGCCCTATACCCGTGCGGAGTTTGAAGCGGCCTTGAATAAGGGGGGTGGGGCGCTCGTCACCATAGGTAATGACCTGGAGACTCTGCTGCTCAATACGCTGGAGGTGCTTGCCGCAACCCGGAAGCTGTTGGCCGATATGCCCGCCGGTGCCTGGAATGATTCTCGCGATGACATTAAGGAGCAGCTCAACGGCTTGCTGCAAACGGGTTTCATGCGCGACACGCCGGCCGTCTGGCTGGCGCAGTATCCGCGCTATCTGAAAGCCCTGCGCACCCGTGTCGAGCGCCTGAGTGGGCAATACCCCAAGGATCAGCAGCATATGGCAATGCTGGCGCAATTGACCCAGCCGCTACAGGCTGTGCTCTCAGAGCGGCCTGGTTTGCTATTGGCCTGCCCGGCGGCCGGTCAGTACCGCTGGGCTATCGAGGAGTTCAGGGTGTCGCTGTTCGCCCAGAATCTGGGAACCAGAATGCCTGTATCCCTGAAGCGTCTGCGGGCTCAGTGGCGCGACGTGCAGGACTGGCTACAGAGCAACCCCCATTGACCGAATAACACCGGGCGATGTCCGCTTATTCAGCGACAAAAATGGTACAGCTTTCAAAAGTGTGAAATATTACCAATTCCTCTGCGGGCAGTATGAAACTTCCGTACCGATACTGTGTCATAGCTATCACGAAAGCTGCCAATGAGGTGTTACCTCCGGGGCAATTCGAGAAGCAATACAAAATCTGAATTTCTATAGGGAAACTATCATGGCTCAATCTAAGAAACCTCTGGCAGCTGCACTTGGCGCAGCATTCCTTGCCACATCTATCTCTCCGCTGCTTTCAGCTGAGGTCAACCCATTCTCCGCGCAGCAGCTGAGCGGTGGTTACGACCTGGCCAGCTACGGTAGCCATGACGGCGAAGGCAAGTGTGGTGAAGGCAAGTGCGGTGAAGGCGAGAAGTCTGACGGCGAAGGCAAGTGCGGCGAAGGCAAGTGCGGTGAAGGCGAGAAGTCTGACGGCGAAGGCAAGTGCGGCGAAGGCGAGAAGTCTGAAGGCGAAGGCAAGTGCGGCGAAGGTAAGTGCGGCGGCTAATGCCTGATCATCAACCAGGCCTGCTTGGAGCGGGCCTGGGACTAAGGCGGGCCCTGTTGGGCCCGCTCTCGTCTATGGACCATGGAGAGGTCGATTTCATGGAAGTGGCGCCGGAGAACTGGATCGGCGTTGGCGGTCGCTTTGGCCGTCAGTTTCGCGCGATGGCGGAACGCTACCCCATCGCATTCCACGGGCTCTCACTGGATATTGGAGGCCCCGACCCGATTGATACCGAGTTGGTAAGCGCTGTACGCGACTTGATGCAAGAGATCGGGGCGCCTCTCTACAGCGAACACCTGACTTACTGTGCCGCCGATGGCCACCTTTACGACCTGCTGCCAATACCGTTCACCGAAGAGGCAGTCCACTATGTTGCCGACCGGATCAAGCAGGTTCAGGATATTATTGGACAGCCGTTGGTGCTGGAAAATGCCTCTTATTATGCACAGACGCATACTGATCTGAGCGAACCTGAATTTATTACTGCGGTTCTGGAAGAGGCGGACTGTGGGTTGTTGCTGGACGTAAATAATATTTATGTAAACAGCATCAATCACCGTTACGACCCCCTTCTGTTTCTTGATTCCCTGCCGCTGGAACGAGCCCGCTATATCCATGTAGCTGGCCATTATGACGAGGCCGACGACCTGAAAGTGGATACCCATGGCACCCGGGTTATCGACCCGGTATGGAACCTGTTGGCAGAGGCGTACAAGCGGGTAGGTGCGCTGCCGACCTTGCTGGAGCGCGATTTCAATCTACCTCCACTGGCAGACCTGTTGGCTGAAGTAGGGCAGATCAGGGCACTGCAATCAGCGCAACAGAAAAGCGAGCAACAAGCGCAGGCGGTGGGCTGAGATGGCCGAGTCTGCCCTGCGAGAGACACAGCTGGGTATGGCGCGATTTTTGCGCAACCCGCACAACGAGCCTGCGCCGGAGGGTGTTGAGGCGCGCCGGCTGAAAATTTATCAGGACCTTATCTACAACAATATCGAAGGCTTTATCAGTGGTGGCTTTCCGGTTCTACGCAGCCTCTACGATGATCCTGATTGGCACGAATTGGTGCGACTTTTCATCGATAACCACCGCTGCCACAGCCCCTATTTCCTTGAAATCAGCCAGGAGTTTCTGCGTTTCCTGGGCGAGAGTTTTGAGCCGCGCGATTGCGACCCTCCGTTTATGACAGAGCTGGCGCACTATGAATGGGTAGAACTGGCGCTTGATGTGGCAGAAGAAGAGCTGCCACCGCTCACCGATGCCGATGTGCTCAACGGTGTGGTGACGTGGTCGCCATTGGCCTGGCTTCTCAGCTACAGCTTCCCCGTCCATCGAATAGGGCCCGCCGAGCAGCCAGGGGAAGCGGGTGAGCCCAGCTATCTGGTGGTCTATCGCAACCACGAGGACAAAGTAAAATTCATGGAGTTGAATGCAGCCACAGCGCGCCTGGCAGAGCTTATTCGCGATAACCAGCATGAAACGGGACGTGTGATCCTAACCCGATTGGCCGAGGAAATGGGCATGACGGTCGATGCGATACTGGATTTCGGCGCACAGCAGCTGAACCAGTTCCAGAGTCTGGGCGTAGCATTGGTGAGTGACGCCAACTAGTCGAACCAAGCGCCTGAAGGTCTCACAAACTATTGCCCGGCGTCGCGCTGGCGCGTAACATTCCTCCTTCTGAATACGAACCTGGTCTGCATGACGCTAGCCCGATATCTATTGCCACTGCTGTTACTACTGCCGCTGTCACCACTGACGGCGCAGGAGCAGACCATTGATCCAGACCCACTGGAGAAGCTTAACCGTCCCCTGTTCGCACTTAATGACACTCTCGATCGATTTCTGTTGCGGCCTGTAGCGCAGGGCTACGATTTCGTCATGCCAACACCAGCCAAGCGTGGGGTTGGTAATTTCTTCGCCAACCTATACGACTTTAACTCAGGGCTTAATGCCGTCCTGCAAGGGCGATTTGAGGGTGCAGCGCAAGGGGGAGGGCGTTTTCTGGTCAACTCCACGCTGGGCGTGTTGGGTTTGTTCGATGTTGCTACCCCGCTGGGCATCAGGCCTTATCGTACCGACTTTGGACACACGCTGGCGATCTGGGGCGTACCGCCCGGGCCCTATGTGATGGTGCCGCTGTTTGGCCCCAGAACCTTCCGTAGCGGCACTGGCACGATTGTCGATACCTATACCTCGGTGCCAACCTATATCGACAATGTGCCACTGCGTAACTCGATCTGGGGTTTGGAGCTGATCGATGGTCGCGCTCGACTGCTCGATGCAGAAGAGCTGATGAGCGGTGATCGCTATATTTTTGTCCGCGATGCTTACCTTCAGCAGCGCGAATATTTCGTCAACGATGGTGTTGTAGACGATAGTTTTTCCGACTTTGATGAGGAGTGGGGCGAAGAATTCTGAGCCTATTGCCCACTCTGGTACCAGCAAGCCATTAATCCGCTATCAAATCTGTGAAATCCTGCCCAAAGCTGTGCTCAAACTGTTGCCCGGCAGGGTTGATAGGCGTACTGTCTCGAGCGAATCCGCTATAAAGCTGTAGGCAATGACCGCTAACGGCAAAGTCCTTGTTATTGATGATGATCCCGAGCGCGCACAGCAACTGGCCGCGCAGGTAGCCTCGGCTGGCTATGAGGCTGAAGTCGTAACCGACGTCAATAACTCCAATTACTCCCTGGGTACCAATAGTGACCTCGATGTCATTCTCTGCGAGCTCGATTTAAAGGGCGTTTCGTGGGGTGAGGCGCGCCGCACCCTGCGCGAAATGGACGTGCAGGTGCCGGCGATAATGTTCAGCGACGAGATGGATGCGGAGCGCATGATGACTGCGCTGCGGCTTGGTGCGAATGATTTCTTTGTACGCCCCGTCGAGGACCTGGATGCTCTGGTCAAGTCTATAGAGCGCTGCGTTCGTCAGCGACAATTACGCCGTGATTTACAGGACTCTCGCAAGCGGGTGGAGGCGGCCAACGCCGAATTGCGCGGTACGATCAAAATGCTGGAACAGGACCAGCAAGCGGGTCGCCAGGTGCAGATGCGTATGTTGCCTGTCTCGCCATTAGTGTTGAACGATTTCGTATTCAGTCACACCGTTATACCGTCGCTGTATCTCAGCGGCGATTTCACCGACTATTTCACCATAGGCGACAACTACGTCACCTTCTTCATGGCCGATGTCTCTGGCCACGGCAGTTCGTCTGCTTTTGCAACCGTTCTATTGAAGAATCTGTTTGCGCGCAAGCGCTCGGACTATCTGCGGCGCAATGACGATAGCGTTATCAGCCCTATCGAAATGTTGAAAAACGCCAATGATGAGTTGCTGGACCTGGAGGTGGGTAAGTTCGCCACGATGGTGGTTGGTACCTTGGATATGGCGAAAAACACCCTGCGCTACAGTGTTGCAGGCCATCTACCGCAACCGGTGTTGGTGTCTGGCAGTGGTGCGCGCTATCTTCGCGGTGAGGGTCCCGCGGTTGGACTGATGGCGGATGCTCACTATGAGGAGCACCTGATAGACCTGCCGGAGAGCTTCATGCTGGCGCTTTTCTCCGATGGCATTCTGGAAATTTTGCCCCCTAAAAACCTGATCGAGAAAGAGAAATACTTTCTCAATGTGTTCGAGCAAACAGCAGATTCACCTGAGGAGCTGGTCACCCGTCTGGGATTGGACACAGTGGAGACAGCCCCCGATGATATTGCAGCCCTGTTTGTGAGCAAGCGAGGCTGACCATGCAGGACGGTAGCATACTGGCAGCGAGCCACGACGGAGCCTACGTAATCAGGCTGGTCGGTGATGTACGCCTGACGCTTTGTACCACCATTGATGATTACTTCCAGCGTATGTTTGAAGATCCCGACTTCGCCAGTGTCTGGGTAGACCTGTGTGAAGCCGAGGGTATCGACAGCACAACCCTGGGGCTATTGGCCAAGCTGGCACTGAAGGTGAAAGCCACCTTCGGATTCAAGCCGGCGATATACTCCTGTGATAGCGGTATTAACCGGCTTCTCAAAAGCATGGGTTTTCAAAGCCTGTTCGATATTCGGGAGCAGGTGTGTACAGACCCGCAAGATATCAGCGAGGTGCCGGTGATTGCGGGCAGTGAAGAGGGTGTTAAGGAGAAGGTCATCGAAGCACATCGGGTGCTGATGGGGATCAGTGATGATAACCGCGTGCGTTTCCAGGACTTGATGTCCGCACTGGAGCGCGGCTAGCCGTTCTCTTCCCCCGCGCTCAGCTTGGCGCGAATGTAGTCTTCGTGGGCTACGTAGGTTAGCTCCGCAACCTGCCTGATCAGATGCTCTTCATATTTATCGATATTTCCGTCTGCGTAAGCCACAGTCCACATGGCGTGTATCAGCTGTAATTTCTGCTGCGGGGTGTAGTGATCGTTGATAACGCGGGTGAACTCATACAATGAGATTGATTCATCCACTTGCGTGGTGGCCTGCGTGATCAGCGCCTGTACCTCGTTAGAGTCCAGCTTCAGAGTGCTACTCAGTAGGCTTGTCAGAGCCTGTTCTTCTTCCTGGCCCTGGGTAAAATCTGCTCTGGCAGTCTCGATGAGCAAGGCGGCGGCGGCCAGGTGCAGTCGATGCTGGCGTTCATCCTTGGTCTCGTGCGCAGGTTCTTCAAACAGCGCCTTCAGTGCTTTAATCATCGCGCACTAATCAACTGTTCGAGTTTAATCTGGTCAATAACGAAATTCCGAATGCCCTCGGCGAGTTTTTCTGTGGCCATCGCATCATCATTCAGTTCGTAGCGAAACTCGGATTCGCCAGGAGAGTGTTTGCTGTCTTCTGAGGCGGCGTTGTCAGGGTTGAGCTGGCGCGGCAACTGTCCTTCATCGTCGGACAGGGCTTCCATCAATGCGGGACTGATGGTCAGCCTGTCACATCCTGCCAGCGCTTCAATTTCACCTGTATTGCGAAAGCTGGCGCCCATCACGACAGTTTTGTAGTCGTGCTGTTTGTAGTAATTGTAGATGCGCGCAACAGACTGAACGCCGGGGTCATCTTGAGGCTGCTCTATAATCAACTCGGTATTGGCCTTATACCAATCGAGAATGCGGCCCACGAAAGGTGAAATCAGGAATACACCTGCGTCTGCGCAGGCAGCGGCCTGGCTGAAGCCGAAAAGCAGGGTGAGATTGCAATTGATGCCATCTTTTTCCAGCTGCTCGGCAGCCCGGATGCCCTCCCAGGTGGCAGCTGTTTTGATCAGGATCCGCTGTCGATTGATACCCGCATCTTCGTACATGTCAATAAGCTTACGGGCGCGAGAGATGGTAGCTGAGGTATTAAAAGACAAGCGCGCATCTACCTCGGTGGATATCCTGCCTGGGATAATTTCCAATATCTCTCTGCCCACATCAACAGCAAACCGGTCGCAGGAGTTGGCCAACTGCTCTGTCGTTGAGCCTCCCTGTGCACTCGCCCAGGCGCGCGCTTTGTCCAGAAGCTCAGCGTAGTGGGGCAGAGCGGCGGCCTTCAGTAATAGAGAAGGGTTGGTTGTGGCATCCTGCGGGCTGAAGCGCTTTATCGCCTCTATATCGCCCGTATCGGCAACGACATCCGTAAAGTTCCTGAGCTGATCCAGCTTGTTCATCTAAGCGTGTCCTTTGGTCACCGGGTTTTCCGAAGTACTAACTAGTAGCCATCTGTTTTACTGCGATTGAGGCTGCGTATTACATCTGCGAAGCACCGCATAATGCCTGCACAGAAGATGTTTTGAAGGAAAACCGCAAAAATCCAGTATACCAGAAACGCAGGGGAAGCTGCCTAGGCAGGTTGTTCGATAACCTCGCTATAAGCACGGGTAAGTACATCGACTCCGGCGTCTTTCTTGTAGGCATTCTCGCTCAAGTAGCGACGAAATTGTCGCGCTCCCGGTACGCCCCGGTATAGGCCCAGGATATGTCGGGTAATATGGTTTAGCTGACTGCCCGCCGCCAGCTGCTTGCTGACATAGGGTATCAGTTTGTCCATCACCTGCTCCCGGCCACTCGCGGGATTCGTTTCGCCAAACAGACGGCTGTCTACCTCAGCGAGCATCCACGGGTTCTGGTAGGCCTCACGGCCAATCATAACGCCGTCTACGTGTGCCAGATGCGTTTCGCATTCTTCCAGACTCTGTATGCCTCCGTTGATGACAAAAGTCAGTGAAGGGAAATCGCGTTTTAATTGGTAGACCCAGGGGTAGTTCAGCGGCGGTACTTCCCGGTTCTGCTTGGGGGAGAGACCCTGTAGCCAGGCCTTGCGCGCGTGAACGACAAAAACACGACAGCCCGCGTCGGCAATGGGCCCGATGAAATCAACCAGCTCCTGGTATGTTTCCATGTCATCGATGCCTATCCTGTGCTTTACGGTCACAGGAATATCGCAGACATCGCGCATTGCCTTTATGCCGTCAGCTACCAGTAAAGGCTTGGCCATCAGGCAGGCGCCGAAGGTGCCAGACTGAACCCGGTCGGATGGACAGCCGCAGTTGAGGTTTACCTCATCGTAACCCCATTCCTGTGCCCACCTGGCGCACTGGGCCAGATCCTTGGGGTCACTGCCGCCCAGCTGCAGGGCAACGGGATGCTCTTCGGGATTGAAGTGCAGAAAGCGCTCTCGATCACCATGAATCAAGGCGCCGGTAGTCACCATTTCGGTATACAGCAGGGCCTGCCTACTGAGCAGGCGCCAGAAGTAGCGGCAGTGGTGATCACTCCAGTCCATCATTGGCGCAATGGAAAACTTGCGGTTTATTGCCTTCACGCTGACTGCGTGCTCCTGACTACGTTGGTAAGAACAAATTTTACATCGATGAAACACTGCATTGGCTTCACCGCTGGCACTGCATTTTAACGCAAAGTTAATCACAGCACGCATTTAGTTGTTGGTGTGATTCGGGAAATCTGTGCTGGACTTTCCAGTGGCGGGTATTGGAGACTGGAAACGGTCCTGGGAGGAACGGTATGGCAGAGTCAAACAAAGTTGCTTTGGTGACAGGTGCTTCGGCTGGAATCGGCAAGGCGGTGGTTCAACAGTTGTTGGCTGATGGTTACGTTGTTTATGGCGTAGCACGGCGGCTGGAGAACATGGCTGAACTTGAGCAGAAGGAAGGCGGTGACTCCCCACTTTCGGTGATCGCCGACACAATCTCTAAAGCCCTTGAGGCCAATAAGCCCAAGACGCGTTATGTGAAGGGAAAGATGGCAGCACCCTTATTGTTCCTGCGTCGTTGGACCAGCGACCGTATGTTCGACAGAATCGTGAAGGCTGCAATATGAAACGTTCTATAAAGCAATGGGTACAGTTGTGCCGCCTAATACCTATCCTGATGCTGGGATTATCAGTTTTCAGCGCGCCTGCATTTGCCGTCGCCCCAGCCTTTGACTGCGATAAAGCTGAAGGCGAAGTAGAACTCCTCATTTGCAGTGACGATGACCTCGCTGTGCTGGATCAGCGTCTGTCGAGAACATACAGCCAGGCCAGCGCGAATATTCCCGCGGAGGAGCGAGCTAATTTCAGAGCGCAGCAGCGTGGCTGGATCAAAGGCCGCAATGACTGCTGGAAGGCGGAGGACGTGCGCAGCTGTGTGGAGTTTTCCTATCGGTCTAAAACCGTCGAGCTGCAAATAGCCGGTGGGCTGTTGGAAGCGCCGCGTTATCGTTCCCTGCAATGTGGTGAGGATGCATCTGCCCTGCCTTTTACCGTTAGCATCTATCGTAACTCAGACCCTAAAAGCGCAGTGCTGACCAGAGGTAACGACCAGGTCACAGTGATAGCGCCCAAGGGTGCCCCTGCAGGCCGTTATGTGGCGCCGAATGTGTCGCTGAAAGTGGCCGATGGTCGGGCAACGATAGATTGGTACGGTGAAGCGCTGGAGTGCACGCTACAGTAGGTCACTCAGTGCAGCGGCTCCAGTACCAGCGGTAAATTATCCATCGGCTTGGCGAATGGAAAATGCTGGATTTTACTGGGGTATTGGCTCCCGCTTGCAAAAGTAAAACGATAGTTCATCACCAGGTGCGAGAGCGCACACTTGAACAGCATGTCAGCGAAATGTAAGCCAATGCACTTATGAGCGCCGCCGCCAAACGGTGCCCAGAGGAATGGGTGCTGCTTGTGCTCTTCGCGAACAAAACGATCGGGGTCAAACTGATGTGGGTTGCTCCACCAGGCCTCCATACGCTGTGTATACAGGGGTGAAACCTGCACCATGGTGTGCGGTTCCAGCTGATAGCCACCAAGCTCCACCTCTTTCACTGTGCGGCGCATAAACATGGGGACCGGTGGGTTCATCCTGAGAACCTCTTTAAAACAATGGTCCAGGTCGGGCACATTTTTGCCCAGGTCATCGTATTCCAGTTCGGCTCTACCCAGTCCGCCGATTTCCTCGCGCAGCCTATCCTGCCAGGCTTGATCATTGGCCAGATAGTAAGAGGCCATGGTCAGGGCGCTGGTGGTGGTGTCGTGCGCCGCCAGCAGCAGGAATATCAGGTGTTCGCCTACAACTTTTTCTGAAAAGTAATCGCCTTCTTCGGTTTTTTCGTTGGCGAAAAAAGTTGCCATATCATTGCCGCTGTTACCGCGGCGCCCAGGCACAAGGCTTATAAAAAAGGATTCGAGTTCGCGGCGACCTTTCAGGCCTTTATGGTAAAGCAGCCCCGGCCAGTCCTTGCGGATCAGTGCCATCGTGCCCTCGTTCATATCAAGGAATGACTGGTTCAGGTCGCGGGTGGCGTCACCCTCCATCTCCAGGCCTAGAAACACTTTGGCGCCAACGTCCAGCAGCAGGGTTTTGATATTCGGGTAAAACTCGAACTTGTCGAGATTGCTCCAGCTACTGACACGTTCACTGATAATCGGGTGCATCTGGTCAACATAGGTTCTCATTGCATCGATCTTGAATGCGGTTTGCATGATGCGGCGGTGGAACTTGTGTTCGGCGAAGTCTTTCATGAGCAGGCCGCCCGCGAAGAAGTCGCCCAGTGGTGCATCGTAGCCCATGCGAGAGGAGTAGCACTGATCGCCATCCAGCATGAGTTGCTGTATGTAATCCGGGCCTAGCGCAACCACCATCTTCTGGAAGGTGAGGCTGGCTTTGGACACGTCTCCATAGGTTTTGTACCGGTCGTCCAGCGTCTTGAACGGATCCATAACAAACTTGAAAGTGTCACCCAGCAAAGGCGTGCCATAGTTACCGGGGATGTGCCCCAACTTGCTGTTGTCGCGATGCCGGGTGTATTCGGGAACGGCAAATTCCATGACTCTACTCCAGGGTGATAAGCGCTATAGACTAATAGTCGTTAGTTTAATGACTTTGGATACGGCTCGCAAGCTGCTAAAACGCTGAGCTTGTTATTCGCAACGGGATTTGTCTTACTTCGCGGCTGGGAGGAAATCATGCATTACATCTTCGAAGTTCACATTGGGCCCGGTTATACGCCCGAGCAGTATGCCGATGCCTGGGAGCGCGCCAGTCGCTACATTCAGAATGCCCCGGGTGCGCAGGGAACGCGGCTGCACCGTAAGATCGGAGAGCCAGACAAGTTGCTGGCGATAGCGACCTGGGAGTCCAAGGCTGCCCGCGATGCAATGGAGAGTAAGATTCCGGCGGAGGTGGCGGCGATCATTGCCGAGCAGACACCGTTCGTGCATATCGAATTTATCGGTGAGTTCGAGGCCCCCGAGTGGCAGGTTTTACCGGCGGGTTAAATCTTCCTCTAAACAGACTATGACATTAACCAACAGAAGAGTGTGCGCATGGAATTGAACACAAAAGTAGCGATAGTCACGGGTGCCAGCTCCGGCGTGGGTAGTGACACCGCAGTTAAGCTCGCGCAGCAGGGTGCGCGGGTTGTGATTAACTACGCGAATTCCAGAGAAGGTGCTGAAGCCACGTTGCAGCGCGTGACTGAAGCGGGCGGCGAGGGCCTGGTAGTGCAAGCCGATGTCAGCGATGACAGCCAATGTCAGGCCCTGGTGGCAGCAACGATAGAGGCCTTCGGCCAGCTCGATATCCTTGTCAATAACGCGGGTACCACCACCTATGTCGAGCACAAGGCGATGGATTTACTGACCGAAGATATCTGGCATCAGACCTTGAACACTAATCTACTGGGTCCATTCTTTATGACTCGCGCAGCAGCGCCACATCTGGCAAAGCGCGATGGCGCTGAGGTGGTGATGACTTCAAGTGTCGCTGCCTTTACCACGGGTGGCAGCTCCATGGCCTACTGTGCCTCCAAAGCCGGACTGAACAGTTTGACGCAATGTCTGGCCAGAGCGTTGGGCGACCAGAACATCAGGGTGAATGCGGTTTGTCCGGGCCTGCTTGATGGCAGTTGGGCGCGCGATGGCTGGGGTGATGCCTGGGATACGGTTAAAGCATCGGTGGAAGATCGAGCGGCGCTGGGCCAGATGGCCAGTCCCGGTGATGTGGCCGATGCTATTTTGTCCCTGATTACAGGGAGCGACCTGGTAACAGGCCAGTTGCTGACGCTGGATGCCGGTTTCAGTATTCGCTAAGCCTGTGAAAACGCCCGCAGAACTACCGCTGGTTTACAGGGACGAACACCTCGTAGCGATTAATAAGCCTGCCGGCTTACTGGTGCATCGCAGCCATCTGGACAGGCACGAAACCCGGTTTGCCCTGCAAATGTTGCGTGACCAGATTGGTCAGCATGTGTACCCGGTTCATCGCCTGGATAAGCCGACCTCCGGCGTGCTGATTTTTGCCCTTTCCTCTGCAGTAGCCAGACAGCTTTCACAGCAGTTTGAGCAGCGTCAGGTCCACAAGCAGTATCTGGCAGTGGTTCGTGGTTACTGTCCGGAGCAGGGTGTTATTGATCATCCGTTAAAAGAGCAGCGGGACAAGATTGCCGATGCCCGCTCGCGAGACGACAAGCCAGCGCAGGAGGCCTTAACGCGCTACTCGCGTATGGCAACTATTGAGCTGCCCGTGGCTGTGGACCGCTACCCGCAAACGCGTTATTCGTTGGTGCAGCTATATCCCGAGACAGGGCGTCGCCATCAGTTGCGTCGTCATATGAAGCATATTGGCCATCCCATTATCGGTGACGCCAAGCATGGTAAAGGCGTTCACAATCGATTCATGGCGGCCCAATACGATTGCCCCAGACTGTTGCTGGCCTGCACCGATATGAGTTTGAGACATCCTGTTAGCGGGGAAGACTTAGAGCTGCATGGGGCTATTGGCGATTCTTTCGCCGCTTTGCTTGCAACCTTCGGTTGGCAGGCTTGAACAAGCCGGGCGCGGCTTAGCCGGAACCGAAGATTGTCGGCTTGCTTAGATCCAGGCGGATGGGCAGGGTCTCACCGAGTTCGACTTCTGACTCTATGGTCGCCAGACATTCCAGCGTTTGCCCGTCGGGGAGTGCGAGTGAATAGAGAAAGTGGGTGCCCCGAAAAGCCCGGCTGGTAACCGTTAAGTGCAACGGACTGTCGTCGCTGATTATCACCTGGTGCGGGCGTAACAGTATGCTCACGGCGCCGCCAATACCGCGCGGGATGATGGCTGGATCCAGTTGACCCAAGTTGTGGCTAAGAGCACCGCCGCTCGATACGGTCACCTCGATCACCGAGCCCTGGCCGATAAAATCGGCTACAAACGGGGCATTCGGTGTTTGGTATAAAGACCGGGGTGTGCCTGCCTGTACAACGCCTCCGTCTTTCATAAGGGTGATGTGGTCTGCCACAGCGAATGCCTCATGCTGGTCGTGGGTGACCAGCACTGCAGTAACCCCGCTGGCTTTAAGCAGGGCGCGAACCTCTGCGGCCAGGCTCTCGCGCAACTCGCTATCCAGGCTGGAGAAGGGCTCATCCAGTAAAAGTAGGTCGGGGTTGGGCGCCAGCGCCCTTGCCAGCGCCACGCGTTGTTGCTGGCCGCCCGATAGCTGGTGTGGAAAACTAGTGGCGTATTGCTCGAGGCCGACAAGCGTCAGCATTTCTGCAACTTTTTGCCGTCGCGCTTGTTTGCCAAGCGTTGACAAGCCAAAGCCGACATTGTCCGCCACCGACAAGTGGGGAAACAGTGCGAAATCCTGAAATACCATTCCAACCCGGCGCTGCTCGGTGGGTAAGGTGTGATCGGGGGTGCTGAGCTCACTGTTGTTGAGGCTGATGCAGCCGGTTGTGATGGGTTCGAAACCGGCAATGGCACGCAGCAAGCTGGTTTTACCGCAGCCACTTGGGCCTAGCAGGCAAGCGATGTCGCCGGCTTCCAGTTCCAATGAAACCTCCCGCACAGCGGTGAAGTCACCGTAGGCCACCGAGACCCCGTCTACACGCAGTTGTCGCGACATGCGCTAGTTCCTCCCGCCTATGGTTCGTGTCATCACTATCACCGGCAACAACCCTATGATAACGATAGCCAGTGCCGGTAGTGCCGCCTCGGCCAGTCGCTCGTCGGAAGCCAGCTCGTAGGTGCGTACTGCCAATGTGTTGAAATTGAATGGCCGCAAGATAAGCGTCGTGGGCAGTTCCTTAAGTACATCAACAAACACCAGCAAGAGTGCGGTCAGCAAGCTTCCGCGCAAGATTGGCAGGTGTATACGACGCAATACGCCCACCGGTGATTGGCCCAGAGATCGCGCCGATTCGTCCAGGCTGGGCCGAATACGGGCCAAGCCTGATTCAACTGATTGCACTGACACCGAAAGGAAGCGCACAACATAGGCGAAGGTGAGTGCAATCAAGGTGCCGCTAAGCAGCAAACCTGTGCTGACACCGAACCAGTCGCGTGCCAACTCGTCGATGCGATTGTCCAGCCAGGCAAAAGGAATCAATACGCCCACCGCAATCACCGTGCCCGGTACCGCATAGCCCATTGTAGAGACCCTTACGGCGCTCACTTCCAATGGCGCCGGACGCAATCGCTTGCCATAGCCCAGCAGTAGGGCGACCAGCAGGCAGCATACGGCCGCCGCGCCCGCCAATCCAAAACTGTTTGCTACCAGGGCTACAAACGTCAGGTCCAGGCCGCTCTGCCAATTACCCAGTGTCCACAATGCCAGTTGTGCTGCCGGGATGAAGAAGCCCAGCGCAAACATAGCCAGTGCCGCCAGAAATGCGGCGACTGCGCGCCCACCTGAGAGTGCGATCCTTACCGGATGACGATTGACCGCGGTGTCGTGAAATCGCAGCCGTCGCCGCGACCAGCGTTCCAGCACGACAAGCACGAAGACAAAAATCAACAGGAAGGCGGCCAGTTGAGCCGCAGTACCCAATTCACCCAGCCCGTACCAGGTGCGGAATATGCCGGTAGTGAAAACACTGACACCAAAGTATTCGACGGTGCCGTAGTCGGCGAGGGTTTCCATGAGTGCCAGACTAACACCGGCCACTATCGCGGGCCTGGCCATCGGCAGGGCCACCTTGATAAAGGTTTGCCAGGCTGTATTTCCGAGACTGCGACTGGCTTCCAGTACGGCAGTAGACTGCTCCAGAAACGCCACGCGTACCAGCAGATAGACGTACGGATAAAGCACCAGTGAAAGCATGCAGATGGCACCGCCCAGCGAACGAGTTTCCGGGAAATAGTAATCGTTGTAGCGCCAGTCAAAGGTATCGCGCAGCGCGGTTTGAACAGGACCGCTAAAATCCAGAAGACCGGTGTAGGTATAGGCAATGATGTAGGCAGGCATTGCCATAGGCAGTAACAGCGCCCAGCTGAAAAAGCGCCTGCCGGGAAACTCACACATTGTGGTTAGCCAGGCAGCGGTGACGCCCAGCACCAGGGTGCCGATGCCCACACCGCACATCAGCAGCAGTGAGTTGATTACGTAGTCTGCTAATACCGTGTCTAGCAGGTGTCCCCATGCGGGCGAATAGGGCTGTAACAGGCTCGCAATAATTACCATGACCGGCAGTGACACCAGTGTGGCAATCAGTAGTAGGCTAATCCGCCAGGTATAAGCTCCCGTGTGGGTCGTGTTGTTCATTCGGGTGGCCGCGATGGCTACTTCCAGTTGGCGCGATCCATGGCCATGACGGCCTGCGCGTTGTTGCGGCCCAGATCAGTAACATTGACCTGATCGCGCTTGAAATCACCCCAGGAACGCAACAGCTCGCTGGCGGGCACATCTTCGCGCACGGGGTATTCGTTGTTGGCTTCGCCATACCAGCGCTGGCTGGTGTCGCTGGCCAGAAATTCTATGAGCTGGACAGCCGCAGCGGCGTTGTCGGTAGCGGCAGTGACGCCGGCGCCAGACACATTAATATGTGTGCCGCGGCCGGACTGGTTGGGCCAGAATATCGCCACCTTGGCAGCAGCCTCTGTTTGCTCGGAGTCGGTTGAACGAATCATGCCGCCCAGGTAATAGCTGTTGACCACGGCCACATCACACTGACCGGCAGCGACCGCCTTGATCTGGTCTCGATCACCACCCTGTGGTGGGCGGGCGAAGTTGCCAACAAAGCCGTTCAACCAGGCCGCAGTTTTATCCTCACCCTCGGTGGCCAGCATGCCGGCCACCAGTGACTGGTTGTAGATATTGCTGGAGGATCGCACGCAGATACGCCCGCGCCATTGCGGCTGCGCCAGCGCTTCGTAGGTAGAAAGTTCTTCAGGCTTTACGCGGTCGCGTGCATAGACGATGCCGCGAGCCCGTACGCTCAAGCCATACCAGTAGCCTTCAGCACTGCGCAGGTGGGAGGGGATATCGCGATCCAGTGTGTCAGATGACACTTGTTGTAATACACCTGCCTCTTGTGCCCGGTAAAGTCTGCCTGCATCGGTGGTAATCAATACGTCGGCCGGAGAGTTCCGTCCCTCGCTCTGGAGGCGGGTAAGCAGTGCATCCCCCTTGCCGGTAACAAGATTAATCGTTGTGCCGGTTTGCTCACTATAGGTGTCCAGGAGGGGCTTGATCAGCGCCTCCTGTCTGGCCGAATAGATATTAAGCTCGTTTGCGGCCTGCGATAGCGAGGCATGGCTCAGGGTGATTGCGAGCAATGCGCGCAGGGCATAGCGCGGAGCGCGTAGGGGGGTGCGAGTGGGCATTACACAGAGATCCTTGCGAGGCATTGTTGAGAATGCTAATTATTCTCATTTACGGGTTGGAATGCAAGCGGGCCATCGGGCTGAGAGGAGTGTGCTGATAGCCGGGTCTGGTGAATCCAGTGTTACAGCGGGGGTGTCAACCTGGTGCCCAAATAACTTATGCTGGCGACTCTCGACGAAAGCACTGATTCTTCAACTATGCAAAAAATTGTAACGCTTTGCCTTTGCGCCGTTCTGGCCGGCTGCGGTGATGACCCGGTGATAGCTGCCAGTGAATGCCGGAATGCTCTCGCGCCAGAGGAGAGCGCTGGCGGATGGCAACTGCTATTCGATGGCGAGAGCCTTGATCAGTGGCGTAGCTATGCAGAGGCCGACGTGAATCCCGGCTGGGGCATTGAAAACGGATGTCTTACGCGGCTGGATTCAGCCGGTGATTTAATCACTCGCGAGCGCTTTGCTGATTTTGAACTGAAGCTTGAGTGGCGTATTTCTGACTCGGGCAACAGTGGTATTTTCATTCGGGCCGATGAGTCCGGCGACCGAATTTTCCAGACGGGCATGGAAATGCAGGTGCTCGACAATATTGGCCATTGGGATCGTTTTTTTCCCTCTCACCGAGCTGGCGCTTTGTATGACATGACAGTGCCTGATCACGACACCAGTCAGCCCGTGGGTTACTGGAATCGCGTGCATATTATTGCCAGGGGCCCAAAGGTACAGTTCTGGCTGAACGAGCGCCTTACGGCCGATTTTGTGCAGGGTGATGCACAGTGGCAGACATGGTACGAAGACAGCAAATTCTCGGATCGGCCCCGGTGGGGCACACTGCGAGAGGGTCATATTGGCTTGCAGGACCACTGGGATAAAGTCTGGTTCCGTAATATCAGGGTGTTGCCCTTATAGGTACTTTGGCCACGTGGCAGCGGTAGGATTTACCTTCCCCAACTCGTATAATCGCCGGTCTCCAATTTCTTACCCTGGATAACCATGACCGTTCGTACGCGCGTAGCTCCGTCTCCCACCGGGGACCCCCACGTAGGCACAGCCTATATTGCCCTGTTTAACCTGTGCTTCGCACGGGCCCATGGTGGCCAGTTCCTGCTTAGAATTGAAGATACAGACCAGCAGCGCAGTACCCCCGAATCAGAGCAGGCGATACTGGATTCGCTTCGGTGGCTGGGCCTGGACTGGGACGAGGGCCCCGATATAGGCGGTGCTCATGGGCCTTATCGCCAGAGCGAACGCATGGAGCTTTACGGCGAGTATGCGCAGCAGCTGGTGGATGCAGGCAAAGCATTTGTTTGTTACCGCACGCCGGAAGAACTCACTGAACTGCGTGAGGCGCGCAGGGCCGCTGGCAATAGCACCGCGCTCAAGCCCGCAGACCTTATGTTGCCCGAAGATGAAGTCGCGAGGCGCAGTGCGGCCGGTGACGCCTATGTGATTCGGATGATGGTGCCGAATGAAGACGGTGCCTGTGTCGTGGATGACTTGCTTCGCGGCACCATAGAGCTGGACTGGAGCATGGTCGATGCCCAGATACTGCTGAAATCCGACGGTATGCCTACCTACCACTTGGCCAATGTGGTGGATGACCACCTGATGGGGATTACCCACGTTCTGCGGGGTGAGGAGTGGATTAACTCTGCGCCCAAGCACAAGCTGCTTTACGAATACTTTGGCTGGGATATGCCGGTGCTGTGTCACCTGCCGCTGCTGCGCAATCCCGACAAATCCAAGCTCAGTAAGCGTAAAAACCCTACCAGTATTCTTTACTACCAACGTATGGGGTATCTGCCAGAGGCGCTGCTCAATTACCTGGGACGCATGGGTTGGTCGATGCCAGACGAGAGCGAAAAGTTTTCGCTGCAAACTATGCAAGACCATTTTGATATTCAGCGCGTATCACTTGGTGGACCTATCTTTGATGTGGAGAAACTGAGCTGGCTGAACGGCCTCTGGATTCGCGAGGATCTCAGCGAGCAACAACTTGCACAGCGCCTGGTGCAGTGGGCCTTCAACGAAGACAAGCTGATGAAGGTGTTACCGCACGCTCAAAAGCGTATGGAAACACTGAGCGATTTCGCGCCCCTGGCCAGTTTTCTGGTGTCGGGCACCTTACCTCTTACCGAGGAAAGTTTCGCCGGTATCAAGGGCGAGCGCGAAGATATCGTAAAGGGCATGCAGTTTGCGCTGTGGCGTATGGAAGCACTACAGCAGTGGCAGCGCGACGCGATATGGGATGAGCTAAAGGCGGTAGCCGATGCTTCTGGCATCAAGGTAAAAGACTTTTTGGCGCCGTTATTTGTTGCGATCGCCGGCTCCAGCGCCTCGTTCTCGGTGGTGGATTCCATGGAAATGTTGGGTCCTGATATGAGTCGGGCGCGCCTGCGGCATGCAATCGAAGTGCTTGGAGGCGTGTCCAAAAAAGCGCTGAAGCGTCTGGAAAAAGAGTACCAGCAATTGGCTGGTGACCAATAGGAATTACACATGGCTGGAAATATTGCGACTTCATTGCTGTCGACGTTTGTACGTGGCACCACGGGTATCAGCAGCACGCCTGCAGCGGCGACGCCTGCTACGATGCTGCAACTGTACGATATAGAGAATTGCCCCTACTGCCGTCTGGTGCGTGAGGCGCTTACCGAGTTGAACCTCGATGCGGAAATCTATCCCTGCCCAAAGGGTGGGCAACGGTTTCGTCCAGAGGTAGAAGAGCGGGGTGGAAAAGCACAGTTTCCTTACCTGATAGACCCGAACACCGGTGTCGAAATGTATGAATCCATGGACATAGTTGCCTATTTATTTGAGACCTATGGCCAGCGGCCTCTGCCGCTGAAGTGGCGCGCTGGCGGGCTGCAGACATTCGGATCCATGTTAGCGAGTGCGGCCCGCGTTACCCGCGGTATGCAAGCCAGCCCCGGACGTGAACCCCAATATATGCTTGAGCTCTATAGTTTTGAAGGCAGCCCCTATGCCCGACCGGTGCGGGAAAAGCTCTGTGAGTTGGAGATTCCCTATGTGCTGCGTAGCTGTGGTCGTAGCGAGTTGAACGACTGGCTATTGCCGCCGGTGCGAGACGCGTTAAACATTGAGCACGAGAGCGAACTGCCCAATCGCAAGGATCTGCAGATGCAGGAGGGCAGGGTTTCCATCCCCTATCTTTACGACCCTAATTCCGATCATGGTTTGTTCGAGTCCGGTGAAATTCTTGATTACCTCACAGCGGAATACGCTTAGCCACTTCCCGCTCACCAGCACTTGTGCCGGATGCTTGCATCATGCTGGAAAGCTGACTACGGTAAGCCTTAAACGCTCAGGATACCTATGTAATCGTGACTGATCCCCGCCTGCGTGAGGCCATAGCCAGTTCCCAATGGTTCTGTGAAATACCCGACGACGCGATTGATCGGCTCGCCTCAGCGGCAGTCGTTCGGCATATGCCTGTGAGTAGCTATATCTATAGCCAGGGAGAAAAAACCACAGAACTCTACTGTATTCTCAAGGGGCGAGTGCGGGTGTCCATTTCGGGGTTCAAAGGTGAGGAGTTTGCCATTGTCGATCGCGAAGATGGAGAGTGGTTTGGCGAACCCTGCCTGATTGACGACGAGCCGCGGGTGATAGATGCCCAGGTTTTGGCAGCGTCGGAGGTGCTGGTGCTTCCTCGTGCCATTGTACGAGAGATCATCGAAGAGCATCCTATTGTTTACCGCGCACTGTTCACCCAATCGTTCCAGAATATGCGCGGACTTTACACGCTGATAGCGGGCATCTTGTTTTCGCCATTGCGCGTGCGAGTAGCTGGGCGGTTAGTCCAATTTATCGAAGAGCATGGCGTGGAAACGGATGACGGTATTCTGATCGACATAAAAGTTAGCCAGAATGAGTTTGCCCGGCTTGCTTTAGGCTCGCGTCAACGCGTGAATGCCATTTTCTCTGAGTGGCGAGCACGCGGTTTCGTGGAGACGCGTGATGACCACCTGCTTATTACCGACCGATCCATGCTGGAAGCCGAGATGCAGATAGACGAATAAGTCCGTCGCTCCCGACTTGCATCGCTGGCATATCCTGCAGGCTGTCACCTGTGTGACAGGCCTGCATGCTACATACTTGATAGTCTACCTCGCAGATTTTTAGCAAGCTGAGGTGGCCTTCGTGCCAGCAACCAACGAGACATCGTCGCAGGTGCCTGTATCCGCATCGCAGGGGGCACTTAGCCTTGCCACGCGCCTCTGCTATGGTGTGGGCCAACTTTCCGACGGCATTAAGCAGTCGGCTTTCAGTACGTTTCTTTTCTTTTACTACAACCAGGTGCTGGGCCTGTCAGGAAGCTTGGCAGGTTTGGCCGCGCTACTGGCATTGGTTGTCGATGCAGTTACCGACCCTATGGTCGGACAAGCCTCTGACCGATTAAAGTCTCGCTGGGGTCGCCGGCATCCGTTTATGCTTTTGGGCGCGTTGCCGTTCGGGATTGCGATGGCAGCATTGTTCAGTCCACCTCAGAACCTTGGTGACCTCGGCTTATTTGCGTGGATGCTGGGCGGGGCAATCTCGGTACGCCTGATGTTAACCCTGTTTTTCGTTCCCCACCTGTCATTGGGTGCTGAGTTGGTCACCGATTATCACGAGCGCACTTCGCTGATCGGTTACAGAGTGTTTTTTACCTACGTCGGAATATTGGCCACCAGCGTCATCGGATTCGGTTATTTCTTCCCGGCCACAGAGACGTTTCCCAACGGCATGCTGAACGCTGCAAGCTACCCGGGCTTCGGTGTTTTTTGTGGGGTTTTGGGTACGCTGGCAATGCTGATAGCGGTGTTTGGCACCCGCAAGTCGATAGATGGTCTTCGCAAGCCCGCGGAAAACCAGGGTGAAGGCAATCCTTTATTCGCTTTCATTGATGTCTTTAAAACCCTGAAGCAACAGTCCTTCCGGGTACTCTTTCTCGCTGTGCTGAGCTTCACCACATTGGCAGGCGTCATAAATACCTTGCTGATCTATGTGGCCACGTTCGTCTATGGTTTCGGTCCTGAACATCTGGCAGGTCTTTCTGCCGCTATGATCGTCGGAATTCTATTCGCCTCTCCGGTTGCTCAATGGCTATCTCGACGCTTCGACAAGAAAAGGGCGCTGGCTATTTGTGTGGTGATAGCCTGCATCTTCGCGTTCAGTCCGCAGGTTTTATACTTCGGCGGCCTGCTGGATGTGATGCCCTTTGGTCTTAAATTTGGTCTTGTTTTCGCTGTAAATGGCGTGTCGCAGATATTTTTTATTGCATACGTCATTCTGCTTGATTCGATGCTGTCAGACATCATCGACGAACATGAAGCCAATACCGGGTTACGCGAAGAGGGCTTGTTCTTCGCGGCCCGCTCATTTGCGACGAAGGCCAGCTATGGCCTTGGAAGTTTCTTCGCTGGCATTGGGTTGGACATCATTCGCTTTCCGCAATCGGCTACGCCGGATGCGGTGCCAGAGATGGCGGTGATCAGCCTGGCTATTCTCTCTGGGCCTGTTCTGTTTGTGTTGTTTATGTGTACCTGCCTCATTTCAAATAGATATCCGTTAAATCAGCAGCGCCACCGGGAAATCATGGCGCAAATAGCTGCCAGGCCTCTAGCCCAAACCTCTAGCAATTAGCGCTAATTATTGGCTAAAAATCAGGAGTAAACCGTGTTTGAACTCGACCCCCATAGCAGCCACATGATGCCGGCCCATTTTGGCGCTGCCCAGCGCCCCGCAAATGCCACCATGTGGTATCGCGATATTACCTCTATGGTCATAGCGTTTCGTACAGACAGGAAGAAACTTGCCGCCTATCTGCCCGCACCGTTTGAAGTCGCAGAGGATGCCATTGTGACGGTGACCTACGCTTGTAATCGTCAGGTCGACTGGCTTGCGGGGCATGGCTACAACCTGATTGCCGTCAATGCGGCGGCGGTATTCCGTGGCGAGGAAGAAACATTGGAAGGAGACTACACGCTGGTTATCTGGGAAAACCTGGCCGATCCAATTTTGACCGGCAGGGAATTGCAGGGTATTCCCAAAGTCTACGCCGACATTCCGGAACACACCGTGTTTGATGGGCGCTGGGAGACGGCGGCCAGCCACTTTGGGAGCCGGTTTCTTGATATGCAGATCGACGACTTGCGCGCTCCAACAGAGCAGGAAATAGTGGATAACGCTGCCGAGAAAGCAGGCAAGGACAATCCCATGGGGTGGCGCTTTATGCCAGGCTTGCTCGGCTTTGGGCAGAGCTTGAACGAGTTCGTGACCTATCCGTCCCAAACCGATATTACCGAGGCATTCGTTGGGCATGGCAGCTTGAGCTGGGAGCACATGACCTGGGAGCAGAACCCCACGCAACACCACATCATAAATGCCATTGCCGATTTGCCGGTGCTTGAATATTTGCCGGCTATCGTCGCTAAGGGCAGCACCAATTTAATTTTGCCAGAACGTTTGCCGCGGCTGATCAAGTAATGGCTGCCCGCATGCCTATAGACGAGATACACAAGGTCTGCTTTGTCGGCGCAGGCACCATGGGTTGTTACAACTCGCTTGTTGCCGCGATCTCGGGCTACCAGGTAGTCCTGTTCGACCAAAGCGAAGAAGTGTTGCAGCAGGTTACTGAAAGGCACGGGGAGTGGGGGCCATTACTGGTGGGGGGTGGCTATTGCTCAGAGCAGGAGCTGGCTGCCGCTAAACCCCGTATTACTGTTGAGCCGGACCTTGCCAGAGCAGTGGCCGATGCCGACCTGGTCAGTGAGTCCATATTTGAACAGATCGACATAAAGCGGGAAATTCATGCGCGCCTTGATGAAGCCTGCCCTGAGCGTACGCTTTTAACCAGTAATTCCTCAGCGCTGCTGGTGTCGGATCTGGAGGACGTTGTTTCACGCGGCGATAAATTTGCGGCGTTGCATTCGCATATTGGCTCAGCCTTGTTTGACATTGTTGGCGGGCCTCGCACAAGCGCTTCGGTGATCAGTCGGTTGGTGCGCTATGTAGAGAGCCTTGGTTGTGTGCCTCTTGTACAGCATAAGGAACACCCGGGATATGTGCTGAATGCCATGCTTGGGCCCTTGCTGGCCGCCGCGCTTCGCCTGGTGATAAAGGATGGGCTTACTATAGAACAGGTGGATCGTGCCTGGATGGTCAGACAGGCAGCGCCTATGGGCCCCTTTGGGATGATGGACCTGTTTGGCCTGAATGTTATTCATGACAGCTGGCAGCAATCAAAGCCCGACGCCTATCGGCAACAATTACAGCCCGCTGTTCTGGCCTTGCTAAAGCCCTATATGGATGAGGGACAACTGGGAATCAAGTCGGGGGCGGGTTTCTACCAGTATCCAGAGCCAGCCTATCAGGCTTCGGATTTCCAGACCCGAGAAGCGTCGCTGCCGCTGGCCGAGAATGGGTTGCTGACAACGCTGATATCGTCTGCTGTTTTGATTGCTGCCAAGGGTGTCACTGAGGCAAAGAACGTCGACATGGCCTGGACTGTTGGAACCCACCTGGCGACAGGGCCGTTGGCAACGCTAGAGTCCATTGGTCACAAAGCGTTCGAGGGAATGTTGAGTGAGCACGAGGGAGCAGGACGAATAAATAAAAACGATGCGCGCGTTGTGAGAGAGTACTTGCGCACGGTATATTCGCAAACCTGATTCTCGCTGACCAAGGAAGTCCCATGACAAATAGCCTCGACATCAATCGCCTGTTTTCGCTGGAAGGGAAAGTCGCACTGGTCACCGGTGGCTCGCGGGGCATTGGCTTGATGATTAGTCAGGGCCTTTTGCAGGCCGGGGCTACCGTCTACATCAGTGCCCGCAAAGCCGAAGCCTGTGAACAAGCGGCGGCTGAGCTTGCACAATATGGCAATTGCATCGCGCTACCGGCCGATGTTGCTGACGAGGCGTCACGCGCCTCGCTTGTTACCAGCCTGACGGAACAAGCCGGGCGTCTGGATATCCTTGTTAACAATGCCGGCACAGCCTGGGGTGAGCCTTATGCGCAGTATCCGCAAAAGGCCTTTGACAAGGTGATGTCTCTTAACGTGAGCGCTGTATTCTGCCTGACAAGGGATCTGACACCTTTGCTGGAAAAGTCTGCCAGCCCTGATGATCCCGCCAGGGTGATTAACCTGGGCTCCATGGAAGGCCTGCATATCCCGACGGTGCATGGCTTTGGTAACTATGCCTATACGGCGAGTAAAGCAGCCGTCCATCACCTTACCCGGCACCTTGCTGTGCAACTCGGGCCCAAAGATATCACTGTAAATGCGATCGCGCCGGGCTTCTTTCCCAGCCGTATGACTGATCATGTTTTCGAAAATGCGCGCGAGGAAATTGAGCAGAACAGTTTGCTGGGCCGCATAGGAAAAGACGAAGAGATGGCAGGCATTGCTATCTACTTGAGTTCAATGGCAGGGGCCTACACCCATGGTGCGGTGATTCCGGTTGATGGTGGGACGTGTATTAATCATCAACATGCCCACGTAGAGCAGATTTAGCCTATGCCGCTGGTCGCTCACTGATGTTTCCGGTGAGCTAGTCAGGCCTCGGCGAGTTTCTTCGCAACCCAGTACCAAACAGCAGCGTTCAGGTTTAGTCCTATGTGACTGCCTAGCACCTCGATATTGTGAACGTGTCCGTGATTGCCGTCCTGCACAGACGTGCGCCAGTTAACAACACCATCGGCCCTGGTGTAGATAGCGGTGGTGCGAACTGGCGGCGGCACGTTGAGCAGCGCATCTTCATCCCTTGGGTCAGTGGACGGATTGAGGCGCTTGTACATCCGCGACGCGTGTGACCCGGTATCCCGCCCGGATCCAAATGGGCTGCCCAGCGTAATCACCTGGCGAATATTCTCTGGCTCCATGCGAGCAATTTCCCGCGCATAGATGCCGCCCAGTGAGTGCCCAACCAAGGTGACAGGACCGCCACTGGATCCGGCAAGGGCGGAAAGCTCTGTGCGAAGGTTCTCCTCTGAGAATCGACTTGGGCCGAGGTTGCGGCCCTGGCCCCAGCCAGAAGCGTTGTAACCCAACTTTTGCAAGAAGCGAATCAATGGCATGTTGCCGCGGTCGTCGCCCATGAAGCCCGGAATGACCATAACGGCTTGACCGCTACCGGCAGGCAGACGCTGTAACAAGGGGCTGGCAATCTGTAACAAACTGGCATCGACCAATGCGCGTGGAGCGTCAGTCAGGGCGAGGAGCCAGTGGGGAGGTTTCACGCGGCGAGATCTACCGAGGCCGCTTTAAGTTCCTCGAAGCTGTCTATGATGCACTGCCTGTAAAAGCCGGGGTCGGGCATCATGTCTCTGCAGGCAGTAGCAGAAACAGACATTTCGCCACAGTAGCTGCCTATCACGTGGAACAGGCCCAACCCGTCTTGCACGGGCCCGGTGCCGTAATTGGCGACCATTTTCGCGCCCATGGTATACAGCGGAATTTGTGGTCCGGGCACATTGGTGATCACGCAGTTGAAGTTGGGCTTCATCGCGCTTATCAGGCCCCATTGGCTGGCAAGCCGTGCCGCCTGCGCTGTTAGCATGGATGGAATGAACTGCGTGTAGTCGGTCATGGCCTTCGCGCCAATCGCGTTGTTGTACTCCTTCGCTTCACGTGTGCCTTCGTGCACGGCCAGCAAACGCTCCATGGGGTCCGCGATATCACTGCGCACCTGTACTGTCATGGTAGAAACAATATTGCCACCGGTACCTTTTTCGTTCTCGCTGCGTACATTGACAGGAGCCATCGCTGCCAGCGACACCTCAGGCAATTCGCCGTGATGCTCCAGATACTTCCGCAGTGCGCCACCGACTATGGTTATAGCCGCATCGTTGACCGTTGCGCCAGGGACAGAGTTCTTGATCGCCTTAACGTCGGCGAGGCTGAAATCGACAGCATCGAACACACGGTGTGGTGAAACCCTGCCGTTAAAGCGTGTACGAGGGACTTCCTTGATATTGTGAAGCTCGCCTTTGCGCAGCTGACTCCACGCTTTCGCCATGCCGGGCACTGTGTTGCGTGCCACGCTCAAAAAGTGAAACGGTTTACGGATATTGTTCAGTTGCGCTCGGAACAGCAGTTCAGGCGTGGAAGGCGTGTTGTCGACTTTGATAACGGCGGGTGACTTGGGCGCGCTGTAATCAGGCGTTAAGTCATGGGTTGCCGCGGTAATTTCAACGCCAGAGCTACCATCGATGGCGGCATGGTGGGTTTTGGAAAATACAGCGAAGCTGCCCTTGGGCAGGTTCTGAACGTTATCCAAACCCTCTATTACATACACTTCCCACAGTGGCCGTGACCGATCCAGAGGCCGGGCATGCAGCCTGGAGATCAGAATGCAGAGTTGCCGCCAGTCGCCTGGCTTGGGCAGAGCGATATGGCGCACGTGGAATTCAGGGTCGAAGTCGCCATCGGAGACCCAGTAGGGGTGGTCCAATGCAAAGGGAACTTCTACCAGCCGTCTGGTCATGGTGGGTATGGGGCGAACGCGCTCGTTGAAATGCGCGATTATGTCCTTGAACCTGACGGTGCCATTTGGTGCGGTGGATTGATCGTAAATCGCCAGCCCCGATATGTGCATCGGGGCGTTGGGCGTTTCCATGTAGAGAAATGAGGCGTCTAGGCCTGTTAACTGATGCATGGAGCGAGTATCCGCAATATCAGTTAGAAGTCAAACTGCACTTCCAGACCATAGGTGCGGGGCTCACCAATCGCGCCAGTAAGGCCGCCGGTAGAAGTGGTTCTGTCCAGGGTAGTCCAGGTTTCTTCCTCGGTAAGGTTCTTGCCGCTGAGAATCACGCGCAGATTCTCGGACTGGCTGTACCATGTAACCAGCGCGTCAACCCGATAGTAGTCATCAGCTCGGGTCAGGTCAGAATTGAACACGTCGTATTGACGCTCATCTACCCAGGTGTAGCTTCCGGAGAACACAAACTCGCCGAAAGAATCGGTCAGCAATGAGTAGTTCGCATTAAAGTAGAGCTTGTTTTCTGGCGCCTGAATCAGCGGGTTGCCGGAGAGATCCTGCTCAGCACCATCAGGGTCTTCAAGCGTATCAACCGCGCAGCAGAAGTCGGTGTATTCACCATCAATATAGCTGTAGTTTGCCATCAGCATGAGGTTCTCAGTAGCCAGCCAGATGGCTTCGACTTCCAAGCCTTTCACTTCCGCTTCTGGCGCGTTTACTACTTCTGCAACGGGTAGGCCGGTAGCCTCGTCGACGATGTCGACCAACACTTGCATGTCTTCATAATCATAGAAGTAAGCGGCAGCATTGATTTGAAGGGTTTCGTTAATTGTGCCCTTATAACCCACTTCATATGACAGCAGGTTCTCCTCGTCAAAGCTCGGGTTATCCTGCAGCGTACCAAGGCGGAAACCCCCTGACTTGTAGCCGGTAGCTATGCTGGCGTAGATCATGTGGTCGTCGGTGGGAACGTAATCCAGAACCACGCGGCCAGAAACGTTGCTCCAGTCGTCTTCTGTTTTGCGGTTATTGAATTCCTTGTCGGCAATAATCCAGCCACAGCAGGTTTCTGGAAAACCAAAGGCGGGATAGCTTATGCCGAATATGTTAGTGTCGATAACAATATTCTGCTCCTCAAAGCCCTCTTTATCATCTTCTGAATAGCGAATGCCTGCGGTTAACTTCCACTGTTCGTTGAAGGTGTAGTTGCCATCAAAGTAAAAAGCCATGGATTCCGCTTCGAGCTCACCGTTTTGAAAATAGTGCTGCCGCCCATCGTTGGGACGAATGTCACGAGGATCAAAAGAAGGGATGCTGCCATTAAGGGGAATGGTGCTCTCCAGGTATTCGGCTTCCAGGCTCTCGATAAAGTAGGTCTGGGTTAGGTCTTCATTGAGGTAATAGAAGCCACCCACCCACTGGAAAGCACTGTCTGTTGCCGAAAGCACCTGAACCTCGTGGCTGTAGCGTTCGCTACTGGTTTGGGTAGATTCCACAATTCTGTTGTCTGGGCGCGAGGTGTAGCCAAGGTCGCCCTGAAGCAGGTCAGTAGCATTTTCTGAATAAGTGCCAATGTACTTAACGGTGACGTTGTCCAGATCCCAGGTAAGGTGTGTTACAAACTTGTGATCCTTATCGGTCTCAATATCCAGGGGATCATTCAGGTCAACCTTGTAAGGATCCTTGACCGCTGGGTTTTCCCGATCCCATTGGAAAGCTTCGTCTATGAACAAGTCCGTCGAGGAAAATGTCTCTGTGTCGTAAGGTGTTATCAGATAGCCGCCAAAGTCGATACCTGCGTTGAGGTAATCCTCTTTGTCACTGGCGTAACTTACCCAGAGGTTGACGCGATCGCTGATGTCCCAGTCGAACTGCGCGCCGTAGCCGGTGCTGTCCTGGTCCCAGATGTCATCACCGCCCTTGTTGTCTATATAGCCGTCGCGCTTGTTGCCATAGGCGTAGACACGGTAGCCCAGATCGTCGGTGATCGGGCCCGAGGAAGAGGCGCCCCAGTCCTGCTGGCCATAGTTGCCAACCTTGCCGCGAACGTGGTTTTCAAACTCTTCTGTTGGCTTCAGGGAGGTGACGTTAAGCGCGCCACCAGTGGCGTTGCGACCAAACAGCGTGCCCTGTGGTCCACGCAGCACTTCTACCCGCTCGGTTGTTAAGGAGTTGGCCCGATTAAGTACCGTGAAGGAGGGCGTATAGGCCTGGTCAATATAGATGGCCACGCCGGGGTCGGTGCCCAGGCTGCCCGTTATGCGACCAACGCCGCGTATAAACAAACGCGCGGGGCTGTTACGAATCGAAAGTGAGGGAACAATGGCCTCGTAGTCGGAGCTATTACTGATGTTCAGGTCGTCCATCAGGTCGCCGCTCACCGCGGTTATAGCGATCACGGTGTCCTGCAAGTTTTCAGCGCGCTTCTGGGCGACTACCACGACTTCTTCGAGCTGGGCGGCGGCATTGGTGCTGCCGATTGCAGCGGCAGTAGCTAGAGCAAGAAGGGTTTTGTTTGACTTCAGTTTACGCATTACGAGCCTCTTATACGGTGGTTATTTCACTATCCCTGAATTCTGCGGCGTAATATACCGAAGCGACCGGTTCGCTGGCTGTCACCAAGGTGACAGCTGCGAAGGTTTTTACAGTGATAGTTTTCGAGGCGTTTGGGGTCTAACTAGAGCAACTTTTGTCTATTGCCAGTCTATCGGGCATAGCTGATGTGGAGAGGGCTTATGGAGAGGGCTCATATACCGGGAGCAGGCTCAGCCCCATCCCAACTCACGCATCGCCCAGGGCGCGTTCCAGATTTTAGTCATGCTGCTGACCTTTCCGTGTGCATTCATTGTGACTGAATACACGTAGTGGCTGTGAGTCTGCCTGCCTGTAGGGGGAACAGGGCCACCTTCGTTGTCGTGACTGGCGATAAATGTGGCGAAGAATAATGCGGTTTGATTCTCTTCGTCCCAGGCCGCGGCATGTACATCGTATTTGCAGCCCAGCAGGGGGCCGTTTCCCGTGCCTGCCATCCATTCGCAATACTGTTCCACCGTTGTCAGGTCTGCAATGGCTTCGCTTTGGGCGCTGAACGGTGCCGCGTCTGCAACGTAGTCCTGGCAGCCAGCCCAACCCTGAAGACCTTCGCAGGCGTGAAAGAAAGCGGTGGCAGTATCGAATGAAGTCATGATTGTCGAACTCCTGATAGTGGGTTTTACAGTATTAGCTTGCCTGTTTAGATCCTGCTGTGCCTTGAATATTAAGCTGGCTTGGCCGAGAGCTTGAAAGCGATGGCTGCGAGTATGGCAGTGACCGTTTCATACCCCAGTGCACCATAGGTATAAAAGCCAACGGCCTCGGTTCCTGTAAGGGTGGAGTACAACCTGCCCAGCGCGAGCAAACCAATGGCCATAACCAGCAGCAGCAGGGCAGGGCGGTAGTACTCGTCTCGCAATGCCGCCAGCAAACAAAATAGTCCCACACCGGCTTGTAACCCGCCGTACATTGCGCCTAATTCTGCGAAGGCATCGCCGTTGGTTATGGTGAGGCCCGCATACGCTGCCGGCACGTCAGGTGAGAAGAAACAGGTGACCCCGTAGCTGATAAAACTGAAGGCGGAAATCCACAGAACCACTTTTCCCAACATTAGACGCTTCCTGTCTTTGTGAGCTTATTAAGAAGCAAAAGCTTAGCACACGGGCATCGCCTTGACAGTCATCACTGCTGACTCTAAAATGCGCCCCTTCGTACAGATAGTTAAGCAAATAAAACGCTTATTTATCAGCACGTTATGAAGAATTTGGGGCTATAGCTCAGCTGGGAGAGCGCAACACTGGCAGTGTTGAGGTCAGCGGTTCGATCCCGCTTAGCTCCACCAATAAAATCAAAGGGTTACGAGAAATCGTAGCCCTTTTTTTATGTCGGATAGCTGCCTTATGCTGCGCGCATCCGTTATTACCTGGGAGAGCAGAATTGCAGGATTTCACCGTTACTATCACCCCGCGCATGTATGAAACCGATGCGATGGGACATATCAGCAACGTTACGATTACGGCATGGTTCGAGATCTTGCGGGTGCGTTACCTGGAGTCCGTTATGGCGTCCAACCCCGGTACGGAGAAGCGCTGGATACTGGCGTCTACTAATATCGACTTTGTTGGGGAAACTTTCTATGGTGAAGACGTCATCGCCAAGATGGTGGACATGACGATCGGCAACACGTCCATTACATTCAAGGCCAGTATGTCACAGGGTGGTCGACAGACCATGCAGGGTAGGGCAGTGCTGGTACACATGGATTACTCCACGCGCAAGCCTACCCGCGTGCCTGATGACGTGCGGCAGGCCTTCGCCGCGCGCTGATGCCATCCGACTTTTCGCTGGGGAAATCGACCTACAGCGGCCTTAGGGTCGCTTCATGAGAATAGATGTGTTTCGCGATCCGGAAAATCGCTTGGCGGGGTCGTAAGTCGTTTCTACCAGCTCAAACCCTGCCTTTCTCATCATGCCAGCGGATGCCAAATTTTCTTCGTGACGCTCGATATAAACAGCGTTGAAGTTCTTATCCTTAGCGATTGAAGAGCACTTCAGTAGCAGTTTTGTCCCGACGCCCTGTCCGGAGAGCCTCTGACTCACGACGACGTCGTTGATGTATGCGATTTCGTCCAGACTCTGGTAACTGCTCAGTTTCTCAGGACATGCACTACCGAAAATTAGAACAGCAAAGCCCATTATTTCGTTATCCTCGGCAACGACTGCCAAGGCTTGTCCCTCTCGGATCAGCGTAAGCTGCTCATTCACACTTTCTTCAGTAAGATAATTCCACTCGTTCGGACCCTCGTTGAAGAGCAGCGTCTTCATCTGTTCGAGGTCGGCCTCGGTAAGCTTGCGAGAGGCAATGTTCATGATAGTTCGCCTTCAGTGAGATGCAGGACAATGTGCACAAAATTACCTACATAGCGTACTCGGGAAGGCTTCCGTTAACGGGACTGATAACTATCACGCAACTGTTTGCGGAGTTTGACGCGCTCCACATACTGTTTATCCCATTGCCCCTCGGGTACACCTTCCCAAACTTGCTGGTATACCCGCATTTTGTTTCCGCCATAGATTTTGGCCAGGTCGTCATTCGAGTAGCCGCGTTTCCAAAGCTCATCTGTCACTGCAGGTAGTATCCTGGCCAAGGGCGCGGAGTCATCTGCGCCTTTGTTGAAGGCATTGATCATATAGCCGCCATCGTTATACATGCTGGCATTCTTTTTGGCGAAGTCTACGACGAGTGACACATCGAACATGTCATCAGTTGCAATGCCAACATGATCGACACCAACCAGTTTGACATAGTAGTCAATCATGTCAGCGGCATGCTTGGGTGAAAGATCTTCGGGCCAGATGCCGTCTACCATCCACTCGGTGAAAGTAGGTGAAACATAACCGCCACTTTTGGCAGCGCGCAGTGCCTCTTCATCCGATATGTTCCTGTAGCACCCTTTCTCAGTTGCGTCTTTCTCGCCTTTATACAAGCCAGCTGGTAGCGAGTGGGTAAATACAAAGGGCACACCTGGGTGATTCTCCTCCATATGGCTCATCGCATCCGCAGCTGTCTGCGATCCGGTATGGCTTAGATCGAGGATGATTCCAAACTTCACCATTTCATCGGCAACAGCACGGCCCCAGTCTGTAAGTCCGTCGTCCATACCATTGTAGGCAGCCAGCGATCCGGAACCTGTTCTAAAACGGTCGTTATAGGCCAGGATCATACTGGCGATGCCCATATCCTTGAGCGTGGACATCCTCGACAGGTCTTCCTCAAGAATCGTACTTGTCTGTGAATTCCAGATAACCGCTGTCTTACCTTGTATATGTGCGGCTTCGATGTCGCGAGTGGTGCGTACAAAAATGTACTTGTCCGACTCCTCAGCCATTGCCGCGCGAGTGGCGTGGTGCTGACGCAGGAGTTCATCCCAATTATGGGAGGCGGCGGCCAGAGTCATGGCATGTCCGGTGATACCAGCATCTCGGGCTTCTTGAAAATACGTAAGTAATTGCTGGTTTTTTGTCCAGCCAGTGCCGTAGGGACTCGCCAGCATACCGATAACAATATTGTCCTTAACAAATTGCTTCGCTTTGTCTGTAGATGGCCAGACCTTAGCCTCAAGGCTTGCGTGCGCGCTACTAGCGGCGAGTAAGCAGGCGAAAATATATGAAAATAGCCGATTCACATTTTGCTCCTAATCAGATTCAGCATTGGGGGTGATGTCTTCGAGTGTCCGACCGAGCGGTGGTGAGCGAACATTACTGCAGCATAGCAAATACTTACGCTATAAGGCGAAGGTGGTCATTAGGAGTATCAGGGATGAGAAATGTCCGCTTTCACCTCAAGGCGGGCATTGAGTTTTTCAGGTCTTAGCTAGATTTCTTCATCGCAGGAACTTTAGTGTGCATCAGGCACTCTGGCATCCATGATTTCGCGATATAGATTCGGGTCCAAATACGTGCGCCTTTCTTCTTCAAAAAAATGTCGAACAAGAGGAGGTTCAATAAACCCCCGAAAAAAGACTACTCTGCGTTCCCAAATCTCCTCGTCATGCAGACCCTTGCGCCACAGGTAGTACTCACTAGTGAGCTGATGCCACATTGCACGGAAAAGCGTCTGACACTGCAGAGCTTCCTGTGGAGTTAGCTCATCCAGATTGGTTGCAGTGAATACTTGAACACCGAGTTCCCTTGGGAAGTGATTGGCCCACTCAATATTCATGGTAGCCCACTCTGACTCAGCTGCCCTGGCCGATTCGGCTCTTACCGCTTTTGTGTTTTGTCTAAGCTGAATCGCCAAGGCCAAAAGTGAGATAACAACAGCAATTCCGCCTATTGCCTCACCCAGGTTGCCAAATTGCTCGAGAGTCATTCTGCGGTCCCCTGAAAATCAGATTTAATATAAGAGTACACCAACAGGCCGCTATTAGGCGAAAGCGGAC
>JBDVXK010000001.1:0-7174 GCA_039964455.1 Halieaceae bacterium | reverse complement strand
GCCAATGAGTAGTAAGAAGGCCATACTGGAGTAAAGCCATATTTGAGCAACGCCAAAAGCTTGCAACAGTAAAGGCAAAAGACAAGCCAGCAAGGTAAGTGTACCTATAAGGCAGGCGGCGGCCGCAGATGCTTGTCTTTGAGGGCTTGTCCCAACATTTTTATGTAAAGCGCCTATCAACACACCGAATGCTATAAATACACCAGCGATCTCAGCCAACGATAGTAGGTAGCCTATGGCAACATCATTCGTCATGTGTGCTCCCTCGTTCTTATTGTTTTTCAGACGATTTATATTACATCATCGAATTGTGATAGATCGATGTAGGATGGTAGGCGAAAGCGGACGTTAGAGGGCCAGGTTCGGCCCTGGGTCGGGTTATGTCCGCTATCACCTCGAAGCGAACGTCGAGCTTTCAGTTGGCTGGCAAGCCGAAAATTCGAGGATTCCATCGTTGGCCGAGGGGTCAATTGAGCGCCTCGCTGATTCCCTCGAAGACCTCCTCCACCCAATCAGGCGCGGAGGTAATAAGGCCGTCTCGGAAATAACTTCTCCAGTGAACCCTAACACTCACTCTCTTAGTACCTAGCTCAGTAACGATGACTCGAACTATCTCTCCCCAGCTAGCAATAGTGCTTTCATGAGTCCCAATGAATACCGTGGTACCAGGCCGTGTGGATTGGCGCTCAATGCCCTCTAGCCCTAATAGAGGGAGCGTTTCTGCTACAGCCTCGACAGTTCGCTCATAACCTTCTTCAAAGTACTGTTGCTCGCCAGCACTCTCGGGAGCTTCGCGTACCGTATCGACAGCAGCACACCCAACAAGTAGAGCGCTAAGAGCCATAGACGCAATAAATAAGTGTTGAAGCCATTTACTCATGAAGCGTAGTTTGTCACTAATCAGGTTTCGGTTATTGATTCTAGTCAATGGCCCATATTGAACCTCCAGTCGTCCAGCCCCAGCGGGGCGCGATTGGGGCTATGTTAGACAGACACCTAATAGGCGAAAGCGGACATTAGAGGCTCGGAACTGGGCTAGATAGGAGAAACTTCCGCTATCGCCTCAAAGTGGTCACTCTGCCTTGCCTCGTCGGACGCTCCACATGAAATACAGCGAACCAACAAACATGGCAAAGTGCATTAGCACCTGTACCATCATATGAGTCTGTGGGTCTGTGCCGCTATCGAAAGGAGTGGGCACGCCTGGCTCGTTAAACCAGTACAAGGTTGCGCTCCAATGGAGCCATATATTGAAGCAGAGACCCGTCATAAGAAATACATAGATTGAATTGAAAATAACCAGCTGAACTTTTGAAACCTGCCTCGCCATAAAGTGGGCGGCTAGCAGATACCCGAATAGTAGGGTCAGGAACGTGGCTTCTTCGGTCTGAAGTGTCTGCATGCTTGCATAGCCTAGAGTGTAGAATTCATGCTCATTCATTGTATATATTTCCTGTCGCTTGGAGGTCTAGTTGGCATAGAACAGGGGCCGCAAATAGGCGAAAGCGGTCATTCTGCCTTTGCACGCCTGACCTGCAGCATAAAGAATACGGAAATCACTATCGCCACTACCATCGCCACGACCCACACATTTGTATTCGCGACATATTGCGACTCATAGGGGGTTAGCGCCGATAGCTCCTGCTTTTTTTGATACAACTCTCCAATGTGAATGCCATTCTGATATATACCTAAAGCCTGTCCAGAAGATGCGAAAATAAATAAAGATGTAACGCCACCAAATTGGAGTGCGGTGAGCTTGCTGCCCGCTATATAGGCTACGAGGAGATAAGCAGACAGTACCGTCAAATATAAGGAAAACATATCAGCCATTTGATCTGTTCCGCTCGCAACGAGGTCAAGCAGTTCGTATTCGGTCATTTTACTATCTCCCAATTATTGTTGATTAATCAGGATAGACCGATGTCCGCTATTAGGCGAAAGCGGATATCATGCCAAATTCGTTCTGGTCGCAATATACTCTCTGAAATCATTTGGATACGTACCGGCATACTCACTCCACCAGTCTCTGAATCCTGGGAATTGAAGTATCCAGTCTGCTCTTGTCAAAGCGGCTTCATCATTCTGGCGAAATGCTTGATAGCCGCTAGTTACAAATAGAAAAAGCAGCGCATCGAATCGCCTGCGATTTTCAAGAGTTAAACTAGTCCTTGTGTTCTCCAATCCATCCCAGAATATATTTGCTGCACCAGACTCAGATGCAAGGATTTTCGAAACCTCATTAGCCGCATTAACATGCGACTCCACCAAATTTGATTCAAGTAAACGGCTATTTTGTCGGATCTGTACAGCCAAGTAAGCCAATGTGATTATTACAGCAACAGCGCCTATCACTTCCGCGATGGCGCCAACGGCATCCCAATTCATTGTTCTAGTCCCATATTATTTAAGCTTCAAGCAAGAATAGACCGATGTCGGCTATTAGGCGAAAGAGGACGTTAGAGGGCCTGATTAGGCCCCGAGTCGGGTAATGTCCGCTATCACCTCAAAGCGGTCATTAGGTTTTCGGGTGTCTGACACTCCACATGAAGTAGTGACTAGCAGCAAGAATGGAAAATGACACAATTATAAAAAACCAAAAATTTCCATCACCCATAAAATAGGTTCGTTCAGGGTGTAGTTCATGAAGCTGGTGAGAATAGTCCCTCGCCCTCGCCATATTTCCGTATATGCCGACAAACGACATACACATGCTGCATGTATACAGGACGGACACTATCCAGAGTTGCACGCGAGTCAATTTATCTCCCACGAGATAGGCGGCAGTGATGTACGCGAAAAGAAATGTGACGAGATTGGTGCCTGCGCTTTGAGCGTTCGCCATGTAACTAGTCGTTGCTTCAATCAATTCTGCTTCATTCATAACTCATACCCCTAGTATTGAAATTTCAATACAGAATAGACCGATGTCCGCTATTAGGCGAAAGCGGACGTTAGAGGGCCTGATTCGGCCCTGGGGCGGATAATGTCCGCTTTCACCTCAAAGCGGTCATTCGTCTTTCCGGTGTCGGATATCCCACATAAATTTCATGCTAGCTGCAATACAGAATACAAATATTACGACGACACCATAAGGGAGCCATATTTGTGGCCCCAGCTCTCTATATTCTGAAAGGTCAATGGAGAGTTCGGCCAGCTCAGTCGCCCTGCGAGCGAGGGTGTAGATTCCCGACAGAACAAAAAGGGAGAGAAGCAAGTAGAGTGTATTGACGATAACAACTTGTGATCTTTCTAGTTCCTTGCCTGCGAGATAAGCCACGATGATATATCCTGAGAGCAGGGTTATTTCTACTGTAGACATCGTGATTACGTTCGCCCAAGTGGCTTGCGCTGCCTGTATTGCTTCGCCTTCCGTCACAATTGATCCTCGTATTGGGATATCCCTTTAAGCATAGACCGATGTCTGCTTTTAGGCGAAAGCGGACATTACTGGGGCTGATTTGGGCCTACAGGGTAATGTCCGCTTTCACCTCAAAGCGGTCGAGCTCGGGGCATTTCTTTATGTCTGGTTTGTAGCCAGCGTTTAGTCCAAGTCTTTCACTTACCTACCTTGATCCAAGTCCGGGGGGCCTTATAGTTCTCGCCGCCATTCCAGATAGCGGACCCGAGTCCGAGCATCGTGCTTCCATCGAGGCTGACCCGAGCGTTGTACAGATACATTCCAACCACCTGTCCGATTATCGGTACGCCGTACGTCAGTTCCACCCCGTACGTGCAGTCTTCGTTCTGAGTGACGAGCGAGGACGGGCGGAGCACCACTTCAGCGAAGTCGCAGGTCAAGCCAGTGATCTGCCCGTCCTGTTCTACGGTGGTCAGGCAACTTCCACTGCCCTGGCCGCCGAAGACTTCAACCGTATGCCAGACACCGTCGGCCTCGAACTTACAGTCGCCCGCGTATGCCGGAATGCTTGCTGCGAGTGCAGCGGCCAATACAACTCTCTTCATGCTTATCTCCAAATGGGCTTATGTAATACGCACCAATATGGTACGGCGGCACCATGGTCACATTGACTTGCGTCAACTGTCCACTCTTAGGCGAAAGCGGACGTTAGAGGGGTGATTCGGCCCTGACTGGGTAATGTCCGCCTTCACCTCACAGCTGCCGTTGTCCGCTATCAGGCCTGCCTTGTTGTGTCTAACGGGCCGTTGTGACCTCTTTAGACTGTTCGGCGGGACTATCGCTTTGGTGACGACCATTTCTTACTGGATTTCCCTTATCTCTTTTTTTCTAATCCTTTTTATAGCTCGTCATAGGCACACAGCTCTCGTTGGGCTATTCTTTTCATTCCCGCCGACAGATACCGGAGGTACACGTTATCAAGTGCAAGACTGCAGTAGTCGGCCTGCTGGCTGTTTTCTCGACTGTGGTTATGGCCCAGGAGGAAGAAAGTACCACCAAGTTCGGCGGCCAGGGCGGTGCCAATCTGGAAATTATGGCGGTGGAGCCTACAGGGGAAGCAGTTAGAGTCGGCGTCGCCGGCGAAGAGCCGTCCAACATCGCACGCTATCTCATGGCCTCAGGTGCTCGGGAAGCCTCGATATCGCCCCGTGGCGACAATATTGCATTTTCCTGGTCGATCACTGGCGAACCTCAACTCTGGGTTATGCCGTCGCTGGGAGGTCAGGCCAAGCGTCTCACCTTTGGATCCGGAATCACCTTCTTTCGCTGGCTTCCGGACGGCTCCGGACTAATTTACGGAGCAGACAACAATGGAGACGAGCAGCTAGCGTTCTTTCGAATTAGCACCGACGGAACCGAAGAAGCGATCGTCCTACCTGCTTCTGAGGGCGCGTTTCGCATCTTTGGTGATTTCGCTGGCCAAGGTGAGTTCGTATTTTCCTCGACACAACGCAACGGGCTTGATTTCGATATCTGGCGAGGTGATCTCAAGGGTGATGCCAAGTTAATCTATAAAGGCACTTTCGGCTATTTCGCTCGTTCCGTTAGTCCGGATGTGCGCTATTCGCTTATTACAGAGGCCGTTGGTGAAGATAGCGACAACCTTTACCTACTCGAACTTGCTAACGGTAGAATTAAAACTCTTTCCGCACCCAACCCCAGAGCCAACCATGGTGACGCAGGCTTTTCCTGGGTACCCGACAGCACCGGTTTCTACTACGCGACCAATCGCGACAGAGAGTTTACCGCGGTCGAATATTATGACGTTGACTCCGGTGAGAGCCGGGTGATCGCTGAAACCGACGCCGACGTATCTTCGGTGGAACTGTGCGGCATCGGCGGTAGTCATCTGGTTTGGACGGTCAACCGCGACGGTTTTCATCAGGTGAAAATTCGAGATCTCGCCAACAGCGCCATGGTCTCCGAAATTGAATTGCCAGAGGGCGTATATAGATTGTCCTGCGGCTCAGATACTAACCGCTTGTCCGTCGGAGTCAATGGCTGGCGTACGCCGGGCGACGTTTACCTGATCGATCTAGAAGAAGGCTCTAAGTTAAATGTCTTCCGCTCTAACTTAGCCGGCCTGGCCCCAGACCGTCTTATCCGACCTGAAAGCATTCATATCGCAGCGCATGATGGTGTGGAACTACAAGGCCTGCTATATTTGCCCGATGCGACTTCGCTACAAGGCGAGGTACGGGCACCTGTTGTCTTTGATGTCCACGGTGGGCCAGTATCACAGTCCGATGCCAGCTGGTCTCCGACGGTTCAATACCTGCTTGGCAGAGGCATTGCGGTTTTTCAGCCGAATGTGCGCGGCTCCTCCGGCTTTGGACGCACCTACTTGACACTTGATGACCGTGAAAACCGGCTAGACTCAGTGCGAGATCTTGTCGATATGCTTGCCTACCTGAAAGATGACCCTCGCATCGATGCGTCTCGCGCCGCGGTGCTAGGTGGATCATACGGTGGTTATATGGTCAATGCAGTGCTGGCTGCTTACCCCAAAGCTTTCGATGCTGGTGTATCGCTGTTCGGCGTAGCTGACTGGATCACTGCTCTGGAAGTTGCATCGCCAGCCCTAAAAGCCTCCGACCGGATCGAGTACGGTGACATAACCGAGAAGCATTGGCGGGAATTCTATCGCGTCAACTCACCAATCCGCCAAGCGAACCAGATTCAGGTGCCGGTGCTCTTCTCTCACGGAGTGATGGACCCCCGCATCGACATCTATGAAACCGAAGTGATGGTCGAGATACTCCGCGATAACGGCATTAGGGCTGACTTCATTCGCATCCCTGACGAGGGTCACGGCTGGCGTAAGCTGCACAATCAACTGTTTTACTATCGCAGGGAAGCAGCCTTCTTAGAAGAGATACTGATCGGCGATGGAAAATGATGCGGCAACATACGCTTCTCGGTGAGTAGGTATACTCCAACGGCTGGTTTGTGTCCGATTTCACCTCATAGAGGCCCCATTACTGACTGGCAGCCCTTCTTTGCCTAAAGGTCGTTACTGGAAGGTAAACGATAACGGCCAAGAAAAGGCCAGGTATGAAGAGTTGTCCCACGCCCTGCCAAAAAATCAAGTCATCGTCTCGCTGACTCCTTGTTTTTTCAGTCACAACAAGGACCTCTATATTAGCTTTCTCAGCAATCCTCTGCGCGTCCAGAGCCGCTTGAATGCCAGTCGATAGGTCATAGTAATTCTCAGCCATAACATATGTGGTGAAGCTTAAGTAGAGCAGTAGAATTACGCCTGTCAGTGAGCGCGTCAGACGGTCAGGCACAAGGTAGGTTAACCCGAGCAACGTAAACGATACGCCAACCCAGAACTGAATTCTAAAATGATTCGATTCGCCAATTTCGTGAGAAAGCTGGATGTATTGAGCAGCTAGCTCGTATGCTTCGTATTCTGTCACTTCACAAGCCCCCCACATCAATATGCATCTAAAGCATAGACCTATGTCCGCTGTTAGGCGAAAGCGGACATTAGACGGCTTGTGTCGACCCTGGGGCGGGAAATGTCCGCTTTCACCTCAAGGCGGTCGTAGAAATCTTCGATAAAACGCTATTCAGGGAGCAGCTTTGTGCCAAATGCAGCCGGAAAAGTATTGTTGGTTTGGGCTTGATTCCTCAGGTTCGAACAACTAGATGCCTTTGCTCGATGGCTTTACTTCCCTTGTCATAATTTACCAATTTTGAATGTACTTCATGCCTAACTCGGGGCCTGAAAGAAAATTTATGGATTCT